>NZ_JBHWMI010000019.1:0-8815 GCF_043423005.1 Qipengyuania sp. | reverse complement strand
AACTTGAGTCCCGCCAGTCGGGACGTTCCTGCGCCCACCCCGTGACGACCCCGTGGGCGGCGCGCATGTCCGCCACCAGTGCTTCGCCCCGGGCGGGGTGGCCCGCCAACCCGGCAAGGGCGCGTACCTGTGCCTCGCTTTCCGCGATGCTGGTCGCCATGCCGTAGGTCTGCACTCGCACTCCGAGGTCTTCGAGCGCGTTGCGGGTCGCCGGATCGAGGAACACCGAAGCGACGACGACATCCGGCGCCAGCGCGAGGATTTCCTCGACATCGCCTCCTGTCGCCTGATAGCGTGCGGCGTCTGCGGCAGCCATCGAACTCGCGGCAGGGTCCTTGCTGTAATGCGATATCGCGAGGAGCTGATCCCGGTCGGCGACCTTCGCCAGGATCGCGTCGGTGCAGGGATTGAGGCTGACGATCCGCGGCGGCTGTCCGGGCGCGGGGCGGCTGCCCTCCCCGCCCCCGGCGCAAGCACTGGCGATCAATGCCAGCGCAAGGCCGAGCGCGCCTGCGCGCTTCACATCCGCGCCCTCACTCCGGCAAAGACGCCGCGACCGGGCGAGGCATAGCCGAACGCCGTCTGGTACTCGGCGTCGAATACGTTTTCGACCCGGCCGAAGAGCTCCAGATTTTGCGTTACCGGCAGTGCGGCGCGCAGATCGAGCACCTCGTACCCGGGAACTCGCCGGGCATTGGCGGCATCGTCGAAGCTGCCGCTACTTATCCGCAGATCGGCGCCAAGCCGCAAGTCAGGTCCGACAGCCCAATCGGCAAAGAGGGTGGCGATATGCCGGGGGCGCCGTGCGAGCGCGCGGCCGGTTTCGCGATCCTCGCTATCGACCAGGGCGTAAACCCCCGAAAGGCGCAGCCCCTCGGCAAGATCGACCCCGGCTTCCGCTTCTATCCCCTGCGCACGCGCACGGGCGGTGTTGGCATAGAAGCCGTCGGGGCGGGCGGCGGTGTAGGTAAAATCGACGAGATTGTCGCTGGTCCGGCGAAAGGCAGTCAGGGCGAGGTGCAGCCCCCGGCCTCGCTCGCCCCGTTCGATACCGAAATCGATGCTGGTGCTTTCTTCCGGTTCGAGCGCGCGGTTGCCGTAGAATCCGAACAGCTGGTACAGCGAGGGCGCCTTGAACCCCTCGCCCACGCTGGCCCGCAAACGCCAGGAGGGGGAAAGGCGATAGCTGGCATCCCCGCCGAAGCTGGTCTGCGTGCCGAACAGCGCGTGATGATCGACCCGGCCCCCGGCGTGGATCGCCAGTGCCCCCATCACCCAGCCGAGCTGGGCATAGGCGCCGCTGATCTCGGTGCGCGCGGCATCCTCGCCGGCAACGTCGTAGCGGGTCCATTCGTGCTCGCCCCCGAAAGCCAGCGCGAGGCCGCCGAGCAGGCGGTATTCACCCCGCACCTGCAACCGGTGGGAACGCCCCTCGCTTTCGAAAAGAGGCTGCCCGTCCGCGTCGGTATTGTCGCGCCGGGTCTGCGCAAGGCTGAACGCGCCGCGCAGGGTGAGATCGTTGCCGTAATAGGCAAGGCCGACATCGCCCCAATGCTGTGCGGTTTCCTGCCGGTCGCCACTATCGATCGGAGCGAAAGGGGCAACGGATTGATATCCGTCGAGCTCCAGTTCGGAATGCCGCACGTTGGCATGTCCGAACAGCTCGATGGTGGGCGTCAGGTCGATGAAGGCGCTCGAACCGATCGCGAACTGGCGAAAGCCGTCCCGCTCGCTGCCGGCGGCCGCGGAGGAAAAGCCGTCGGTGCGGAACCACGAACCGGTGAGGCCGACGAAGACGCCCTCCCCGTCGACCCCCGCCGCCGCACTGGCGAGCAGTGTGTCGCGCGCACCATACTCCAAGGTACCGGCGAACCCGGTTTCAGCGCGGGTGGTGATGTCGATCACTCCGGCCACGGCGTCCGAACCCCAGATGGTGCTGTTGGCCCCGCGCAGAATATCGAACTTGCCTACCATCGGGCTGATGACATTGCCGAAATCGAACCCACCGGCAGGTGCGGCGGGATCCGCCACGCGCACCCCATCGACCAGCACCAGAACCTGCTCTGCACTTCCGCCGCGGATATTGATCCCGGTGAAGCTGCCCGCCCCGCCGTTGCGGGCCAGCGAAAGGCCCGGTGTGCGTTGCAGGACGCGGGCGATATCGGCCCCTTGAACCGCGTCGATCTCGGCCTGCCCGATGATGGTGACCGCCTGTCCGGTGTTGCGGATATCCGTGCCGAGACCGTTGGCGATGACGGTTATGGTCGGAGCGCGATCATCGGCATCGGCCGGCACAGTCGCCGCCGGAACCGCATCCTGCGCGGCAAGGTCGGCATCCTGCCGGGCGATGATGTCGGCCAGCGCGGCCTCGCCCGCATCCTGGGCTGACGCCACGCCCGGGGCCAGCGCGGCGCCGAGAAACAGCAGATATTTTTTCACACGATACTCCATCACGAACGACATGCCGTTCCTGACGGGCCTGCCGCATGACGGCAGATCGCGTTTGCTGACGAGGCACCCCGCTCGCAGCCGAACAGCAGGCATGGGCAGGTCTCCTGGCTTCCGGATCGCCGGCCTTGCCCCGCCTTCCCGCGCGCCCGATGGCGGCAGTGGCATAGTGGAGCGGACCTCCCCGGTCACAGTTGCGGGGGCAGCCGGGGTATCGCACCCCGTTCCCTCTTCGGGCCCCTGCGGACAAGGGCCACCCGTGCCTGATCCGGGCGTTAGACCCGGCTTTACCCCTCGTCAATCATGCTGGGGAACAGATGCTTAGAGCGCGGTTGTCTAGGCGGCGGCAGGGCGCGCGCTGGCGCCGGAACAGGACCTTTCGCCTATGGCTCTTCGCTTCGCTGCCGCCCGCTGTGCCTCGCGCTCGCCCATCGCCCGAGCGCTCGCCTGGCGCGCGATCCGCCGCGCCGCGAACGACAATCGGCAGCTGATCCCGGCCAACGATATCGATGAACGGACCACGGCCGCCCTGCGCCTGTTTGCCGGACACGGGCTCGGCTCCGCCGGAATAGCGGCGGGTCACGCGCGGCAGGCGCATCGAGAAGGAGACACGCAGACCGCCCGCTGGTGGCTCGCGATCTGCTTCTCGCTCGACCGCAATATGGCGGGGGAACTGGAACGTCAGCTGGCCGAGCCGGTTGTTCTCGCAACAGAGTAATCGCCGGCTCCACGAACTGCTTATTGCTACTGCGAGAAATTCGCAGATTGCCTCGAGCGCGCATATTATTTGGCGGTTGCAATCGATCCCACGCAGGCTTAGTCCGCTTGGCAAAGCTTGGGACGCCCTGCCCGGCGGGACGGGATGGGGCCTGGCGCCATGGCGCCCGTGTCCGCCTTCCCGCGCGCAAGGTTAAGGACGCAACGAACGCATGGCTCGCAAGAAGATCGCGCTTATCGGCGCCGGCATGATCGGCGGCACGCTGGCCCATCTGGCCGCGAAGAAGGAAATGGGCGACATTGTCCTGTTCGACATTGCCGAAGGCGTGCCGCAGGGCAAGGCGCTCGACCTCAGCCAGTGCGGGCCGATCGAAGGGTTCGACGCGAAGATCACCGGCACCAATGATTATGCCGACATCGCCGGGGCCGACGTGGTGATCGTCACCGCCGGCGTTCCGCGCAAGCCCGGCATGAGCCGGGACGACCTGCTCGGCATCAACCTCAAGGTGATGAAGGCGGTCGGCGAAGGCATCCGCGACAACGCGCCCGATGCCTTCGTGATCTGCATCACCAACCCGCTCGACGCAATGGTCTGGGCGCTGCGCGAGTTCAGCGGGCTGCCGCACGAACGCGTGGTCGGCATGGCCGGCGTGCTCGACAGCGCGCGCTTCGCCACCTTCCTCGCCTGGGAGTTCGGCGTCTCGGTCAAGGACGTGAACGCCTTCGTGCTCGGCGGGCATGGCGATACCATGGTGCCCGTGCTCAGCTATTCCACGATCAGCGGCATTCCGGTGCATGACGTCGCCAAGATCAAGGGCGTCGATGCCGGCCGCCTCGACGAGATCGTCAAGCGCACCCGCGGCGGCGGCGGCGAGATCGTCGGCCTGCTCAAGACCGGCAGCGCCTATTACGCCCCTGCAACCAGCGCCATCGCCATGGCCGAGGCCTATCTCGGCGACCAGAAGCGCATCCTCCCCGTCGCGGCGTATGTCGAGGGTAAGTACGGCCTCGACGGGCTGTATGTCGGCGTCCCCGCGGTGATCGGCGCGGGCGGCATCGAAGAGGTGATCGAAATCGAGCTGTCCGACGAAGAGCGCAGCAACCTCAAGGTCTCGACTGACGCGGTCGAGGAACTGCTGGTGGCCTGCAAGGGGCTGGATAGCTCGCTCGGCTGATGCCAGTTTCGGCCCACCATCGTTATCTAGTGGCTAATTGGCTGCTTATCTCGGGCCTGATTTCGCTCGTGGCTACGTTTCCGCTAGCGATTGCAACTTGGGGTAGTCCACTCGGTGCGATCGCAGTTTTCGTTCCGCTATTTGGCGCATTCGCTGTCGCAGCGGCTATTGCGCTTGGGCTTTTCAATTTGATCGCGCTGCGCCGAGGCACCTCGGCGTCAGTCCGCACGGAGCTAAGAGAATGAGCATCCTCGTCGACAAGAACACCAAGGTCATCACCCAGGGAATGACCGGCGAAACCGGCACCTTCCACACCCAGCAGGCGCTCGATTACGGCACCCAGATGGTTGCCGGCGTCACCCCCGGTAAGGGCGGCACCACGCATATCGGCCTGCCGGTCTATGATAGCGTTGCCGAGGCGGTGAAGGACACCGGTGCCACCGCGAGCTGCATCTACGTGCCGCCGCCGTTCGCCGCGGATTCGATTCTCGAGGCGATCGATGCCGAGGTGCCGCTGATCGTCTGCATCACTGAGGGCATCCCGGTGCTCGACATGGTGCGGGTCAAGCGCGCGCTCGGCGGCAGCAAGAGCCGCCTCATTGGCCCGAACTGTCCCGGCGTGCTGACCCCGGGCGAATGCAAGATCGGCATCATGCCCGGCTCGATCTTCAGCAAGGGGACCGTGGGCGTCGTCTCGCGCAGTGGCACGCTCACCTACGAAGCCGTCCATCAGACCACGCAGGTCGGCCTTGGCCAGACCACGGCGGTGGGCATCGGCGGCGACCCGGTCAACGGAACCAACTTCATCGACGTGCTCGACCTGTTCCTCGACGACGACGAGACCAAAAGCATCATCATGATTGGCGAAATCGGCGGCAGCGCCGAGGAAGAGGCCGCCGCCTTCATCAAGGAGCAGGCCAGGCAAGGCCGCCAGAAGCCGATCGTCGGCTTCATCGCGGGCCGTACGGCCCCTCCCGGTCGGCGGATGGGCCATGCCGGGGCGATCGTCTCGGGCGGGCAGGGCGGCGCCGAGGACAAGATTGCCGCGATGGAAGATGCCGGCATCCGGGTGGCGCAGTCGCCGTCCGAACTTGGCACCACGCTGGACGCTCTGCTCAAGGAACTCGCCTGACATAGACGCCGGGGCGCCGCCGTTCAGGCTGGCGCGCCCGGCAGGCATGGAACGGTTGCGGCCCGGGCTCGTCTATCTCTCAGCCGGGCAGGAGGCTTTCCCAAAGCGGCAGGTCCGGACCGGGCGGCGCAGGCAGGTTGTCGCTTAAATGCGACTGCGAACGAAAGTGCCCATGATGATTGTTTGGGCTGATGGACGGTTTTATGGGTAACGAAAGCCACGATTTTCTCCCCGAACTGGGCGATCAGGACGGGGGCCAGCCCGGTCCCAGCTGGGGCAATCCGCGCTGGCTGGCCGACGTGGTCGACAGCGGGGCCGATCTCACCGCCGCCCTCGATCCGACGCAGATGCGCCTTGCGGTCGAGAAGTCCGCACAGGCCGGCGGCAAGTCGCTCGACCGGCAGGCGATCGTCGAGGCGGCGGACAATTCGATCCGCGCGATGCTGCTGGTGCGCACCTTTCGCGTGCGCGGGCACCTTGCCGCGCAACTCGACCCGCTCGGCCTCGCAAAGCGCGAAATCCCCGAAGACCTGACGCTCGCGGGGCATGGGTTCGAGGGCCAGGAACAGACGCAGGTCTATGTCGGCGGCGTGTTCGGCTTCGAATGGGTCACGGTCGGCGACCTCTACCAGGCCTTGCGCGAAACCTATTGCGGACATGTCGGCCTCGAATACATGCACATCGCCGATACCGAGGAGCGCCGGTTCCTGCAGGACCGGTTCGAGACCCCGGACGAGACGATCCGCTTCACCGACGAGGGCAAGCGCGCGATCCTCGCCGCGGTCATCCGGGGCGAGCAGTACGAGCAGTTCCTCGGCAAGAAATACGTGGGCACCAAGCGCTTCGGCCTCGACGGTGGCGAAAGCATGATCCCGGCGCTCGAGGCGGTGATCAAGTACGGCGGCCAGATGGGCGTGCGCGAGATCATCTACGGGATGGCGCATCGCGGCCGGCTCAACGTCCTCGCCAATGTCATGGCCAAGCCCTATCGGGTGATCTTCCACGAGTTTTCCGGAGGCAGCGCCAATCCTGACGATGTCGGCGGGTCGGGCGACGTCAAGTACCACCTCGGGACCAGCACGGATCGCGAATTCGACGGCATCTCGGTCCACATGAGCCTGGTCCCCAACCCCAGCCACCTGGAGGCGGTCAACCCGGTCGTCCTCGGCAAGGCGCGGGCGCAGCAGGCGATCCGCGACGATCTCAGGAAGCACGAGCAGGTCCTGCCGGTCCTCATTCATGGCGATGCGGCGTTTGCGGGTCAGGGGATCGTGTGGGAATGCCTCGGCTTTTCCGGCGTCAAGGGCTACAACACCGGCGGCTGCATCCACTTTGTCATCAACAATCAGATCGGCTTCACCACATCGCCGCAATTCGCGCGGTCGAGCCCCTACCCGTCGGATGTCGCCAAGGGCGTCCAGGCGCCGATCCTGCATGTCAACGGCGACGATCCCGAAGCCGTGACCTTCGCCTGCAAGCTGGCGGTCGAATACCGGCACCGCTTCGGGCGCGACATCGTGATCGACATGTGGTGCTATCGCCGCTTCGGGCACAACGAGGCGGACGAGCCGAAGTTCACCCAGCCGCTGATGTACGATGCGATCCGCGCCCATCCCAAGGTGAGCGTGCTCTATGCGCAGCGCTTGCAGCAGGAAGGCGTGATCGGGGCGCAGACGGCCGAGGAAATGAGCGCCGAGTTCAGCGCCCATCTGGAACAGGAATTTGCCGCCGCGGCCGACTACAAGCCCGATGCCGCGGACTGGTTCGGCGGTCGCTGGTCGGGGCTGAACAAGCCCGCCGATCCGGAAACCGCCCGCCGCAACGTCGACACCGCGATCACGGCCAAGCTGTTCGACAGGCTTGGTCGTACGCTGACGACGGTGCCGGACGATCTGGCCATCCACAAGACCCTCGGCCGCGTGCTCGAGGCCAAGAAGGAGATGTTCCAGTCCGGCGAGGGGTTCGACTGGGCGACGGCGGAGGCGCTGGCGTTCGGCAGCCTCGTGACCGAAGGCTATGGCGTTCGCCTGTCGGGCCAGGATTCCGGCCGCGGGACCTTCAGCCAGCGGCATGCGGTCTGGGTCGATCAGACGGCGGAGCGCAAGTACATCCCCCTGTCGACCCTGCCCCATGGCAAGTTCGAGGTCTATGACAGTCCGCTGTCGGAATACGGAGTGCTGGGCTTCGAATACGGTTTTGCCATGGCCGACCCCAAGACCCTGGTGATGTGGGAGGCGCAGTTCGGCGATTTCGTCAACGGCGCGCAGATCATGATCGATCAGTTCATCGCCAGCGGCGAGGCCAAGTGGCTGCGGGCCAACGGCCTCGTGATGCTGCTGCCGCATGGCTACGAAGGACAGGGTCCCGAGCATTCGAGCGCCCGTCTGGAACGCTTCCTCCAACTGTGCGCGAACGACAACATCCAGGTGTGCAACATCACCACGCCGGCGAACTATTTCCACGTCCTGCGCCGGCAGATGCTGCGTCCGTTCCGCAAGCCGCTCGTCATCATGACGCCCAAGAGCCTCTTGCGGCATCCGCTGGCGAAATCGGTGGCGGGCGAGTTCACCGGCGACAATCACTTCATGCGGATCAAGTCCGATATGAAGGAGATCGCCGACGACAAGGTCCGCCGCCTTGTGCTGTGCAGCGGCAAGGTCGCCTACGATCTGATGCAACGCCGCGACGAGGCCGAGCTCGAGGATGTCTCGATCGTGCGGCTCGAACAGCTCTACCCCTTCCCGGGCGAGCCGCTGGCTGCCCGGATCGGGCGGATGGCCAACCTGGAAACCATCGTCTGGTGCCAGGAGGAACCGCGCAACAACGGCGCCTGGTTCTTCGTCGAGAGCCTGATCGAGGAAGCGCTCATCGCCGCGAAGCGCGGCGTCACGCGCCCGCGCTACGCCGGCCGTCTCGCCAGCGCCTCGCCCGCCACCGGGCTCGCCAAGCGCCACGAGGCCGAGCAGGGCGCGCTGATCGGCAGCGCGCTGGGCCTGTCGGTCCGCTCCGAAATCCGGCGGCGGAAGAAGGGATAGCCGATGCGCGCCAACCCTTGTCGCCGCCGTATCGAATTCTGAAGGTTAGGATCCAGCGATGTCCACCGAAGTCAAAGTCCCCGCTCTGGGCGAATCGGTCGCCGAGGCGACCATCGGCGAATGGCTGAAGAAGCCCGGCGAGGCCGTCGCGCTCGACGAGCCGATCGCCAGCCTGGAGACCGACAAGGTCGCGGTCGAGGTTCCGTCGCCGGTCGCGGGGGTGATGGGCCAGTATTCGGTCGCGGTCGGCGACACCGTCGCCGTTGGCGCGGTGATCGCGACGATCGAGGACGACATCGCCCCAGTTG
>NZ_JBHWMI010000016.1:0-31588 GCF_043423005.1 Qipengyuania sp. | reverse complement strand
CCGCCGGGCCGCCGGCCGCCACGCCGGCGCAGGGCGATACGGTGCGCAGCATCTCGGTCTCGGGTGCCCAACGCCTCGAAGCGCAGACGATCATTTCGTACATCCAGTTGCGCCCCGGTGACCAGTGGAGCCCGGCGGTCGGCGACCAGGTGCTGAAGGACCTTGCCGCGACCGAGCTGTTCGCCAGCTTCAACGTCGTCAACACCAATGGCGATGTCGTCATCACCGTGGTCGAAAACCCGGTGATCAACCGCATCATCCTTGAAGGCAACGAGCGCATCAAGGACGACAAGATCCTGCCCGAGATCAAGCTCGCGCCGCGGCAGATCTTCACCCGGTCGAAGGTCCGCGCCGACGTCGCCCGGATCATCGAACTGTACAAGCGTCAGGGCCGGTTCGCGGCCACGGTCGAGCCTCAGTCGGTGCAACTCAGCCAGAACCGTGTCGATATTGTCTTCGAAATCGACGAAGGGCCGAAATCCAAGGTGCGTCAGATCAACATCATCGGGAACGAGCAGTTCTCCGATGGCGACCTGCGCGGCGAAATGGTGACCAAGCAGACCGGCGGCCTGCTCAGTTTCCTCAGCTCGAACACCAGCTACGATCCCGATCGCCTGGCATTCGACCAGCAGCAGCTGCGCACCTTCTACCTGACCGAAGGCTATGCCGACTTTCGCGTCGTCTCCGCCGTGGCCGAGCTGACGCCCGACCGGCAGGATTTCATCATCACCTACGTGGTGGAAGAGGGCGAGCGCTACAAGTTCGGGGACGTCAAGGTCGACAGCCAGCTGCGCGATTTCGACAGCACCGGCATGACCGCGCGGCTGCCGATGCAGGCGGGCGACTGGTACAACGCCAAGCAGGTCGAGGATACGGTCGAGCAGATGACCGAACTGGCCGGCACCTTCGGCTATGCCTTTGCCGACGTGTCGCCCAATTTCCAGCGTAACGCCGAAACCAAGACGATGGACGTCACGTTCGTCATCCGCGAGGCGCCGCGCGTCTACATCGAGCGGATCGACGTCAACGGCAACACGCTGACGCAGGACAAGGTCGTGCGCCGCGAGTTCCGGGTGGCCGAAGGCGATGCCTTCAACAGTCTGGCGATCAAGCGCTCCGAGGCGCGGATCAAGTCGCTGGGTTTCTTCCAGGAAAACTTCACCGTCAGCCAGGTCGAGGGCAGCGCGCCTGACCGGGTCGTCCTCGAAGCCAATGTCGAGGAGCAATCGACCGGCGAACTGCAGCTTTCGGCGGGGTTCTCGTCGCTCGAAAGCTTCATTCTCGCAGGCTCGATCCGGCAGCGCAATTTCCGCGGCAAGGGCCAGACGGTGGGGCTCAGCCTAAACTACTCGCGCTATTCCAAATCCGCGCAGGTCAGCTTTTCGGAGCCCTACCTGTTCGACCGCAACATTTCGTTCGGCGCGGATGTGTACCACCGCGAGTTCGACAACGACTATTACAACCGCGGGACCGGCACCTACGCCCAGGCGACCACCGGCCTTTCGCTGCGCGCCGGTGTGCCCCTGACCGAATACCTGTCGGCCATCGGCAGCTACACTTTCAACTACGACAACGTCACGATCGCCGATGAGTTCTTCTCCGACCGCAACGGTGACGGCATCGAGGATTGCATCGCCACACGCTTCATCTGCGAATCGGTGGGCAAGCGGACCAGCTCGATCCTCGGGCTGACGCTGAACTACAACACGCTCGACAGCCGCTATCGGCCGACCCGCGGCGAATCGCTCTCACTGACCGGTGAGTTCGCGGGGCTCGGCGGCGATGTGAAGTATGTCCGCGGCCGGATCCAGGGCGGCAAGTATACCAATCTCGGTTCGAACTTCATCCTCTCGCTCACGGCCGAGGGCGGATATATCCGCGCCTTGGAAAGCGATGCCGCCCCGGGGTTCGACGATGTTCGCCTGACCGACCGGTTCTTCCTCGGCGAACCGCAGTTCCGCGGCTTCGACATTCGCGGCGTGGGTCCGCGGATCGTACGGCTCCCCTATCTCGATGACGATAACGATCCCGATACCGCGCGCGTGCTGCAGACGCTCGAGGAGTTCCGCAGCGGCAGCGGGCGCCGCCAGTACGACGATGCCCTGGGCGGCAAGGCCTATTACCTCGGGCGGGCGGAGATCGACATTCCGCTCGGTTCGGGCGCGCAGGACATGGGGCTACGGCCTTCGGTGTGGGTCGATGTCGGCTCGCTGTTCTCGATCGACCGTCCGATCCTGGAAGACAACCCCAACGGCGTGCAGCTGCGCAATTCCGACGGCCAATTGCTGTACAGCCAGACGATCACGGTCAACGGGGTGCCGCAAACGACGACTGTCACCAGCCCGACCGCGCCGGACGGGACGGCCAACGCCCCGATCATTCCCGAAAGCACCTTCTATCGCGAGGTGTTCTACGGTGACAGTGCCTCGCCGCGGGTATCGGTCGGCGTCGGGGTCAACTGGAATTCCCCCTTCGGTCCGTTCCGGATCGACGTCTCCCACGTGCTGCGCAAGCAGCCGGGTGACGACACCAAGACCTTCTCCTTCAATGTAGGAACGCAATTCTGATGAACGTCCTGACCAAGACTTTCGCCGCTTTGGCCCTTGCCGGCACTGCCGTCGCCGGCGCTCCGCTCGCCGCGCAGGTGAGCGGGAATATCGCCATCGTCAACGCGCCTTCGGTAATCGTCGGCACGAACGCCTTCCGGACTGCCTACCAGCAGATCGGCACGACCTATCAGGCACAGGCGACCCAGCTGCAGCAGAAGAGCGATCAGCGCCAGACGCTGCTCCAGCAGCTTGACAAGAACAGCGATGGTCAGCTCGACGAGGCCGAGCAGCGCGCCGCCCAGGCGGCTCCGCAGGCGGCGCAGATCCGCCAGCTGGAAACCGAGATCGATCAGCTCGGCAACCAGATCGAGATCGCCCGCGTCTACGCCATCGACCAACTGCTGCAGCAGTATGGGCCGGTGGTCGAAGAGGTGGTGAAGCAGAACAAAGTGCAGATCCTGCTCACGCCCGAAGCGGTGGTCTATGCCCCCGCCGCGGCGACGATCAACACCAAGGTGATCACCGCTCTCAACGCGAAGGTGCCCTCGGTACAGATCGTACCGCCCGCCGGCTACCAGCCGCCGCGTCAGGCAGTCGCCCTGTACCAGGAAATCCAGCAGTCCATCTATGCCGCGCAGGCTCTGGCGCAAGGCCAGGCGCGCCAGCAGGGTCAGGCGACGCAGCCCGCCCAGCAACCCCAGCAGCCGACCCCGCAGCCTTCGGGCCGCTGATCGGGCGGGGCGGGGCAGTCGTCATGGAAACCCAGGCATTCGACGTCGTCGAGGTGCTCAAGCGCCTGCCCCACCGTTACCCCCTCCTGCTGGTCGACCGGGTGGCCGAGCTGGTCCCCGACGAGCAGATTCATGCGGTCAAGGCGGTCAGCTTCAACGAACAATTTTTCCAGGGTCATTTCCCCGGTGCGCCGATCATGCCCGGCGTACTCCAGATCGAGGCGCTGGCGCAGGCCGCGGGGGTCCTCGCGGTCGAGTCCCTCGGGCTCGCGGGATCAAGCAAGCTGGTCTATTTCATGGCCATCGAGAACGCCAAGTTCCGCGCCCCGGTGACGCCCGGGGTCCTGCTCGACCTCAAGGTCCGGTTCGTCCAGAAGCGCGCACGGGTGTGCAAGTTCGCCGGCGAGGCGTCGATCGACGGCAAGGTTACGTGCGAGGTGCAGTTCACTGCGATGATCGCAGACGCGCCTGAATGACCTTGTCAAACGGGCGCGGCAAAGCTACGGGCGCGCCTTTCCCATCACAGCTGGACCGGTCGGAACCGTTCCGAAGCTAGAAGGACGAATACTCATGAAGGCCGAAGGTCATCCCGACTATCACACCATCACCGTCAAGATGACTGATGGGAGCGAATTCCAGACCCGTTCGACCTGGGGCAAGGAGGGCGACACCCTGACGCTCGAGATCGACCCCACCAGCCACCCGGCATGGACCGGCGGCACGCGGCAGGTTTCCGAAGGCGGGCGGGTTGCGGCCTTCAACAAGCGCTTCGGCGGCATCAGCCTCAAGAAGAAGTAAGCGCGGCGCCGTTCACGGGCATTTGGCGAGCAAGAGGGGCGGCAGCAATGCCGCCCCTTTCTGTTGCGCCGGAGTCCCGGAATCCCGATCTAATGCCTACCTGGACGCCGGCGAAACATTCTTGCGTTGATTGGCGTCAACACGCTTTTTCACTTCCCTCGGGGCAGTGTTTATGTAACAGGGCCGGCCCACTGCGGGTAGTCGCTTGACGCCGTTCGGCCCGCTTGTATGTGCCCCCTGTCCGGCGGTGGCCGGGGGCTTGTGGCGATCGTAGCTCAGTTGGTTAGAGCGCCGGTTTGTGGTACCGGAGGTCGGGGGTTCGAGACCCCTCGATCGCCCCATTTTCCCCCTTTCGCAGCCTCGAGAAAAACCTTGCGGGAAAGCGGAAGATGGCGGCATTCTGGACCGAAGCGGATTACGACGATCATGAGCTTGTCCAGTTTGTGCGCGACCCGCACAGCGGGTTGACCGCGATCATCGCCCTGCATTCCACGCATCTCGGACCGGCAGCCGGCGGAACCCGTTTCTGGCATTACGCCCAACCCGAAGGTGCGATGCGCGATGCGCTGCGTCTCAGCCGCGGGATGAGCTACAAAAACGCGATGGCCGGGCTGCCGATGGGCGGTGGCAAGGCGGTTATCTTGGCGGACGACAAGCGCACCAAGACCCCCGAACTGCTTGGTGCCTTCGCCGACGCGGTCGACCGTCTGGGCGGGCGCTACGTGACAGCCGAGGATGTCGGTATCACCGAGGCGGATATGGCAGCCGTCGCCAAGCGAACCCGATATGTCTCCGGACTGCCGGTAACCGGCGAAGACAGCGCTGGCGGCGATCCCGGCCCGTTCACCGCGCTGGGGGTCTTCCTCGGCATCAAGGCCGCCGTCGCCCACAGGCTTGGCCGCGACAGCGTCGACGGGGTCGAGGTGGCGATCCAGGGCACCGGTAGCGTCGGCGGCGGCGTCGCCCGGCTGCTGGCCAAGGAGGGGGCGGTGCTGACCGTGTCCGACGTGGACGAGGCGCGGGCCCAGGCGCTGGCACACGAAACCGGCGCGCGTGCCGTTTCGCCCGATGCGATCATGTCGGTCCCCTGCGATGTGTTCAGCCCCAACGCTCTTGGCGCCATCCTCGATGATGCGGGCATCGGGCGGCTCGATTGCCGGATCGTGGCCGGTGCCGCCAACAATCAGTTGCAGCGCCCCGAACACGGTCCGCTCCTCGCCGGACGCGGCATCCTTTACGCGCCCGACTATGTGATCAATGCCGGCGGCATCATTTCCGTTGCGCTCGAATACCTGTGCCGCCACGACGCCTCGCCTTGCGACATCAACGAGGTGCGCAAGCGCATCGCGCTGATCCCCGGCCGGCTGGAGCAGATCTGGCAGCAAAGCGACGAAACCGGTGCGTCGCCCGATCAGGTTGCGGACCGGATGGCGCAAAAGCTGATCGGACGCTGATCGTCTTCACTTGCGGGTCAGGCGCGCCCCTGTAATAGCGCCGATGCGAATTGACATGCACGGCCTTGCCAATCCGAAACGGTTCCTGACCATCGCCCGCTGGCTGACCCTGCCGCTTCTGGCGGGCGGGCTGATCGTGGCTGCCAGCGCGCTCGCCTGGGGGCTGCTGCAGGTGCCGCCCGACCGGCTCATGGGAGAAACAGTCCGCATCCTTTTCATCCACGTGCCGGCGGCATGGCTCGGCATGGCCGGGTGGAGCGCGATTGCGGTCGCCAGCATCGTCTATCTCGTCTGGCGACACCCGCTGGCGGCCATCGCCGCGCGCGCCGCGGCCCTTCCCGGGCTGGTCTTCACGCTGGTGTGCCTGGCTACCGGATCGATCTGGGGGCGGCCCACCTGGGGTACCTGGTGGGTGTGGGACGGCCGGCTAACCAGCATGCTCGTCCTCGCGTTTCTCTATCTTGCCTATATCGCCCTGTCGCAAGCGGCTGCGCGCGAAGGTGTGTCGGCGCGTATCCCGGCGATCTTCGGCATCCTGGGGGCGATCAACATCCCGATCATCAATCGCAGCGTGGTGTGGTGGAACTCGCTGCACCAGCCGCCCAGCATCACCATGGGCAGGAGTGCGATCGACGCTGAATTCCTCGTCCCCCTGCTGATCGCGGCAGCCGGCTTTTCGCTGCTGTTCGGCGGAGTGGTGCTGGCCCGGATGCGCGCGCTGCTGGCCGAAACGCAGGCCGAAGCACGGCTGCGGCGGCGTGCACTGGAAACCGCCTGATGCGCGAATCGCTCGATCAATGGCCGTTCGTGATCGGTGCCTACGCGCTGACCATCATCGCCACTCTTGCGCTGGCAGTGTGGAGCGTGATGTCGATGCGCCGGGCTGAGCGCAAACGCGACGAGGCGCGCCGCCGATGAAAGCATTCAAGCCCAAGCATCAACGCCTGCTGCTGGTCATTGTCGCCCTTATCGCGCTGATCGGGGCGGCGTTGCTGGCGATCTATGCGCTGCGCAATCAGGCAAGCTATTTCTATCTCCCCGAACAGATGCGTGACGATCCCCCCGCCGCAGGTCAGGCGGTGCGGCTTGGCGGGATGGTCGAGCCGGGTTCGCTCAAGACTCAGGCCGATGGTGTGACGATCGACTTCATGGTGACCGGGCGCGACGCCTCGCGCATTCCGGTGCGCTATGCCGGCATCGTGCCGGACCTGTTCGTCGAAGGATCGGGCGTGGTGGCCGAGGGCGCGCTGAACCCGGACGGGGTGTTTGTGGCCGATAACCTCCTCGCCAAGCATGACGAGAACTACGTTCCACGCGAACTTGAAGGAATGAGCGAGCATCAGGCTGCACGAATGGCCGAGGAAACGACGGTCGGTCTCGAGTGATCGCGGAACTCGGCCTTGCCGCCCTGTGGCTCGCCGCGGCTTTGGCCGCGCTGCAGATGCTGGCCGGCGGTCTTGCAGTTCGGGAAGGGGCGACGAGCGCGATCGGTCGGCTGGTCCGCCCCGCGGCGGTGGTTCAGGGCGGGCTGGCGATCATTGCCTTCGCCGCGCTTCTGTGGGTGTTCGCGATTACCGACCTTTCGGTCAAACTGGTGGCGGCGAACTCGCATTCCCTGAAACCGATGATCTACAAGATCGCCGGCGCCTGGGGCAATCATGAAGGCTCGATGCTGCTGTGGGTGATGGTCATGGCGCTGTCGGGCGCGCTGATCGCCTTGCTCGAACGCCGGCTGCCGGAACGGACCTTGCAGGCGACCCTGGCCGCGCAGGGGTTCGTGGCGCTGGGGTTCTACGCCTTTCTCCTCCTGAGCTCCAACCCGTTCGAACGGTTGCCGTTGCCCGCGGCAGAGGGCATCGGGCTCAATCCTCTGCTGCAGGACATCGGCCTCGCCTTTCACCCGCCGACGCTGTATCTCGGCTATGTCGGACTGTCGGTGGCCTTCAGCTTCGCCGTGGGCGCCTTGCTGACCCGGCAGGTCACACCGGACCTCGCCAGCGTCATGCGCCCCTGGGTGCTGGGTGCGTGGGTCTTTCTGACCATCGGGATCACGGCCGGAAGTTACTGGGCCTTTTACGAACTCGGCTGGGGCGGCTGGTGGTTCTGGGATCCGGTCGAGAATGCCTCGCTCATGCCGTGGCTGGCGGCTACCGCGCTGCTTCATTCGGTCTCGGTCCTGGCCTCGCGCGATGCCTTGCGTGTGTGGACGATCATGCTGGGCGTGGTCGCGTTCTCGATGAGCATGGTCGGCACCTTCCTCGTGCGCTCGGGCATCCTGACCAGCGTGCACGCCTTCGCTGTCGACCCCGAGCGGGGCAGCTTCATCCTCGCCCTGCTGGCGATCTACATCGGCGGCGCGCTGCTCCTGTTTGCGCTGCGGGCCGCCACGATCAGCGAAGGCCAGCGTTTCGCCTTTGCCAGCCGCGAAGGTGCGCTGGTGGTCAACAACGTGATGCTGAGCGCGATCCTGGCGATCGTGCTGCTCGGCACGCTGTACCCCTTGCTGACCGAGGCATTCGGCGTTCGGGTTTCGGTGGGGCCGCCGTATTTCAACCCGGTTTCGGCGATCTTCGCCGTCCCGATGCTGCTGGTCATGGCAGTCGGCCCGTTGCTGCGCTGGCGGCAGGACCGGTGGGACCGGATCGGCAAGGAACTGGCGTTGATCGCCGCCCTGCTGCTTGCAGCGCTGGTGCTGGTCAGCCTGCTGGGCGAAATTGCCCTCCTGCCGCTGCTCGGGCTGGCGCTGGCTGCGGCGCTGGCCGTGGCCAGCGTGCTTCCGCTGCGGGGCCGCAGGCTGACGCGGGTGCCGCTGGCTACATGGGGCATGGTCGTCGCCCATCTGGGGATCGCGGTGTCGCTGTTCGGCATGGCCAGCGAGAGCGCCTTTTCGACCGAGCGTCTGGCGGCCATGCGCCCCGGCGATACCGTGACGGTGGGGCCGTGGCAGGTCGAACTGGAGGCGGTCGAACCGCGGGCGGGGCCGAACTGGACCGCGCTCGCGGGACGGATGGAGGCCCGCTACGATGGCGGCGAGGTGACCGAAATCCTGCCCATGGCGCGCAGCTTCTGGGCGCCCGAACAGCAGACCAGCGAAAGCGTGTTGCTGACCCGCTGGAACGGCCAGCTCTATGCCGTGATGGGCGGAGAGGCCGAGGGCGGGCGCTGGCAGATCCGCCTGTGGTGGAAACCCTTCGTCCCGTTCATCTGGTATGGCGGCGGACTGATCGCGTTGGGCGGGCTGCTGTCGCTTATCGGCCGGCTGCGTGACGATTTGCGGCGACGGACAGTGCAGCGCAAGGCCGCGGCCCGGCGCGCAGATGCCGGGGCGGCAGCATGAGCTGGCGGCTGTGGTTGCCGGTGCTGGCGTTCGCCGCATTCCTCGGGATTGCCGCGTACAGCCTGTCGCAGCCGAAGGACGATTTCGTCCGCAGCGCGATGATCGCCCAGCCGTTGCCGTATTTCGATCTTCCGCCCGCGAGCCCGGATCGCCCGGGGGTCGGCAGCGCATCGTTCGCCGACGGCAAGCCGCGGTTGCTGAACATCTGGGCCAGCTGGTGCGTACCGTGCGTGGCAGAGGCCCCGCAGCTGGAGCAGCTTCGTGCCGGCGGGGCGGATATCGTCGGCGTTGCGATTCGCGACCGACCGGAAAACGTCGCCGCCTTTCTCGAACGATACGGCAACCCCTATACCCGGATCGGCCGCGATGATCTGTCCGAAGTCCAGTTCGGGATCGGATCGTCGGGCGTGCCGGAAACCTTCGTCATCGATGGTCGCGGGGTCATCACTTACCAGCATATCGGCGATATCCGCGCAAGCGACGTGCCGGTCCTGCTGGAAAAGCTTGCCGAGGCGGGGCGATGAGAGCCTCGCCGCTTGCCCTGTCGCTGGCATTGCTGTCGCTGCCATTCCCTGTGGCGGCGCAGGACGACGTGCCGCCGGCGCCCTATGCCTATCGCCAGCTCGACGATCCCGCGCTGGAAGCGAAGGCGCAGGATCTGATGGAGACCTTGCGCTGCATCAAGTGTCAGAGCCAGTCGATCGCGGATAGCGATGCGCCGATGGCCGGAGACATGCGTCATCAGGTTCGCATCCGCATCGCCGCGGGGGAAGAACCCGAAGCCGTGCGCGGATGGCTGATGGACCGCTATGGCGACTATGTCAGCTATTCGCCGGCCCTCAATGCGCGGACTTGGCCGCTGTTCGCGATTCCCGCATTGCTGGTGCTCGCGGCCCTCGCGGTGATGCTGCACCGCGTCAGGCGGCGGCGATGAGCTGGGTCGCGATCATCGCGCTTGCCGCGGCGGCGTTGGCGGCGGCTATCGTGCTGCTGCGATTGCCGCGCGGGGGGTGGACGCTGTTTGCCGCCACGCTGCTGTTCGGGCTTGCCGGCTATGGGGTGCAGGGTTCGCCCGGGATGCCCGCCGCCCCCAAGGCGGCGCGCGCCGATCAGCCGCAAACGGGCGAGCAGATGGTGACTGCGCGGCGACAGTTCTTCGAAACCGGGCGCCTGCCCCCCCGCTGGACGCTGACTGCCGATGCCTTTGCCCGGCGCGGCGACTATGCCCGGGCGGCAGAATTCTATCGCATTGCGGTGGAGCAGGATCCGCAGGACCAAGAAGGCTGGCTCGCGCTCGGCATGGCCCTCATCGAGCATGCCGAGGGCAATCTCACCCCTGCTGCCACCTACGCCTTCGAACGCGCGCGCGAGATTGCCCCGGGCAATGGCGGGGCGCAGTATTTCCTCGGCCTCGTCGCGCTCAACCGGGGCGAACTTGCGCGTACCCTCGAGCTGTGGCGCGATGCCTTGCGCCAAGCGCCGCCCGACGCACCATGGCGGGCCGCCGTGGCATTCCAGACGGACCGGCTTGGCGAGGTGATCCGGATGCAGGAAGCAAGCCGCCGCACGACGCCTCGCTAGCCGCGCGTGCCTGCTGTTGCGGCGCCTTATCGCGCCTGCTAAGCGCCCCCGCCTTGGCGCGGCCTATCGCCCGCAGGCCGGGGTGACAGCATGATGCGGCAAGGCAGACCCATACGATGAGCCAGGCAATCGCAGACCCGGCGGGCCGCCTTCCAGCTGATATGGACGACGGGCAGGGCATGGGTCAGCCGGGCGGCCACGGTCATGGCCGGGCTTCGTTCGGCATGCTCGCCATCGGCGCTGTCGGCGTGGTGTTCGGCGATATCGGCACCAGCCCGCTCTATGCCTTCCGCGAAACCTTCGCCGGCCATCACCCGATCGAACCCGATCCGCTGCATGTGTTCGGCGTCCTCAGCCTCGTCTTCTGGTCGATGATGATTGTCGTGACGTGGAAATACATCCTCACGATCATGAAGGCCGACAACAAGGGCGAGGGCGGCAGCCTGGCGCTGCTGGCGCTGATCAACCGCAAGACCGAGGGGGCCCGCTGGACCGCGCCCCTGGTCCTTCTCGGCGTCTTCGCCACCGCGCTGTTCTATGGCGACAGCATGATCACGCCGGCGATGTCGGTGCTGTCGGCAACCGAGGGGCTGCGCTATCTTGACCCGCGGTTCGAAAGCGTGATCGTTCCCATCGCTCTCGTCATCCTTGTCGGCCTGTTCGCGATCCAGTCGCGCGGGACCGAGAGGGTGGGCAAGCTGTTCGGCCCGGTGATGATCATCTATTTCCTGACGCTGGCGGCGCTGGGGCTGCTCCACGTCGTCAAGATGCCGTCGATCGTGCTGGAGATGATCAACCCGCTGAATGCGGTGCGCTTCTTCGTCACCGACGGGTTCCGGGCCTTCGTCGCGATGGGCACGGTGGTGCTCGCGATCACCGGAGCCGAGGCGCTTTACGCCGACATGGGCCATTTCGGGCGCAAGCCGATCGGTATCGCTTGGGGCGCCTTCGTCCTGCCGTGCCTGCTCCTGAATTACATGGGGCAGGGGGCGATGGTGATGAGCGTCACCCCGGCCGAGGCCCAGACCCTGATCCGCGATCCGTTCTTTCTGATGATCCCCGACATGGTGCGGGTGCCCGTCGTCATCCTGGCGCTGTTCGCCACCATCATCGCCAGCCAGGCGGTCATCTCGGGCGCGTTCTCGCTCACCCAGATGGCGATCCAGCTGGGGTTCCTGCCGCGCATGAGCATCAAGCACACCAGCGCGTCCACCGCCGGGCAGATCTATATCCCGGTGGTCAACTGGGGCCTGATGATCGCGGTGATCCTGCTGGTCTTGTTCTTCCAGTCGTCGAGCTCGCTTGCCGCTGCCTACGGCATCGCCGTGACAGGCGCGGTGACGATCGATACGATCCTGCTAACCGTCCTCGTCTTCAGCGTGTGGAAATGGCCCTTGTGGCGGGCGCTGCCGATGCTGGCGATCTTCTTCATGGTCGACATGTCGTACCTCGGCGCGAACTTGCTAAAGGTGCCGGACGGGGGATGGGTGCCGCTGGTCATCGGACTGGGAATCTTCACCCTGCTGACGACCTGGTCGCGCGGGCGGCAGCTGATGCGCGAGAACATGGCGGAAGGATCGCTTCCCTTCACCATCTTCGCCCGCAGCGCCCGGTCGAGCGCGGCCCGGGTGCCGGGAACCGCGATCTTCATGGCTTCATCGCCCGATGGCGTGCCGTCGGCCCTGCTGCACAACATTAAGCACAACAAGGTACTGCACGAGCGGGTGATCGTCCTGACAGTCAAGATCGAGGATGAGCCCCAAGTCACGGAAGACCGCCGCATCGAATTCACCGAAATGGGCGATGGTCTCTATCGCATGACCTTGCATTACGGCTTCCTGGAGGAAACCGATATTCCCGCGGTATTGCGGGCTTCTCCCGTCTGCGGGGGGACGTTCGACATGATGAACACCAGCTTCTTCCTGAGCCGCCAGACGCTGCTGACCGGCAAGACCCCGGGCATGGCGCTGTGGCGCGAACGGCTGTTCGCGTGGATGCTGCGAAATTCGGCGACCGCGATGGAATTCTTCCGCCTGCCGACCAACCGGGTCGTGGAACTGGGCAGCCAGGTCGAGATCTAGCCCGGCCTTGCGCCCTTGCGCGACCCCTGCCGTCAGCCGGTCGGCGGTTCGTCCTTCAGAACCTCGTCGCGATCTTCCAGCGACAATCCATGGCGGATCAGCATCGGCAGCTGGGTCAGCGTGAAGATGAAGGTCAGGGGCAGGAAGACCCAGATCTTCGCCCACAGCCAGTTCTCGAAGCTCATCGTGCGGACGAGAACCTCGTTGAGACCGGCAAGGGCGAAGAAGAACACGCCCCAGTTGCGCGACAGCTTGAGCCAGCCTGCGTTATCCACCCCCTCGAACGCCGCCTCGAGCAGTATCTGCAGCCATGCCCGCCCACGCATCCAGCCGATGATGAGAACGGTGCCGAACAGAAGATAGATCGCGGTCGGCTTGAACTGGATGAAGCGTTCGTCCCGCAGCCAGATCGTCAGCGCGCCGAAGCCGACGATCAGCGTGGTCGAAAGGATCAGCATCGGGCTGACGCGGCCGAACTTCCACTTGCTGAACGCAAGAGCGATCACCGCCGCACCCATGAAAGCGATGGTGCCATACATCACCGCCGCTATTTCGCCGAAAGTCGAGTTTTCGGGCGGCTGGTACAGCTTGTAAACGCCCAGGAAGACAAGCAGCGGGCCGTAATCGACCAGCGTGTTGAGCCAGCCGGTCTTTGGCTTGCCCGCCGGCCGGGTTTCTTCAGTGTCCGTCATGCCACCCCCGCGATCACGCGCGCCACCAGATCGGGATCGAAGGGGCGCAGGTCGTCGATCTTCTCGCCCACGCCGATCGCATGGATCGGCAGGCCGTATTGCTCCGCCGCCGCGACCAGCACCCCGCCGCGGGCGGTTCCGTCAAGCTTGGTCATGACCAGCCCCGTCACTCCCGCAACTTCCTTGAACACGTCGATCTGGGCCAACGCGTTCTGGCCATTGGTCGCATCGAGGACGAGGACCACGTCATGCGGCGCTTCGGGGTTGAGCTTGCCGAGCACGCGGCGAATCTTCTCCAGTTCGTCCATCAATTCGCGCTTGTTCTGCAACCGCCCGGCGGTGTCGACCACCAGCACGTCGGTCCCCCGGTCGGTCGCCGTCTTGACCGCGTCGAAGACGATGCTCGCCGGATCGCCGCCTTCGGGCCCTTTGACCAGCGGCACGCCGACCCGCTGGGCCCAGGTCGCCAGCTGGCCGATGGCGGCGGCCCGGAAGGTATCGCCGGCGGCGAGCATGACCGAATAATCGTCTTCCTGGAACAGATGGGCAAGCTTGGCGATGGTCGTGGTCTTGCCGCTACCGTTGACCCCGATGACCAGCACGACCTGGGGCCGCGGGAAGGCGGTGATTTCTAGCGGTTTGGCCACCGGGCGCAGGATGGCGGCGATTTCCTCGGCCACGGCTTCCTTCAGTTCCTGGGCACTGATCTGGAGTCCGAACCGCTTGTCCGACAAACGCTGACGGATGCGCCCCGCCGCCGCCGGGCCGAGGTCGGACATGATGAGGGCATCCTCGACGTCGTCGAGCGTCTTGTCATCGAGCCGCGCGGTGCCGACCACTTCGGCAAGATTGCCGGTGAGGCGTTCGGAGGTCTTGCGAAAACCGCCGAACAGCCGGTCTTTCCAGCTCATGCTCATACCAGAAGGGTGTCCTCGATGCGCGAAGGGGTGATGGTTGCGATAGTGCCCGCCGCCTGGCCCGGGGGCACGGCGACGCGAGCGAAGTTTTCCGCATGGCCCGTACCGTCCCGTTCGACGAGGACGCGGAGCGGACGGCCTACAAGAGTGGCAAGCCAGCTTTGCCGTGCCTCCGCCACCGCCCCGCGAAGCTCCGTCGCGCGGGCGCGTACGGTGTCGCGCGCCACTTGGGGCATCCGTGCGGCGGGGGTGCCGGGGCGGGGGGAATAAGGAAACACATGGCCATGAACGATGCCGAGTTCGCGCACGATCGACAGGTTGGCCGCATGATGTTCGGCGCTCTCGGTCGGGAAGCCGGCGATGAGATCGGCCCCGATGGCCAGGTCGGGCCGCCGGTCTCTCAGCCTGCCGACAAGCTCTACCGCATCGGCGCGGCTGTGCCGCCGTTTCATCCGCTTGAGGATCAGGTCGTGCCCGTGTTGCAACGAGAGATGGAGGTGCGGCATGACGCGCGGCTCGCCGGCGATGATCTCGCCAAGCAGCGGATCGATTTCGATCCCGTCGAGCGATGACATCCGCAGCCTCGGGAGCGCGGGATACCGTTCGAGCAGTGCGGCAACCAGCGTGCCCAGCGGCGGGCGGCCGGGCAGATCGGACCCCCAGCTGGTCAGGTCGACGCCGGTCAGCACGATCTCTTGCGCCCCCTCGCCAAGATGCCGGGCGACCTCGTTGCAGACGGCGTCGATGGTCTGCGAGCGGCCGGGCCCGCGGCCCTGCGGGATGATGCAGAAGGTGCAGGCATGATCGCACCCGTTCTGCACCGCGATGAAGGCGCGGGTTCGTACGGGCGCCGGGCGCAGCGCGGCGGCGGGCGCGTTCCACGCGCGCGGATCGAGCTTGCGCGAATTGGCCACCAGTCCGTCGACCTCGGGCATCGCGGCCAGCGCCTCGCGTTCGGTCTCGGCGGCGCAGCCGGTCACGAGCAAGCGCGCCGCCGGATGCGCGCGCCGCGCCCGGCGGATCGCCTGGCGGGTCTGACGCACTGCTTCGCCCGTGACGGCGCAGCTGTTGACGACGATCACGTCGCGCTCTTCCGCGAGCAAAGCGCGGATGCTCTCGCTTTCCGACAGGTTGAGGCGGCAGCCGAGCGAGATGACGGTCGGGCCCGCGGGTGCTGTGCTCACGCGAAATCCTCCCACGCGAAGGAACCGCGAAAGGCCTCGGTCGCCGGCCCGGTCATGTGCATGGACCCTCCAGGCGTCCAGCCGATGACGAGCGCGCCGCCCGGGAGCGTCACCGTAACTTCATGGTCGACAAGTCCGCGCCGGATCGCTGCGACGGCGGTGGCGCAGGCACCCGTGCCGCAAGCCCGGGTCAGCCCGGCTCCGCGCTCCCATACCCGCAGGCGGATGTTGGTGCGATCCTCCACGGTGGCGACGTTGACGTTGATCCGATCGGGAAACAGCGGGTCGTTTTCGATTATCGGTCCCAGGACGTCGAGCGGGATTGCCGAGCAATCGGGGACGAAGAAGATGAGATGCGGATTGCCGACGCTGACCGCATCAGGGCCGCTCAGCTCCTCCCAGCCGAGCGGCATGTTCGCCGTCGGCATGGGGTAGGCAAGCGGTATGGCGTCCCAATCGAACGAGGGGGTTCCCATGTCGATGCTTGCCCCGCCGCCACCGCAACGCGCATCGAGGATGCGATCCGCGGTTTCGATCCGGCAATTGCGCCCGATCAGCAGCGCGACTGCGCGGGTGGCATTGCCGCATGCCCCCGCGGTACTGCCGTCCTGGTTGTAGATCGTCATGCGCACGTCGGCGGCGGGGCTGGCCGTCAGATGGATCAGCTGATCGCAGCCGATGCCGGTGCGCCGGTCGCACAGATTGCGAATAAGCCCGGCATTCAGCGGCGGCAACTGCCCGCTGCGATCGTCGAGTACGACGAAATCGTTGCCGAGCCCGTGCATCTTGATGAAATCGGCGCGCATTGCAGCGCGCATCTATGCGTTGCGGCGCGGGGCGTCCAGTATCAGACCGCGCGCATCTCCTGCCCGGCCGGGGTGCATTCGCCCGGCGTCTCGGCGGTGGTGGAGGCACGCAGCAACCCTGCCGTGGCCAGCCGCTTGCGAACGTCCTCGGCCGGCTCGGGACGGCCGTAGTGATACCCCTGACCCTTCATGGTCCCCATCCGGCGCAAGGCCTCGAGCACGGTTTCGTCCTCGATGCCTTCGGCGGTAATGGGCAGCTTGAGGCCGCGGCCCATCGAGACGATCGCGTCGACCAGCTGCACACTGTCGCCTTCGCGGCGCAGTTCGCCGATGAAGCTGCGATCGATCTTGAGCCGGTCGAACGGCAGGCTGCGCAATTGCGACAGGCTGGAATAGCCGGTGCCGAAATCGTCAAGGCTGACCCGTACACCCTGATTGCGCAGGCTCGTGATCATCGTCCGGACCAGCCCGACATTGTCGTGCAGGCAGCTTTCGGTCACCTCGATGTCGAGCCGCTGGGGCGGAAAGCCGTGCGTCACCAAGAGCTTGAGGATCTTCTGCGCGAACCACGGATCGCGCATCTGGACGGGCGAGATATTGACCGACAGGGTCAGCGTCTCGTCCCATTCAAGCGCATCGGCAAAGGCCCGGGTGATAAGCTGTTCGCTCAATTCCGTGATCGCGCCGATCTCTTCGGCGATGGGAATGAATATATCGGGGCCGACCAGGCCCAGTTCGGGTGATTGCCAGCGTGCCAGCATTTCGAACCCCGCGATCCTCCCGGTTTCGAGATCGACCTGCTGTTCGTAATACGGAACGAATTCGCCGTTCGCGATGCCCTTGCGAATGCCGGCTTCCAGTTCGTTGCGAAAGCGCAGTTCGCACTCCATCGCATCCTCGAACCAGAAGTAGCGGTTCTTGCCCTTCTTCTTGGCGTGATACATCGCGATGTCGGCCTTGTGCATCAGCCGTTCGGCATTGCCCGCGGTGCGATCCTCGTCCGTCAGATGGGCGGTGGTCGCGATGCCCAGCGACAGGGTAACCTCAACCGGCAGGCTGCCGTCAGCGGCGGTGCCGGGTATCTGTGACAGAAGCGACGCGGCCAGATCGTCGACTTCGCCGGTCTGGCCCCGGCGGTAAGGGACGAGGCAGACGAACTCGTCGCCGCCAAGCCGGGCCAGCAGTGCATCGGGCGGAAGCAGTTCGCCCAGACGGCCGGCAATCAGCGATAGCACCGCATCGCCGGCAGCATGCCCGTTGAGGTCGTTCACCTGCTTGAAATTGTCGAGGTCGATGACGATCGCCGCATGGTCCAGGGCCGTTCCGCCGCGGGCGGTGATGGCCGCGGCGGCGGCGTTGGCGAAGCTGCGCCGATTAAGGCACCCGGTCAGCGGATCGTGTTCGGCCAGACGCCGCATCTGTTCTTCGGATACACGGCGTTCGGCCAGTTCGGCCGAGAGGCGCTTGTAGCGGTGCCAGCCCATCAGGATCAGCGCCACGTTCAGCAGCAGTGCATTGGTCAACGCAAGGTCCGGCGCTTCGGCCTCGCCGTTCCAGGCGCGGACCAGATGCGGCAGAACCGTGCCCGCGGTAACGGTGAACAGCACGATCGCGGCCAAAGCGATGGCGAGCGTAAGGCGATCGTGAACCGCAGTCGGCGCTTGGGCCACAGCCAGAAGCCTGCTTTCGACACTGGTTCCTGCGTTGCGATTGCCCATTGATCCCCCAATCGACCGGAAAGTGCGATCTACGAAAGGGCACCTAAAAAGCGGTTAACTCCCCGGCGCTCCCGTGGCGGTTGAGAAGGTGGCGGTTCGCAGCCATAGCGACCACCGATCGAGGGAAGGATACCGAACCGATGGCACACTACTGGCTGATGAAATCCGAACCCGACGTCTATGGCTGGGACGATCTCGTCAGCGAAGGGGAAGGCGTGTGGGACGGGGTGCGCAACCACCGCGCCAAGAACAACCTTGCCGCGATGGAAGTAGGCGATCAGGCGTTCTTCTATCACTCGAACATCGGGCTCGAGATCGTCGGCGTGATGGAAGTGAGCGAGGCCGGCCTTTCGGATCCGACCGACGAGAGCGGCAAATGGGCGGCGGTCAAGGTCCGGCCGCTGCGCAAGCTGCCCCGGCCGGTCACACTCAAGACGATCAAGGCGGACGAGCGCCTTAAGGATTGCGAGCTGGTCAAATATTCGCGCCTGTCGGTGGCGCAGATTACGCCCGGGGAATGGAAAATCATTCTTGCCCTTGCCGGCGAATGACTATTTCGCGCGCAGGGCGCTGACAGTGATGCCGCTGGCCGCGAGCTGCTCGATATCGATCTTGCAATGGATCAGCCGCAGTCCGCCGCGCGTCTTCGCCTCGGTCAGTGCGGAGCGGAACGTCTCGTCATTGTCGGCGTAAGCGCTCCACGCGCCATAGGCGGCCGCCAAGGCCGCGAAGTCGGGATTGTCCAGCCGGGTGGCACTGATGCGGTCCTCACCTGGAAATTCGCGTTCCTGATGCATCCGGATGGTCCCGTAGGCGCCATTGTCGACGACGATCACGATGAGGTTCGCCCCATGCTGGACCGCGGTCGCAAGTTCCTGCCCGTTCATGAGGAAATCGCCATCCCCCGCCACGGCCACGACGGTGCGTTCGGGGTATCGCAGGCTGGCCGCGATGGCCGCCGGGACGCCATAGCCCATCGCGCCGCAGGTCGGGGCGAGCTGGCTCGGCCACCCGTCATAGCGCCAGTAGCGATGCCACCAGCCGGCAAAATTGCCCGCACCGTTGCAAACGATGGTATCGGCCGGCAAGGCCTCACGCATGAAGGCTACTGCCTGCCCCATGTCGAGCGCGTGGCCATTGGGCCGGGGCGTGGCCCATTCGTCCCATTCGGCATGGGCGGCAGGGCCAGCGTCGAAATCGATCGTGTCCTCGTCCGCCCATAGCGCCAGGCTTTCGGCGAATTCCGCCATATCCGCACAGATCGCAAGGTCGGCACGGTAGACCCGGTTCAGCTCGCAAGGATCGGGATGGACATGGATCAGCGTCCGCCCCGCATCGTCCAGCGGGGGGACGGTGTACCCATCCGTCGTCGCCTCGCCCAGCCGCGCCCCTACGACCAGCAGCAGATCGGCTCGCTTGACGCGCTCGACCAGCGCGGGGTTCGGGCCGTAGCCGAGGCTGCCGGCATAGACAGGGGAGGCCGAGGAGATCGCATCCTGCCGCCGGAATGCGGTGGCAACGGGCAGGCCGATCCGTTCGGCATAGCGCTGAAAATGCTCGCGCGCGCAGGCATCCCAGCCGGCCCCGCCGACGATGGCCAGCGGTTCGGCAGCGTCCGCCACCAGCGCCGCCAATGTCTGCAAGGCTTCGGGTGCGGGGGTCTGCGGCGGCGGGACGACACGTGCCCGGGGGCGGGACGACGTGTCCCGATCAAGCATGTCCTCGGGCAGGGCAAGCACGACCGGCCCCGGTCTTCCCGACATCGCGGTGGCATAGGCCCGGGCGATATATTCGGGAATGCGATCGGCATGGTCGATCCGCGCTGCCCATTTGGCGATCGGGCCGAAGAATGCGGGAAAGTCGATCTCCTGAAATCCTTCGCGGTCGCGCATGGTGGAGGCGACATCGCCGACGAACAGGATCATCGGGTGCGAATCTTGAAAGGCGACGTGCACACCGATGCTGGCGTTGGTCGCGCCCGGGCCACGGGTGACGAAGGCAATGCCGGGCCGCCCTGTCATTGCTCCGTCCGCACAGGCCATGAAGGCTGCACCCCCTTCCTGACGGCAGGTCACGACGTCGATCTCGGGCGTCGTGCCGAGCGCATCGAGCACCTGGAGAAAGCTTTCGCCGGGCACGGTGAAGATGCGATCGCACCCCTGCGCCGTGAGGCAATCGACGATCAGGCGGGCCGCGGCGGGCGTGGGCTTGGCTGTCATCCCTCGCGAGTAGGCCCGGGGGCTGCCGGTGGCAATCACGCGATTGCGGTTCCGATTATCCGCAGGAGAAACGCCGCTGTCCCGCAATACGACACCTTTTCAAATCGCAGGACCGCAATGGTAAAAGATTCGTTAACTCCGCATCATGAGACGCGCACTTGTTCTTACCAACGAAGGTCGCCGCCACTGGCTGCGGACCATGCTCCCCACCCGTCGCGGTTTGTTCGCGGATCTGGCAAATGACGGGCCGCAGGACTGGAAGCTGACGGCGGGCGATGTCCGCGGCGCCGCGACGACCTATTTCGCCACCTTCGCCGCGGTGCTGGCCTTCATCGCCTGACAGGTCAGGCGGCGATTTGCGGCGCGGCTCCTGCCGCTGCGGATCGTTCGGCCTGCAGCAGCCGCCAACCCAGCCACGCCGATATCAGGCACATCGCCGCGCACAGCAGCACCTGCTCGACGATCGGCACACCTGCCGCGCTCATCCCCGTCGCCAGCAGCGATCCAGCGACCATCGCGCCGGAATTGACGATATTGTTGGCAGCGATCGTCCGCGACGCTTTCTCGGGCGCGGCGCGGGTGGTCAGGAAGGCGTAGAGCGGGACGACGAACATCCCCCCAGCAATCGCGATCCCCAGCAAGGTCAGAAGGATCGCGGTCGCCATCGGCCAGGCGAGGAACTGGCCGACATCGAGCAGGCTGGTCGGCTGATCCTTCGCCCACAGCTTGGCTGCAAGATAGAACGCCAGCACGAACACTCCCATCGCGATCACCGAGGCCGGCGCATAGCGCGCCGAAACCGTGCCCTTGAGCAGCGCGTTGATCGCCACCGACCCGATCGCAACCCCGATCGAGAAAACGACCAGAAACAGGCTCGCCACCTCTTTGCTGGCCATCAGCACGTTCTTGGCCAGCGGCGGGAACTGGATGAACAGCACCGCTCCGATGGTCCAGAAGAAGCTGATTGCGAGAATGGCGTAATAGATTTCGCGGTTATGCATCGTGTCGCGCACCAGCCGGATCGAGGCGCGCACGATGTGCCAGTCGAGCTTTTCGGGCGTTCCCTGGGGCGGGGCGGGGGGCACCTTGAGGCTGACGAGCCAGCCTACCACGGCCACCAGCAAGATGGCGATGGCGGCTATCTCCACCTCGATCCAGCCGGCCAGGATGGTCCCTGAAAGGATCGCGATATAGGTACCGGCCTCGACCAGCCCGGTGCCGGCCAGCACCTCGTCCTTGTGCAGGTGCTGCGGCAGGATTGCGTACTTGATCGGGCCGAAGAAGGTCGAGTGCACCCCCATGCCGAACAGGGCGACGAGCAGCAGCGGGATCGCAGCGTCGGCAATGACCGACGGGGGCACGAACACGCAGCGCGCATCGCCGCCGGCACAAACGGCGTCCTGCCAGGCGACGAGCAGTCCCGCCGCCCCGACCAGCATGATGGCGATTTCGGCCGCCTTTACCCTTCGGATGATTGCCGCCTTGTCCCGCATGTCAGCGAGCTGGCCGGCAAGGGCGGAGAGCAGGAAGAACGGCAGGATGAACACGCCCGACGCGACGGCCGAGAACATCCCTTCGGCCTCTTCCGAATTGTAGATCGTGTAGACGACGAACAGCACCATCGCCGTCTTGTAGAGGTTGTCGTTGAAGGCGTTGAACAGCTGCGTCACGAACAACGGCAGGAACCGCCGCTGGCGCAATAGATGCGTTGATGTTGTCATGACCCCCCGAAAGGAAACCTCTCGCCTGGTCAGCATCCGTAGCGCGGTGGCATCGCGGGACAAGGACAAAGCGCGTCTTTTGCGGCGCGGCGGGACGCGCTAGGGCGGGGCTGTCCATGATGAGCCTGCCCAACATCCTCACCCTGTCGCGCATCGTCGCGATCCCGCTGCTCGCCTTCCTGCTGTGGTGGCCGGGGTGGGAGGCGGGCTATCTTGCCGCCTTCGTCTTGTACTGCCTCATGGGTATCACCGATTATTTCGATGGCTATTTCGCCCGTACCAGCGGGACGGTCTCGAAACTGGGCATCTTCCTCGATCCCATCGCCGACAAGATCATGGTCGCGGCGGTGATCCTCGTGCTCGCAGCACAAGGCGTGCTGCGCGGGCCCTATGTTGGCGACGCGCATGTGATCGCTGGTCTCATCATCCTGATGCGCGAGATCGCGGTCTCCGGATTGCGCGAATTCCTCGGGCCGCTGCAGGTTTCGGTCCCAGTAAGCCGGCTGGCGAAATGGAAGACCACCTTCCAGATGATCGCGCTCGGCGCGCTGATCCTCGGGCGCGGGCTGCCGCAGTGGAACGTGATGGTGGGCGCAGTCGAGGCGAACGTGCCGCACACGGTGGGCCTGACGACGCTATGGGCGGCAGCGATCCTGACTGTGGTGACGGGGTGGGATTATCTGCGAGTTGGATTGCGGCATATGGATTGAGGTGCGCCAGGTCGTTGGTGTCCTCTCTGTGGCGACAGAAGGTCGAGTCCGCTATTAAGTGGGAAGGCGAATGGCGGCGCTTCAGCCCACTATGTGCCGTTCGTCGTAACCGGGGCCAAAAGACCGGCTGATGATTGCTTGAATATATTCAAAAGGTTGGGGTAGAAATCTTCGATGTTCGCGTTGACATCGCGGCTCCCCTCGTAGCGCCGAAGCGCGTCCACGAGCGCAGGAACATAGACGAAGCCGCGCCTCACATCCTCGGCGATTTCGGCATTTGCGGCCTTCTCTCCCCGATCGGCAGCCGTGAGCCGAGAAGTGATCGATCTGATGATGCTCTCATTGATCACCTGATCCCAAGTCGAATAGCCTTCACGGCGCATTGCTTCGCGAAGCGGCTCGAAGTTCTCGGCAGTTGCAGCGACTTGTGAGCCATAGTTCGCCGTCAGCGGATTGATCACAGTATGAGCAAACTCGTGAGCCACCAGGGGCTGAAGCCTTGCGGCCTCCCCGAAATCGACGGATCCTGCCGTGATTGCGTTCGGCCCGATAAATGCAATTGCAGCCGTCTGGCCTCCCTCGTTGTCGATGCGAGTGGCAAAGCCGCCGTCGTGCAGAAGCGGCCCAAGAATAACCTTCGTCGAGCCGAGCGGTGTCCCGAGGTAAGCAATCAGGGAACTCATTGAAGCCAAGACCGTCGGCCGAGACCGTGCGACCATCTGCTCGTATTCCGGCTGATGGGAGGCATAGAATTCGTCGAACCGACAGTCTTGCGCAAAATCACGCGCTGAAGCCCAGAAATCGGCAAGGCTTTCCGCACCGCCAGCGCTGGCGATTACGCTGTCGCCCAACGGGAACCGAGGGTGGAGCTCCGGAGGCTCCGAAAGCGAGATGAAGGCTTCAGGGACATTGTTGAAGTCGAACCCGCTCGCAGAAAGCTTTGCAAATTTTGTCACCGCAGCATGGCTGGAACAGGCTGCAAAAAAGCTTGCTGCGTCGCGCTTGTATTGGGAATCGAGATAGGAGACGAGGAAGTAGCCCGACAAATACTGTATGACCCCCATAAGCTCGATCCGTTGATCGACCGTAACGGTGGTTTGGGAAGCCGGTGAGATTTTCGGCTCTTCCACAGGAAGACAGGCTTGGCTTGCCATCGCCAGCAGCGAAACTGCCGCAATACGCATTCCACCCCTCCCAATGTGTGAAAGTTGCCGGTTATCAGAACTCGTTAGCTCCGGAAAGCTTCGACGGGCCGCAAGCCACAACGCCCGCAACGCGATCGCAATTTGTCATCACCCAGACCGCACCTCACCCCGCCCGCAGCTCATCTGCCAGCAGTTCGAAATCATCCCGCCGCGGTGAGTTCTTGCGCCAGATCAGCGCGATCTCGCGGCTGGCAGCCTTGCTCTTGAGGGGGCGGGCGATGACGCGGGTCCCGTCGAGGATACCTGCCTCGAGTGCCATCTGCGGCAGCATCGTCAGCCCGAGGCCATTGTCCACCAGCTGGACCAGAGTATGCAGGCTCGTGGCGATCATCGCCGCCGAGGCGCGCAGTTCCGGACGGTTGCAGGCGGCCAGCGCATGTTCCTTGAGGCAATGCCCGTCTTCCAGCAACAGCAGCCTTCCGCCCGCGGTCATCGTCTCGACCATGCTGGGCGGAATGATCTCGGGCGGGTCGCGCGGATCGCCCTTGGGAAAGGCGATGTAGAGTTCATCCTCGCGGATGTGCGCCATCTCGACGTCGCCGGTCGGGAAGGGCAGGGCGAGCAGCACGCAATCGACCCGCCCCTGTTGCAACGATTCGACCGCATCCTGGCTGGTTTCCTCGCGCAGCAGAAGCTCCAGATCGGGCCGCTCGCGGCGCAGGCGGGGGAGCAGCCGCGGGAGGATGAAGGGCGCGATGGTGGGGATGACGCTCATCCGCAACTGTCCGGCAAGCGGCTTGCCCGAGGCCTGGACGAGATCGGCAAGTTCCTCCGCCTCGCGCAGGATGCGATGCGCCTTTTCCACCACCTGATTGCCCAGCGCGGTGAAGCGGACGACCCGCCGGCTGCGCTCGACCAGCGTTACGCCAAGCAGGGATTCGAGTTCGCGAATGCCCGCCGACAGGGTCGATTGCGAAACGAAGCTTGCTTCTGCCGCGCGGCCAAAATGACCGTGTTCGTGCAGCGCAGCGAGATATTGCAGCTGCTTGATGGTGGGAAGGTAGGTGCTCATGCAACCGCCCCCGCCAGGGACCGTATCACTCGGCCACCTCGGCCGTGTCTCCGGCTGGTTCGCGTGGCGTCTCGTCAGGCGCCTCCGCCGGCGCAGCCATATCGTCGGCCACGTCGTCGACATGGGTCATCTTGAGGCGGCCGTTCTGAACCGCGAAGGCAAGCTTGCCTTCGACGAGGTCGAGCGCGTCCTTGCCGAACACCTCGTAGCGCCAGCCTTCGAGGATTGGAAGGTTGCGCACCCCGGCGGCCAGCGCTTCCATTTCCTCGGTCCGCGTCAACAGCCGGGCAGCGACATCGATGTCCCGGGCGCGAATCTTGAGCAGCAGCTTGAGCAGGTCGCCCACCAGCGCGCCTTCCTTGCCCAGCGGGGCACCGCGCTTGGGCTTGTCGGGCATCTCGTCCTTCGGGAGCGGCTCGGCCTCGTCGAGGACCTTCATCAGCCGCTTGCCGATGTCGTTGTCGTGCCAGGCGTTGGACAGGCCCCGCACCTTCGCGAGATCGGGCTGCTTCTTGGGCGGATGGCTGGCGATATCTGCCAGCGTCTCGTCGCGCATGATGCGCCCGCGCGGGATGTTCTTGCGCCGCGCCTCGTCCTCGCGCCATGCGGCCAGCGCCTTCAGCCGCCCGAGGACCGCCGGATTGCGTCCCGGCGAGCGGATACGCTGCCATGCAAGATCGGCGTCGTTGGCATAGTTGGCCGGATCGGCGAGCTTTTCCATTTCGGCGTCAAGCCAAGCGCCGCGCCCGGTCTTGATCAGCTTCTTGAGGATACGCGGGAAGATCTTGGCCAGGTGAGTGACATCGCCGATGGCGTATTCGATCTGCCGTTCTGTCAACGGGCGGCGGCTCCAGTCGGTAAAGCGTGCGCCCTTGTCGATCGTCAGGCCAAGCCAGCTTTCCACGAGATTGGCATAGCCGATCTGTTCTGACTGGCTGATCGCCATCATCGCGATCTGGGTGTCGAAGATGGGATGCGGAGTGCGCCCGGTGAAATTGTAGACGATCTCCACGTCCTGTCCGCCGGCGTGGAAGACCTTGAGCACGTCCTCGTTGTCGCACAGCAGGTCCCACAGCGGCTTGAGGTCCAGCCCCTCGGCCAGCGGATCGATCGCGGCCGCTTCGTCCTCGTTGCCGATCTGTATCAGGCACAGCTCGGGGAAATAGGTATTTTCGCGCATGAATTCGGTGTCGACGCAAACGAAGTCGTGCTGCGCCAGCCGTTCGCACAGGTCCGCGAGGGTCGGCGTATCGGTGATCAGATCGTGTATAATCATCTTGTTCTTTTTTCCGACTGCGCGGTGGCCATCGCCGCCCGCGCCTGTGCGCGTCTTGACAAAACGGCGGCCTTGTCCTGTTAGCGCGCGCGTTTCCTGCTAGATGCGCACGTCACGGCCAGCCCCGCCGCGCCCTAACGCCATAGCCCGTAAATTGGAAAGTTTTCAATGCACGCCTACCGTACCCATACCTGTGCCGCTCTCTCCAAGGACGATGTGGGCCAGAGCGTCCGCCTGTCAGGCTGGGTCCATAATAAGCGCGACCATGGCGGCGTCCTGTTCGTCGACCTGCGCGATCACTACGGCATCACCCAGATCGTTGCCGACAGCGACAGCGAGGCACTGCCGCTGCTCGACAAGCTGAAGCTGGAATCGGTCGTCACGATCGATGGCGAGGTGAAGGCGCGTGACGGGGCGGCGGTCAATGCGAACTTGCCCACCGGGGAGATCGAGGTGTTCGCCCGTTCCGCCGTGGTCCAGAGCCGCGCGGACGACCTGCCGCTGATTGTCAACCAGGCAGACGATTATCCGGAAGAAACCCGCCTCAAATATCGCTTCATCGACCTCCGGCGCGAGCGGGTGCACGCCAACATCATGCTGCGCAACCGGGTGATCCAGAGCCTGCGCCGCCGCATGACCGATCAGGGCTTCAGCGAGTTCCAGACCCCGATACTGGGCGCATCCAGCCCCGAGGGCGCACGCGACTATCTCGTGCCCAGCCGTCTCCATCCGGGCCGCTTCTACGCGCTCCCCCAGGCGCCGCAGATGTTCAAGCAGCTCCTGATGGTGGCCGGGTTCGACCGCTATTTCCAGATCGCACCATGCTTCCGCGACGAAGACCTGCGCGCCGATCGCAGCCCCGAGTTCTACCAGCTCGACTTCGAGATGAGCTTCGTCACCCAGGAAGATGTGTTCCAGGCGATCGAGCCGGTGCTCGCCGGCGTGTTCGAGGAGTTTGGCGCGGGCAAGAGCGTGACTCCTGCCGGCACCTTCCCGCGGATCCCCTATGCCGAAGCGATGCTGAAATATGGCAGCGACAAGCCCGACCTGCGCAACCCGCTGATCATCACCGATGTCACCTCGCATTTCACGAAGAGCGGGTTCGGCCTGTTCGAGAAGATTGTCGGCGGGGGCGGGGCGGTGCGGGTGATTCCGGCCCCCGCGACGCACGAAAAGAGCCGCAAGTTCTTCGACGACATGAACGACTGGGCGCGGCGCGAGGGGTTCGCCGGGCTGGGCTATGTCACCCGCAAGGGTGGCGAGTTCGGCGGCCCGATCGCCAAGAATCACGGCGCCGAGGGCATGGAGGCGCTCTACGGCGAACTGGGGCTGGGCGAGAACGACGGCCTTTTCTTCGCTGCCGGCAAGGAAAAGGATGCGGCCAAGCTGGCGGGCGCTGCCCGCACCCGCGTGGCCGAGGAACTGGGGCTGATCGAGGAAGGCTGCTTCAAGTTCTGCTGGATCGTCGATTTCCCGATGTTCGAGTATGACGAGGACGCGAAGAAGATCGACTTCAGCCACAACCCGTTCTCGATGCCGCAGGGCGAGATGGAGGCGCTGGAAACGCAGGACCCCCTCGATATCAAGGCCTGGCAGTACGACATCGTCTGCAACGGCTACGAACTGTCGAGTGGCGCGATCCGGAATCACAAGCCTGAAATCATGTACAAGGCGTTCGAGATCGCCGGCTATTCACAGGCCGATGTGGACGCGAATTTCTCCGGAATGATCGAGGCGTTCAAGCTGGGCGCGCCGCCGCACGGCGGTTCGGCCCCTGGGATCGACCGGATCGTGATGCTGCTCGCCGACGAACCCAACATCCGCGAGGTGATCGCCTTCCCGATGAACCAGCGCGCACAGGACCTGATGATGGGCGCCCCTTCGCGGGTGGCCGCAAAGCAGCTGCGTGAGCTGAATATCCAACTCTCCCCCGCCGCACGGGAGGCGACGGAGCGTTCGGCCGCCATGCCGGCAGGGGAAACGGTCGCGCCCGACGCGGGCTAGGCGGCCAGGCGGTCAGGCGGGCAAGAAAAAGGAGGCGCGGGACCGATCCCGCACCCCCCGACATCATGCATCCGCGGCTGCGATGCAGATCAGTCGTACTGCTTCTCGATCATGTTGCCGAAGCGTTCGCCTTCAACGATCTCGGCATAGCAGGCCTGGACGATCGCCTGCTCCTCGGGATGGAGGTTGCCGCTCTTCAGCGCGGCGTCGAACTTTTCCTTGAGATAGTCCTCGCCTTCCTCGACCCGCTCTGCCGCGGCTTCATCGCCGTTTTCGAAGGCGTCGGTGATGTCGGTCCACACCCGGTGCAGGCTGCCCGCGACCGAACCCTTGGTCACGACCTCGTCACCCTGACGCTGCAGTTCGGCATTCAGCTTCTGCAAGGTCTGCTCGCGCTTCGTCAGGCGTTCCTGCAGGGCCTGCTTGAGCTTGGGGTCGTTGGCTTTCTCCATCGCCTTGCGATAGCCGCTGACCGAATCGAACGTGGTGTCGGTGAGGCTTTTGAACGTCGTGGTACTCATGAAATTGAAAGTCCTTCGGTTGTTGCTACAGTATGCATACGCGCGAGACAGCTATTGGGTTCTGCGGCGAAGCGTCCCGGGGGCGAACCGCTCTTGCGCCGAGTGACGCCGTTCATTAGGGCGAAAGCCAATTTGAACCCCCATCAATGAGAGGGACCGTAATGAGTGATACTGCCGACCGCGTGCAGAAGATTGTCGTCGAGCATTTGGGTGTCGAGGCCGACAAGGTCACCCAGGACGCAAGCTTCATCGACGATCTTGGTGCCGACAGCCTCGACATCGTCGAACTGGTGATGGCCTTCGAGGAAGAGTTTGGCGTGGAAATCCCCGACGATGCGGCCGAGAAGATCACCACGGTGGGCGACGCCACCAAGTATATCGAAGAGCACAAGGGCTGATCGCCTAGGGTTCCTTTGGCCCCGCGCGTTTCGCAGGGTTGGCCTTCCTTCCGGCCCGGCGCGGGAAGGTACGGCACGGAGTTGACAGGCTCAGCCCTCGATGGGTTGGGCCTGTCCTGTTTTTGCGGAGAATAGCATGCGTCGAGTGGTCGTAACCGGTTTGGGGCTCGTCACCCCGCTTGGCAGTGACGTGGAAACGACATGGGCCAATATCCTCGCCGGCAAGAGCGGGGCGGGCCCGATCACCCGGTTCGATGCGTCTGACCAGAAGGCGCAGATCGCCTGCGAGGTGAAGCCCAAGGATCACGAGTTCGGCTTCGACCCCGACAAGCGGATCGATCACAAGATACAGCGGCAGGTCGATCCGATGATCGTCTATGGCCTCGACGCCGCCGGTCAGGCACTCGAGGATGCGGGGCTCGACGAGATGGACGAGGCGCTGAAGGAACGCGCCGGCGTGACCATGGGGTCGGGCATCGGAGGCTTGCCTGGAATCGAAGCGGAATCGGTCAATCTGCATGAACGCGGCCCCGGCAGGGTCAGCCCGCATTTCGTCCATGGGCGGCTGATCAATCTCATCAGCGGGCAGATATCGATCCGTTATGGCCTGATGGGACCGAACCATGCGGTCGTCACGGCCTGCTCGTCGGGCGCCCATGCGATCGGCGATGCCGCGCGCATGATTAAGGACGGAGATGCCGACATCATGGTGGCGGGCGGGGCGGAAAGCACGATCGACCCGCTGGGCGTCGCCGGCTTCGCGCAGGCGCGCGCGCTCAACACCAGCATGAACGACACGCCCGAAAAGGCCAGCCGTCCCTACGACAAGAACCGCGATGGTTTTGTGCTGGGCGAAGGGGCAGGCGTCGTCGTGCTCGAGGAATACGAGCATGCCAGGGCGCGCGGCGCGAAAATCTATGCCGAGGTGGTCGGCTACGGCCTCTCGGGCGACGCCTATCATGTCACCGCGCCCCATCCCGAAGGCAAGGGTGCGGAACTCGCCATGCGTATGGCGCTGCGCAAGGCCGGTCTCGAGGCGTGCGATATCGATTACGTCAACGCCCACGGCACGAGCACGATGGCCGACACGATCGAACTCGCCGCGGTCAAGCGCGTGCTGGGCGACGATTTGTGCGGTGCCTCGATGAGCAGCACCAAATCGGCGATCGGCCACCTTCTGGGCGGCGCCGGCGCAGTCGAGACGATCTTCTGCATCCTCGCCATTCGCGATCAGATCGTCCCGCCGACGCTCAATCTCGACGATCCTGACGAGGGCACCGAGGGCGTCGACCTCGTCCCCCATACGGCGAAGAAGCGTGAGGTCGTGGCGGCGCTCAACAACAGTTTCGGCTTCGGGGGAACCAACGCCTCGCTGATCGTCGCGAAAGTCGCCTGACATGCGCGGAGCGAAGGCGGCCATCGCTGCGGTGGCCGCTGCCGCGTTGATCGCGGCCGTGTGGTTCGCCGCCGGCTGGTGGGGCGGGGCCAATGTCGGGAAGGACACGAGCTTCATCGTCAAATCCGGCGCGACGGTGACGAGCGTGGCACGCGATCTTGAAGAGCAGGGCCTGATCGCGTCGAGCGATGCGTTCCTGTTGCGCGCCAGATTGCTGGGTTCAGGCGATCCGATCAAGGCGGGCGAGTTCCTGCTGCCGGTGGGGTCGAGCCCGGCGCGGATCCTCCATACCTTGCAGCACGGCGAAGCGATGCGCCGCCTCGTCACGATACCCGAGGGCACGCCGTCCATCGTGGTTCACGAATTGTTGATGGCCGAACCGCTTCTTGCCGGCACCATTCCGGTCCCGGCGGAGGGATCGATCCTGCCCGACAGCTACGATTTCGAACGCGGCGAAACCCGGGCGGCAGTCGTCGCCCGGATGCAGCAGGCGATGAAGGACTATCTCGCCGAAGCCTGGCCCGGGCGGACAGCGGCAAGTGCGGTGCGGACGGTGGACGAAGCAGTCGTCCTGGCTTCTATCGTCGAGAAGGAAACGGGCGTCCCGCGCGAACGCCGGATGGTTGCGGGGCTTTACACCAATCGCCTCAAGGACGGCATGCGCCTTCAGGCCGATCCGACGATCATCTATCCCATCACCAAAGGAAAGCCGCTCGGTCGCCGCATCCGCCGGTCCGAGATCGATGCGGTGAACGGATACAACACCTATTCGATGGCTGGCCTGCCTCGCGGGCCGATCACCAACCCGGGCCGCGAATCGATTGCTGCAGTGCTCGATCCGGCGGCGACCAAGGCGCGATATATGGTGGCGGACGGCAGCGGCGGGCATGCCTTCGCCGAAACGCTGGAGCAACATAACGCCAACGTCGCCAAGTGGTTCGCCATCCGCCGCCAGCGGGGCGAACTCTAGGTGACTGCCGCCGGCAGCGATGGGCACGCCCCGCTGATCCTGACGGCGATGTTGCCCGCCGAACTGCACCGCCGGTTCACCAACCTGCGCCGCGAGCATTTTCCGCCCGAACGCAACTACCTCGATGCGCATGTCACGCTGTTCCACGCGCTTCCCGCCCATTGCGAGGCCGAGGCGCGGCGGTATCTGGCGCAGCTGGCCGGCGAACACGCCCCGATTGCAGGCCGGATCGAAGGTTTGATGCCGCTTGGCGGAGGGACGGCAATCCGCCTGTCGAGCCCCGGCCTGCTCGAGCTGCGCGACCGCAT
>NZ_JBHWMI010000004.1:0-129268 GCF_043423005.1 Qipengyuania sp. | reverse complement strand
GGCCGAGATCGGGGCAGGATCAAGCGGCAAACCGTATCGGGGGCATGCCCCCGATACGGTTGTTGCCATCACGCCCAATGACGGGCATCAAAACGGCCCAAGGCTCTACTCGTAGCTGGTAGAAACTTCGGGCTCAGACCAAAACTTATCGAGCAGAGGTTCTCCACTCTCGTCGTAGAGTGGCTCTTCGACCAGCGTATCTCGAGGCAAAGTCAAAACTTCGTTGATACGGAACCCCCCGCACAACAAGAGATCTATCGCTCGCTGGATGGCAAGATCACGCTCATCAAGACCTTCGCTAGAGGAAATCTCTGCGAGGGCATCCAAAGCGGAGGTCTCGGGCAGCATTTCGTGGCGTCGGGCGGTCGCCTTCGCACCAACCCGATCATGCTTATGATCACGCTTGATGCGGTTTTTCCAACGGATTGGGACCGCAGTGACGCGCGCGCGATCCATCTCGTCGGAAATGATTGCTAGCTTACTGCCAATGTTAGAGGCTCCCTGCCCCATGTTTGCTTGTGCCCTATTGGCGGCGGCATCGAAGTCACCATGCTTGAGATCCAATGGATCACCACCGCGATCCTTCAATTCGTCAAAGAGTAGCCTCGCTGCGGCGATCAGTGTTTGCGACTGTCCAACTGCGTAGGGGCGCGCCGCTCGGGAATTGTACGCGCAAATCACCGCCTTCACGAACGACATGAAAGGTTCTGGGAATTCGCCAGGATCTGGGGTGTTCGCAGATCGAAGACTGAAAACAAGGCCACCTTCGCTGGCTGAGGATTGCCTGCTGGTCTTGGGAAAATCCCAGCGAGCGGAGTCCCAATCATCGACATTAATCGGATTCAGCCGCCGCCATTTAGAGATGAAGTTCTCAAAGGCGGTACGCGCATTTACCTTCGCTCGAGGTTCAAAAACGACAATGTGATCGCCATCGCCGTTGGTCGGCGAACTAGATGGTTCTGCCATGCTATCCCTCACCACTGCGACGCGCGGCACAGCGAGTGATCACCTCAGCGATGGCGAGCATTGTTCGATCGTGTATTAGCGTCATCTTTGGATCGGCACCGGAAGCAAGCCGTTCATTTCGGCGGCGATCAAGTTCATCGAAGACCTGCTCGTGTGGGCCGTCGAGCCATGCCTGGAAATGACTACAGGTATAGCAGGCAATTGGTGCCATAAGCCCGCAGAAGCCGAACGAGCCGCATGAACCAACTGGCTCTAAAGATTTGAGCGTCGGACTGTAGTGCTTGATGCGGCTAGCCTTATCGCGAGCTCGCGTTGCTCCGGTTTCGTCGTCAATGACAACACCCATGAAGGCCTGAGCGATTGGTGCGAGAGCCAACCCCATTGCCTTATCTAAGCGCGTAACCACGTCGGAGCGCGAATTGAAATATACCATCACTGTGCCGGTGTCGCTGTGATCAAGCGCATCTGCGACCTCCTGTGGAGACGCGCCGATGGCGACCAACTTTGTGGCAAATGTATAGCGTAGCCTGCGCGGAGTAAGATGTAGCGGAGCCCCGTCATAAGCTCGAAGATCAAGGGTTTTTGAAATGTGACTGAGGGCTTGGCCGAAAAAGTCTACTTTAACGCGAAATCGTTGGTGTTCGAATGGAGTTCCAATCAGGGTTTTTCGTTCTGATCCCCGAATTAATGGTCGAAAGTCGTCCACAGCCGACTTCTCTAAACGATTCTCGGCCAGCAACTGACGAATTTGCCATGCAATCTCCGGTATTACACTCCGAGTGCGAAACTGGTCCCTCTCTCCAGGCGTTCTCTTCTTAATTCGCGGGATTCGAAGTTCGTGGACTTCGCTTCCATCACCCAGTTTGGTGGTGATGAAATCCTCTTCTGCAATGAGTAAAAGGTTCCTAGGGTTGCATCCAAAGCACAGGAATAGCCACGCGATGACGCGGTGCCTTAACGACAGGCTTTCCGCTTTCGGTGAACGCAGGGCGGCCTCAAAGGCCTCATATTCGCTTCTCCGCAATGGCCCATTCGTCGGGTCCTGTCTCATAACAGCGACACCTTTTGGCGCTGCCCTGAGTACAATTGCATCGAGCGAGGATGCGACATCCTCATCGAAGCCGTACATACCAGCATCTGCCGACCACACATACCAGCGAATAAAGGCACCCAAGAAATGGATGTGGTGTTCGCTGCTAACAGGACCCGCCAATGCTTTTGCAAATTTATGGTAAGTTAGAAGTCCGATGAAACCGAATTCTGAGAGATCATCGCTGGCCTGACTAACAATTTCTGGTGCACCCAAGCGATTGACGTATTCAAGCTGATTTTGGGCGTGTGCCGGGCTGGAAGTCGAAACAAGATAGCGAATGTAACTTCTAAGGGACAACCAAACCGCTTCGGGAACATTCTCGAAAGGTTTCCATCTCGCAACGCTATCGGCACCCAGTCTCCATATCTTGCCCGATGTATCTATCGTTGCGCCGGAGAAAGCTAGGACGTCTGTCCGCTCACTTTCTGGTTCTATGTCCCTCGCGAGCGGGTCGGTGGCATTCATCTAAGCCCGTATAAGCAATTGAATCAAAGCTGCAATCACTCGTCGACCTTGTCCACGACCTCTCTCTGAATCCTTTCTAGTCTCTTCATCGTGCTGCGCCTTATGGAGGCTTTTCCGTAAACATCGGGCATGTCTGAATTGTCTGACCAACCAAACGCATAGGTCCGCTCTCGTCTAGAGATATCTGGATCCACACCCGTCCGTTCGTCATCCTCGGTCCACCGATCATTTGCATCGTGGCGAAGCACATGCTGCATTAGTCCAGCCAGCTCGGGATGCCTTGCCCGAAGTTGCTCATAAATTTGCCGTCCTCGACGAAGGCTTAAAGGTGCGCCAGACCGTGACACGAAAATGTAAGGGTTTTTCCGGGCATTAGGATATTTTCCCCGGTCGCTCCGCTCATCCAGCCAATCATCGAGCACTGTTCGAAGGTCCTCGTCAATGGCTAATGTGCGACCAAATGTCTTTACCAACGCTGGATCAGGACGCGTCTCATCGCGGTCATCTGGTCGACGATGAATGGTTATGGTGGCAGGATTCGAGCGATTGTCGTAATCTTTGCGCTTCAGCGAGAATTCTTCTCCAGCCCGCAAGCCCAGCGCGTAGGATAGCAAAACGATTGCGTGATTTCGTACCTGCAAGGCCTTTTGAAACGGATTCCCAGGATCACCTGGCTGTATTGCTCTCAGCAATAGTTCTCGCTCTTGGGATCCTAGCCCAAGGCGTTCATTGAGGGAAACTCCATCACTCCCCTTCGGACGGAGACGCTGCGCGCGCTTTTCAAAAGCTGCGAGCGCTTCCGCAATGGTCTTGTGTGTATTTTTGGGTGCGTATTGGAGAACCTCTTCCACCCGAAAGGCGATATAGTCCAAAAATGTCGAATAATAGTGACTAGCTGCTTGACCGCTAATTCGTCCATTGCCCTTACTGCGACTGAGGCAGCGCTCACGTAAACGATTCAATTCTTCGAGGCCCAAAAACCGGCCCGAAGATATCCGATGTTCGATCTCGATATTCAAATCGCGCAACAGAATGAGGCCAATTCTAATGCCGCGTAATTTGCTCCTCAGTGTACTCGAGCTTGCTCCAGTCGGTCGAATGGCGGCGAAAGTGTATCGAATGACGTGAGCATCAGGCAGACCGGTCTTGTTGTCGGCGAGCAAATATAGCACCTCGCCATCTGGCATCCTGACCTGTCGAATCTCATACATATCGGACCCCGATCTTTACACTCCAGATACTGCCGGGTGCGATCTGCCGATATATACACTTCTTAATTCGAAGCGGAAGAGAAAACCACTGCCAAACCTGAGAGTTAGCAGCGAACGCTTTACATTCTAGACTTACTGCCGTCTAGACCCGCATCGGCATCAGCACATAGAGAGCTGGGGAATTGTCGTCCTTGCGGATCAACGTCGGCGCACCGGCATCCGCGAGATGAATCTCCACCGTATCGCTGTCGATCTGGCCGAGGATATCCTTGAGGTAGCCGGCGTTGAACCCGATCTCGAACGGATCGGACCCGTATTCGGCGGCCAGTTCCTCGGCCGCGGTGCCGTTGTCGGGGCTGGTCACGGTGAGGGTCACGCGGTCCTTGTCGAGCCCCATCTTGACCGCCCGGGTCTTCTCCGTGGCGATGGTGGCCACACGGTCCACGCCCTGAAAGAAGCTCTTCGGATCGAGCTTGAGCAGCTTGTCGTTGCCAGTGGGAATGACGCGCGAATAATCGGGAAAGGTGCCGTCGATCAGCTTGCTGGTCAGTACCACCCCGCCTTCACCGCCGAGGGTGAAGCGGATCTTGCTGGCGGACAGGTCGATCTGGACTGCGCCATCCAGCGATTCGTCGAGCAGCTTGCGCAGTTCCGCCACCGCCTTGCGCGGGACGATGACGTCCGGCATCCCTTCGGCCCCGTCGGGGCGCGGCAGGGTGAAGCGGGCGAGCCGGTGCCCGTCGGTCGCCGCCGCCTTGAGGACCGGCTGATCCTCGTCCGAGACGTGGAGGAAGATGCCGTTGAGGTAATAGCGCGTTTCCTCGGTAGAGATGGCGAACCGGGTGCGGTCGATCAGTTCGGCGATGGTGCGCGCGGGCAGTTCGAAACTCGTCGGCAGATCGCCCTCGACGATCACCGGGAAATCGTCGCGCGGCAAGGTCGGCAGCGAGAAGCGGCTGCGCCCGGCCTTTACCGTCATCCGGTTTTCGGCCGTCTCGAGGCTGACCTGGCTGCCATCGGGCAGCTTGCGGGCGATGTCGAACAGGAGATGCGCCGAGACCGTGACCGAGCCCGGGTTCTCGACGCTTGCGGCGTCCATATGCTCGACCACCTGGAGATCGAGATCGGTCGCCATGACCTTGAGGGCGTTGTCGCCATCGGCCTCGATCAGGACGTTGGAGAGGATGGGGATGGTATTGCGCCGCTCCACCACCGATTGCACGTGACTGAGGCAGCGAAGCAGGGTCGCGCGTTCGATGGTGGCCTTCATTGTATCGGTTCGTCCCCTATGGGCGCGAAGGGGCCGGAATCGCCCCTCCAGCGCCGGAATATCGCTGGCGACCTTAGCGGGCGGCGCGCCCCTCGCAAGGCTGGCGCGATGCACACCGCCATTCCTTGGGGATAAAACCGGGCCGCCTGCCCCGCCCCGTCAGCCGAGCATCGCCATCCCGCCGTTGACGTGCAGCGTCTGCCCGGTGACGTAGGCGGCCTCGTCGCTGGCGAGATAGGCAACCGCTGCCCCGATCTCGGCGCCTTCGCCCATGCGGCCCATCGGGATGCGCTGGTCGATCGCGGCCTTCTGATCGTCGCTGAGGGCCTCGGTCATCGCGGTGCGGATGAAACCGGGGGCGACGCAATTGACGGTGACGTTGCGGCTGGCAAGCTCGGCGGCGAGCGCCTTGCTCATCCCGGTCAGCCCGGCCTTGGCCGCGGCGTAGTTCATCTGCCCGGGATTGCCCGTCGCCCCCACCACGCTGGTGATCGAGACGATGCGCCCCTTGCGTGCCTTCATCATCGGGCGGGCGGCGGCGCGCATCAGGCGGAACGCGGCTTCGAGATTGATGCGGATCACCTGATCCCATTCCTCGTCCTTCATCCTGAGGGCGAGATTGTCGCGGGTGATGCCGGCATTGTTGACGAGGATGTCGAGCGTGCCGAACGTGTCGAGCGTGGCCGGGATCAGTTCCTCGACCTGCGTGGTGTTCGACAGGTCGCAGGTGATCTCGACATGATCGCCGCCGATCTCGGTATTGAGCTGTTCGCGGAAGATGCGCAGCTTTTCCGGGTTCGAGCCCGACAGCGCGAGGCGTGCGCCCTGCCGCGCCAGGGCATAGGCGATGGCCGAGCCGATCCCGCCGCTGGCTCCGGTGACGAGAGCGGTCTTGCCTTCGAGGCTGAACATCATGCGATCTCCTTCGCGAATGCTTCGATTTCGTCCATCGTCATCAGGCTCGTCGCGTCCGCCTCCTTGTCGATGCGGCCGACCATCGGGGCGAGCACCTTGCCGCCCAGTTCCACGAAGCGCTCGATCCCGTCGGCCCGCATGGCGAGAACGCTTTCGCGCCAGCGGACGCGGCCCGTCACCTGCTCGACCAACAGGGCGCGTTCCTCGGCCGGGTCGGTCACGCGGGCGGCGGTGACGTTGGCATAGAGCGGGACCGTGAAAGCACCGGGCACGGTCTGGGCGAGCGCGGCTTCCATTCGGCGGGCGGCGGGTTCCATCAGCGAACAGTGAAATGGAGCGGAAACCGGCAGCTTGATGCCGCGCTTGATCCCGTGCTCTTTCGCCAGCTCGATCGCACGGTCGATCGCCTCGGCATGGCCAGAGATCACCACTTGCGTGGGATCGTTGTCGTTGGCGATTTCGCACACCCGCCCCGCGGCCGCAGCCTCGGCCAGCGCGGCAGCCTTGTCGATATCCGCGCCCAGCAGTGCCGCCATCGCGCCGACCCCAACCGGTACCGCATCCTGCATCGCACTGCCGCGCAGCCGCAACAGCCGCGCCGTATCGGCCAGCGAAAAGGCGCCCGCCGCGCACAGCGCGCTGTATTCGCCCAGCGAGTGACCGGCGACGCATTGTGCCGCAGACGGCAGGCTGATCCCGAATTCCGCCTCTAGGACGCGCAGCGTGGCGATGGAGTTGGCCATGATCGCCGGCTGGGCATTGGCGGTCAGGGTCAGCTCTGCCTCGTCGCCCTGCTGCATGATCGCCGACAGCTTCTGGCCCAGCGCATCGTCGACCTCCTCGAACACCTCGCGTGCATGGCGGCTGGCCTCTGCAAGTTCGCGGCCCATGCCGACCTTCTGGCTGCCCTGCCCCGGAAATAGGAATGCGGTCATCGTGTTCTCCTTGGCGGGCCGCTTAGGCGGGGGCGGCCGGCGCCTCAAGGCCGAAGGGCACGATGCGGTTGGCCGGATAGTGCCCGATCAGTGCCCGTCCGAGATAGGGAATGCCCGAACGCGCACACCAGTCGCGGGCGATATCCTCGGCCCCGGCGCCGAAGGGCCGGTCGTTCGCCGGCACCTGCCCCACGTCGCCCAGCCGGATGCCGGCGATCACCCCTTTGAGATGTTCGGTCACGTGGAAGAACAACCGGTCGACCGCGTAGTCGTACTCGCCGATTTCCTCGACCAGGACCTCGTGACCGGCAAGATCGGGCATCAGGCTGGTGCCGACCAGCATTGCAAGGGTGTAGAGGTTGAAGGCCACCGCGGGCCGCGTCCCAAGAGCGGGTTCGAGCCCGCCGTCATCGCCGGCCAGCCAGCCGAGAGCGCGCAGCACCGCCTCGTCCCCGCCCGGGCGCGAAATATCGGTCGGCATCGGGCCGTGGACGGGCCGTCCCGCCCCGGCGCGATAGAGGGCGGCCAGAAGGGTACCGCAGTCGGAATAGCCCATGTAGGGCTTGGCCCGCCCGGCCTCGTCCAGCCCTGCGACGGCCGCGGCGGCGATGCGATTCGATCCGTAGCCACCCTTGGCGAACCACACCGCATCGAAGGCAGGGTCGTTGGCGCATTCGAGAAACGCCGCCAGCCGCCGCGCATCGGGGCCGGCGAAATGGCCGGCGCTCTCGAAGCATTGCGAGTGGAAGGCGAGCTCGATCCCGGGATAATGCTCTGCCGCCAGCGCCATCGTCGCCGCGGCCTGATCGTGCCTGAGGGGGGTCGCAGGCGCGCACACGGCAATGCGGCGGCAGGGGCGGCGCGGGGCGCGGGTCATGGCCGCTTGTCATAGCGGCAACATCTGCATAGCCAACGCCCGATGACCAGTTTCCCCAGCCCCGACGAGCTTTTCACCCGCCCGTTCCACTTCGTCGGCATCGGCGGCTCGGGAATGCTGCCGCTGGCGCAGATCCTCGCCGCCCGAGGTGCGCGGGTCAGCGGATCGGACCGCAGCCGCGATCAGGGGCGAAGCGCCGAGAAGTTCGCCGCGCTCGAGCAGCAAGGCTTCGCCCTCTACCCGCAGGACGGCAGCGGCCTCGTCAACGGCGAGCAGATCGTCGTCGCCTCCGCCGCGATCGAGGACAGCGTCCCCGACATCGCCCGGGCGAATGCGCTCGGCTGCCTGCGCATGACCCGGGCCGAACTGAATTCGATCCTGTTCAACACCAGCGGCGCCGGGCTGGCAGTTGCCGGGACCAGTGGCAAGTCGACCGTCACCGGGATGCTCGGCTGGATTCTCCATGCCGCGGGTCGCGAACCCACGGTGATGAACGGCGCAGTGATGAAGAACTTCGTCACGCCCGAACGGCCCCACGCCAGCAGCGTGATCGGCGGGCAGGCGCTCTATGTCAGCGAGGTGGACGAAAGCGACGGCTCGATTGCGCTCTATCGCCCGGCGGTGGGCATCCTCCTCAACGTCAGCCTCGATCACAAGAGCATGGACGAATTGCGGACATTGTTCGGCGACTATCTGGCGCGGTGCCGCATCGCAGTGATCAATGCCGACGATCCCGAGGCGCTTGCGCTCCTCCCCCGCGCGAACGAGGTCATCACCTTCGGCATTTCGCGCAAGGAAGCGCAGATCGGCATCGTGCCCGGCAGCATCGCCGACGGGCCGATGCGGCAGGCGGCGCTGGTGGCGGACCGGCACGACGGGAGCGAGCATCCGCTGCGGCTGGAACTGCCGGGCCGCCATAATCTTGCCAATGCGCTGGCGGCAATCGCCGGCGCGGCCGCGGCGGGCGTTCCGGTGGCCTCCGCCGTGCAGGCGCTGGCCTCGTTCGAGGGCCTCGCCCGGCGCTTCGACATCGTCGGGACGACGTACAGCGCCATCACCGTGATCGACGATTTCGGCCACAATCCGGAGAAATGCGCCGCCACCTTGCGGACCATGCGCGCGCACGCCGGGCGCATCCTCGCGGTGTTTCAGCCGCACGGCTATGGCCCGCTGCGGCAGATGGGCGCCGAACTCGCCCAAGTCTTCGCCCGCGAACTGGAGCCCGAGGATCGCGTGTTCCTGTGCGATCCGGTCTATCATGGCGGCACCGTCGATCGCAGTGAAGGAAGCGAGCGGATCGTTGGGCTGATCGAGCAGGCCGGCGGGACGGCAGCCTATGTCCCGACGCGGGAGGCCATCGCCGAGCGGATCGTGGCCGAGGCCCGTCCCGGTGACCGCATCCTCATCATGGGCGCCCGGGACGACAGCCTGAGCGACTATGCCCGGAAGCTGTTCGAACGCTTGCAGGAGCGCTAGTGCGCGGCGGCCGCCTCGTCCTCGTGGTGGCCGACCCTCAGCACCTTGTGCAGCACGAAGACGATCACCGAGCCAATCACCAGTCCCGCAAGCGCCGAGAGCCCGGCAAAGGTCAGCCAGCCAAGCACGCCCCCGGCGGACCCGGCGACTTCGCTCACCCCGTGCTGGATGCCTTCGATCCAGTGTTCGGGGCCGGCGAACCCGATCTGGGCCAGTCCGTGCAGGATGATCCCGCCGCCGACCCACAGCATGGCGATCGTGCCGACCACGCTGAGGATCGTCAGCAGATGCGGCATGAAGGCCACCAGGCCGCGCCCGAACGCCCGCGCCATCGCCGAACTGCGCTGCGCCAGAGCGAGGCCGACGTCGTCCATCTTCACGATCAGGCCGACCGCGCCGTAAACCGCCACCGTTACCACGATACCGACCAGCGCCAGCACCAGCCCGCGCGTGACCAGATCCTCTGCCGCGACCTCGTTGAGGGTGATCGCCATGATCTCGGCCGACAGGATCAGATCGGTGCGAATCGCGCCCGAGATACGCTGCTTCTCGAAGGCCACCGGGTCCTCGATCACGTCGTCCAGCGTCTTGCCATGCTTGGCCCCGCCCAGCTTCTCGATGATCTTCTCCGCACCTTCGTAGGAAAGGTACGCCCCGCCCAGCATCAGGACGAAGACGATCGCCTGGGGCAGGAACTCGCTCAGCAGCAGGGCCCCGGGTAGCAGGATCAGCAACTTGTTCCTGAGGCTGCCAAGCGTAATCCGCCAGATGATCGGCAATTCGCGCGCCGGCGAAAGCCCGGTGACGTAGGACGGGGTGACGGCGGCATCGTCGATCACCACGCCCGCGGTCTTCGACCCGGCCTTGGCCGCAGCCGCGGCGATATCGTCCACGCTCGCCGAGGCCGCGCGGGCGATGATGGACACGTCGTCAAGCAGGGCAACCAATCCACCGGGCACGCATATTCTCCTGCAGCAAGGCTGCTCCCCCTGCCGCGCCCGACGCCGGGCGACAAGCCCTTGCATTTGCGCCGTACCCGGCTATGTGCGCGGCTTCCTGCCCGCCGGGCGGGAACCGAAGAAAGCCGGAGGGGCCCCGCAATCCCGCGGATCAGCCAGCGATCGGCCACGACGTGAAAGGACAAGGCATGGCTCTTTACGAGCATGTTTTTCTGGCGCGCCAGGATCTGAGCCAGGCTCAGGTCGACCAGCTCGCCGCGAATGCCACCGAAATCATCGAGAGCAACGAAGGCAAGGTCACCAAGACCGAGACCTGGGGCCTCAAGAACCTCGCTTACAAGATCGACCGCAACCGCAAGGCGCATTTCGTCATGCTGGCGATCGATGCACCCGGCTCGGTGATCGAGGAGCTCGAGCGCCAGACCCGCATCAACGAAGATGTCATCCGCTACATGACCATCCGCGTGGACGAGCACGAGGAAGGCCCCAGCGCGATGATGCGCAAGAACGAACGCGATGCCAAGAAGCGCCGCGACCGCGAGGAGCGTAACTGATGGCCCGCCCGTTTTTCCGCCGCCGCAAGTCTTGCCCCTTCTCGGGCAAGAATGCCCCCGCGATCGATTACAAGGACGTGCGCCTGCTGCAGGGCTTCATGTCCGAACGCGGCAAGATCGTGCCGTCGCGCATCACCGCCGTTTCGGCCAAGAAGCAGCGCGAACTCGCCAAGGCGATCAAGCGTGCGCGCCACATCGGCCTCCTGCCGTATATCGTGAAGTAAGGAGAAGAGCACATGGATATCATTCTCCTCCAGCGGGTCGAAAAGCTTGGCCAAATCGGCGATGTCGTGTCGGTCAAGGATGGCTACGCCCGCAACTTCCTGCTGCCGCAGAAGAAGGCGCTGCGTGCCAACGACGCCAACCGCAAGGTCTTCGAGGCCAACCGCGAGCGGCTCGAGAAGGAAAACGCCGAACGCCGCAGCGAGGCCGAACAGGCCGGCCAGAAGGTCGACGGTGCCGAGATCGTGCTGATCCGCGCCTCGTCCAACACCGGCCAGCTGTACGGTTCGGTCAACGTGCGTGACATCGTGCTGGCTCTGAAGGAGCAGGGCCACGAGATCGACAAGCGCCAGGTGATCATGGGCAACCCGATCAAGGAACTCGGGATGCACGATGTGCGCATCGACCTGCACCCCGAAGTCAGCGTGACGGTCAAGGCCAATGTCGCGCGCAGCGAAGACGAAGCCGAACTGCAGCGCCAGGGCGTCGACGTCATGGCGCAGATGTTCGAGGACGAGCGTGCCGCCGATGCGGGCGAAGGCTTCACCGAAGCCTACGATCCCAATCTCGAGCCGGGTGAAATTCCCGCCGACATGCTCGAAGGCAACACCGGTGACGAGGACGGCGAACGCGCCTGATCCCTCGCTCCAGATGAACCAGGAGGGCGCGGCGGCTTCGGCTCCCGCGCCCTTTTTGTCCCGGTCACGCTGCTGTAGCATCGCGTGGCCAAGACCTATCTCAATGAAGGGCTGCTGAGTTGGAAAGCATCGATCAGGTTCTGGACGAGCTCGAGCGGGTCTATGCCGCGGCGATCGTGCGGCTGCGGGAAGACGTCATGGCTTTCGGGCGCGATCGCAAGGTCCCCCCACCCGAACGGCGCCGTGACGGCAGCTACACCTATCCCGAACTGCGCCTGCGTTATCGCGGGGCGGAGGAGCCGGCCGGGCGCCCGCGCGCCTTCGGCCGCCTGAACGCACCCGGCCTCTACACCACCACCATCACCCGCCCATCGCTGTTCCGCGATTACCTGCGCGAGCAGATCGAGCTCATCCAGGACAATTACGACATCGAGATCGAGGTGGGTGCCTCGGCACAGGAAATCCCGTTCCCCTACGTCCTCGATGGCGCGGCGGGGGCCGAGCTAGCCGGGGTCGATCCGAACGAGATCGCGCGCCATTTCCCATCGACCGAACTGGCCGACATCGGCGACGAACTGGCCGACGGGATCGAACTCGATGCGCCCGATGCGCCGATCCCGCTGTCCCTGTTCGACGGACTGCGGACCGATTTCAGCCTCGCCCGGCTGGCGCACTACACCGGGACCGATCCCGAGCATTTCCAGCGCTTCATCCTGTTCACCAACTATCACCGCTATGTCGATGAATTCGTTGACTGGGCGGGCCGGCAACTGGGCGAGAACGGCTGTTCGGCACTGGCCGGCGCGGGCGGCCTGATGCTGCGCGAGCGGACCGCGAACGCCCGCCTTCAGCTCAGCGATACGGCCTGGCGCCGCCATCAGATGCCCGCCTATCACCTCGTGGGCGAGGGACGCGGCGGAATCAGCCTGGTGAACATTGGCGTCGGACCGTCGAACGCCAAGACGATCTGCGACCACCTCGCCGTGCTGCGGCCCGAAGCATGGCTGATGATCGGCCACTGCGGCGGCCTGCGCCCCAGCCAGAAGATCGGCGATTACGTACTCGCTCATGCCTATCTGCGGGACGATCACGTGCTCGACCCGGTGTTGCCCCCCGAAATCCCCCTCCCCGCGATTGCCGAGGTCCAGCGCGCGCTCGCGGGCGCGGCGGAAGAGGTATCGGGCGAGCATGGCAGCGACCTGAAGGAACGGATGCGGACCGGCACGGTCGTCACCACCGACGATCGCAATTGGGAGCTGCGCTATACCCAGTCGGCGCGTCGGCTGTCGCTCAGCCGCGCGGTCGGCATCGACATGGAAAGCGCCACCATCGCTGCGCAGGGCTATCGCTTCCGCGTGCCCTACGGAACCCTGCTGTGCGTCTCCGACAAGCCGCTGCACGGCGAGATCAAGCTGCCGGGGCAGGCCAACCGCTTCTACGAACAGGCCATCGCCGCCCATTTGCAGATCGGGGTCACCGCCTGCCGCCTGCTGCGGGAGGAAGGCCCCCGCCTTCACAGCCGCAAGCTGCGCGCCTTCAACGAGCCGCCGTTCCGGTAATTCTCGGAACCCCCGGGGCGGCCGAAGCATAATTCTTCATGACCAAGCAATGAGGAGATTATGCATGAAATGCCCGCTCGCTCTTGGCGCTATCGGTGCGGTCGCCCTGCTTTCGGCCTGTCAGTCGGATGCCGAACAGCAGGCGGATGCCGTCGAGGATCGGATCGAAACGCAGGCCGATGCCAGCGCGGCCGCGGCCGGGGCGGCCCCCGCCCTGCTCGGCCTGACCGAGCGGCAGCTGCTCGACGCCGATCTGGTGGCGGCCGACGGTAGCGATCTGGGAGATATCGAACAGATCCGACGCGGCACGAACGGCGCGGTGGATGGATTGCTGGTCGAAATCGAGGATTCCAACCCCGACCGCTACGTCGTCGTCCCGGTGATCGGCCTCAAGACCCGGGTCGATGGCGATGATACGGATGTCGAAACCAACATGACCGCCGCCGATCTCGCCGCCCCGCCCGACGCGGCGATGTGATTCCTGTCTCGGTCGCGGGAGCAGGGCACCCTCCCCGCTCCCGCGTCCGAACAGCAATCGGCCACGGTGACCCCGGTCTAGTCGTCGAAAATTATGTCAGTCGCTGTGTCGACGGTTTCGCTGAAGCGGAGGACCGAACGCAGGAACACCGAGCGGGGGATGCCCTCGCCGATCTCCACGTCCCAGCGGATGTAAGGGTCCATCTCATCGTCCAGATCGACCGCCATGAAGCGGTATTCGCTACTCAGCTTGAGCGCTTCTTCCGCAGTCCAACCATTCTCCCGATCGAAGCCTGCGGAGAACTGGATCGACTGGCATCCCGTATGTTGCTCGGCGTCGCAGCCGTAAAAAGCAATTCCGGCGGTATAACCGCCCAAGACCAGCTTTATCAGCGGATCGCCAATGTCGTCTTCGATCAGCTCCGCGTCATAGCCTGCTTCCTCGAGAACCAAGACCATCCCGGCCGGATCGCTCGCCCTGACCATCTCCGCCTGCGCCGCCAGCGGAACGCCGGCAACGGCGCAGGACGCCGCACCGGCAAAGGCAATCCTGATCTTTCATTGCGCAATCGCGGATAAAGCGAACTCGACGCCGTAGACCGCCCGGACCGTCATTTCCCCCGGTTCGATCGGCGTTTTGGCCAAACGGCTGCCCGTCACGATGATACTCGATCCACCGAGGCTGCCGAAGTCAACCTGGCTGTCGCTTACCAGAAGAATGCGCGACACCCGCTTTCCAAGACTGGCGGCCACCGCCTCTGCCTGCCGGACCGCTTCTTTCAAAGCGGCGTCTTCGGCTTCGCGAACCAGTCGTTCGCGCGCGGCCGGGGCGACATCGAAGTCAGGGCCCGAAACGTTGTTGGCGCCAGCTTCGAACAGGCTGCTGACAAGGTTGCCTACCTCGGCAAGATCGTCGGTCGTGAAGGTCACGCTGTTGCTGACGCGGAAGCCGGTGATGCGATCGTCCCCGCCGCGGTCCGAATGTTCGAATTGCGGATCGACCGTGAAGCCGGCGGTCTGCATCGCTTCGGCCGCGATGCCTTGCCTGCGCAGCACCTCGATTACGGGCGCCAATTGCCGGTTGTTGGCCTCCAGCGCCGCGGCAGGCGAGGACGCGGTCGTCACGACACCCACGGTAAGGCTCGCACGGTCGGGAACCGCCTTCGCCTCGCCCTCGCCGCGCACCCGCAGGATGGTCTCGCCCAAGCCCACCGCGGGGCGAGCCGGTTCGGTCTGCGCCGCCGCGGGCGTGGCCAGCAACGCCAGCCCAAGTGCTGCAAATAGCGATCGCATCAGCCTCTTCCCTTCGTCTTGGTGTCTCCGCCCGGCGCGCTGCGTTCGATGAATTCGATGATCATGCCGGCGATGTCCTTGCCGGTCGCCTCCTCGATCCCCTCGAGGCCGGGTGAGGAGTTCACCTCCATGATCACCGGCCCGTGATTGCTGCGCAGCATATCCACGCCGCAGACGTTGAGGCCCATGCGCTTGGCCGCGCTGACCGCGGTCGAGCGTTCGGCCGGGGTGATCTTGATCAGTTCGGCGCTGCCGCCGCGGTGAAGATTGCTGCGAAAATCGTCCGCCGCGCCGGTGCGTTTCATCGTGGCGACCACCTTGCCCCCGATGACGAAGGCGCGAATATCCGTCCCGCCGGCTTCCTTGATGAACTCCTGCACCAGGATGTTGACGTTGGCACCGCGAAACGCCTCGATGACGGATTTGGCGCTGCTCATCGTTTCGGCCAGAACGACGCCGATCCCCTGCGTGCCTTCCAGCAGCTTGATCACCACCGGCGGCCCTTTCACCGCGCGGATGATTTCCTCGGTCTGCTTGGGATCGTGTGCGAAGGCGGTAAGCGGCAGGCCAAGGCCGTGCTTGGCAAGGATCTGCATGCTGCGCAGCTTGTCCCGGCTGCGGCCGATGGCGACGCTTTCGTTCAGGGGCCAGCAGCCGCGCATTTCGAACTGGCGCAGGATGGCAAGGCCGTAATTGGTGATCGACGCGCCGATCCGCGGGATGACCGCGTCATAGCCGCTCGCCGGCTCCCCATTGTAGAACACCTGCGGGCGGTGGCTGGCGATATGCACCGTGCAGCGCAGCGTATTGAGCACGTCGAGCTGGTGCCCGCGCGCCTCGGCCGCCTCTTTCAGTCGCACGTGCGAATAGAGATTGGCGTTGCGCGCCAGCATCGCGATCTTCATGCGCTCGATCCTTATGGGATATGGCCGGCGACGACCGCCTTTTCGGGCGTCTGCAGCCAGGAATGGCCGCTATCGACGAGGAAGCGGCGGCGCAAGTAGGACCGTCCGACAAGCATCGGAAAGCGCATGTCGCTGCGATCGGCGAGGCTGATCTCGGCCCGGTGTTCGACATCGCCGATCCTGAGCGGCGTCTTGACGATATAGCGCACCTGCCGTTCGCCGTTGGAGCTGGTTATGGTGCGCTTGTCGACATGGATCGCCTCGCACACCTGGCGCACATGCTGGTGCGGAAAGTCGACCGCGAAGCGGACGAAGCTTTGGCCGTCGCGCCGGAACTGTTCCAGCACCGTGCCGTGAAGCGAACTGGTGCGGGCGCCGGTATCCACCTTGGCGGGCACCGCGTGGAGGCCGAGTTCCGGCAGGTGGACGAGCTCGCGCCAGCCCACCACCGGCAGATTGCCGATCGCCATCGTCCGCGCCCCCAAGCGTACCGGCCGCCTACCAGCCGGCCGTCTCGCCCTCGTTCTGCGCGTCAAGCCATTCGATCAGCGGGGCGAAGTATTCGAGCATCGGCTTGGCGCTCATCTCGCGGGTACCGGTGAAGGCGGCCAGCGCCTCGGGCCAGGGCTTCGAGGCACCCATCTCCAGCATCGCGTTGAGCTTCTCGCCCACCTCCTTGTTGCCATAGAACGAGCAGCGGTGGAGCGGACCCTTCCAGCCCGCCTGGTCGCACGCCGCCTTGTAGAACTGGAACTGGAGGATGCGGGCCAGGAAGTAGCGGGTATAAGGAGTGTTGCCCGGAATGTGATACTTGGCCCCCGGATCGAAAGCGTCGGCAGGCCGGTCGACCGGCGGGACAATGCCCTGATACTCGCGCTTCAGATCGACCCAGGCGGTGTTGTATTCGGCCGGCTGGATCGAGCCGTCGAACACTCCCCAGCGCCATTTGTCGACCAGGAGGCCGAAGGGCAGGAACGCCACCTTGTCCATCGCCTGGCGCAAGAGAAGGCCGATGTCCTTGTCGGCGCTCGGCACCTGCGAGCGATCGAGCAGGCCGATCTGAACGAGGTATTCGGGCGTGATCGAAAGCGCCACGAAATCGCCGATCGCCTCGTGAAAGCCGTCGTTCGCCCCGTTGAGGTAGAGGAACGGCTGTTCGTTATAGGCCCGCTGGTAATAGTTGTGCCCGAGTTCGTGATGGATGGTCACGAAATCGTCGGCATTGACCTTGATGCACATCTTGATCCGGATATCGTCCACATTGTCGACGTTCCAGGCGCTGGCATGGCACACCACCTCGCGGTCGGCCGGCTTGGTGAACTGGCTGCGCTGCCAGAAAGTTTCGGGCAGCTTTTCGAAGCCGAGCGAGGAATAGAACCCCTCCCCGATCTTCACCATGTCGACCGGGCCCTTGTTCTGCTTTGCCAGCAGTTCGCCGATATCGTAGCCGAGCGCGCCCGAACCTTCCGGTGCCACCAGCGGATAGATATTGCCCCATTCCTGCGCCCACATGTTGCCGAGCAGGTCCGCCCGGATCGGGCCGGTGCGCGGCTGCACCGCATCGCCGTGCTTCTCGTTGAGCTGCTTGCGGACATAGGTATGAAGCGCGAGGTACAGCGGGCGGGTTTCCTGCCACAGCCGCTCGGTCATGGCGGTGAAGTCCGCCGCGCTCATGTCGTAGCCGGAACGCCACATCACGCCGGTATCGGCAAAGCCCAGTTCCTTCGCGCCTTCATTGGCGATGCCGACCATGCGGGCGTAATCGTCCTTCATCGGCGCGCCGACATTGTCGTGCCAGCTGGCCCACATTTCGGCCAGCTCGGCGGGCGTGCGTTCGGGGTTGCCCATCTCGGCCTCGATGTCGGAGCCGTTGATCTCCTTGCCGTTCAGCGTGCCCTTGCCCTTGCCGTAGAGGCTGTTGAGGCGGGTGGCGATCTCGTTCAGTTCGGTGGCCGCACCGGGCATGGTCGGCGCCGGCAGGACGATGCCGTTGCGCAGGATGTCGAGCTTGCGCTTCACGTCGGGCGCAAGGCCGGGCAGCGCGGCGAACTTCGCGGCCTCCAGCGCATAGGCCACCGACTTTTCGGTGCCTTCGGCGTTGATCCGGGCGGCCATCGCATCGGTGTCTTCGGTGATGTAGGTCGAATTGACCCAGTTCACCTGGCTCGCCTCTACCGTATAGCCGAACAAATCCTTCTCCGCCGCCGCGATGAAGGCGGCCGCCCCTTCGGCATTGGGCGGATAGGGCAAGGCGGCCCGTGCCGGCGCTGCGGTGGCCTTGTCGGCGGGGGCGGCGGCATGGGCGGACTGGGCCTGGGCCGTGGGCGCAAGCGTGGCGATGACGAGCGCGCAGAGCGCGGTGGCGGTGTGCTTCATGGCGGTGATCCTTCCGGGTCTGGAACGGCGCATCAGGGCGCCCGATTGCACCGCGCCATGGCGATAATCAAGCGGTACGCATCAGCCAGTCCGCGATCGCCTCGCCCAGCTCGGGCCTGGTGACGCTGCCCATGTGCGTTCCCGGCACCTCGACGAAGGTCGCGTTGGGCAGGCGTGCGGCAAGGTCGGCCGCGCTGCCATTGTCCCGGTCCTCGTTCCCGCAAACGACCAGCGTGGGCATGGTCACCCGGGCAAGGTCGGCAAGATCGAGGTCGGTCATGGTGTCGAGCAGCAGGCGCGCCGCCGCACGATCGGTCCCCTGCGATTTGAGGAACTGGACCGAAAACCACGCCGGATCGCCGCGCGGGATGGTGTCGAACTCGTCGATCACGCGCTTGAAGAAGGCGCTGCGCTTGCCCCATTCGCCCAAACCGGCGGTGCCCATCCCGCCCAGGATCAGGCGCCGTGGCAGCAGCGCATGGTTCGCCACTGCATGAAGCGCGGTGCGGGCACCAAGCGAGAAGCCGCCGAGATCGAAGTCCTCGACCCCCAGCTCCGCGACCAGATGGTCAAGATCGCGGACGAGGATATTGGCCGGATAGCGTGACGGATCCTGCGGTGCCTCGCTGTCGCCATGGACGCGAAAGTCGGGCATCAGCACCTCGTATCCCGCCGCCGCGATCCGGGCGGCGTGGCCGAAGCGGATCCAGTTGGTCTGAGCGCTCGAGAACAGTCCGTGAAGCAGCACCAGCGGGCGGCCCGCCCCCATCCGGTGAAGCGCCAGCCGCGTGCCATCAGGTGCGGTGATGAGGTCGGTGGTGGCGGATTCGGTCATCGAAGGCGATCCTGTGGCAGCCTTTGCGGCGGATGGGGAGATCAGTGCAGGCGGGCGACCGTGCAGGTCTCTTGCGCCGAACGGGCCGAGGGACAGGTAAGCCGCAATCCGTGCTCGGGCGCGATGCTGATGGCGGACAAGGCCCCTTCGGCAAAGTTCAGCATCACCGGGCCGAACACCGCGGGCTGTCCCGCCGCAGCCTGTTCAGGGCTGGCAGGCCGGCCGAGCACGGGTTCGAGCGTCCGCAGCACCTCGGCGCGGGGGCTGCCGAACGGAACGGCGACCGGCAGGACCAGCGGATCGTCGCTCTCCACCCGCAATCCGTTCGCATCGAGCGTGAAGGCCAGCCCCGACCAGCCGCGCGATGCCGCATCGGGCACCGGGGCGAAGCGTTCCACCGGCGTTGCGGGCGGTGCGGCGCTATCCTGCGCCTCGACGATCTCGCCGCAGCCACCCAGCGGCAGGACCAGCATTGCGAGCATGGCCGCCGCCGTAAGTCGCCCCCGGACCATGCCTAGCCCTTGCGCAGGCATTCGCGGCCGAGCAGTTCGGCGATCTGCACCGCGTTGAGAGCAGCGCCCTTGCGCAGATTGTCGCTGACGCACCACAGGGTGATGCCGTAGTCCACCGTCGGATCGTCACGCACGCGGCTGATGTAGGTGGCACTGTCGCCCGCCGCCTCGACCGGGGTGATGTACCCGCCGTCCTCGCGCTTGTCGACCAGCATGACGCCCGGCGCTTCGCGCAGTATGTCCTGCGCCGCCTCGGCCGACAGCTCGCTTTCGAACTCGATGTTGACCGCTTCGGAATGGCCGACGAACACCGGCACCCGCACGCAGGTGGCGTTGAGCTTGATCGCGGGGTCGAGGATCTTCTTCGTCTCGACCACCATCTTCCATTCCTCCTTGGTCGAACCGTCGTCGAGAAAGCTGTCGATATGGGGGATGACGTTGAAGGCGATCTGCTTGGTGAACTTCACCGCCTCGACCGGATCGCCGACGAAGATGTTGCGGCTCTGCTCGAACAGCTCGTCCATGCCGGCCTTGCCCGCGCCCGATACCGACTGATAGGTGCTGACGACAACCCGCTTGATCCGCGCCGCATCGTGCAGCGGCTTGAGCGCGACAACCAGCTGCGCGGTCGAGCAGTTGGGATTGGCGATAATGTTGCGTTTCGTAAAATCGTGGATCGCCTGCGGATTCACCTCGGGCACGATCAGCGGCACGTCCGGTTCCATCCGGAACAGCGAGCTGTTGTCGATCACCACGCAGCCCGCAGCCGCCGCCTTGGGCGCGTAGTCCCTGGACGGACCGGACCCTGCCGCGAACAGCGCGATGTCCCATCCGGCGAAGTCGAAATGCTCGATGCTCTGGCATTTGAGCATCCGCCCGATATCGCCGTATTCGACCTCGACGCCCTGGCTGCGGCTGCTGGCGACGGCGGCTACCTCGTTTGCCGGAAACTCGCGTTCGGCAAGGATCTGCATGATTTCGCGGCCGACGTTCCCCGTCGCGCCCACGACTACTACCCGATAACCCATCAATCTTGATCCTGCTTGCTGTCCGGCCGGGACGACGCGGCGCCTTCGGGCGGCACGACCCCGTGCGCCTCGAGGAACCGGAACACGGTATTGTAGCGATGCGGCGAAATCCGCTCGCCCGAAACGCGGTGCGTATAGCCGGGATAGAGCATCATTTCGAACGGCACATTGGCTTCCTGCATCCGCGCGATCACCGCGGTGGCGTTCTCGAACACCACGTTGTCGTCGGCCATGCCGTGGATGATCAGCAGCGGGTCCGATATCCTGTCGGCATTCGCGATCGCATCGCTGGCCGCATAGGCGGCAGCATCGTCCTGCGGCGTGCCCATGTAGCGTTCGGTGTAGTGGGTATCGTACAGCGCCCAGTCGGTAACCGGAGCGCCGGCGATACCGGCGGCGTACAGCCCCGGATCGGCCTGCAACTGCTTGAGCGTCATGTAGCCGCCATAAGACCAGCCATCGATGGCGATTTTCTGCGGATCGACGAAAGGCAGGGTCTTGAGGTATTCGGCCCCCGCCTTCTGGTCACGCACCTCGGCGCCGCCCATCGCGCGGTACAGCGGTTGTTCGAAGGCCACGCCGCGATTGGCGCTGCCGCGATTGTCGAGCGCAAACCAGATGTAGCCCCGGTCGACGATTGCCTGCCGCAGGGCGCCGTCCCAGCCCTTGTTGACGATCTGCGGGCCGGGCCCGCCGTAATGATAGAAATAGACCGGGTAACGCCGTCCCGGTTCGAGTTCGGGGGTCACCATCTCCCAGTGGAGCGGCGTGCCGTCCTCTGCCGGCACGGTGCCATAGGTCACGGGGCGATGGCTGGCGAGGAACGGGGTATAGGGGTGGCCCGCGTCCAGCGCATTCTCCTCGACCCAGGCAAGGCGGCTGCCGGTGCCATCGGCGATGTAGCTCTGCGGCGGGGTGCTATCGTTCGAGCGGGTGACGATCATCGTCTGCCCCTGCTGGTCCATCGATGCCGCATGGGTGAAGGCAGGGTCGGTCAGGCGCTCGATCGCGGCCGGACGATCGAGATCGAAGGCATAGACGTGCTGCGCCAGCACATCGTCGCGGTTGCCCTGCACGAACACCCGGCCCTCGGCCTCGTTGACGCCGACGAGGTTGCTGACCACCCATTTGCCCGAGGTAAGCTGAGTCCAGCGACCCTGGGCGAAGCGATAGAGGTGGCCATAGCCATCGCGTTCGGACCACCAGATCAGCGATCCGTCCTTCAGGAAACGGTAGCTGTCGGACAGATTGATCCAGTGCCCCGGCGCCGCCCTTTCGGTGAACATGACGCTGCTCTTGCCGGTGGCGGGATCGACCCGCAGCATGTCCAGCCTGGTCTGTGCGCGGTCCTGCCGCTGCACGTAGAGTGCGGAGCCATCGGGCGCCCAGTCGACCCGGGCGAGGTAGATATCGGGATCGGCGCCGAGGTCAACCTTGACCCTGCCGCTGCCGTCCGGGTCCATCAGGTAAAGCTCGACCACGGCGTTGGGCGTGCCCGCGGCGGGATAGCGCTGCTCGTAAACCCTGGTGCCGGTGGCGCCGATGGCGGCGCGGGTCACGATGCCGACCCCGCTTTCGTCGAACCGTTCGACCGCGATGCGCGCATCGTCGGGCGCCCACCAATACCCCGTCAGCCGGCCCATCTCTTCCTGCGCGACGAATTCCGCCTCGCCCCAGCGGATCGCCTCGCCTTCCGCCGGGGTGATCGGCGCGGCCGCCTTGCCGACTTCGGCCACCCACAGCTGCCCGTCGCGCACGAAGCTGACATAGCGGCTGGTGCCGCTCATCGCCGGATTGAGTTCGCTTTCCTCGGTATCGGTCAGGCGCACCACCTCACCGCCGAGGCGGGCAAGGTACAGATCGCCGTCCAGCGGCACCAGCACGCCCGAACCGTCGCTGACCCACTGGTAGGCGATGATGCCCTTGAGGCTGCCGACCCGCGCCCGCTCGCGCTGCATCTTTTCGGCCTCGGACAGCTCGCGCCCCGAGCCGAGCTTCTCGCTGTCCACCAGCATCGCCCAGGTGCCCGCCTGCCGGTCGTAGGCCCACAGGTCATAGCGCTCGCGATCGGTCTCGCGGTTGCGCAGCACGGTGAGATAGCGCCCATCGGGCGACAGCCGTGCCGCCCGCGGGGCGGGCCCGTCGAGCGAGGGGGAGGCGAAGACGCGTTCGAAGGTAAGGTTCATCGCCGTATCCCCGGGGGCGGCAGGCGTGCCGTCCTGCGCATACGCCGCAGCAACCGGCAGCAGCGCCAACGCGCTGGCAGCGACAAGTGCGGCAGACAGGATGGTCGAACGCATGATGTCTCCCCGTGAGCGGCGGGGCAATCGCTTCACGCCGTCCGCCTGAGTGCGCGCCGTGTTGCAAGCCCGCGCCCGGAAAGCAAGCGAGCCGGCGGGATTATTCCGCAGACTGCCAATGTGCGCCGATGCACGCCTGATGCAAGAAGGGCGGCGCCGCTTGCGCGGGGCCGCCCCTCGAATGCGGTCGAAAGCGCCGCTTATGCCTTGGGCGCGTTGTCGCGGCGTTCCGCGATGCGCGCGCGCTTGCCGGTGCGGCCGCGCAGGTAATAGAGCTTGGCCCGGCGCACGACACCCCGGCGCACCACCTCGATGCTGTCGACGATGGGCGAATACAGCGGGAAGACGCGCTCCACCCCTTCGCCGAAGCTCATCTTGCGGACGGTGAAGTTGCTGCCCATGCCGCGGTTGGAGCGAGCGATGACCACGCCTTCGAAGTTCTGCACACGCTCGCGATTGCCTTCGACGACCTTGACGCCGACGCGCACGGTATCGCCCGCGCGGAACGTGGGAATATCCTTGCCGAGATTTTCGATCGCTTCGGCTTCGAGCTGCTGGATCAGGTTCACTGGTCCGGTTCCTTCGTATCGTGCCGCGCGCCAGAGGCAGGCTGGTCCCGAACGTCCCTGTGACGTTCCCAAAGGTCCGGCCTGCGTAACCGTGTGTCGTCCTCGCTGCGCAGCTTGCGCCACGCCGCGATCTTCGCATGATCCCCCGATCGCAGCACTTCAGGGATCGTGCGCCCTTCCCATTCGAATGGTCGGGTATACTGCGGATATTCGAGCAAACCGTCCTCGAACGATTCCTCGACCCCGCTGTCGGGCGCGCCCATTACGCCGGGGACGAGCCGAATGCAAGCGTCGAGGATGGCCAGCGCCGCCGGCTCGCCGCCCGACAGCACGATATCCGCAAGGCTGACCTGTTCGATCTCGGGATGGGCGTCGAACAGCCGTTCGTCGAAGCCTTCGAACCGGCCGCACAGGATGATCACGCCCGGGCCTGCCGCAAGCTCGCGGATGCGGGCCTGGGCGATCGGGCGGCCGCGCGGGGTCATGGCAAGGATCGGCCGCCCATCCGCCACGTGGCGGACCGCCGCGGCCATGATATCGGCCTTGAGCACCATCCCCGCCCCGCCCCCCGCCGGCGTATCGTCGACCGTGCGATGACGGTCCGGAGCGAAATCCCGCAGCTGCACCGCGTTGCAGGACCAGTCCCCGCGAGCGAGCGAGCGCCCGGCAAGCGACACGCCTAGCGGGCCGGGAAACATCTCGGGATACAAGGTCAGCACGGTGGCGGCAAAGGTCATCGCCGTGCGCCTAGCGGCCGCCGCAACGCTTTGCCATCCTGCGCGTTCAGCCAGCCATGAACGACGCACCAGACGATTGCATCATCATCGGCGCCGGGCCGGCCGGCCTGACCGCGGCGATCTATCTTGCCCGCTATCACCTCGGCATCCGCATGTTCGATTGCGGTTCGAGCCGCGCCAGCTGGATCCCCACCAGCCACAACCACGCCGGCTTTCCCGACGGCATCAACGGCAACGAGCTGCTCGACCGGATGCGCCGGCAGGCGGCCAAATACGGCGCGTGGCGCGAACCGCGCCGGGTCAGCGGGCTGAGCAAGGACGGCGACCTGTTCCTCGTCACCTGCGATGACGAGACCTATCGCGCGCGCACCGTCCTCCTCGCCACCGGAGTGGTCAACAACCGGCCCGAGGGGATCGACGAACAATTGCACGACGAGGCGCTGTCGCGCGGCCTGATCCGCTATTGCCCGGTGTGCGACGGCTACGAGGTGACCGACAAGCGCGTGGGTGTGATCGGGACCGGCGATCATGGCATGAAGGAGGCGCTGTTCATCCGCGGCTTCACCAGGGACGTCACGCTGATCTCGCCCCACGGGGACCACGAGCTCGACCCCTCGTGCTCGGCCGCGCTCGACGAGGCCGGCATTGGGCGCATTGCCGGGCCGTGCGGCGAGTTCGCGATCGAGGGCGAGCAGATCGGCGTCGACACAGCCGAAGGGAGGATGACCTTCGATTCCATCTATCCCGCGCTCGGTTCGGTGATCCGCTCGGGGCTGGCGAAGGCCTGCGGGGCGGACGTGACCGACGAGGGGTGCCTGACGGTCGACGATCATCTGGAAACCAGCGTGCCGGGGCTGTTCGCCGCCGGCGACGTGGTGGTCGGCCTCGACCAGATCAGCCACGCGATGGGCCAGGCAGGCGTTGCGGCGACAGCGATCCGCAACCGGCTCGCCGAGGAACACCCGCTGCGGCGTTAGTCGACGAAGGCGGCGCTTACGATCAGCCGCTCGGCATTCCATTCCGGCACCGCCTGTTCGGTCAGCGGGACCATGAAGCGCTTGCCGTCGGGCTTCTCGATCTCGACGATGTCCGTCGCCCCGAAGTTCTCGACCGCGCAGACCGTTCCGACGGGCTCACCCGCCTCGGTGACGACGGCGAGGCCGAGCAGATCGGAGTGGTAGAACTCACCCTCGTCCAGGGCGGGCAGGCTGCCGCGGGCGACGGTCAGGACCGTGCCCCGCAGCGCCTCGGCAGAGGTGCGGTCCGGGATTTCGGCGAAGCGGGCGATCGCGCCGCCCTTGCTGTCGCTCTTCAGCCCGACAAGGGTCAGCGTGCCATCATTGAACGTCCGGTGGGCACGCAAGGCGTCCACACCGTTGCCGAACAATTTCAGGCGGACCTCGCCCGTCACCCCGTGCGCGCCACTGACTGCGGCAAGAGTGACGGGCTTATCCTGCATCGCGCCGGCTTACTCGGCCGAAGCCGCAGCTTCGTCCGCGGTTTCCGCGTTTTCCACCGCAGCACCCTCGTCGGCGGTATCGGTCGCGGGGGTATCCGCCGCTTCGCCTTCGCTAGGAGCGGCATCGGCGCTGGCGGCTTCGGCCTGTGCAGCCTTGGCGGCTTCTTCGGCCTCGGCAGCCTTGGCGGCCTTCTCTTCGGCGCGTTCCTTGGCAGCGTCGCCCGGCTCGCCCTTCTTGGGGTTGTTGCGCGCCGCACGTTCGCGGATGCCGGCATTGTCGAGGAAGCGAGCCACGCGGTCCGACGGCTGCGCGCCGACCGAAAGCCAGTGACGCGCGCGATCCTCGTTCAGCTGCACGCGCTTCTCGTCATCCTTGGCGAGCAGCGGATTGTAGGTGCCGATCTGTTCGAGATACTTGCCGTCACGCGGGCTGCGGCTGTCGGCCGCGACGATGCGATAATAGGGGCGCTTCTTGGCGCCGCCGCGCGAAAGACGAAGTGCAATTGCCATGATATCTAACCTTTCCGATGTAAGTGTCTGGATTATTTCTTTGTCAGCATGTCGCGCAGATCGGGCGGCAGGGTGTCGGGATCGACCTAGGGACCCTTCCCTCCGCCCAGGCCAGGCAGCCCGCCCGGCCCGCCGAGCCCCGGCATGGCGGCACCCAGACCGCCCTTGCCGAACAGCGCACCCAGGCCCTTGAGCCCGCCCATCTTCTTGATCTGCTTCATGGCCTTGGCCATTTCCTGGTGCATCTTAAGCAGCTTGTTGACGTCCTGCACCTCGGTGCCGGAACCCGCCGCGATGCGCTTCTTGCGCTTGGCGTTGAGGAGTTGGGGGCGCTTACGCTCCTTGGCGGTCATCGAGCCGATGATCGCATCCATGTGGATCAGCAGCTTGTCGTCCATCCCGCTCTCGGCCATCGCCGCCTTGGCCTTTTTCATGCCGGGCAGCATCCCCGCCAGAGCGCCCAGCCCGCCCATGCTGCGCATCTGGTTAAGCTGCATGCGCAGGTCGTCGAGGTCGAACTCGCCCTTGGCCATCTTGCGGGCAAGCGCCTCGACCTCTTCTTCCTTGATGCTGGCGGCGGCCCGTTCGACCAGGCTGACCACATCCCCCATGCCGAGGATGCGGCCTGCCACCCGCTTTGGATCGAACACCTCAAGCGCGTCGAGCTTCTCACCCGTGCCGGCGAACTTGATCGGCTTGCCGGTAACATAACGCATCGACAGCGCCGCGCCGCCGCGGGCATCGCCGTCCATCCGGGTCAGCACCACGCCGGTGAGCGGTACCTCGCCGGTAAAGCTCTGCGCGACGTTGACCGCGTCCTGCCCGGTCAGGCTGTCGACCACCAGCAGCACCTCGGTCGGCGCGGAAACGCTGGCGATGGCCTTCATCTCGGCCATCAGCGCCTCGTCGACATGAAGGCGGCCGGCGGTATCGAGCAGCAGCACATCGGCCGCCTGCAGGCGCGCCGCCTCCATCGCGCGGCGGGCGATGTCGACCGGCTGCTGACCGGCGATTACCGGCAAGGTGGCAACCCCGGTCTGCTCGCCCAGCACGGCCAGCTGCTCCTGCGCCGCCGGACGATTGACGTCGAGCGAGGCCATCAGCGCCTTCTTGCCCTGCTTCTCGCGCAGCATCCGCCCGAGCTTGGCCGTGGTCGTCGTCTTGCCCGAGCCTTGAAGGCCGACCATCATGATGACCACCGGCGGGCGGGCATTGAGGTTCAGCCCTTCGATCGGCGCATCGGGATCGTCCCCGGCAAGCATGACGACCAGTTCGTCATTGACGATCTTGACCACCTGCTGCCCCGGCGTGACCGAGCGCAGCACGTCCTGGCCGACGGCCTTTTCGGTGACCGCGTCGATGAAGCGGCGGACCACCGGCAGCGCCACGTCTGCCTCGAGCAGCGCGATCCGCACCTCGCGCATGGCTTCGCGCACGTCGGTTTCCGACAGCGCGCCGCGACCCTTGAGGCGGTCGAAGACATTGCCGAGCCGGTCGGACAGATTGTCGAACATCGCCTGCACTCCTTCCGCCGATCGGACGACCGGCCAAACGCGAAAAACGCCGGCGGACGAAACCTCGTCAGCCAGCGCGGGGCAGCGCCCCTATGGTCCCAAACTATCGCCCGGGTGTGGTGGAAGCAGACCGAAGCCGTCGCCCCGGCCTGCTACCATCGCACCCTGGCCAAAGGATTTTGCCGGATGCCGGTTCGTGCGGATGGCGAAAATGGTGGGACCGGAGAACCGGCGCGCAGCGACCTTCAGGTCGTGAGCACCGGAAGCGGACGGACCCGCCATTTGCAGCCCCGCACGGGCTGGCAGGCGGTAAAATCCGGAATGGTGGAGCCTAGCGGGATCGAACCGCTGACCTCTACAATGCCATTGTAGCGCTCTCCCAGCTGAGCTAAGGCCCCGAGCCATTTCCAGTCAGGCGCACCCTGGGAGGCGCGCCGTCTTTGTGGAGGCGCCGTTTATGCAGGCGCGCTCCGCAAGGCAAGCCAAAAATCAGCTGTCATCGCTTTCGTCGTCGTCGCCCTTGGACTTGGTCTCGACCCCCAGATCGTCGTCCCCGCCAAGGTCGACCTCGTTGTCGGGCGAATCATCGTCCTCGTCGATGTCTTCCAGCTCATCGTCCGCCAGATCGCTATCGGGATCGACGTCCTTTTCCTTCTTCTCTTCCTCGAACGGGATCGGCTGCTTCGACTTGAGCACCGGTTCGGGGTACCACTTCTCGTCGCATTCGATGCAGGTGACGGGTTCGTCCTTCGTCAGATCGTAGAAACGCGTGCCGCATTTCGGGCAGGTCCGCTTCGAACCCCATTCCGGCTTGACCATTGCAAATCCTTGAGCGTTGCGGCCCTGCCGCGAGACCCGGCAGGGCAGTATCCGATTATCGTAATGATGGGTTCCCCGCACCGGGGAATCAACAGCGCGGCGCGCCTTGCCAGATGGTATAGCCACTGTCAAAGACGCCGCGCCCCACCCCTGTCCGCCGAGTGTGAAGAGAACCTTGCTGACCCCTCACCGCTTCATGCCTGCCGGCCCGTTGACGGGGCGTATCCGGGTGCCGGGGGACAAGTCGATCAGCCACCGCGCGCTGATGCTGGCAGGGCTTGCCGTCGGTCGCAGCCGGATCAGCGGCCTGCTCGAGGGCGAGGATGTGCTCACCACCGCCACGGCGATGCGCGCGCTGGGGGCAACTGTCGAACGCGATGGCGCCGACTGGATCGTCGACGGAATTGGCGTCGGCACCCTGCTGCAACCGGACGCTGCGCTCGACATGGGCAATTCGGGCACGTCGGCGCGGCTCCTGATGGGCATCATCGCCAGCCACGGGATCACCGCAGCGTTGACCGGCGACGCCAGCCTCTCGCGCCGTCCGATGGCGCGGGTGATCGAGCCGCTGGGATTGATGGGCGCGCACTTCACACCCTCGCCCGGGGGCACGCTGCCGCTGATGATCGAGGGGCTGCAACCGGCCGTGCCGCTCACCTATCGCCTTCCGGTGCCCAGCGCGCAGGTCAAGAGCGCCATTCTTCTCGCCGCGCTCAACACGCCGGGAACCACTACCGTGATCGAGCCGGTGGCCACCCGCGACCATACCGAACGCATGCTGCGCGCCTTCGGGGTCGCGGTCGATGCGGAAACCGTCGATGTCGAGATGCACCTCTCGCTGACCGGGCCGGCCGACCTGTCACCGTGCGACATCACGGTGCCCGGCGACCCCTCGGCCGCTGCCTTCTTCGCCGTCGCCGCAACCATTGTCCCGGGCAGTGACCTGGTGATCGAGAACGTCGGCCTCAATCCGGGGCGCAGCGGTCTTTACCGGGTTCTGGACGAGATGGGGGCTGCGATCGATCTGCAAGACCGGCGGGAAATCGGCGGAGAACCGGTGGCCGATCTGCAAGTGCGGCACGCCCCGCTCCGGGGGGTTACGATCGATCCCGCGATCGTGCCCTCGATGATCGACGAGTTTCCCGCCCTTTTCGTGGCCGCCGCCTTTGCGACCGGCACGACCATCACCAGCGGGCTGGACGAATTGCGAGTGAAGGAGAGTGACCGGCTCGGCACCATGGCGCAAGCCTTGCGGGCGATCGGCGCGCGGGTCGGGGAGCATGCCGACGGGCTGGCGATCGAGGGCAGCGGCGGCAGGCCCCTTGCAGGTGGCGGACCAATCGAGGTGCGGCACGATCACCGGATCGCGATGAGCATGGCCGTCGCCGCCTGCGCCAGCGAGGCCGGGATCGAGGTGGACGACATATCCTGCATCGCGACCAGCTTTCCCGGCTTTGCCGCGCTGCTTGACCGGGCGACCGGAGAGCCGCCCCCCTCGCCCTCCGGGACAACTTCATGACGCTCGATATCTATTCGTTGATCGGCTTCGTTGGCACGGCCTGCATCATTGCAGCCTACGCCTACCTGACCTTTGCCGCACGCCCCAATCCGTATGTCCTGCACGGCACCAATCTCGCCGGGGCGGCCCTGCTGACGATTTCGCTGCTGGTGCATACCAACTGGCCGAGCCTGGTGCTCGAAGGGTTCTGGGCCGCGATCGCGATCTTCGGCCTGATCAAGGCCGCCCGCACGCGGATGACGCCGCCATGATCATTGCCGTGGACGGGCCCACCGCATCGGGCAAGGGCACGATCGCCAAAGGACTGGCGCTGCATTTCGGCCTGCCGCATCTCGATACCGGGCTTCTCTATCGTGCCGTGGGCCGGCAGGTGCAGTTGAACGGGGGCGACCCCGATCAGTCCGTTGATGCGCTGGCCGCGACCGGGTTTGCCGAAAGCCTGCTTGCCGATCCCGAACTGCGCAGCGAGGAGACCGGTGGGCTCGCCAGCCGGGTTTCGATCCATCCCGCCGTGCGCGAGGCGCTGTACGAACGGCAGCGGCGGTTCGCGATGCAACCGGGCGGGGCCGTTCTCGACGGGCGCGATATCGGGACGGTCATCGCCCCGGAAGCCGAGGTCAAGCTGTTCGTCACCGCCAGCGTCGAGGCCCGGGCTCGCCGCCGCTACCTCGAAATGCGCGATCTGGGCCGCGCGGTCACTCAGGCCGAGATCGAGGACGACCTGCGCCGCCGCGACCGGCGCGACACCACGCGGGCGACCGCCCCGCTGACGGCCGCCGCCGATGCCAGAGTCATCGATACCAGCAGCCTCGACCGGCACGAGGCTTTCGCCAGCGCGCTTGCGGCAGTCGAGGAAGCTTTGGACCGATCGCCCCCCGCCTGAGGCACGGGCGCAAATGCCTTGCCTTTTCGCGTAGTTTCCCCTAGGCGCGCGCGGTTCTCGCAATCCACAGGATGACAGGACCTTCGCGGCGGCATTCGGCCTCGCGGAGCAGTCGGCCCTCTTGCCCCGCTCCCCCTCGCAATGGTGCGTTGAGGCGGTGAAAGACCCCGGTAAAACCGGTGGCCGGTAGCAAAACGAACGAACAGGACTTCACATAGATATGGCAACCTCAGCCAATCCCACGCGCGATGATTTCGCCAGGATGCTCGACGAGCAGTTCGGCGGCGCGGATGACGGCGGCTTCGAAGGCCGCGTGGTCAAGGGCACCGTGACCTCGATCGAAAACGGCATGGCGCACATCGACGTCGGCCTGAAGAGCGAAGGCCGGATCGACCTCAAGGAATTCATGCGGGGCGAAGACGGCCACGGGCTCGAAGTGGGTTCGGAAGTCGAAGTCTTCGTCGATCGTATCGAGAACGCCGACGGCGAAGCCATGCTCAGCCGCGATCGCGCCCGCCGCGAGGCCGCGTGGGACAAGCTCGAAAGCGAATTCGGTGAAGGCAAGCGCGTTGAAGGCCGCATCTTTGGCCGGGTCAAGGGCGGCTTCACCGTCGACCTCGACGGGGCCGTCGCCTTCCTTCCCGGCAGCCAGGTGGACATCCGCCCGGTCCGCGATGTGGGCCCGCTGATGGACATGGCGCAGCCGTTCCAGATCCTCAAGATGGACCGCCGCCGCGGCAACATCGTCGTCTCGCGCCGCGCGGTGCTCGAGGAAACCCGCGCCGAACAGCGCAGCGAACTGATCGACCAGCTGACCGAAGGCCAGGTGATCGAAGGCGTGGTCAAGAACATCACCGACTACGGCGCCTTCGTCGACCTCGGCGGGATCGACGGCCTGCTCCATGTCACCGACATGAGCTACAAGCGCGTCAACCACCCCAGCGAGATGATCGAGATCGGCCAGACCGTGACCGTGCAGATCATTCGCATCAACGAGGATACCCAGCGCATCAGCCTCGGTATGAAGCAGCTGGAAAACGATCCGTGGGATGGCGTCTCGGCCAAGTACCCGGTCGGCATGAAGATGACCGGCACCGTCACCAACATCACCGAATACGGCGCCTTCGTGGAGCTGGAACCGGGGATCGAGGGCCTTGTCCACGTGTCGGAAATGAGCTGGACGAAGAAGAACGTCCATCCCGGCAAGATCGTCTCGACCAGCCAGGAAGTCGACGTCATGGTGCTCGAGGTGGATAGCGAGAAGCGCCGCATCAGCCTTGGTCTCAAGCAGGCCCAGCGCAATCCGTGGGAAGAATTCGCCGAAGCGCATCCGGTGGGTGCCAAGGTCGAAGGCGAAGTCAAGAACGCCACCGAGTTCGGCCTGTTCATCGGCCTGCCCGGCGACGTCGACGGCATGGTCCACATGTCGGACATCGCCTGGGGCATCTCGGGTGAGGATGCTCTGGCGCTGCACCGCAAGGGCGAGCAGGTCGAGGCCGTCGTGCTCGACGTGGACGTCGAGAAGGAGCGCATCAGCCTCGGCATGAAGCAGCTCGAGAAGGGCGCGCCGACCGAGGCAGGTGCCGCGGGCAGCCTGCGCAAGAACGAGGTCGTCACGGTCACCGTGCTCGAGGTTCGCGATGGCGGGCTCGAGGTTCAGGTCGGCGAAGACGGGGCGACCGGCTTCATCAAGCGCAGCGACCTTGGCCGCGACCGCGACGAGCAGCGTTCGGACCGGTTCCAGACCGGCCAGAAGGTCGATGCCATGGTAACCGGCTTCGATCGTTCGAAGAAGCCGACCTTCTCGATCAAGGCTCGTCAGATCGCGGAAGAGAAGGAAGCCGTGGCACAGTTCGGTTCGTCCGACTCGGGCGCGTCGCTGGGCGACATTCTCGGCGAAGCGCTCAAGAAGCGCGAGGACTGAGCATCGCGGCGGGGCGGGCTTCGCAGTCGGCCCCGGCACCGCTGATGGATTGAACGTTACACGGAAGGGGCCCGCCCGCTCGAAAGAGCCGGCGGGCCTTTTCTCTTGGCGCCCGGCGGCGTAACCTCGGCCCATGCTGCACGTTCATCAATTTCCCTGCCTGTCCGACAATTACGGATTCCTGCTCCACGATCCCACGAGCGGCGAGACTGCGGCGATCGATACGCCCGACGGCGGCGAATATCTCGCCCAGGCCGCAAGCCGGGGATGGCGCATCACCCAGATCTGGAACACGCACTGGCACCCGGATCATACCGGCGGCAACGCGGCCATCGTCGAGGCAACCGGGGCGAAGGTCGTCGCCCCGGCCGAAGTGCTGCGCGTATCGCCGATCGACGTGGCCGCCGCGCATGGGGATCGCGTAACGCTGGGCGGTGTCGTCGCCGACATCATCGATGTCTCGGGCCATACCAACGGGCACATCGCCTATCATCTGGCTAGTGAGGGGGTCGCCTTCGTCGGAGACAGCGTCTTCGCGCTTGGATGCGGCCGCATGTTCGAAGGCGAAGCCCGGCAATTCTGGGCCAGTCTCCAACGGATCAAGGCCTTGCCGCCGGAAACCAGACTGTATTGCGCCCACGAATACACCGCCGCGAACGCACGGTTTGCGCTGCATGCCGACCCCGGCAACGACGCACTTGTCGCCTATGCGCAGGACATTGCGGAGCTACGCGATAAGGGCGAGCCGACCGTGCCAACCACGCTCGCCCGCGAACTGGCGACCAACCCGTTCCTGCGGGCGGACGATCCGGCGACGATGGAGCGATGGGGCAGCGCCGATCCGTGGCAGGCCTTTGCCGCACTGCGTCAGGCAAAGGACGCGTTCTAGCCCAGGCCGTCAGGCGAACGGGGCAGAGTGCGACTCCCCCCGACCGCGCCGAGCCTCAAATGTCGGCGATGACCCGGTCGGCGTATGCGCGGTCCGCATCGGCGTTGTAATTGGCCGCGATAAGCTTGCGGCTGGCCGCCGCTGCGGCATTGGCGGCGCGGGTTCGGACCTCCTCAATCGCCTCGCGCTCGGCGGCGGCGATCTTGTCTTCGGCCATGCGCTGACGGCGGGCGATCATCGCGGTGCTGTCGCTTTCCGCCTTGGCGACGATGGCGTCGGCTTCGTGACGCGCGGTCGCCAGCATTGCGTCGGCATCGCTTTCGGCGGCCTTGATCTTGCCGGCATATTCCTCGCGCAGGGCCTCGGCCTCGGCGCGCAGCTGCTTTGCTTCGTCGAGCTGGTCTTTGATCGCCTGGATCTTCCCATCCAGTCCGCCGGCGATGGTCTTGTGGACCTTGGCGCCGAGAAAGGCGATGAGCAGGAGGAGGAGCATCGCGATCGACACCCACTGATAGGGTGCCAGGCCGAGAAGCTCGGGCTCGACATGGGTCGGCGCGCCGCCGTGACCTTCCTCGACGAGGACCTCGGCCGTATCGGTGGCGAAAACTTCGGGCTGCACCGCATTAGCCATGGACCAGCGCCTCCTTCACGGCCTGCTGGGCAAGCGGCCGGGGAATTTCGATATCGGCCAGCTTGGCGACGATCGCCTGTGCCGCCTCGGCAGCAACAGTTTCGAGTTCTGCAAGCGCCTCACGCCGGGCCGCCCCGATCCGCTCTTCCGCCGTATTGATTTCGCTGTCGAACTGCGCCTGCGCGCCCTTCAACCGCTGTTCGGCCTCGGCCGCGGCGCGTTCCTTGGCCTCGGCGACGAGTGCCTGCGCAGCTGCCCGGTTCTCGTTCTCGCGCACCCGCCATTCGGCTTCCTGCGCATCGGCAGCGTCCCGCGCGGCCTTGGCGGCTGCGAGATCCGCGCCGATCCGGCTTTCGCGATCTGCAACCGTCGCCATGATCCGGGGGACCATGCCGCGGCCCACGACAAGAAAGGTCAGGCCGAAAAAGACCAGCAACCAGAAGATCTGGCTGGAGAAGGTCTCGGACAATTGCGCAATCTGAGGCATCGAAACGCTCTTTCCTCGCTGGAGGAACCGGCCCGCGCGCCGCCTGTCTGATCCAGGCGGCGGCGAGCCGGACAAGTGCTGCTTACTGGAAGATCAGCAGGGCAGCGATAACGAACGCCAGCAGGCCGAGAAGTTCGGCGCCGGCGAAACCGATGAACAGACGGCCCTGCTGGGCATCGGCGGCACCCGGATTGCGCAGCGCGCCTTCGAGGAACTTGGCGAAAACGTTACCCACGCCGATCGAGGCGAGACCCGCACCGATGGCGGCGAAACCTGCTCCAAGCAGCTTTGCAGCTTCTGCGTCCATTACTAAACTCCTTGTCAAACAATAGGTTGATTTCAATCAGTGAAGATTTTCCGCGTCGTTGATATACAGCGACGTCAGGAGCGCGAAGACATAGGCCTGGATGCCCGCCACGAGGATTTCGAGCGCGCAGATGCCGATCATCAGGATCATGCTGGGAACGCCGATCCCGAGCGCAAACAAGGGCCCCGCATTGCCCCCGGAGATGACGAAGCTCGACAGCACTTCCAAAAGGACGTGCCCGGCCATCATCGCGACGAACAGACGCAGGCCGAGGCTGAAGGGGCGCACCATGAACGAGATGAACTCGATCGGCGCGATCACCGGGGCCATCCACCACGGCGTGCCATGGGGCAGGAACAGCGAGAAGAAGTGCAGCCCGTGCTTGAAGAAACCGACCGCCAGGACGATCGCGAAGCTCATGATCGCCAGCACGCCGGTGACGGTGAAATGGCTGGTGAAGGTGAACGGATGGATCCCCACGACCCCCAGCGGCAGCAGCCCGAGGAGGTTCGCGAACAGGATGAACATGAACAGCGAGAAGACGTAGGGCACGTACTTGCGCCCCGCCTTGCCGATGTTCGCCTCGAGCATCTGGTCGATGAAGCCGGTGAAGCTTTCCACCATCACCTGCCAGCGCCCCGGCACCAGCTGGCGACGCATGCCGCCCAGCATGAAGACGATCAGCACCAGAGTGGTGATGAGCATCCACAGCGCGCTGTTGGTGAAGGCGATGTTGTAGCCTGCGAGCTCCATGTTCTGCGAACCGGCGAGCGGTTCGATCGTGAACTGGAGCATCGGGTCGACTTTGGCCTCAGATGCCACGTCCGCTTGTGTCCCTAATCCGTTGTCGTTCCAGCCCGAACGCCCCCCGCGGGAAGCTATTCGCCGGGCCGCCTGCTAGCCGCGCGAAAGATGTTTCTGAAAGCGACGACGATTCCGAGGAACAGCCCCACCAACAGGCCCCATGGATTGGTATCGGTAAGATAGCCGATGGCATACCCGATCACCGCACCGCCAAGAACCCCTCCGAGGAGATCGGCGAGAACCCGGTTGCCGGCGCGATAATCCGCGTCGGCTTCGCTGGTTTTCGGCCGGTTGCGTTCGTCTTCGCGTTGCTGGGCGGCGGCAAGCCGCCGTTCCAACGCGTCGATCCGCGCATCCTCCTCGATTGGGTCCCGGGCGGGCTCGTCCTTGCTCATGCCATGCTCCTGCAAAAGGGACTGCGCGGCATGGGCACAGACTTGCCCGCCGAGGGCGCCGCCCCCTTAGAAGGGGCAACCTGACGAGTCAACACGGCCACGCCCCCGACGCGCGGGAAGCGGCCAGACCTCGTCCCGAAACGGACCTGTTACGGGCAGCGCGGATCGCGCAGGGGAGCCGCCGCCGTGCGCGTTTTCCACGTGCCGTCCGGTGCCTGGTACTTCTCCCCCGGTGCTGTCGCGAGGATCGCCTGGCACCCGGCGGTGAGCGCGTATTCCTCCAGCGTGGCGCGATTGGCCTGCGCACGCTGCGAATAGAGGGCCCGGCGCTTGATATTGATGGCGTTGACGAGGCGGCGCAGTTCCGGCGTTTCCTGGCCCACGATCCCGAGGTATCCGTCCATCTTCTCGCCCACCTGGCCGGCCGAGCGGGCGGCGGCGTAGGCCGGATCGCGTTGCTGCGCGAAGGCGGGCACCGCGCCCGTCGTCGCAATCGCGAATGCGGCGAGTGTGGCGGCGACGAGGCGGCGGGCGCTGCGCTGGGTCAGACTGGTCGTGTTCATCAGAATATGTCCGCGTTCTCTTCGATCGTGTTGCCGGCATCCTCTGCCAGCCGGTATATCACTTCCTGGCGAATGTTCACGTTGAGTTCGATCACGATCGGCTCTTCCGGCGCGTTCACGGTGACGCATCCGCCAAGAGCCAGTGCGATCGGCATCGCTCGTGCCATCATGCCATATGGTGCGGGTATCTTCATAGCGCCCCTTCGCTTTCTTCGGTCTGAATGGAGGGTTCGTCGGGAATGAGATCGTCCGGGGCCACCTCGTCCTCGACCTCGTCACCGCTGATCTCACGGCGCAGCAGGCGGGTGCCGTCGTCCGACAAGAGGCCGAGACTGCGAGGATCGCGCACGGCCGCCGGATCGTAGAGCGACTTCAGCGACGAGATCAGGCGATAGAACGGGGCGCGGATGTTGATCCGGAACTGGATCGGCAACTGGGCCAGACGGCGGGTGATGACATTGCGCGATGCGCCCTCGCCCTGGCTGACCCCGTCGAAGCGCACCCGGGTGACGATATCGCCGGTCAGCGCGCCTTCCATGCCGATCGTCATCTGGCGATAGTCCAGACTGCGCAGGGCATCGAAGGCGAAATTGGCGATCGGCGAAAGATCCTCATAGGTCAGCTCGCCGAGGTAGGAGACGTTGCCGCCCGGATCGCGCGAAACCAGTGCGCCGTCCTCGATCGAGCCGTTTCCATCCCGATCGAAAACGATGGTGACTATGCCGTCGAACACACCGGTGGCGTTGATGTTCTCAAGCTCGAACCGGCTGACGAATTCGGCGGCCTGCAATCCGACGATCTCGAACACGTAGCGACGTTCTTCCCGGGCGCCGATGTTGATATCGACATCGCGCAGGATCAGCTGTCCGCCCATGAAAGGCCATGCCCCGCCCCTCACCCCCAGAACCTCGCCGCCGCGAAGTTCGAAGGCGACTTCGCCATCCGTCACCTCAACGCCCGGATTGATCGCTGCGACCTTCAGTTTCTGGCCCGGGGCGGTTGTCAGGCCGAGGAGGTCGGTGAAAACGATCGTCCCGCTCGCCCCGCGCACAGGGCCGAAGGCGGCGGCGAAATCCAGCGCTTCGGACGAGAAGCTGCCCGTGCTGGTAACGGTGCCGTCGCCCGCCCAATCGATCCGCCCGGTTCCGCTTACGATGCCGCTGACATTGGCAACGACGCCGAAGGCGAGCCGCGTGAGGCCATCGGGTTGCAGGTCGCGATCGAACAGGATTCCCGGGACGGCAAGATCGGCATGGCCGCTGCCGGTGGCGAGACTGTGGCGAATGCTGGTCGAGGCGACGATCCGGTCGCTTTGCGGATCGCGCAGGTCGGCCGATGCGGAGATCAGATTGTCGCGCAGGACGAGCGATGCCTCGCGCGCGATCAACGGCTCGAACCGCGCCGGCTCGTTGCGGTCGGAAAGAGTGAGCGCCCCCTGCTTCAATGTCAGGGCACCGTCGGCATAACGCCATGTGCCGCCCGCCTCGCTGATGTCGAGGGGAACGGACGGCAGGGTCACGTCGGCTCCGGCGAAGGTGCCGCCGATGTCGGGGCCGAGCCGAGCATCGAGATCGCTGATGGCAAAGCGCGTCGGCCGGTCAGCCGGCCCCAGCGCGACCGACAGCGTGCGGGCACGCAGGACGCCGGGATAGGCAAAGGCGATCGGGCCGCTGTCCAGTACGACCGGGGTCGAGCCGAGCATGCCGGCAAGGCGAAGCGAAGGCGCACCGGCAGCCAGCCGCAACGAACCGTCGCGATAGGCAAGTATCGGACGGCCCGTCGCCGGGCAGACCGTCAGGTCCTGTCCCCGGATCGTCAGATTGGCATAGCGCAGCGAGCGGAAGTTCGGGCGGATACAGCCCTGCCACAGGGTCAATCCGCCGCCCTCGGACAGTTGCCCGGATACCGGCAATTCCAGCCCCTCGACACTGCCGCCGGGAAGCGCGCCGCTGGCAATGATGGTTCCGGCAAAGCCCAGCGCGCCGCCGGGCGACTGGGTGAGCGTCATCGCGGGAATGGCGAGGCGATCGCCGCCGACCGCATAGTCCTCCATCCGCAGCCGAAACACCCCGGCCCCGTTCGCGCCGCGCTCCATCCGCCCGGTCAGGCGGGGCAGGTCGCGCCCGGCAAGCGCCAGGTTTCCGGCCAGCGTCGAGCCGGTGCCGGAGGAACGCAGTTCGATGCGCGAGAGCGCGGCAATCCGCTGGCCGCTGCCCCCGGTAATCTCGGCCCGGGGAACGATCAGGTTGTAGCCCTGCGGGGTGGTGCGCAAGCGCAGTTCCGCGTCGAGCGCACTGCCCCGCGCCTCACGCCGCAGGGCTGCGGCCATGCGCCCTATCAATGGTGCGAGCATGGTGCCCCGGGTGGCCTCGACCCCGCCTTGCAGTGAAGAAAGCGCACTTTCGCCCAGACGCAGCCCCCCGCTTTCGAGAGTGGCGACAATTTCGGTTCGCTGACCGGGCAGCGAGCGGGCCGAGCCTTCGAACGTCGACAGGGCGGCGGCGACCTGCGCTGTCTCGAGCCCCCGCCCGACCAGATTGTAGCGCGCGGACCACGCCCCCGCGCCCGCTTCGCCCCGGACGGTTCCGGTAACCCCGGAAAGCGCCGCGAAGGGTGCCCGGGCGGTGCCCGTCTCGATCCGTGCGGTCAGCTTGAGGCCAGAGAATTGTTCGTCGGTCGTCAGGTCGGCATCGGCATCGAGCGCGGCAAGCGTCATCCCGCCGGCACAGGCGATATTGCGCGCCCGTATCGGGCCGGTGAAGCGTGGCACGCCCCCCTGGGTCGCGATCCGGCCATAGGCGGTCATGCTGTCTGCCGCGCAGCCTTCGACGGACACGCCCGGCATGGTTGCTGCTACGGTGCCCCTGAAGCCGTCCGCCAGATTGCCGCTGCCATCAAGCTTGAGCCCGGCGATGCCGTAGGGCGTTTCGATCCGCCCGCGCCCGTCCTGCAGAACCAGTTCGATGTCGGGCAGGCCCGTCCCGCTCTCGTCTTCGCTGTAAAGGAACCGGTCGAGCGTGCCGAACGAAATTCTTCCATCAACCATTCGCCCGTAGAGGCGCGGGGCGATCAGCGTGATCCGCCCGATCTCGGGATAGCCGAAGCGGTGCCGAAGCCTGACGATGGCCCTTTGCGCGGTCAGGTCCGGACGCGCCGGATCGCCCACCACGATGTTCGAGACGATCTGCGTGCGCGCGCCGATGCGCTTGATCGTATAGGTCGCCGGGATGCCATAGGTCTGCAACTGATCCGCCACCAGATCGTCGGCCAGAACGCGCCGGTTGTTCCAGGCGAGCAAGGCGGCCAGCAGCAGCAGCAGGAACAGGATACCGGGCCAGGCCCAGCGCTTCTTGCGCCAGCGCGGGCGCCGGGGCGCAGCATCCGGGGCGACGAAAAGCTCCTCTTCCGCCGCAAAATCCTCACCCGCCCGGTCCATACCCTCGCGCACTTGCGCAATGCGCGCGGCAAAGGCAATGCGCTTGATCAGGCGAGGACGAAGGGGGCGCGGATGGCGCGACGGGCGCAGGGCGAAGTGCCCCAGAATGGCACGCCGCATTCCGGCATCGGACATCGCGAACGGCTCCGGCAGCGGCTGCTCGGCGGCGGGGCGGAGGCGCTGGCCGACTACGAGTTGCTCGAATACCTGCTGTTCGCCGCCATCAGGCAGGGCGATACCAAGCCGCTGGCCAAGCGGCTGATCGCGCAGTTCGGATCATTTGCCGCGGCAATGAACGCCGAACCTGCCGCTCTGGCGCAGGTCAAGGGCATGGGGGAGGCTAGCGCCGCCGCGCTCCACGCCGCCGCCCTCGCCGCCCGGCGCATGGCGCGCGGGGCGGTGGAGGAACAGCCGGTTCTCGGCAGCTGGCAGGCCCTGCTCGACTATCTTGCGATCGACATGAGCCACCTGCGGCACGAGCGCGTGCGCGTGCTGTATCTCGATACGCGCAACCGGCTGATCCTCGATCATCTGGCCGCGGAAGGTTCGATCGACGAGGCCGCGATCCACCCTCGCGAAGTCATCCGCCGGGCGTTCGACATCGGCGCGAGCGCGCTGATCCTGGTGCACAACCACCCGAGCGGCGATCCCGAGCCCAGCCGGGCCGACATCGCGATCACCAACCGCATCGCCGAAGCCGGACGCCTGCTCGGCGTGACGGTGCATGACCACGTGATCGTGGGCAAGGGTTGCCACGTCTCGATGCGGGCGAAGGGCCTCGTCTGACGCCCGCTATCTGGCGGGCACCAGACCATAGGCACGATAGCGTTCCGCGATCGCCGGTTCGATGCGCAGGGCATGCTCGATATCGCGCGCGGCCGCGGCCCGATCGCCCCTCTTGGACAGGATGACGCCCCGCAGATAGAGGCTTGCCGCCATCCCCGGCTGCTTGCGCAGGACGGCGTCGATATCCTTCAGCGCCTCTTCGTCGCGGCCGAGGCGGTGATAAAGCATTGCCCGGCTATCGAGCACCGGCGCATCGTAATCGCCCACGCGCACCGCCTTGTCGCACAGTTCCGCGCCTTCATCGAGGCGGTAGGACCAGGTCGCCATGAACCAGCACTGCGAATTGAGCAGGCTCTTGTCCGACGGGCGATCCTCGGTCGCGGCAACAAGCTTCTGCCACGCCTCGTCCTTGCGCGCGGTGCTCCCGGCGATTTCGGCAAAGGTCATCGCCACCTGCGAAGCCTCGTCCCCCGACAGGTCGAGATCGTCGAGCACCGCCAGCGCTTCCTCGTGGCGACCCGCATAGGCCAGCGTCATGGCATGGGCCGAGGCCGTGTCCAGGCTGCCGTCGAGGTCGTAGGCCTTCGCAGAAGCTTCGGCCGCATCGCCGAACCGGCCCATGCTGGACAGGATGTTGGAGCGCAGCAGATGCCCCTCCGCCGTCGCGGCGCTGGCCAGCGTGCGATCGACGTCGGCAAGAGCGCCTTCGTAGTCGCGCATCGACATCCGGAAAGCGGCCCGGAAGGCGGGCATCTGCGGCTCGTCCTTCATGAGGTCGACCAGCGTGGTCACCGGCGGGATCAACGTGCTTACCCGTTGCCTGATTTCCGCGTCGCTGAGTTCCCAGGAACGGCGCGGATCGGTGATGCGGATTTCGGGATCCTTGCTGACCAGCGACCGCATCGCCGCCTTCTGCGCGGCGATTTCGCGGGCGGGCACTTCGATCGGCACATAGCTCGCCATGTCGCGCACGGTCAGCGTGCGGCCGGCGAGTTGCGCTTCGCGGGACAGGCGGGTCGAGGCGACGACCTGTTCGGCAAGATCGGGCTCGCCCCGCATCTCGATCACCCCGTCGCCTTCGGGCAGAACATAGGTAACTTCATAGCGCGTCGTCATCGGACCGCCCGGCATATAAGGGATGTCACGCCACGCCGCGCGCGACCGATCGGGATCGAACGACCAGTTGGTCGATGCGGTATCGATGTCGAGGTTGGCGGTATTGCGCTCCAGCTGGAAGGGCTCGAACACGATGCCGCGCGCGTTCAGGCGGCCGACGCCTGCGACCTCGTCATAGGTGAACGTGCCCTCATAGAAGATCGCGTCGATGAAATCCTTGAAATAGTTCTGCGCGTGCGACAGCTGGGTGCGGGTATCGCTTTCGGCGGCCCGGGCTTCCATCCACGAAGCCATCTGCCCGCGGGTTTCCACCTCGAAGTCGACCAGGCCGGGCAGATCGACCCCGCGGCTGTAGTCGTAGCGCAGCTTCATCACCCGGTCGGCCGATGCCGGCCAGCGCTGTTCCAGCTTCACCAGCTGCGCATCCTGCGCGATCAGCGGCAGGGCATAGGCGAAGTGCGGTACTTCGTCGATATTGGCAAGGCGCCCGCCCGAACCGGTGCCGTCGAGCCAGTAATCCTTGCCGTCGATCCGGGCGTGAACGATCACGTGATCGAATGCGCCGGGCAGCGGCTGCCACCGCGAAACCGCATCGCCGTTGTCGGTATTGACGAGGACCGGCCGCGCCTCGATCCCCATGTCGTGCAGCATCGCCAGCAGCAGCAGGGTCTTGGCCTTGCAGTCGCCGTAGCGCAGGCTCCAGGTATCGGCGGGGGATTGCGGCAGATAGTTTCCGCCGTTCATGCCGTTGGCAAGATAGTTGATCTCGTCCTGAACGCTTTGCAGCGCGAGCGCCGCGCGTTCGAGTGGGGTGCGGGCGGCGCCGCTGATCCGCGCGACCTCCTTCGCCAGGGCACTGCCGGGCGCAATCGTCCCCTCGGTCGCATAATGCGGCGCCATCACTGCCGCCACTTCCGCCCACGAGGCGAAGCTACCCGCCGCCAGCATGGGCGCCATGCGATAGCGACCGGGCGCATCCTGCGGAATTTCGTCCTGCTTGGCGATGGGCAGCATTACCTCGACCGTGCGGATGCCGTTTCTGACCGGCAGTTCGGCCACTTCGGCATCGCCGATACTGCTGAAGTTCACGTCGCTATCTGCGGGCCACGACATGCGCAGACGACCGAAACCGACCTTGGCGGGTTCGGCCATGTACCCCTCGATGGCCTGCATTTCCTCGCGCAGTGCCTGATCCTTCAACGTCGTCGACACGGTGAAGCGCAGCACGTCCCCCACCCGGGCACCCGGCACCTTGACCACGGCGGTCAGCATTCCGTCGATCGAGCGGCGCTCAAGCTCGCTTTCGCGGCGGATGACCTCGGGCTTCACGCCCTGGGCAAGCAGGTCGATCACCTCCTTGCCGCGTCGCAGTTCGAGACGGTGGACGATAAGGTCGCCCTTGTCGGGCATCCACGCGAACTGGAGCGTGCCGAGCCGGCCGAGGATTTCCGAGCTGCGCAGATCGTACGCCATGTCGACATAGCGCTGCACCACCCCGTCCTTCAGCATGACCTGGCGATCGGCCAGGACCAGTTCCTGGCGGTTCTTCATGGCGGCATCGATATCGGCCGGCACGACCCATGAGGGGGCGGCGGCGTAGGCGACCTCCTCGCCGGCGAACGCCGGGGCGGGGGCGACGATGAGCGCGATAGGCGCAGCTGCCAGAAGATACTTTGCGACCATGGGAATTCCTCTCGGCCAAGACGGATAGTCGATTCGCCCCCGCTTCTCAACGGCTGGTCGCCCCTCTGCATCACTTCGGCGCATTATGATGCCCGTCCGCAACGATCGCGGCGGGGGCACACTGCTTGCCTCCGGTCGCGTCACCCCCTAGCGGCGCCGGTATCGTCATCCATCTGCCGGAGCCTTCCGATGGTCCCCCGTTACGCCCGCCCTGAAATGACCGCCATCTGGGAGCCCGAGGCACGCTATCGCATCTGGTTCGAGATCGAGGCCCATGCCACGCAGAAGCTCGGCGAACTGGGCGTCGTTCCGGCCTCTGCCGCACAGGCCCTGTGGGACTGGTGGGCGACAGGCCCCAGGATCGACGTTGCCGCGATTGACGAGATCGAGGCGGTCACCAAGCATGACGTGATCGCCTTTCTGACCTGGGTGGCGGACAATGTCGGCGATGAGGCGCGTTTCATGCACCAAGGCATGACCAGCAGCGACGTGCTGGACACCACGCTCGCCGTCCAGCTCGCCCGGGCGAGCGACATCCTGCTGGCCGACCTCGACGAACTGCTGGCGGCGATCCGCCGCCGCGCGCTGGAGCATAAGCATACCCCCACAATCGGGCGCAGCCACGGGATCCACGCCGAACCCGTCACCTTCGGCCTCAAGCTCGCGCAGGCCTATGCCGAGTTCGACCGCTGCCGCAGCCGCCTCGTCGCGGCGCGGGCGGAGATCGCCACCTGCGCGATCTCCGGCGCGGTCGGTACCTTCGCCAATATCGATCCGGCGGTCGAGCAGTATGTGGCCGAGAAGATGGGACTGACGGTCGAACCCGTCAGCACCCAGGTCATCCCGCGCGACCGGCATGCCATGTTCTTCGCCACCCTTGCGGTGATCGCCGGCAGTATCGAACGGCTCGCGGTCGAAATCCGGCACCTGCAGCGGACCGAGGTGCTCGAGGCGGAAGAATACTTCTCGCCCGGCCAGAAGGGATCGAGCGCGATGCCGCACAAGCGCAATCCGATCCTCACCGAAAACCTGACCGGACAGGCCCGGATGATCCGCGCCTATGCCTTGCCGGCACTGGAGAACGTCGCCCTGTGGCACGAACGGGACATCAGCCATTCTTCGGTCGAACGGTTCATAGGTCCGGATGCCACCATCACGCTCGACTTCGCGCTTGCCCGGCTGACCGGCGTTATCGACAAGCTGCTGGTCTATCCGGAACGGATGCAGGCCAACATGGACCGCATGGGCGGGCTGGTTCATTCGCAGCGCGTCCTGCTGGCGCTGACGCAGGCCGGTGTCAGCCGCGAGGATGCCTATCGCCTGGTGCAGCGCAATGCGATGAAGGTCTGGGAATCCGATGGCAGGCTGCAATTGCTCGACCTGCTGCAGCAGGACGACGAGGTGACTGCCGCCCTCCCCCCGGAAACGCTCGCGGAGAAGTTCGACCTCAATTACCATTTCAAGCACGTCGAGACCATTTTCGAGCGGGTCTTCGGCGAGGTTGCTTGATGAACCCGCCCGCCCCGCCTAGCATCGCCGCCAAACAACGGTGGGAGAGCGCGTGATGCAGGTCGTACGGACCATCCTGTGGGTATTGCTGCTGGTCGGCGTTCTGGTCTTCTCGTTCGGCAATTGGGACAAGGAAATCGATGTCCGCATCTGGCCGGGCATCGTCTGGGAAACCCGTATCCCGGCGCTGGTGATCGTGGCGTTCCTGATCGGGCTGGTTCCGACTTGGCTCTATCACCGCGGCGTGCGCTGGCGGCTGAAGCGTCAGAACCAGGCGCTGGAAAGCTCGATCGCCCGCATCAATACGCGGCACGACGAGGCCGCCACCCATGCGCCGCCAACCCGGCCGGGCGGGCCCGACCTGCAACCCGATCCGGTGGACCGGGAGCCGACGATCCGCTGATGGCGAACCCGCTGTATCTGGCGCTGGATGTTCCGCGACTGGCCGATGGCCTCGCGCTCGTCCGGCGGGTGCGGTCGCATCTCGGCGGGGTCAAGCTGGGGCTGGAGTTCTTCTGCGCGCATGGTCATCACGGGGTGCACGAAATCGCGCAGGAGACGCGGCTGCCGATCTTCCTCGACCTCAAGCTTCACGATATTCCCAATACCGTCGCCGGCGCGATGCGGGCGATCAGCGTGCTGCAACCTTCGATCGTCACCGTCCATGCCGCGGGCGGCCGGGCAATGATGGAGGATGCCAAGGCCGCGGCAGACGAGCATACCCGGGTTGTCGCCGTCACGCTTCTCACCAGCATGGACGAACGCGATCTCGCCCGCACCGGGGTGACCGGCGCGCCATCGGATCACGTCCTGCGGCTGGCAGAGCTAGCGCAGCAGGCCGGGCTCGACGGGATCGTCTGTTCGGGGCAGGAAGTCCGTTCGGTGCGCGACCGGTGGAAGGACGGTTTCTTCGTCGTCCCCGGCTTGCGCCTCGCCAGCGGGTCGAGCGGCGACCAGAAGCGCGTCGTCACTCCGCGTCAGGCGCGCGACGATGGTGCCAGCGTCCTCGTCATCGGGCGGCCGATATCGCGCGCGGACGATCCGGTCGCGGCGGCGCGCGAGATCGAAGCCTCGCTCTAGCACACCCGGCAGCATGGCGATGATCAAGATTTGCGGCGTGTCGACGCCTGCTATCGCCGCTGCCGCGATTGCCGCTCGGGCCGATTACATCGGTCTCGTCTTCTTCCCCCCTTCCCCGCGCAACATCAGCCTCGCCGACGCGCGATTGCTGGCACAGCGCAGCGATGGGCAGATCCGCCGGGTGGGCCTGTTCGTCGATGCGGGCGATACCGAGATTGCAGAGGCGGTTGAAGCGGGCCAGCTCGACGTGCTGCAATTGCATGGCGACGAGACGCCCCGACGCGCCTTCGAACTGCGGCAGAGGTTCGGTCTGCCGGTGTGGAAGGCGATTCCGGTCACCACGGCAGACGATGTCGCCCGAGCGGCGGCCTACCGCGAATGTGCGGACCTCGTGCTGTTCGATGCGCGCACCCCTGCCGATGCGGCGATGCCCGGCGGCATGGGTCTGCGCTTCGACTGGACCTTGCTGCACGGCTGGCGCGGACGGACCGGCTGGGGGCTGGCAGGAGGGCTGGCGCCTGGCAATGTCGCCGAGGCCATCGTGCAGACCGGCGCGCCGCTGGTCGATACCTCGTCCGGCGTCGAAACATCGCCGGGGGCCAAGGACGAAGCTCTGGTGCAGGCATTCTGCCGCGCCGCGCGCGATGCTTGACCGCCGGCGCGTTCCTGCTATGGGCGCGGCTTCGCGAATTGGCTCCGCACCCCGGTGAAGCGGCGGCCGCGCTGGACCTTGCGTCCAGCGGTGCGATGCCGGGTTCAATGGCTGCGGTCGGTCTTGTGGTGAGGCCGGCGGGCAGTTCAGCAAATCGAAGGACACGACTCATGTCGAAGCGCAAGAGCGCCAAGTACAAACTCGATCGCCGGATGGGGGAAAACATCTGGGGTCGTCCGAATTCGCCGGTCAACAAGCGTTCCTACGGGCCCGGCCAGCACGGCCAGCGGCGCAAGGGCAAGGTGAGCGACTTCGGCCTTCAGCTGCGCGCCAAGCAGAAGCTCAAGGGCTATTACGGCGACGTGACCGAAAAGCAGTTCAAGCGCACCTATGCCGAAGCGTCGCGGATGAAGGGCGATACCAGCCAGAACCTCATCGGCCTGCTCGAGCAGCGGCTCGACATGGTGGTCTACCGCGCCAAGTTCGCGCCGACCATCTTTGCCGCCCGCCAGATCGTCAGCCACGGACACATCTATCTCAACGGCATCAAGACCAACATCGCTTCGGCGCGGGTCAAGGTCGGCGATGTCGTCAGCCTCGGCAACAAGGCGAAGGACATGGCGCTGGTGATCGAGGCGCAGAGCCTGCCCGAGCGTGACATCCCCGACTACGTCGCACCCGACGGCACCGACAAGGTGACCTTCACCCGCGTGCCCAAGCTCGACGAGGTGCCCTATCCGGTGACGATGGAACCCAACCTCGTGGTCGAGTTCTACTCGCGCTGATCCGGCCCATTGCGGGACACAGGGAAGCGGCTCCGTTCGGGGCCGCTTTTTTGTTGGTATTCGTCGATTTTGCAGGGGGTTGCATGGAACCCCCGAACAGCATTGGGTGTTTCCGCAGCAGCATGACACAGTATCGTTTCGTGACCCCAAAACGCGCTGGCAAATGGTACGATTCGCTCCGCGACGCACAGGCATTCGCGTGCCGGATCGGGGCAGGCTTCCTCGATGCCGCCGGCACCTTCGTGGCCTATCGCGGAACGATCCTCGAACTGCGCGAGAAACTGCCCGCCTGACGAGCGGCACTCAGCGCACGGCGGCGAACTCCGATATCACGGCGCGATCTCCGTTCCGTCCCAGGCAAGGATGCGCCCGGTCGTCCGGGCATCGCAGCGGTCAAGCACATCCAGCAGCGCGGTCGCGGAAGTTGCCGGGTCGAACAGCTGGCCCGCCGGCACATTGCGCTGGAATGGCGCGCTCAATCGGGTGTCCACGGTTCCGGGATGAAGCGCGACGCAGAACGCCTGCGGACGGCTGCGCGCAAGTTCGATCGACAGGCTGCGTACGAGCATGTTGAGCGCCGCCTTGCTGACCCGGTAGCCGTACCATCCGCCAAGGCGATTGTCCGCGATGCTCCCGACCCGCGCCGACAGCGCGGCGAAGCCCGCCCGCCGATCCTCGCTGAGCAGCGGCAGGAAATGCTTCGCCACCAGCGCCGGTTCGATGGCATTCACGGCGAACTGCTGCGCAAGCGCATTTGGCGCAAGCTGCCGCCAGGTCTTTTCGGGCTGGATGCCGGGCGCGTGAAGCATGCCGGTCGCAACGATCACCAGATCGCATGGGCCCCCCGCGCCTACGCTGTCCGCCGCCGCGGCGATGCTGCCCTCGGTCAGGTCGATATGGCGGTCGCCGGCTTCGCTGCGCGCCAGCCGGACGACTGCCGCGCCGTGGGTCTCCAGACCTTTTGCCAGCGCGCTGCCGATCCCCCCGTTCGCCCCGATGACGACCGCGCGGCGCCAAGTCATTTTCCGCCGCCGGCGCAATAATCGTCGCGGAAGGCGTCGGCGAAGCTGGCGAACGTACCAGCGACAATTGCATCGCGCATGGCCTGCATCAGCTGCTGGTAGAAGGCGATGTTATGCTCCGTCATCAGCATCGCGCCCAGGATCTCGCCCGCCTTGACCAGATGATGAAGATAGGCGCGCGTATAGGTCGAGCATACCGAGCACGCGCACCTTTGGTCCAGCGGCTCGCTATCCTCGGCAAAACGCGCATTGCGCAGATTGAGCGGGCCAGCCCAGGTGAACGCCTGCCCGTTGCGGCCCGATCGGCTGGGCAGCACGCAATCGAACATGTCGACCCCGCGCTCCACCGCGCCGACAAGATCGTCGGGCTTGCCCACCCCCATCAGGTAGCGCGGACGGTCAGCGGGAAGCTGGCCGGGCGCGAAGTCCAGCGTGGCGAACATCGCCTCTTGCCCTTCCCCGACGGCGAGCCCGCCGATGGCATAACCGTCGAACCCGATGTCGGTCAGCGCCTCGGCCGATGCCTGCCGCAGATCGCGATCGAGGGCGCCCTGCTGGATGCCGAACAGCGCCGCGCCTGCCGCGTGTTCGCCCCCCGCATCGAAGGCAGCGCGGCTGCGTCTGGCCCAGCGCATCGACATTTCCATGCTGGCGGCGATCACGTCGCGCGGCTGGTCGGCCCGCGGGCACTCGTCGAAAGCCATGACGATGTCCGAGCCCAGCAGCCGCTGAATCTCCATCGAGCGTTCCGGTGTCAGCATGTGCCGCGAGCCGTCGATGTGGCTGCGGAACTCGACGCCCTCTTCCGTCAGCTTGCGCAGGTCGGACAGGCTCATCACCTGATAACCGCCGCTGTCGGTGAGGATCGGGCAGTGCCAGTTCATGAATCGGTGCAGCCCGCCGAGCCGCGCCACCCGCTCCGCCCCCGGACGCAGCATCAGGTGATAGGTGTTGCCGAGGATGATGTCGGCGCCAGTTGCCCGCACGGTCTCGGGCTTCATCGCCTTTACCGTGGCCGCGGTGCCCACCGGCATGAAGGCCGGGGTGCGGATCGTGCCGCGCTGCATCGCAATCTCGCCGGTACGCGCGCGTCCGTCGGTCGCATGGATGGTGAAGGCAAAGCGGGTCATGGCGCGCTGCGCCTAGCCGGTCAGGACCGCAGCCGCCAGCCCGTGCGGAAGATGTAGGCGATGACCGCCACGCACAGCGCGAGAAAGCCGAGCGTGATGGCAAAGGAAACGCGGATGTCCACATCGGCGCTGCCATAGAAGGTCCAGCGCAGGCCGCTCACCAGATAGACGATCGGATTGAACAGGGCGATCGTGTCCCACGGGCGGGGCAGCATGTCGATCGAATAGAAGGTGCCGCCAAGGAAAGTCAGGGGGGTCAGGAACAGCAGCGGGATGATACCCAGCTTCTCGAAATTGTCGGCCCAGATACCCAGGATGAAGCCAAACAGGCTGAAGGCTGCCGCGACCAGAATGATGTACAGGAACGCCAGCACCGGGTGCGCGATCTGATAGTCGACGAAAAACCGCGCGGTGACGAGGATGATTGCGGCGAGGATCAGGCTCTTGGTGGCCGCCGCACCGACAAACCCGATCAGCGTTTCCGCCACCCCGACCGGTGCGGAGAGCAACTCGTAGATCGTCCCGGTGAAGCGGGGCATGTAGATGCCGAAGCTTGAATTGCTGGTGGTTTCGCCCAGCAGCGTGAGCATGAGCAGGCCGGGAATGATGAAGGCGCCGTATTCGACCCCGCCGAGGTCCGGCATCTGCCCGCCGATGGCGGCGCCGAAGACGATGAAATAGAGGGCCGTCGTCAATACCGGCGCCAGAACGGATTGGAACGCGGTGCGCAGGAAGCGCATCAGTTCGCGGGTGTATATCGCCCAGGTCGAGCGCCAGCTGATCATCGCGCGGCCTCTGCGGGCTTAACCTCGTCTTCGCCAAGCAGCGATACGAAGATGTCTTCGAGGCTGCTTTCGCGCACGTCGATCCCGGTGTAGTCGATGCCGGCTGCCAGCAGGCGCTTGGTCAAGTGCGCCACTTCCGCCTTGCCCTTGCCGGTGCCGTCACCGCCGCGATAGCGCAGGGCGGTGCCGCCATCTTCAAGTTCGACGGGCAGCCCGGCCAGTGCTTCGGGCAGTTCGCTCAGGGGCTCGGCCAGCGTGATATGCGCCTCGGTCCGTCCGAGACGCGCCATCATCGCGGCCTTTTCGTCGACCATGACCAGCCGCCCGCCGCGAATGATTCCGACCCGGTCGGCCATTTCCTCGGCTTCCTCGATATAGTGGGTCGTCAGGATGATCGTGGTGCCCCGCGCCCGCATCTGCGCGATGATCGCCCACATGCCCTTGCGCAGCTCGACGTCGACCCCGGCGGTCGGTTCGTCGAGGAACAGGAGATCGGGCTCGTGCGCCAGTGCCTTGGCGATCAGCACGCGCCGCTTCATGCCGCCCGAAAGCGCCATGATCCGTTCGTTGCGCTTGTCCCACAGGCTGAGCGAACGGAGGATTTCCTCGACCCTGGCCCTGTCCGGGCCAAGGCCGAACAAGCCCCGCGAATAGCTTACCGCACGCTCGACCGGCTCGAACATGTCGGTGCTTAGTTCCTGCGGCACCAGACCGATGCGGGCGCGAGCGCGGCGCCAGTCATGCGCCAGATCGTGGCCGAATGCCCGGATCGTGCCGCTGGTCGGCCGGACCAGTCCGCACACCGCGCCGATCAGCGTGGTCTTGCCGGCCCCGTTCGGACCCAGCAGGGCGAAAATCTCGCCCTGGCGGATCGTCAGGTCGACAGTGTCGAGCGCTTTCAATCCGCTCGGGTAGACCTTGGTCAGCCCGCTGAGTTCGAGGATCGGCTCCACCCGATGGCTACTCCGCCAGCTTCTGCATTGCCGCGGGATCCACGTAGCGGGCGTAGGCGATCAGGGCCTGCATTGCCGCAGGATCCTGCAGCAGTTCGCGCATGGCCATTTCACCGAGGCGACCACTTGCCGCCTCGATACCCATTGCATCGCGGTTCTTGACCAGCACCGCCATCTCGGCCTTGCACTCCACCGTCATCAGGCGAGTAAACAGCCTGGCCATCGCACGGTCGATCTCGTCCTTCTTGGCCGCGTCGACGGATGCGATATCCTTCATCGCCGGCGACATGACCAGGCTGGTACCCATCCACCGGGCCACGAGCATGCGATCCTCGCCGCTCGACTTGCCGACCAGGCATTCCCCCAACGCGGCGGATGCCTGATTGGGCACCGCGGTCAGTTGCGCCTGCGCGGCGGCAGGCATGACGCCCAGAAGGCTGGCGGCCAGAACAGTTCTGGCGATTATCTTTCGCATTTTCGTCCCCCTCATGGAATCAGCAGGCTGGAATCGCCGTAGCTGTAGAATCGGTAGCCATCGGCAATAGCGTGTGCATAGGCCGCTTGCATCCGTTCGCGCCCCATTAACGCACTGACCAGCATGAACAGTGTCGATTTGGGCAGGTGAAAGTTCGTCATCAGCCCGTCCACCGCGCGGAAGCGATAGCCGGGGGTGATGAAGATTTCGGTATCGCCGGCAAATTGCCGGATGGTCCCGTCCTCACCCGTGGCGCTTTCGAGCAGGCGCAGGCTGGTGGTGCCCACCGCGATGATCCGGCCACCATCGGCGCGGGCGCGGTTGAGCCGCTGTGCCACCTTGGGCTCGATCCGGCCCCATTCGGCATGCATCGCATGGTCGGCGGTATCCTCGGCCTTGACCGGCAGGAATGTCCCGGCGCCGACATGAAGGGTAAGCGTCTCCGAACCGATCCCCGCGGCGGCGAGCGCATTGGTCAGCCGCGGCGTGAAGTGGAGCGCGGCCGTGGGCGCGGCAACCGCGCCGTCCTCGCGCGCGAACATGGTCTGGTAGTCGGCACGATCCTGCGCGTCGGTCGCGCGGCGGCTGGCGATGTAGGGCGGCAGCGGCATCTGCCCTGCCCGCTCGAGCAGCACTTCGACCGGATCGTCTCCGGCGAAGTGGATCACATAGCTGCCATCGGGCAAGCGGCGTTCGGCCGTTGCCGACACCCCATCAGCGAAGGCAACGGCGTCTCCTTCACGCAACCGCTTCGCATTGCGCACGAAGGCCTGCCAACGGCGAAGGTCGATCCGCTTGTGCAAAGTCGCCCCGATCTTCGCCTCCCCCCGGCGGCCTTCGAGCTGGGCGGGAATGACGCGGGTATCGTTGAATACCAGCACGTCACCGCGGCGCAGGAGCTGCGGCAGGTCGGCAACGCTCCGGTCGAGGAACGGCGCCTGCCCGCCCTCGACCACCAGCATCCGCGCGCTGTCTCTCGGGTTCACCGGACGCACCGCGATCCGCTCGGGCGGGAGTTCGAAATCGAAAAGGTCGACCTTCATGCTGCGCGCCTGCCAAAGACGCGCCGCAAAGGCAAAGGGCTTAGCTGCCGATGGGGGCGTTCAGGTCTTCCGTCGTCACGCCGCCCGTCGGTGCGATCGGCTGAAATGCCGGCGCGGGGCGGTTGTCGCTGGCGATGGAGGCCTGCACGATCCGGGTCGGATTTGCTGGCGGTTCCCCCCGGTTGATCGCATCGACCGCATCCATCCCGGCGATCACGCGGCCGAAGTTGGTGTATTTCTTGTCGAGGCTGAAGCGGGGATAGAAAACGATGAAGAACTGGCTGTTGGCGCTGTCTTCCGCGGCGGCACGGGCCATCGATACCGTACCGCGGACATGCGGCATGGGGTTGAACTCGGCCGCCAGGTCAGGCAGCGGCGAGCCGCCCTGCCCGGTCCCGGTGGGATCGCCGGTCTGTGCCATGAAGCCATCGATCACGCGGTGGAAGATGACGCCATCGTAGAACCCGGTCCGCGCCAGTTCCTTCACGCGGGCGACATGCGCCGGTGCCCAGCTCGGCATCAGGCGGATGGCCACCCGCTGGCCATTGGAAAGGTCGAGCAGGAGGATATTCTCGCGCTCGGCCGACAGATCGTAATCGACCTTGCCGTAAACCGGTTGTGCCGGCGTGGCGGGAGGGGTCGCGGGAACGGTGGCGGCTGGCGTCTCGGCCGGCTGATCCTGTGCGGCCGCACCCAGGGGCGTGGCGGCGACAAGTGCGGCGGCGAGGAAAGCGAACGTCGGCTTCGGCATGAATATCCCGTCGGAAAGTCCTGATCGGCGTGCCCATTACCGTGCCGGCGCTGTCGGTTCAATGAATAGCTGGGGGCTAGTAATCGCCGCGCTGGCCCCGCGCGGCGACGCGGGCGACAACCTCGTCACACACCGCCGGGCTGACGAATGGGGCGATGTCGCCGCCGAACAAGGCGATCTCCTTGACCAGCCGCGAGGCGATCGGTTGCAGCGACACGTCGGCCATCAGGAAGACCGTCTCGATATCGTCGTCGAGTTGCTGGTTCATGCCGGCCATCTGGTATTCGTATTCGAAATCGGCCACCGCCCGCAGCCCGCGGACAAGAACGCTGGCCCCCATCCGCCGCGCGAACTTCACCAGCAGGGCGTTGAAGCCCACCACCTCGACATTGGCGAGGTCGAGCAGCCCGACCTCGCGCCGGACCATGGCCAGCCGCTCCTCGGTATCGAACATGGGGTCCTTGGACGGGTTGGTGGTGACGCCCACGATCAGCCGGTCGACCAGTTTCGAGCCGCGGCGGATGATGTCCGCATGACCCAGCGTGATGGGATCGAAAGTGCCGGGATAGACGCCGATCCGGGTGCTCATCAGTGATCCCTTCGCACGACGAAGCGCGCCAGCTCGATCAGCAGCTCGGCTTCGGCGCCATGGCTGGCGAGATGCTGCCCGGCCTGTTCGACAAGCACCGTCGCCTGCCGGCGCGCGGCGTCCCGCCCCATCAGGGTGACGAAGGTCTGCTTGCCCTGCCCCTCGTCCTTGCGCAGCGCCTTGCCGGCCTTGTCCTCGTCGCCCTCGACGTCGAGCAGGTCGTCCGCGATCTGGAAGGCAAGCCCGATATCGCGGGCATAGGCGCGCAGGTGCGTGCGTCCTTCCGGAGGCACCTTGCCGAGGATCGCGCCGAGTTCGACGCTGGCGGCCAGCAGCGCACCGGTCTTGAGCTGTTGCAGCCGGGTGACCTCCGGCAGATCGTAATCGCGTTGGGCCGAGGCAATGTCCATCATCTGCCCGCCGGCCATCCCGCCGTGCCCGCTTGCCCGTGCAAGCGTGGCGACGAGTTCGGACCGCACGAACGGGTCCGCGCTTGTACCCGGCATGGTCAGGATATCGAATGCAAGAGCGTGCAGGCTATCTCCGGCCAGAACCGCGACCGCCTCGCCAAAGGCCTTGTGAACGGTGGGTTTGCCATGCCGCAGGTCGTCATCGTCCATACATGGCAGATCGTCGTGGATCAGCGAATAGGCATGGATCGCCTCGACCGCGCAGCCGGCATTGACCGCCGCATCGCGCGCCACGCCGTAGAGCCTGGCGGTCGCGCAGACCAGCAATGGGCGCACCCGCTTGCCGCCCCCGATCACGGCATAGCGCATCGCCTCGAGCAGCGGCGCGCGCGAATCGTCGGGTACGGGCAGGAAGGCATCGAAGGCGGCATCGACGTCCTGCTGGATCGCGGCGAAGGCTTCGGCCAGTCGCTCGGGCATGGCACCGTCCACCCCGCGCTGCCCGTCAGCTTTCGGCATCGAAGGGCACCGTGCCAGTAGGCCTGCCCTCGGCATCCTGGACGATCTTTTCGATCCGCGCCTGCGCACTGTCGAGCCGGGCCTGGCACGCCTTGCGCAGCTCCTCGCCGCGAGCATAGAGGCTGATGCTTTCGTCGAGCGGGATATCGCCGCTCTCAAGCTGGCGCACGACCTGTTCAAGAGCGCGTAGTGCATCCTCGAACGACATGCTCTCGATCGGCTGTTCCGGCGGGGTCTCCATTGCGGGCAAGCTTTGACGGCGCTTGCCGCGCCGGTCAAGAACGCCGGCATCGGTTACACGCAGCGCTGCCCGGGCATGGGGCTGGCGATGCGTCCCAAGCGGCGCTAAGCGCGCTCGCATGAGCACGACCGGATCAGCCATCACCCCCGAAATCGTCGAACAGCATGGGTTGAGCCCCGAGGAATATCAGCGGGTGCTGCATGCACTGGGGCGCGAGCCGAACATGGTCGAGCTTGGCATCTTCTCGGTCATGTGGTCCGAGCATTGCAGCTACAAGTCGAGCCGCCTTCACCTCAAGAAACTGCCGACCGAGGCGCCCTGGGTGATCTGCGGCCCGGGCGAGAATGCCGGCGTGATCGATATCGGTGACGGGCAGGCGGCGATCTTCAAGATGGAAAGCCACAACCATCCTTCGTACATCGAACCCTATCAGGGCGCGGCGACGGGCGTCGGCGGCATTCTGCGCGATGTCTTCACGATGGGTGCAAGGCCTGTCGCCAACGCCAATGCCCTGCGCTTCGGGCGGCCCGAACACCCGCGGATGAAACATCTGGTACAGGGCGTGGTCGCCGGGATCGGCGGCTATGGCAATTGCGTCGGCGTGCCGACCGTCGCGGGCGAAACGAACTTCCACCCCGCCTATGACGGCAACATCCTCGTCAACGCGATGACGGTCGGCGTCGCCGATGCGGACAAGATCTTCTATTCCGCGGCGACGGGGGTCGGCAATCCGATCGTCTATGTCGGCTCCAAGACCGGGCGGGACGGCATCCACGGCGCCACCATGGCGAGCGCGGATTTCGGCGAGGATGCGGAGGAAAAGCGCCCCACCGTCCAGGTCGGCGATCCGTTCACCGAGAAGCTGCTTATCGAGGCGTGCCTCGAACTGATGGCGACCGATGCGATCGTTGCCATTCAGGACATGGGGGCGGCGGGCCTCACCTCCTCCAGCGTCGAGATGGCGACCAACGGCAAGGCCGGTATCCGGCTCGACATGAACCGGGTGCCGTGCCGCGAAGACGGCATGACGCCGTACGAAATGATGCTGAGCGAGAGCCAGGAGCGGATGCTGATGGTGCTGAAGCCCGGCCGCGAAGCCGAGGCCGAGGCGATCTTCCGCAAGTGGGAGCTGGACTTCGCCGTCATTGGCGAGGTCACCGATACCGGGCACATGGTGCTGGAATGGAATGGCGAGGTGGTATGCGACATTCCGCTGGGCCCGCTGGCCGCCGATGCCCCGGAATACGACCGCCCCTATCTCTCGCGCGACGAATACAAGGCATGGGCCGGCGTCGCGCCGCTGGGGGACTTGCCGGAAAGCGGCGACGTGGCGGCCGATCTCGTCACCCTGATGGGCAGCCCCGCGCTCGCCAGCAAGCGCTGGATCTACGAGCAGTATGACAGCCAGGTGGGCGCCGACACTCTCCAGACCGGAGGGGACGCCGGCGTGGTCCGGGTGCACGGAACGGGCAAGGCGCTGGCCATCACCACCGACTGCACTCCGCGCTATGTCCATGCCGACCCCTACGAGGGCGGCAAACAGGCCATCGCCGAGGCCTATCGCAACCTGTGCGCGGTGGGCGCGCGACCCTTGGCGGTGACCAACTGCCTCAACTTCGCCAACCCTCAGCGGCCCGAAATCATGGCCCAGCTGGTCCACGCGCTCGAGGGGATGGGCGAAGCGTGCCGCGCGCTCGATTTCCCGATCGTCAGCGGGAATGTCAGCCTCTACAACGAAAGCAAGGCGACCGGCGGCGGCAGTGCGATCCTGCCCACTCCGGCCATCGGCGGGGTCGGCATCATCGACGATTATTCCCGCATGGCTCGCATTGCGCTGCGCGACGGGATGAAGGTGCTGCGTCTGGGCGAACCGATGCAGATGCTGGGGCAAAGCCTGTGGCTGCGCGAAGTCCACGGCCGCGAGGATGGCCTGCCGCCGCGCGTCTTCCTCGAGGAAGAGCGCAAGCACGGCGAATTCGTGCGCGACCTGATCGCCTCCGGTCAGGCGTGGGTGGTGCACGACATAGCGGATGGCGGAATGCTGGTCGCGCTGGCGGAGATGGCGCTGGCCGGCGATGTCGGGGTCGAACTGCTTGGCCGGCCCGATACGAACACCCTGTTCGGCGAAACACAGGGCCATTACCTCATCGCGGTGCCAACCGGCGATGAAATCGCAATCCACGATGCGGCCGTCGCCAAGGGCATGACCTGCGAGATCATCGCCACCTCTGGCGGCGACGCGGTTGGCGGCGAGGAATGGTCGGTCCCGCTGGCCCGGCTGCGCCAGACCAACGAGGCCTTTTTTCAGGACTGGATGGAAGGCTGATCCGCCTGCGGCCGGGGCCGCGGCGGATCGCGGGTCAGGCCGCCTTGACCGGCACCGTTCCTGCGGCGAGCAGATCGTAAGGGTCGATCCCCTCTTCGCGCCAGATTCGGTGGCACTCCCTGTACCACGTTGGCTCGGGAATCTGCAGTTCGGCGCGAACATCGTCCAGCTGCATCGACAGCAGCAGCCTGATCGGGAGGTCCACCAGCGTCGGGCAGGCCGTACCGGTCCGATGCGCCTGGCGCACCGCCCGCAGCACCGGCGCCCGCGAATTCGTCAGCTTGCGAATATGGTGCGCGCCGGCATAGCCGATCAGAAGATGACCGTGGCTGGGTTGCTGACCATGGGTGAACAGCAGCACGCATTGTTCGCCCAGCGCGTCACGGCCGTAACCGGTGAGGATGTGCAGCAGGTCGTGCGTATCCCGGCTGCGGTCGATGTACCACTGGGTGAGATCGTCGAAATGCGGCCGCCCGATCTTCTCCGATTCGGCGACCAGACCGGCTGCCGAAAGTCCCTCGCGTTCCATGAAGTCGCAATAGGCGTGGGCAACGCTGCCCCTGGGCATCTTGCGCAAGGTTTCGTGACCGTCGAGAATCGGCGGCAGATACGCCTCGTCCCGCCGCAGCGCTTCACCATCGGCCGACAGGGTCAGCCGGCGAACCCGATGATCGAAATCGCGCGAGGGCAGCGATTCAAAGATCTTGAAGACATGGCTGGTCTCTTCCTTGTCCTGCAGCAGGTCGAGGAAGTGACCATATGCCTTTAACGGCCGATACCGCGGGCGCACGCGCGCGGGGTCGCGCAAGGGGGTGCCGTCGCTCGCCGCTTCGATGCCGGTATGGGGATGAGAGTGTTCGACCATCGTTGAACTCTTCCGATTGGGTAGCCAGTTCGCCACTACTGACATCAATGTAAATAAATCGTTCCGGCTTTGCAACTACCCCATCACCCATTCGCTGCGCGGAATGCCCAGCAGCGACAGGATCGCGGTGAGACTGGCGCTTTCGATCCGGCCATTGGCCGCGGCGCGCAGGATCGGCTTGGCGTGGCAGGCAAAACCGTAATCCGCCCCTTCGATCATGGGAACGTCGTTCGCCCCGTCGCCTGCCGCCAGCACGCGCGCCCCCTCGCCCAGCATGGCGCGTTCCTCGTCCAGCGCCGCCCGCTTGGTTTGTGCGTCGCTGATCGGCCCGACGAGCCCGCCGCTCAGACGGCCGGCGCTGACGGCGAGGCGGTTGGCCACCACCCGGTCGAACCCGACCTGTTCGGCCACCGGATCGGCGAAATGGTGAAACCCGCCGGTGACCAGCACCGTGCGGCAGCCCTTCGCCTTAAGCGTCTGCACCAGGGTTCGCGCGCCTTCGACCGGACGGATGCGTTCGTCAAGGCAGCGGGCAATCGCCTCTTCGTCCAACCCTTCGAGCAGGGCGACCCGTTCGCGCAGCGCCGCCCCGAAATCAAGCGCGCCCGCCATCGCCCGTTCGGTGATCGCGGCAATCTGCGGTTTGAGCCCGGCATAGTCGGCCAGTTCGTCGATGCATTCCTGGCCGATGATGGTGGAATCCATGTCGGAGACGAGCAGGCGCGGAACCTCGATATCGTGATCCGCTATCAGCATGTCGCACGGCCCGAAGGCCTCGTCGATGACGCTGCGCATGGTTGCCGCATCGCCATCCGCCAGCGCGATCTGCAACACGTCGCTACAGAAATCGAGCATCGATGCCATGGCGATCGGCATGCCCTCGGCGGCCAGCATGACGCTGGCACGGTCCAACCGGGTATCAAGCGCGTCGGCGTCTGCTATCAGCCGGGCGATGAGCACTGCGCACTCTCCTCTGAAGCCGCCGCTGGCGCTCATCGCAGGGCCGACTGCGAGCGGCAAGAGCGATCTCGCGGTGCGGCTGGCACAGGCGCTTCATCGCGGGGGGCGACAGGCCACCATCGTCAATGCCGACAGCGCACAGGTCTATGCCGACCTTGCCATCCTGTCGGCCCGGCCGGATGATCGCGAGATGGGCGGGATACGGCACCTGCTGTTCGGCGCGTGGGACGGCGCACAGGCCTGCTCCGCCGCCGACTGGGCAAGCGCCGCAAGAGACGTCATCGCCCGCCTGCACAGTGAGGGCGTGGTGCCGATCCTGTGCGGGGGGACGGGCCTTTACCTGCGCACCCTGCTCGACGGCATCGCCCCCATCCCGCCGATCGATCCCACTATCCGGACCGCGGTTCGCGCACTGGATCAACCGGTCGCCCGCGCGGCTCTGGAACAGGAGGATCCGGCGGCGGCGGCCCGGCTTGCCCCCGGCGACAGTGCGCGCACGATGCGCGCCCTCGAGGTGATCCGATCGACCGGGCGCACTCTTGCCCACTGGCAGCAGGAAAAGCGCGGCGGGATCGCCGGCGCGGTCACGCTGCATCCGCTGGTCCTGCTGCCGGAACGGGAATGGCTCTATGCCCGCTGCGACCGGCGGTTCGAGACGATGCTTGCCGCCGGCGCGGAGGCTGAGGTGGCCACCCTGCTGGCCCGCCAGCTCGATCCCGGCCTACCCGTCATGCGCGCGATCGGGGTGCCCGAAATTGCCGCCATGCTGCGCGGCGAAAAGACGCGTGAAGCCGCTGCCGAGGCGGGCAAGCTCGCCACGCACCGCTATGCCAAGCGGCAATACACCTGGTTCCGGCATCAGCCCCCTGCCGCCTGGGCGCGGGTAGCCGCCGCGCCTGACGACGTGGCGGAAGCCTTCCCCGCGCTGTTCGCAACTTCGTCAGCGAATGCCTTGTCGGCCGTCCCCCAATCGTGACACCATCGTGAAACCCCGAGGAGAACGCCGATGACCGAAGACATTCTCGAACCCTTGTTGCCGATCATCGACCCGCATCATCATTTGTGGGACTTGCGCCCGCTCCTCCCCGCCTTCCCCACGCCCCGCCACCCGTTCCTCGAGGCGATCGCAGGGGCGCCCTATTACACTTTCGACCAGCTTCATGCCGATACCCATTCGGGGCACCGGATCATTGCCACCGTCTATATGGAATGCGGCGCCTTTTACGACGGTTCGCGGCCGGAGGGGATGAAACCGGTGGGGGAGGTCGAGTTCGCCAACGGCGTGGCTGCACAGGGGGCAAGCGGCCTCTACGGCGAATGGCGCCCCTGCGCGGCCATCGTGGGGCACGCCGATCTGACGCTGGGCGACGAGGTTCGCCCGGTGATCGAGGCGCTGATCGCGGCCGGGAACGGCAGATTTCGCGGGATCCGTCACGCCGGCGCCTGGGATGCCGACCCCGAAGTGCTGGGCCCGCCCTTTCACGCGCCCGAGGGCCTGTACGGTTCCGAAGCCTTCCGGTCCGGCTTCGCCGCCTATGCCGACTTCGGCCTCACCTTCGATGCCTGGGTTCTCGAACCGCAGCTTGCCGAGGTGATCGACCTTGCCCGCGCCTTCCCGCAGCAAACCATCATCCTCGATCATTGCGGAACGCCGCTCGGCATCGCCAGCCATCAGGGCAGGCTGCACGAGAATTTCGACCGCTGGCGCCGCAGCATCCGGACGCTGGCGCAATGCGAAAACGTCGTCGTCAAACTCGGGGGTCTCGGCATGGCTTTCTGCGGACTGCCGGGCGACGGGCCTGCCAGGGGATACGGGTCAGACCATCTCGCTGCCCTGTGGCGGCCCTATGTCGAAACCTGCATCGAGGCGTTCGGCCCCGGGCGGGCGATGTTCGAATCGAATTATCCGGTCGATCGCTGGGGCGCGAGCTATCCGGTGCTGTGGAATGCGTTCAAGCGGCTCGCCGCCGGCGCATCGGCGGATGAGAAACAGGCATTGTTCGCGGGCACCGCGGCGCAGGTCTACGGGATCGAACACCTGCTGCCCGCGGACTGAAACCTGCCGCAACGTCACTCTCGACAGGCCGTACGGCGCGCCATAAGCCGCTGCTGGTTTCATTCAGCAACGCAAAGGCCATGCCCATGCCCCTTCCCGCCCCGTTCGACAAATTGCGCCTGCCGGTCATCGGCTCGCCCTTGTTCATCGTCTCGGGTCCGGAACTGGTCATTGCGCAATGCAAGGCGGGTATCGTCGGCAGTTTTCCCGCGCTCAACGCCCGCCCGCAAAGCGAACTCGACGAATGGCTGCACCGCATTACCGAGGAACTGGCGGCGCATAACCGCGCCAACCCCGATCGCCCCGCGGCGCCCTTTGCGGTCAACCAGATCGTCCACAAGTCGAACGACCGGATCGAGGCCGACATGGCGACCTGCGCCAAATGGCAGGTGCCGCTGGTCATCACCTCGCTGGGTGCGCGCGAGGAGATCTTCGACGCGGTGCGCGGCTGGGGCGGGATCACCATGCACGATGTCATCAACAGCCGCTTTGCCCGCAAGGCGATCGAGAAGGGCGCCGACGGCCTGATTCCGGTCGCTGCAGGCGCGGGCGGCCATGCCGGCACGCTAAGCCCGTTCGCGCTGATGCAGGAAATTCGCGAATGGTTCGGGGGCCTCGTCGCGCTGTCGGGTTCGATCGCGCACGGCCGTTCGATCCTCGCCGCGCAGGCGCTGGGGGCTGATTTCGCCTATATCGGTTCGCCCTGGATCGCGACGGAAGAGGCCAACGCCAGCGAGGGGTACAAGGACAGCATCGTGGCCGGCGGTGCCGATGGCATCGTCTATTCCAACCTCTTCACCGGGGTGCACGGCAATTACCTGCGCTCAAGCATCGAGAGCGCCGGGCTCGATCCCGACAATCTTCCGCACAGCGATCCCAGCAAGATGAACTTCGGCAGCGGCGGCAATACCAAGGCCAAGGCCTGGAAGGACATCTGGGGTTCGGGGCAAGGCATCGGCGTGGTCAACGAGGTCGCCCCGGTGGAGGCGACGGTCGCGCGGCTCGAACGCGAATATGCCGAGGCCCGGCGTGCGGTGATGGAACTGACGAGCGCCTAGAAGATGCCTTGTGCCAGCCCTTCGGCAAACGCTTCGCCGAGGGACCGGGCATCGCCCAGCGCGGGCTGCGGAACGGTCTTGGCGGCGGCAATCTGCGGGGCAGTCTGGGCCCCCAGATTGACGATCACGCCAGGCATGACCCGGCGCAGCCGCCAGCCCGTCACGATCCGGTCGAGCTGGCGCTGCGCTCCCTCGCCGTCCGACCCGGCGGCGATGATGGTTGCATAGGCGCGCCCCTCGATCCGCCCGAGGACGGGGTAATAACAGCGATCGAACATCTCCTTCATCTCGCCGCTTAACCCGGCGAGGTTTTCCGGCCCGACGAACAGGTACCCCCGCGCCGCCAGCAGCGCATCGGGGGATACCTCGCCGGCACGCACCATCTGCGAACCCGCCCCCGCCCCTGCTCCGGCTGCACGGGCGAGAGCCTCGCTCGCCCCGGTGCGGCTGTGCCAGACGATGAGGAGCGGCGGAGTGTCCATGGCCGCCATTCGATGCCCCGCCCTGTCGATTGTCAACTGCGGCGCCTTTCGCCCGGCCCGCCGCCCCGCTAGATGGACGCCATGGCAACGCACGCGATCCCCCATGTCTTCGGCGTATCCCGATCGCTGACGGGGCGTGCATGGCGCTGGCGCGGCGGCAACATGGAGCTTGGGCAAAGCGCGCTCGGCGATGGCGAGGCGATCGTTCGCCAGCTGCTCCTCGCGCGCGGGGTGGCGGAGGACGATCTGGCCCGCCACCGTGCGCCCACCTTGCGCGACTTCCTGCCCGATCCCAGCGAATTCAACGACATGGATGCCGCCGCCGACCGGCTGGCGCAGGCCATCTTCGGCCATGAGAAGATCGTCATCTACGGTGATTACGATGTCGACGGCGCGACCAGTTCGGCGCTGCTCATCCGCCTGCTGCGCGATCTCGGGGTGGAGGCAGGCTACTACATCCCTGACCGCCTGCTCGAAGGCTACGGCCCCTCGGGCGAGGCGCTGGTGCGACTGGCGGAAGAGGGATGCAGCCTCATCGTCACGGTCGACTGCGGGGCGATGGCGCACGAGGCCCTGCAACAGGCACGCGACGCCGGGGTCGACGTGATCGTGGTCGACCATCACAAATGCGCGCCCGAGCTTCCCCTTGCGGCGGCGCTGGTCAATCCAAACCGGCTCGATGAAAACGATCTCGCCGCCTCGCACGGCCACCTTGCCGCGGTCGGGGTCGCATTCCTGCTGGCGGTGGCGCTGGTGCGCGTGCTGCGGCGGCGTGGCTATTTCGATCGTTGCGCCGAGCCTGACCTGATGGGGCTGCTCGATCTGGTCGCCCTGGGGACGGTGGCCGATGTCGCCGCCCTGCACGGGCTCAACCGCGCGTTCGTCGCGCAAGGGCTGAAGGTCATGGCCCGGCGTCAGAACATCGGCCTTGCCGCGCTGATCGATGCCAGCCGCCTCAAGCGCGCGCCGATCTGTTCGGACCTGGGCTTTGCGCTGGGCCCGCGGATCAATGCGGGTGGCCGGGTCGGCGAATCGACCCTCGGCGTGCGGCTGCTGACCACCGCCGATCCGCACGAAGCGGCGACCATCGCCGCGCAGCTTTCCGCCCTCAACGAGGAGCGCCGGGCGATCGAGGCGGAGGTGCAGGCAGCGGCCGAAGCGCAGCTTTCCGGCCAGCACAACCGCGCGGTGCAGGTCGTTGCCGGCAGCGGCTGGCACCCCGGCGTCATCGGCATCGTCGCCGGTCGGATCAAGGAGAAGACCGGCAAGCCCGCGCTGGTGATCGCGATCGACGAGGCGAGCGGTCAGGGAAAGGGCTCGGGCCGTTCGATTGCCGGGGTCGATCTCGGCGCGGCCATCATCCGCGCACGCGGCGAAGGGCTTCTGGTGGCTGGCGGCGGACACGCAATGGCCGCCGGGCTGACGGTCGAAGCCGATGGGGTGGATGCATTCGCCGCGTGGCTGGACGAACATCTTGCCGAAACGGTCGCCCGGGCCTCGGAAACGCGCGAGATGCTGCTCGATCTCGGGGTTTCGGCCGGCGGGATGACCGCCGATCTCGTGCACTCGCTGGAACGGGGCGGGCCTTATGGCATGGGCTGGCCCGGTCCTCGCCTGGCGGTCGGCCCGGTTCGGCTGGTCAAATGCGACGTGGTCGGCAATGATCACGTGCGGATCATCGCAGCGGGCGATGACGGCCGCAGTTTCAAAGGCATCGCCTTTCGCGCGGCGGAGACCGATCTCGGCCAGACCCTGCTCAATGCCGCCCGCGGCCGCAAGCTGTGGCTCGCCGGCCGGGCGAAAGTTGACGACTGGGGTGCCGTTCCGGCGGCCGAACTTCATCTTGAAGACGCGGCCTACGCCGATTGACGGCTTTCGTCGGGCCCCGCCAATTGCAGGGTTGACGCATTTCCGGCCCTTGCCTAAGGCCGCCGCCACGCCACCGGCCCGGCATCGGGCATGGCCCCTTCGTCTAGCGGTTAGGACGCGGCCCTTTCACGGCTGAAACACGGGTTCGATTCCCGTAGGGGTCACCACGGTGGCGGTGCGATCACCTGAATGGTGCGGCCCCTTCGTCTAGCGGTCAGGACGCGGCCCTCTCACGGCTGAAACACGGGTTCGATTCCCGTAGGGGTCACCAGCAGGATCGCCGGCAACCGCGCCCTTCGCGAAAACCCGGCTTGGCTTTGCCGCCTGCCCGCCGCTATGCGCACGCGGTGAAAAGCGGTGCTATCCCTCGATTTGCCCTGGCTATTGCCCTTGTCACCTGCCTGGTGCTGCTGGTCCAAGGCGTCGGCTGGGCACTGGTGGCGGCGCTGGCGCTGGTGTGGGGCGGCACGCTGTGGCTCGCCGCGGCCCGCCCGCCCGAGACCCCCGGGCCTGCCCCGCGGCGGTCGCTCTCGCGCGACATGATGGGCGAACTGATCGAACAATCGCAGACGCCGATCATCGTCACCGAAAAGAAACGCATCGCCATCGCCAACCGCGAGGCGCGCGACCTCCTCGGCAGCCATATCGTCGGGCAGGACGTGCGCATGGCCCTGCGCCAGCCGGAAGCGGTCCGCCTGCTCGAGAACGAGGCCGACGGAACCGCGATCGTCCGCGGGCTGGCGCGGCGCCGTGATATCTGGCGGGTCGCCCGCAAGCAGCTGGGCGACGGGCTGGCGGTTATCGAATTCGTCAACCGCACCGCCGAAGCCGACATCTCGCGCGCCCATACCGACTTCGTCGCCAATGCCAGCCACGAACTGCGCACTCCGCTCGCCGCGATCCTCGGCTATGTCGAGACGTTGCGCGACGATGTGGAGCAGCTCGACCCGGCGACCGCGGAACGGTTTCTGGGGACGATCCAGCGCGAAGCCCGGCGATTGCAGGATCTGGTCAGCGATCTCATGTCGCTGTCGCGGATCGAGGCGGAGAAGCACGATCTGCCGGACGAGCTCGTCGACCTTACGGCACTGGTCGAACGGGCTGCGCGCGACGGCGCCGGAGCCGAACGTGCCGCCCGCCTCCAATTGCAGACCGGCGGCCCCTGCCATGTCAGGGGTGACAGCCAGCAGCTCGAGCAGCTGGTCCGCAATCTGGTCGACAATGCGTTCAAATATGGTGGCGAGGACGAGCCGGTAACCGTGGCTCTTGACTGCACGAACGGTGCGAAGGCCGTTCTGCGCGTGCAGGACCGCGGGGACGGGATAGCCGCAGAGCATCTGCCTCACCTGACCCGGCGGTTCTATCGCACCGATCCGGGCCGCAGCCGGGCGTCGGGGGGAACCGGTCTCGGCCTCGCCATCGTCAAGCACATCGTCGAGCGGCATCAAGGCCGGCTCGATATCGCCAGCACGCGCGGCGAAGGGTCGATTTTCGAGGTCCGCCTACCGCTCACGGCGCTGGAAGAGACGCCCCCGGCTGGCTGAGCGCAGGCGTCGTAGCATATCGTGACATTGCCGTGTCGGTTGTCATGGAAATGCAACATAACCGTCATACTCGGCCATCGCCCCCGCCCGAGGCCCGGAACCGAACATGACCTATCGCGCAGTCATTCTTGCCGCCGCTCTTGGTTCGACAGCCATGACGGCCATGCCCGCCGCCGCTCAGTCGGTCGGTAACCCTGCCCCCGCCGACGATCTGGCGCAGATGCGGGCAGAACTTGCCGCATTGGCGGCAAAGGTCGCGGCGCTCGAGGAAGAACTTGCGGCAGAACGCGCACAACAGGGTGACGCCGGCGCGGCTGCGGCAGCCGTGCCCGCGGCAGCCGCACCTGACGCATCCGGTGATGAAAGCCCGACGATCACGTTCAAGGGCGCCCCCGAGATCGAGGCGGAGGGCGGCTGGACCTTCAAGCCGCGGGGCCGCCTCCAGGCCGATGCGGGATTCGTTTCAGCGCCCGATGGCACCGGGGACGACGGCTTCGGCAGCGAACTGCGCCGCGCCCGGCTCGGCGTGCAGGGCACGATGCCCGGTGGCTTCGGTTACAAATTCGAAGTCGATGCCGCCGGCAACGAGATCGAGCTGGTGGATGCCATCATCACCTACGCCGATGACGGGCTGACCATCACGGCCGGCCAGCACAACAACTTCCAGTCGCTTGAAGAGCTCACCAGCAGTCTCTTCACCTCCTTCATCGAGCGCGCGGCCTTTACCGATGCGTTCGGCTTCCAGCGCCGCCTCGGCCTGAGCGCGCAGTACGAGGCTGGCGCGCTGATACTGCAGGGCGGCATTTTCAGCGACAATGCCGGCGACCTGCCGTCGCGGAATTACAGCGTCGATGGACGGGCGGTATACATGCCCAAGCTGGGCGAGGGCCAGCTTCACCTTGGCGGTTCGATCCATCTTACCGACCTCGAGGCTGATGCTTCGGTACGCTATCGCCAGCGTCCGCTGGTGCATTTCACCTCCACCCGCTTTGTCGATACCGGCGCTATCGATACCACCCGCGAACTGGGGTTCGGAGCCGAGGCGGCCTATATCGCCGGCCCGTTCCATGTCGCGGGCGAAGCCTTCTGGCAACGGGCCGAGCGAACGGGCACCCTGCCCGACGCGGCGTTCTTCGGCGGCTATGCCGAGGCCGGCCTGTTCCTGACCAAGGGCGATACCCGCGGTTACCGGAAGGGACAGTTCGACCGGATCAGGCCGCAGTCTCCGGTCGGCGATGGTGGAATGGGCGCGGTCCAGATCGTCGCCCGCTACGATCGGCTTGATCTCGACGATGCGGACATTACCGGCGGCAAGCAGGACGGCTATTACCTGTCGCTGATCTGGACGCCGACCGATTACACGCGGCTGATGCTCAACTACGGGCACCTGGACTATTCCGATGCGGTCCTTGCGGCGGACAATGGCGAAACCGATTACGGTGTCGACAGTGTCGCCCTGCGCGCGCAGATCGATTTCTGATCCTTGCCGCTGCCTTCAACCCGTAACATTCCCGTCATACCGGGCCCGGTGACACTGGAAGGGACACAATCATGAAACATTCGCTGATCACTACCGCCATGCTGGCTGCATCCGCCCTGACGCTCGCCGCTTGTGGCGCAGAGGGCGGCGGGGGCGCGGGCGGATCGCGTGACTTCGTCCGTGCGGTCGGCTCGTCGACGGTCTATCCGTTCGCCAAGGCGGTCTCTGAAACCTTCAGCCGCGATTATCCCGAATTCAAGTCGCCCGTGATCGAGGCGATCGGCTCTGGCGCGGGGATCGCCGCGTTCTGCGAAGGTGAAGGGCCCAATACCCCCGACATCGCCAATGCCTCGCGCCGCATGAAGGCAAGCGAGCTTGCGACATGCCGGCAAAACGGCGTCAACGATATCGTGGAAATCCAGGTCGGCCTCGACGGAATCGCCTTTGCCGCCGCGAAGGACGGCATCTCGCTCAATCTGACGCCCGAGATCGTCTACAAGGCGATTGCCGCCCGGCCCTATGGCCAGCCGCAGACGGCCAAGACGTGGAAGGATGTCGACCCGTCGCTTCCCGCGATGCCGATCCTCGTCTATGGGCCGCCCTCAACTTCGGGAACGCGCGATGCGTTGAAGGAACTGGTACTTGAGAAGGGGTGCGAGGCCAATGCCGAGATGGAAGCTCTCAAGGAAACCGACAAGGACCGGTTCACCCAGGTCTGCACCGAAGTGCGTTCGGACGGCGCCTATGTCGACCAGGGCGAGCAGGACAATCTGATCGTGCAGAAGATCGAGAGCAATCCCAATTCCATCGGTGTCTTCGGCTATTCCTATCTCGAGGAAAATCTCAATCGGCTGAAGGGCTTGCCGATGAACGGCGTTCAGCCGACCTATGAAAACATCGCCAGTTTCGATTATCCGGGGGCCCGGCCGCTGTTCGTCTATGTCAAGAAGTCGCACATCAATGCGATCCCGGGTCTGAAGGAGTTCCTTGGCGAATGGCCGAAGATGTGGGGCAAGGACGGGCCGCTTGCCGAGCTTGGCCTCGTGGCATCGCCCGATGACGTGATGGCGACCAGTCAGCGGGCGGCGACCGAGTTCACCACGCTCGACGGCGCGCAGCTGAAATAACCGGTCGGGGGCAAAACGCGTGTCGCTGACCATCCTGCTTCTGCTGGCTTTCGGGCTTGGCCTTGCCGGATGGCTGGCGGCGCGCGCCCGCGCCTGGGCCTTCCGGCGCGAAAGTCCGGGGCGCAGGCTGGCCAGCCTGCCCAATTACCATGCGTGGTTCGTCGCCCTGTCGATCGCGATACCGGCGGTGCTGTTTGCGGTTCTGTGGTCGGCGATTGCGCCCAATCTGGTCACGCAATCCGTTCTCGCCAGCCCCGCGGCGGCCGACCTGCCCGCCTTCGGGTTCGAGCGGACGAATATCCTCAACCAGGCAAATGCGGTGGCGACCGGGGCGGCGCCGGGGGTCTTCAACCCTGCGGCAGAGGGCCTTGTCGCGCCCTATCGAGAGGCCATGTCGCGCTATTCCCTCATCGGCATCGTCCTGACACTGCTGATCGGGTTCGTCGGGGGCGCGTGGGCATTTCTGAAGCTCAAACCGGATTTTGCCGCCCGGACGCGGGTGGAACGGATCGTGATGACGATCCTGCTGCTCGCCTCGCTGGTCGCGATCCTCACCACGATCGGCATCTTCGCCAGCCTGATTTTCGAGACCATCCGCTTCTTCGGCATGGTCAACCCGCTCGATTTCCTCTTCGGCACCCACTGGGCGCCCGACCCGATGGCCAATCCGGACAACCCCCAGTCCGACAGGTACGGCGCCATTCCACTGTTCTGGGGCACGCTGTTCATCGGCGCCATCATCGCCATGATCGTCGCCATTCCCCTGGGCCTGATGAGCGCGATCTACCTCACGCAATATGCCCATCCGCGGCTGCGCGCGTGGGTCAAGCCGGCGCTGGAAATCCTCGCCGGGGTGCCGACGGTGGTCTATGGCTATTTCGCCGCGCTGACGATCGCGCCCGCCATCCGCGATGCCGCCGCGGCCCTCGGCGTCGCCAATCCCTCGAGCGAGAGCGCGCTTGCCGCCGGGCTGGTGATGGGCGTGATGATCATCCCCTTCGTTTCCTCGATGGCCGACGATTCGATCGCCGCGGTACCGCAGGCGATGCGCGACGGCAGCCTGGCGATGGGGGCGACCACCAACGAGACCATCACCCGGGTGCTGATCCCCGCCGCCCTGCCCGGTATCGTTGCCGGCGTCATGCTGGCCGTCAGCCGTGCGATCGGCGAAACCATGATCGTGGTGATGGCCGCGTCCACCGCCGCCAATCTCACCGTCAATCCGCTCGAGGCGATGACGACCGTGACGGTTCAGATCGTCGCCATGCTGACCGGCGAAGGCAGTTTCGATCATCCAGCCACGCTCAGCGCCTTTGCCCTCGGCCTGGTGCTGTTCCTGGTGACGCTGGCGCTCAATTTCATTGCCCTGCGCGTGGTCAAGAGGTTCCGCGAAGCCTATGAATGACGCCCTCGCCCCGGACGCCGCCACCGGCGCACCCACCCGCACCGACCGGTTCGAGAAGCGGCTTGCCCGGCGCTATGCAGCCGAACGGCGCTTCCGTCTGATCGGTCTGGCGGCGATCGTCTTTTCGATCGCGGTGCTGGTCTTCCTCCTCGGCACCATGATCGCCAACGGGATTGGCGGCTTCCAGCGGGCCGAACTGCGCGTGCCGATCGACTTTGCCGAAGCGGGGCTGACGGTCGACCCCTCGATCTCGTCCGAAGCCGAGGCGGTCCGCTCGCTCGAGGCGCAGGGCCTGCCCGGCACGGTCGAGTTCTTCGCCGAACAGGCATTGGGCGCGCAAGGTGCAGCGCAGCTCGGCACGCATGCCTGGCGCGATGTCGCCGCCGCGATCTATGCCGATCCCGCGATCCTCGGCGGACAGCAAACCTTCGATCTGCCCGCCTCGGCCGACCTTGCCGCAGCACTCGACGGGGAAGGCTCGCCCGAGGCCGAGGCTTTGGTCAGGCAGCTGACGGCGGATGGCAGCCTGTCGCGCAATTTCGATGCCGGTTTTCTCGAACGCTCTGATGCCACCAATCCGCAGCAAGTCGGGATCTGGGCCGCGCTCAAGGGTTCGATCCTGACGATGATCGTCACCCTTGCACTGGCGTTCCCGATCGGCGTTCTCGCCGCGCTTTACCTCGAAGAATACGCACCGAAAAACCGCTGGACCGACCTCATCGAGGTCTCGATCAACAATCTGGCGGCGGTGCCTTCGATCATCTTCGGCCTGCTCGGGCTAGCAGTGTTCCTCGGACTGTTTCCGAACCTGCGTTCGGCACCGATCATCGGCGGCATGACCCTGGCGCTGATGACGATGCCGGTAATCGTCATCTCGGGCCGCAACGCAATCAAGGCGGTGCCGCCAAGCATCCGTGATGGCGCGCTGGCCGTGGGTGCAAGCCGGGTGCAGGTGGTCTTCCATCACGTGCTGCCGCTCGCCCTGCCCGGCATCCTTACCGGCACCATCATCGGCATGGCCCGCGCGCTGGGCGAAACCGCGCCGTTGCTGATGATCGGGATGCGGGCCTTCGTCTCGACCCCGCCCGAAGGCTTTACCTCGCCGGCCACCGTCCTGCCGGTGCAGATCTTCCTGTGGTCGGACGAGATCGACCGCGGGTTCGTCGAACGCACCAGTGCGGCGATCATCGTACTCCTGATCTTCCTCCTGCTGATGAATGGCCTTGCCATCTATCTGCGCAACAAGTTCGAGAAGAAGTGGTGACCCTAGTCCATCAGAACCTCGAGACGACCGACGCCAAGATGAGCGCGCGCGACGTCTCCGTCTTTTACGGTGCGAAGAAGGCGATCGACGACGTGTCGATCGATATTCCCACGCGCTATGTCACGGCCTTCATCGGCCCCTCCGGCTGCGGCAAGTCGACCTTTCTGCGCACTCTCAACCGGATGAACGACACCATCCCTTCAGCCCGGGTCGAGGGGCAGATCACCCTCGATGGCGAGGATATCTACCGGTCGCGGATGGACGTGGTGCAATTGCGCGCGCGGGTGGGCATGGTGTTCCAGAAGCCCAATCCGTTTCCCAAGACGATCTATGAGAATATCGCCTACGGGCCGAAGATCCATGGCCTCGCCGACGGCAAGGACGAACTCGACGCGATCGTCGAGAAATCGCTGAACCGCGCGGGCCTGTGGAACGAGGTCAAGGATCGCCTACAGGACAGCGGCACCGCGCTTTCCGGCGGCCAGCAGCAGCGGCTCTGCATCGCGCGCGCCATCGCCGTCGATCCGGAAGTCATCCTGATGGACGAGCCGTGTTCCGCGCTCGACCCCATCGCGACGGCCAAGATCGAGGAACTGATCAGCGAACTGAAAGGTCGCTACGCTATCGTCATCGTGACGCACTCGATGCAGCAGGCTGCCCGGGTCAGTCAGCGCACGGCGTTCTTCCACCTTGGGCGGATGGTGGAATACGGCCGGACATCGGATATCTTTACCAATCCGAAAGAGCAGAAGACGCAGGATTACATCACGGGACGCTACGGCTGATGCAGGAACATACGGTAAAGGCATTCGACGAGGACATCACCCGTCTGCGCGGCCTGATCGCGGAGATGGGGGGCTTGGCCGAGGTCGCCATTCAGGAGGCGCTGGACGCGCTGGTCCGGGGCGACGATGCGCTGGCGAAGACAGTCGTCCAGAACGACAAGAAGATCGACGCGCTGGAAAGCGAGATCGACCGGCTGGCGATCCGTATCATCGCCCTGCGTGCGCCCATGGCCGACGATCTGCGCGAAGTCATCGCCGCGCTGAAGATCGCCGGGGTCGTCGAACGGATCGGCGACTATTCCAAGAACATCGCCAAGGCGAGCCGCGAGATCGGCGAGAACCGCAAGAAATTCGAACCCCTGACCCTCCTTCCCGCGATGGCCGAAGTTGCCAGCGAGATGGTCCACGACGTGCTTACCGCCTATGCCGCGCGCGACCCGGCTCTGGCGCTTGAGGTGATCGCCACCGATAATAAGGTCGATGCCTTCTACAACTCGATTTTCCGCAATCTTGTCAGTCACATGGTGGAAAATCCTGCGACCATTTCGAGTGCCGCACAGCTGCTGTTCGTCGCCCGCAATCTGGAACGGATCGGGGATCATGCGACCAATGTGGCCGAGATGGTTCATTTCGCCGCCACCGGAACGTATCCGGCCGATGACGACAGCTGACACAATAGTGTAGCCTTGCCGACATACGAGCCACGCAGGTCGTCAATGGATGTGCGAAAGGCAAAGGCGTGAAACCGGCGAAGCTCCTGTTGGTCGAAGACGATCCGGCATTGTCGGAACTGCTCGAATACCGCTTCGTCAACGAAGGCTATGCGGTCCGCACCACGCCGGATGGTGACGAAGCCCTGCTTCTCGCACGCGAGGACACGCCCGATCTCGTCATTCTCGACTGGATGATCGAGGGGACCAGCGGCATCGAGGTCTGCCGCCGCCTGCGCCGCGAAAAGGCCACGGCGCATGTCCCTATCATCATGCTGACCGCCCGCGAAACCGAAGACGACCGTGTCCGCGGTCTCGATACCGGGGCGGACGATTATCTCACCAAGCCGTTCTCGCCCCGCGAACTGCTCGCCCGGGTGGCCGCCGTCATGCGCCGCATCCGTCCGGCCCTTGCGGGAGAGACCATCGCCGTGGGCGACCTGTCGCTCGATCCGGTGGCCCACCGCGTCGTCCGGCGGGGCGAGACCGTTCGCCTCGGCCCGACCGAATACCGCATGCTCAAGTTCTTCATGGAGAATCCAGGACGGGTCTTCAGCCGCAACCAGTTGCTCGACGGCGTGTGGGGCACCGAAAGCGATATCGAACTGCGCACGGTCGACGTCCACATCCGCCGCCTGCGAAAGGCCATCGAGATCGACGGCGCCGCCGATCCCATTCGCACCGTGCGCAGCGCCGGTTATTCGATCGAGCCCGCCTGATCCGGTTCATTGCGCCGCCAGCCTGACGGGTGGATAATGGCCCCATGCTGGAACGACCCTTCGCAGCTCTCATGGCGTGCATTTCGACCGCCACCCTGCTGTCCTGCGTACCCACGGTGCGCGAGACGCTGAGCGAGGCCGCGGGAGAGAAACCGCCGCCCGAGGCCACCGCCACGCCGCAGGGGCGGGTGCCCGGGCCGGTCGAGGATGCCGACGAGATTGCAGGCGAATGGGATATCGTCCGCTTCGACGGACATGAGCCCCGGCGGATCGGCGGCGGCGTTCGGCAGGCCTTTGCTGATTTCGGCCCTGAGGGAGTCGCCTTGCGGATCGAGTGCAATCATTCGGGTGCCGAAGGCCGTCTCGAAGGCGGTGTGTTCCGCTCAGAACCGGGCGTTCGCACGATGACGCTGATGGGCTGCGGCCCCGAACGCGAAGCGCGCGATGCTGCCCTGTTCGGGTTCTTCGATCGCGCGCCAGTCGCGGAGTGGTTGCCCGACGGCCGCCTTCGCTTCACCGCCGGTAGCACCGAATTGCTTCTCGAACGGCCCGATCGCCGCCGGCTCGCCTATGCCGTCCCGGCCAAAGAGCTGGTCGGAGAATGGCGGATGACCATGATCCATGCTTACGACGGCGGCGGCTATCGCGGGATTGGACTGGGTGAAGTACCGGGGCGCATTGCCATTGGCCCCGATACCATCGCCTACACCCGCTGCCCGCAATACGCGGTGAGCTATCGCCTTGGCGAGGACGCACGGCTTACCAAGACGGGCGGCACCCACCTTCCCGCAACCCGCCCCGCGGACTGCCGCGACCTTTCAAGTCCCAACGAATTCGGTGACATGCCAACCGCATGGGATGCCTTGCGCATCCTTCACGGCGATCCGTCCGTCGAATGGTCAGGCGAGCGGACGATCCACCTGCGCAGCGGGGATCTCGGCCTCGAGCTGACGCAATCGCCGTGCGAATTGCTGGAGCAGTCCGATGATCACTCGCGCACTATTGTCAGGGACTGCGCCTCGCCCCGCTAGCGGCACACGGCCGACCAGCGGGCGTCCATGTCGAGATGAAAGTGATCGGCATGGGCGGCGTTGTAGTCGGGTGAGAGGGTGGTGGCGAAGGCGCTGCACGCGCCATCGCGGGCGGCGCGGAGGAAGCGCGCCTTGTCGCCATCGCCTGCCCAGTCGCCCAGCACGCTGATGCGGGTGCCGTCCTCGAGGACGAAACCGGCGATGTCGATCGCATTCCCGGTAGCGTGTTCGCTGTAGGGGCCATCGCTGCGGCCATAGAGCCGCCGACAGGAATACACCCCTAGATGCTCGACCCGGGCGATGGTGCTGCCGAAGAGGTCCTGCGCCAGTGGCTCGAGCGTATTGCGCTGCCACAGTTCAAGGCCCGCCGCCACCGCGCAGGTCATCGGCGGAGGCGGCGGGCTGAGCGGGTAATCGCCGAGGCGCAGGCGGTCGGGCCGGGCGCAGGCGCCTTCGCCCGCCGGTTCGAGCGAGGTGAAGGCAATATCGCTCCGCCCAAGGACCTCGCGGCACTGGCCCGGATCGCTGCGCATGGCCTGCAGTTTGCGCGGTGTCGCCCAGCCCGGCGGATCGTCGAGATCGAGGGGCGCCCACGGGTCGTGCTGGGGATGCTCGGCCAGCCAGGCGCGGCCGGCCACGAACAGGGCGGCGAACAGCAGCAGGGCGATCACCCGTCGATCGCCCGTGAAACGGCCGATGCGGCGGGAGATATGCCAGGGGTCGATCTTTCGTGCCATGCTAGTGAAAGTCGCGCGACTTGGGGATGATCCTCACATCGCGCGGGTGCCCCTGATGCCAGCCGCATTCGCGGTTGTTCGGCGGCGGCTCCTGCCACGGTTCGACCGGGCGATAGGGGTCGTCCGCCCCTTCGCGCAGATTGTCGCGCGGATTGAACTTCGAGGGCAGTGGGCTGTTGACGTGATCGGCGCGGGCGAAAGGGGCGTTGAGCATTTCGTCAGACAGCTTGTGCAGCTCGGGCGTCGCATCGGTCATGTGATGGGCGATCACGTGGATCACCTCGTCATCATATTCCACGCGGCCGCGCACCTCCATCAGCCGCGCGCCCATCACCACGCGGCGCTGCTTCTCCTTGAGGTCCGGCCAGACGACCAGATTGATGACGCCGGTCTCGTCCTCCAGCGTGATGAAGCACACCCCCTTGGCGCTGCCCGGCCGCTGGCGGATCAGCACTACGCCGGCGACATGCACCATGCTGCGAAACTTGCGCGCGCGCAGATCGCAGGCGCGCACGAAGCCGCGTTCGGCGAGGCTCGCGCGCAGGAACGCCAGCGGGTGCGCCTTGAGGCTGAGGCGAGTGGTCTGGTAATCGGCCACCACCTCTTCCGACAGGGGCATCGCGGGCAACAGGGTGCGGGCTTTCTCGGCCCCCTCGTCCCGGGCCGCGGCGGCGGCGAACAGCGGCAGGTCCGCCCCGCCGATCAGGCTGCGCGCATCCCACAGGGCCTGGCGGCGCGACAGGCCAATCGAACCGAAGGCATCGGCGCTTGCCAGCCGTTCGACATGGGCCGGCCCGATCCGTGCCCGGTCGCGCAGCGCGCGGACATCGGCGTAGGGACCGTTCGCCTCGCGCTCGGCAAGGAGCTGCGCGGCGACTGCTTCGGCCAGCCCGTCGATCTGGCGCAGCCCCAGACGCAGCGCGATGTGCTTGTCGAGCCGGCCACTATCCGGCCCTGCCTCCGCCCCGCCCTCACCCATCCGGACCAGCGTGCAATCCCACTGCGACAGGTTCACGTCGGGCGGCAGGATCTGCACCCCGTGCTCCGCTGCATCGCGCACGATCTGCGCCGGGGCGTAGAACCCCATCGGCTGCGAATTCAGCAGCGCGCAGCCGAACGCTGCCGGGAAATGGCATTTGAGCCAGCTCGAGACATAGACCAGATGGGCGAAGCTGGCGGCGTGGCTTTCGGGGAAGCCATATTCGCCGAAACCGCGGATCTGGTTGAAACAACGCTGGCTGAAGTCGCGGTCATAGCCGCGCTCCACCATTCGCTCGACCATCATGTCCTGCAATTCGTCGACCATGCCGCGGCTGCGGAAAGTGGCCATCGCCTTGCGCAACCGGTTGGCCTCCTTGCTCGAAAACTTCGCCGCATCGAGGGCGATCTTCATCGCCTGCTCCTGAAAGATCGGGACACCCAGCGTCCGTTCCAGAATGCTCGAAAGCTCGTCCGGCGGGCCGTGCTGCGGGCTTGGCGCGGGGATGACCACCTGTTCCGCCCCGCGCCTGCGCTTGAGATAGGGGTGGACCATATCGCCCTGGATCGGGCCGGGGCGCACGATCGCCACCTGGATGACGAGATCGTAGAACTCGCGCGGACGCAGCCGGGGGAGCATGTTCATCTGCGCCCGGCTTTCCACCTGGAACACGCCCAGCGAATCCCCGGTCCGCAGCATGGCGTAGGTTTCGGGATCCTCGCGCGGGACAGTCGCCAGCGTCAGCGTGCGGCCGTGATGATCGTCCAGCAGATCGAGGCATTTGCGGATGCAGGTCAGCATCCCCAGCGCCAGCACGTCGACCTTGAGGATGCCCAGCGCCTCGATATCGTCCTTGTCCCATTCGATGAAGCTGCGTTCGGGCATAGCGCCATTGCCGATCGGCACCGTTTCGCTCAGCGCACCTTCGGTGAGGATGAACCCGCCGACATGCTGGCTGAGATGGCGCGGCATTCCGATCATCTGCTCGGTCAGCTTGAGCACGCGGCGCAGGTGCGGATCGCTAACGTTCATGCCGGTTTCCGCGGCATGGGCCTCGCTGATCTCGTGCCCCCAGCCGCCCCACACCGTCTTGGCAAGGGCGGCGGTGACGTCCTCGGTCAGCCCCATCGCCTTGCCGACCTCGCGGATCGCCATGCGCGGGCGGTAATGGATCACGGTGGCGCACAGCCCGGCGCGGTGGCGGCCGTATTTGCGATAGAGGTACTGGATCACCTCCTCGCGCCGCTCGTGCTCGAAATCGACGTCGATGTCGGGCGGCTCCTTGCGGTCCTCCGAAATAAAGCGGTCGAACAGGAGCTGGTGCTGCGAAGGATCGACGCTGGTGATGCCGAGACAATAGCAGACCGCCGAGTTCGCCGCGCTGCCGCGCCCCTGGCACAGGATCGGCGGATCGACCTTGTTGCGCGCGAAATCGACGATGTCCTTGATGGTGAGGAAATAGCGCGCCAGATCGAGCTTGCCGATCAGCGCCAGTTCCTTGTGCAGCGTCTCGGTCACGCTGTTCGGCACACCGGCGGGAAAGCGCCACTCGGCCCCCTTCCAGGTTTCGCTTTCGAGATAGTCCTGCGGTTCCATCCCGCCGGGATAGAGCTCCTCGGGGTATTCGTAGCGCAGCTGATCGAGGCTGAAGGTGCAGGCATCAGCCACCTCGCGCGTGGCGGCGATGGCGTGGGGCCAGCGTTCGAACAGGCGCACCATGGTTTCCGGCGGCTTGAGATAACGCTCGGCATTGCCGTGCAGGAGGTGGCCGGCCTGCGCCACCGTGGTCTTGTGGCGGATCGCGGTCATGACGTCCTGCAAGGGGCGCTTGTCCGGCGTTGCATAATGCACGTCGTTGGTCGCGAGGATGGAGAGGCCGTTCGCCTTTGCCAGCGCATCGAGCCGCTCGATCCGGGCAATGTCGCTATCGCCATAGAGATAGGCGGCGGCGATGTACTTCAGGCTCGGTAGTTGAGCGGCGAGATGAGGCAGCAGTTCGTCGAGAGTGCCTTCGACGTCCACCGGCTCGATTTCCGGCTCACCATTGAGAGCAACGACATTGCTCTGCGTCGCTATCGTGAACGCCTCTTCGAGATCGGGCGGCGGCAGCAGGATCAGCTGCACCCCCTCGGCATGGCGGGCAAGCATGGCGAGGCTGATGTCGCAGACGCCCTTCTCCTGCCATTCGCCATCGAGATCGCGCATCCGCCCGGCCGAGATCAGGCGGCACAGGCGTCCATAGGCCTTGCGGTTCCGGGGATAGGCGAGGAACGCAAGCCCCTCGACGGTCTCGATCCGGCAGCCGATGCAGGGCTTGATCTTGAGCGTCCTCGCCTCCGTATGCACCCGCACCACGCCCGCCATGGTGTTGGCGTCGGCGATGCCCAGCGCATCGTAGCCCAGCGCACGGGCGCGCAGCACCAGATCGACCGCATCGGATGCGCCGCGCAGGAAGCTGAAGCACGAGACCAGCCCCAGTTCGACGAAGGGTGCGCGCGGCGGCGCGTCGATCAGGTCGGGATCGAGCTCGATCCGCCGCTTGGGTATCTGATGGTCGTTTTCGGGCATCGGCCGCTCATGGCGCTTCGGCCAGCTCCGCCAGCCGTTCCTTCACCGCCGCCAGATCGGCATCGAACAGCCGCGCCTGTTCCTCGCGCGCCGGGCCTTCGAGCCGCAGCAGGTAGGAGGGGTGCGCCGTCACCCACAGCTCGCTGCCATCGTCGAGCGCAATCGGCGCGCCGCGGACCCTGGAAATGCTGACCGTCTTGCCCAGCATGCCCCGCGCGGCACTGGCGCCCATTGCCAGCACCAGCTTGGGCTGGACGATCGCGCGCTCGCTTTCCACCCACCAGCGGCAGGTGTCGATCTCCTTTGCGCCGGGCGACTGGTGCAGCCGCCGCTTGCCCCGCTGGACGTATTTGAAATGCTTGACCGCATTGGTGACATAGGCGGCCCGCCGGTCGATCCCGGCGCGTTCGAGATGCACGTCGAGCAGCTGCCCCGCCGGGCCGACGAAGGGCCGTCCCGACAGATCCTCCTGATCGCCCGGCTGTTCGCCCACGATCATCAGTGCGGCATTGTCGGGCCCCTCGCCCATGACGGCGGTGTTGTCGAGCAGGCCGATGGGGCATTTGCGGCAGGCGTGGATCGCCTTGTCGATCGCGGGGAGCGTTTCGGGTCGTTCCTCGAACTCGAGCGAGCCTGCCTCGACCATCGCGCTTTCCCTCCTTTGCGCCCCCGCCACCAGCTCGGGAATGAGCGCGGCCTCGGGCATGTTCTTCCAGTACTTGCGCGGCATCTCCTTGAGCATCGCGCCGATCTTGAGCCGCGCGGGATTGAAGATCGAGGCGTAATAGCTGCGCCACAGCTCTTCCATCGGATCGCCGCCGGGGGCATCGCCGCGCTGGGCCGGCGGGCCTTCGCGCATGGTCTCGGTATCCCAGTGGAGCGAGCCCTGGGGGGTCAGGATCGACCAGCGCATGTTGGCGAAACGGCGCATGAAGAAGCCGGCATTGGCGCGCAGGATGTGATGATCGGGTTCGAACCAGGCGACGTAATGTTCCTCGCCCGGCTCTTCGCCCTCTTGCGGTTCGACCAGGCGGAAGCGGACGAAGGCGTGCATCTTGTGACTGTCGCGCCGGACCGCCTTGTCGAGCTCCTCCAGCCGCCGCACATCGGGATCGGCCTTGTCCTCCATGATCCGCGGAGTGCCCTGCAGGCGCCAGAGCAGGCGATAGAGCAGCGCGAAGCGTTCAGGCTCGGAATGGAGGATCGCGTTGCGCGCAAGGTTCACGAACCGGCGGTTGGCGCGGACCGGGCGGGCATCCGCCGGCGGCACGGGCGCGCGGCGCTCGCCATGCGAAAACAGGTCGCCATTGCCGCCCGGCTCGACCCAGGCGATCCGATCGGGCGGAACATCGCACTGCACCAGCGCCCGCGCCCGTTCGCGCCAGAACTCGAAATCGTCAGGTTCGGGCATCTGCACGACATAGTAGGTGCCGAGCCTGACGTTCTGGAGGGAACGCGCCTCCTTCATGCGTTCGCCGGACGAAAAGGCCATGCCGGCCTCATGCCGCGAACAGTTCGAGCTGTTCGGTCCTGGGCGCAAGCAGGCTGCGCAAGTCCGCCTTGTCGGTCAGCAGGACGGGCCGCCAGTCGGCCGTGACGATGAACGGCCGCACCTTGGTGACCGACAGCGTCAGCCGGGCCACATCGTCGAGCCGCAGGGTGCGGTGGCGCCGGCTGGCAAGGATCTTGCCGACTGCCTTCACCCCCAGCCCCGGAACCCGCAGCAGATCCTCCTTCGAGGCGCGGTTGACGTCGACCGGAAAGCGTTCGCGGAACTTCAGGGCCCAGGCGAGCTTGGGATCGATATCGAGCGGCAGGTTCCCGTCCGCCTCGGTCGCCTGCATCACCTCTGCCGGTTCGTAGCCGTAAAAGCGCATCAGCCAGTCCGACTGGTACAGCCGGTGCTCGCGGATCAGCGGCGGGCGCTTCAGCGGCAGCACCGCGCTGGCATCCGGAATGGGTGAAAAGGCGCTGTAATACACGCGGCGGAGGCCGAAATTGTCATACAGGCGGCTGGCCTTGCCCATGATATCGGCATCGCTTGCCGCATCGGCGCCGACGATCATCTGGGTCGACTGGCCGGCCGGAGCGAAACGCGGCGCATGGCGAAAGCGCTTCCGAGCATCCTTCGCTTCGACCAGATCGTCCTTCACCTTGCTCATCGCACCTTCGATCTGGCGAGCGTTCTTGTCGGGCGCGAGGCGGGTGAGACCGGCATCGGTCGGCAGTTCGACATTGATCGAGACCCGATCGGCATAGAGCCCCGCCTGATGCACCAGTCCGGGATCGGCTTCGGGAATGGTCTTCAGGTGGATGTACCCGCGAAAATCATGCTTTTCGCGAAGGATGCGGGCAACCTCCACAATCTGTTCCATCGTGTGGTTCGAGCTCTTGACGATGCCCGATGACAGGAACAGCCCCTCGATATAGTTGCGACGATAGAACGCCAGCGTCAGATCGACCACCTCCTGCGGGGTAAAGCGCGCCCGGCGCACGTTCGAGCTCTTGCGATTGACGCAGTAATGACAGTCGAACACGCAGTGGTTGGTGAGCAGTATCTTGAGCAGCGAGATGCAGCGCCCGTCCGGCGCATAGGCATGGCAGATACCCATGCCTTCGGTGGAACCGATGCCCTTGCCGCCGAGCGAGTTCTTCTTCGCCGTTCCGGATGATGCGCACGAGGCATCGTACTTTGCCGCATCGGCAAGGATTTCAAGCTTCTCGAGCGTGGACGGCGACGTCATGTGTTCCATATATGTTCCGCTGTGGGATTCGCCTAGGGGTAATCGCGAAGAAGGGTGGTCCTTGGGCGACCGGGCAGACATTAGCGGAACGATGCGCATCCTTCTCCCGTTCCGATCATTCGCGCACGACCGGTCAGGAGCAACTGGAACGCCCGATGATTACCGCGCCGTTTACCCTGTTTGTTGAAACGGGTTTAACCAGCGGCCCACACATTCCTCGGTCCAGCAGGGGGTCGGCAGATGGCGTTATTCGGTCGCAGAACGGCAGTCGCGCAGCAATCCGAACGACGGCTGGCGAAACGCCGCACGGTGGACTGTGCCGCGCGGCTCAAATTGCTCGGCGGGGAACGCGAAGGCCGTCTTTCCGACCTGTCGGAGGCCGGCGCCCGGTTCGATACGCCCGATCCGCCCGCCAAGGACATGTCGGGCCTCCTCGTCTGGCATGACCATGCCTTCTTCGGCAAGGTGGTGTGGGCGAAGGACGACAGCTGCGGTATCGTTTTCGAACGGCCGATCCCGCACGGCATCGTCGAGCAGACGATCGCCGCCGCCGGCCCGGCGCATGTGCCGCTGGGGCCGGTCGCCCGGTTCGGCCAGATCCCGCTCGGCCAGAAACGCGGGCGGGGCCATCTCGCGATCGTCGAATGATCAGCGCTGATCCACGCGGCTAGGCATAGAGCCCCTGCAGATACCAGTCGGGCAGGTCGCCGCGCCCGTCACCCACGATGCCAAGGCGATAGATCCAGTAGCGGCGGCCCGCCTCGTCCTCGATCCGGTAATAATCGCGCAGCCGGGCCGAACCGCGTTCACGCCACCATTCGGGCGCGATCCGCTCCGGTCCCTCGACCCGCGCGACCTCGTGCACCTTGCCGCGCCAGCGGAAGCGCTTGGGATAACCATCGGGCGTGGCATAAAGCACGGCGATCCGCTCTGCCGTGTCGAGCAGCTTCAGCGGCCGCTTGTGAAAGGCGAGTTGTTCCTGGCTCGCCGGTTCGGGGTCGAGCGGGCGCTGCCAGCGCTGGGCGCGTTCGGGGATGTGGCTGGCGAAGGGCACCGGGCGGCTGACCGCCTTCTCGCCCAGCCGCACGGTCAGCCGGTCGATGCAGGCGGCAAGGCTGGTGCCCTGCGCCTCGGCCGAGGCTTCGATATCGCCCTGCGCCAGTTCGAGCGGTTCGGCCCAGCTGGCCCGTAGCCGTACCATTTCGATCCCGAAGCCGGCATCGACATCGTCGAGCTTCATCGCAAACAGACGGCAGATATGCGCCGCCTCGCGGGTGGCGGCGGCAAGCTCGAGCCGGCGCACCGCCACTTCGCCATCAACGCGCCATAGCCCCAGTTCCAGCCGCCGGGCCCCCTCGCCCCGCCCTTCCAGCTCGCGCGCCATGTCCGCGGCTAGATCGGCCAGCACCCGGTCGAGCAGCGGGCGGTGGCGGATCGGCTCCAGCAACCGCCGCTGAACCAGCGGCATGTCCTGCTGTACCACCGGCAGCAGCGGCTCGGGCACACGGCCGAGCAGCTGGTCCATCCGGATCAGCGGATTGGCCGCCGGGGACTTGCGGTTGCGGAACCGGCGCTGGATCGCGTCGCGGCCGATCGTGCCAAGCTCGCCCAGCCGCTTCAGGCCCAGACGGCGCAACACGGTGAGGACATCGCGGTCGAGCCGGAGCGCCGCCACGGGAAGTCCGGACAGGGCCCGGGCAATGCCTTGCTCCGGGTCGAAATCCGGACCGGCCCCGTCGACGATCGCATCCGGCGGGCCGTAATGCGACAGCGCCCACGCCGCCCCCGCGGTTGGCGCGATGGCGGCACGCACGGTTAGCCGGCGGCCGGCGAAGGCACGGTTCACATCGGCGAGCAGCGCGCGTTCCCCGCCATAGAGGTGGGGCACCGCGGTCACGTCGATCAGCAGCCCGTCGGGCGCGTCGAGTGCGGACCATGGCCCCCAGCGCCTGGCCCACAAGGCCAGCTTCTCGAGAAAGGCGAGATCGGCGGCGGGATCGGCCGGGGCGGTGGCGATCGCCGGGCACAGCGTGCGGGCATCGGCCAGCATCATGCCGCGCTGCGCCCCGGCGGCGCCGGCGTGACGGTTGATCGCCTCGATCCGGGGCCCATGCGCGGTATCGGCGATCAGCACCAGCGGCCCGTGGTCCAGCGCCGCCTGCGTTGCATCCGCCGCCAGCCGCCAGCGATCCAGCGCAAGATCGGGAAGCCACAGCGAAAGGATCCGCCGCCCGCACCCGCCGGTCATGCGGTGAGGGGCGAAGACCGCTGCATTGCCGGGGTTTCGCTATCCCTGTCCCGTTTCGCCGATGTCCGTAGCGCAAGCCTGCCGCCCGCCCCTTCCTCCAGCAACCAGTTGCCGGGCATGTGACTGCGCGCCCGGAACAGCTCTGCCTGCCATACCGGATCGCCCGGTGCCTGCGCGTTCCAGCGCGGTGCGGCAGAGGGGAAGCTGGCCACCTCCCACCGCATGCGGGCAGAGGAAAGGTCGCGCTCCGCATCGAGCCGCACCAGGAACAGCGGCACGCCGTGGCGCTGCGACACCAGGGTCAACCGGCGCGAGGCGGTGAAATCGAGCGCCTTGGGATTGCCTGCGATCTCGCCCATCACGAAGGCGAGTTCACGGCAGCGCAACCCCTCCTCCAGCGCGAACAGCGCATCTTCCGCCCTGTCGGCCAGAACATGAATGACCCGGTGGCGCAGATCCTCCGGCAGCCCGGCACGGTAGGGCCGACCCGACAAGCGCGCCGCATCGCGCGTCTGCACCCACAGTACCGAACGGCGATCCTGCGCCTCGTCGGTGTCCGTGCGGGGCGTATTATGCCAATCGTCGCGCGCCAGGGCCAGCGCCGCCCCGGCCCCGGCCCCCTCGTCTCCGCGGGCGAACAGTTCGCAATGAAAGGCCCGTTCGCCGGTCGCCGCCAGCCCGGGACGCCAGCGATCGCCATGCCGCTTGCACAGCGTCGCCACATCATGGAAAACGGTGGCCGGAAGAGGGGACAGATCGGGCTGGGTCATGCTGGAACGACTCGTCTGTTCTCTTTATGTTCCAACTTTGGCGGAATGACAATCCGCCCTTCTCCCCAGACCGGCGCGTTTCCCACAAGCTGCGGGACCGAACCTGTCGTTCGGCCATTGATAGGCCGGATACAAGGAGACGATCAGCATGAAGTATGCCGAAGGCAACGCCGACAAGCTCAAGGAAAAGTTCTGGAAGGCCCTGGCGGATTCGCCCTATGTCTTTCTCGAACTCGACGGCCGGCCCGACACTGCGGTGGTCATGACCGCCCAGCTCGACAAGGACGCCAACAGCGCCATCTGGTTCTTCAGCCATCGCAACAGCGACTTCACCAAGCTGGGCGGCGCGACGGTCAATTTCGCGGGCAAGGGGCATGAGATGTTCGCCCGCTTCGACGGCACGCTGGCAGAAGAGACCAGCCGCGAGCGTTTCGAGCAGTTCTGGAACAACTTCGTCGAGGCCTGGTACGACGGCGGGAAGGACGATCCCGACATCTTCTTCATGCGCCTCGATCTCGGCAATGCCGAGATCTGGAGCAGCGAACTGGGCGTGCTCAATACCGCGAAGATGGCGCTTGGCATGTATGTCGAGCCCAAGGCCGAAGAGCAGCACGTGAAAAGCACCCCGCTTTAAACCGGCGTACCACTCAACGAAAAGGGCCGCCCCCAATCGGGAGCGGCCCTTTTTTGATGCCGGCGAAGTGCCGCCGGTTCAGCGTCGATCGTCGATCGGCAGCATGGTTTCATGACCCGCCACATCGTCGACCACCTCGACCACGCCGCGCCCGAGATGACTGTTGCGGCGGCTGTAGGAAAAGTAGACCACGGCCCCCACCAGCGTCCAGACCGGCAGCACGATCATTGCTTCCAGGGGGAGATTGAGGAACAGGAACAGACAGCCGGCGATGGTCAGCGGGCCGACGATCATCAGGCCCGGCACACGGAACGGCCGCTTGCGCTGCGGATCGCGCCGACGCAGCAACATCACCGCCACCGCCACCATCAGGAAGGCATAAAGCGTTCCGGCATTGGCGATATCGGCCAATGCGCCAACCGGCAGGAAGGCCGCGGCCACGGCGACCACGATCCCGGTCAGCAAGGTCACCTTGTACGGCGTCTTCCACTTGGGATGCACCGCCGACAGCGTCTCCGGCAGCAGTCCGTCGCGAGCCATCACGAAGAAGATGCGCGTCTGGCCGAACAACAGGATGAGGATCACCGAAGGCAAGGCCAGGAACGCCGCGATGCCGAGCATGTTGCCGATGCCCGAGAACCCGATCTCGCGCAGGACGTGGGCCAGCGCCTCGTTGGAGCAGACCAGCTGGCCCGCATATTGCGGCAGGGCACACTGGCGCGCGAGCTCTTCCGAGCCGGCCGGGAACGGAATGCCATTGGGCCCCATGATCGGCTGTCCACCGATGGTGCCGACTGCACCGGCGGCGACGAGGATGTAGAAGATCGTGCAGATGAGCAGACTGCCGACCAGCCCGATCGGCACGTTGCGTTGCGGGTTGCGGGTTTCCTCGGCCGCGGTCGAGACCGCATCGAAGCCGACATAGGCGAAGAAGATGGTCGCCGCCGCGCCGACCGCGCCCACACCCGAACCGAAGCCGCCGAACAGGCCCGCAGGCAGGAACGGGTTGAACTTGTCAGGATCGAAATAGGCGCTCGTCAGGGTGAGCGCGATGAACACGGTGAGTGCGGTAATCTTGATCGCCACCAGCACCGCGTTGACCCGGGCGCTTTCCGTCGTCCCGATCATCAGCAGCCAGGTGACCAGCAGAGCGATGATCAAAGCCGGCAGGTTGATGAACCCGCCCGCTGCACCGCCCAGCGCCAGCGGCCCGGCACTGAGCCAGGCCGGCAGTTGCACGCCCAGGAACTCATTGAGGATCGTCCCGCTGAAATACCCCGACCAGCCGACCGACACGGCCGAAGCCGCGATCGCGTATTCGAGGACCAGCGCCCAACCCACGGTCCAGGCCAGGAACTCGCCCATCGTGGCATAGCTGTAGGTATAGGCGGACCCCGCCACCGGGATCATCGCCGCGATTTCGGCATAGCACAGTGCCGCGACGATGCAGACCGCGCCTGCGATCACGAAGGCCAGCATAAGCCCCGGCCCGGCCTTCTGGGCGCCGGCGGAGGTCAGCACGAAAATCCCGGTGCCGATGATGCAGCCGATGCCGAACAGCGTCAGCTGCAGGGCACCGAGCGAGCGGTGCAGGGATTTCTTTTCCGCGGTCGCCAGAATGGCGTCCAGCGGCTTCACCCGATCTAGAAACATTGACGAAAATCCTCCCTCTCGGCGCGTCCCTTCGTGCGGCGCGCCTGCGGACGGGTCGGGACGCTAATCGAAAGCGAGCAGTTTACAAGGCGCAAACTGTGCTCTTTCCCCCCATTGCGCCCGCGTCTAGAAGCCCCGCCATGTCGACGACATTCCAGCTCGATACCGCGACCAGCCGCGCCAACCCCACCCCGCAGCCGATGAAACGGCTGACGGTACCCAAGATCCGTGCTCGCAAGACCGACGGGCAGGAGGGCGAACCGCTGGTGATGCTGACCGCTTATACCGCGCGTCAGGCCCAGCTGCTCGATGCGCATTGCGACATGCTGCTGGTTGGCGATTCGCTGGGACAGGTCATCTACGGGCTCCCCTCCACCATCCCGGTCACTCTCGACATGATGGCCGCCCACGCCGCCGCGGTCGTGCGTGGAAGCTATCATGCCGTGGTCGTGGTCGACCTGCCGTTCGGGGCCTATGAACAGTCGAAGGAACAGGCCTTTGCCAGTGCCAGCAAGCTGCTGAAGGAAAGCAACGCCGCCGCGGTGAAGCTCGAAGGCGGGGTGGCGATGGCGGAAACGGTCGCCTTCCTGTCTGCCCGCGGCATCCCCGTGATGGGCCATGTGGGGCTGACCCCGCAGGCGGTGAACTCGCTTGGCGGCTATGCCGCGCGCGGCCGAAGCGACGCCGAAGCGGCGAAGATCATCGGCGATGCCAAGGCGCTCGACGAGGCCGGCGCCTTCGCCATCGTCCTTGAAGGCGTGGTCGAGCCGATCGCGATCGCGGCGACGGCGGCGGTCGCCTGTCCCACAATCGGCATCGGTGCTTCGCCCCGGTGCGACGGGCAGGTGCTGGTGACCGAGGACATGCTCGGCATGTTCGAGCGCGTCCCGCGGTTCGTCAAACGCTACGAAGATCTCGCGAGCGTGATCTCGAAGGCGGCCGAAACCTATGCCGCCGAAGTGCGCGCCCGCAGCTTTCCCGGTCCAGATCAGACCTATCAACCCAAGGACTGAGTTCCCCTCGCCATGCAGACCTTTACCCGTTTCTACGGTTTTTCCGTCATCTTCACGCTCGCCTGCCTCGGACTGGGGGCATGGTACGGGTGGGAAAGCACCGGCACCCTTGGCGGCACGGCAGCGATGCTGTGGATCATCGTCGTCCTTTCGGTCCTCGAGATCTCGCTCAGCTTCGACAACGCGGTGATCAATGCCTCGGTCCTGAAGGAGATGGACGAGGTGTGGCAAAAGCGCTTCCTCACCTGGGGCATCGCCTTTGCCGTGTTCGGCATGCGGGTCGTCTTCCCGCTTGCCATCGTGGCGATCGCAGCGGGTTTGGGACCGCTCGAGACGCTCGACCTGTCGCTCAACAATCCGACCGAATACGAACGCATCGTATCGAGCGCGCATGTCGGCATTGCCGGCTTCGGCGGGGCGTTCCTGGCCATGGTGGGGCTGAAATTCTTCTTCGATCTCGACAAGGATGTGCACTGGATCGACGTGATCGAGCGGCGGCTGTCGGCGGTGGCCGCCCTTCCGGCGATCGAAATTGCGCTGTTGCTGCTGGCGCTGTGGGGGATTTCGACCATGCTGCCCGAAGAGGAAGCGCTGACCTTCGTCGTCGCCGGGATCCTCGGGCTGGTCGCGTTCATCGCGGTTGAGGGGATCAACGCCTATCTCGAACTGCGCGAGGAAAAGGCCCGCCTGGCGGGGGCCATGGTCCGCAGCGGGCTGGGCGGCTTTCTCTACCTCAACGTGCTCGACGCAAGCTTCAGCTTCGACGGCGTGATCGGCGCGTTCGCGCTGTCCAACAACATGATCGTCATCGCGCTGGGCCTGTCGATCGGGGCGATGTTCGTGCGTTCGATGACCATCCATCTGGTCAAGCAGGGCACGCTGTCGGCCTATCGCTTTCTCGAGCATGGCGCGTTCTGGGCGATCATCGTGCTGGGGGCGATCATGCTGCTGTCGGCGCGGTTCCACATTCCCGAAACCATCACCGGACTGATCGGCGCGATCCTTATCGCTCTTTCGCTGTGGTGGTCGGTGCGCTGGAACCGGCGTCATCCCGAGGTCGTGCCAGCCGGCTAGAAAGCGGCGCGGCAAGCACCAGCTGCAACAGGTGATATAGAAGCAGCGGCACGACCACGAAGCCCGCCGCGTCGGACGAAAACAGCACAGCGGCGAGGGGAACGCCGACCGCCGCCGATTTCTGCGCGCCGGCAAACATGAACGATATACGCTCCGCCCGATCGAGGCGGAGCATTCTGCCCGTCCCCCACGCTCCGGCATGGGCGATGGTCAGCATCGCCAGCACGAGGACGCCGATCGCCGCCCAATCCGCGGCGCCGACCCGCGATCCGATGCCCTGCACCACCGCGCCTGATACCGCGACATAGACCGCAAGCCCGATGATCAAGCGGTCCATCCAGACGATCCTGTCCCGCTGCGCCGCCACGAACGTGCGGGTACGGGTCTGGACAAGCTGCCCGATGGCAAAGGGCAGGATCAGCACGAGGAAGATCTTGAGCGCAGTTGCCCCGCTCACCGCTCCCTCTCCGCTCCCGCCCAGCGCGACGAATAACGGAACCGATACGATCACGCCGAGGATATTGAGCATCGCCGCAGCAATGACCGACAGCGCGACATTGCCGCCGGCCAGCGTGCTGTAGGACGTGGCCGACTGCACGGTCGACGGGAGAACACCGAGATAGAGGAAGCCTGTCGCCAGCAGCGGCGGGACCATGCCTTCGGCCACACCTGCCGCCCCCGCGCCGAGAATGGCCATCGCGCCGAACACCCAGAGGACGAGCGGCCCGAAAAAGCGCCAGTGGCGAAAGCCGGCGATCATGTCGCTCCGCGCGACGCGCATGCCGTTCAGGAGGAACAGCACGAAGATCGCGCCGTCGGCGATCGCCGCCGCCGCGGTGCGGGCCTCGCCTTCGACCGGCAGGACGATGGCCAGCAGGATCGCCCCGACAAGGATGCGCAGCATCGGGTCGCCAGCGAGAGTGCTCAGGATCATGTCGGCGCCCCTGCCCCTGGCCCGCCACCCTGTCCAGCGCGGGCTTTTGTCAGGCCTGCAGGTCGTACTGCTTCATCAGGTCGTAGAGTGTCGGGCGGCTGATGCCCAGCAGCCGCGCAGTACCGGAGATGTTGCCTTCGCTGCGCGCCAGCGCGTGACGGATCATCCGCCGGTCGGCCTGCTCGCGCGCATGCTTTAGGTTCAGTACCCCTTCGCCTTCGTCGTCGTGCTCGGCAAGGTCGAGATCCTCGGCCGTCACGAGCCGGCCATCGGCCATGATCACCGCTCGCTTGACCCGGTTTTCCAGCTCGCGGACATTGCCGGGCCATGGCCAGCCGTCGATCGCGGCAAGGGCATCGGGGGTGAAGCCGCCGACCCGGGGGTTCATCTCCCTGGCAAAGCGCTGAAGGAAATGCTTGGCCAGCAGCACGGCATCGCCCGCCCGCTGGGCCAGTGTGGGGATGCGGACCACCACTTCGGCCAGCCGGTAGAACAGATCTTCGCGAAAGCGCCCTTGCGCGATCATCGCCTCGAGATCCTGATGGGTCGCGCTGACGATCCGCACGTCGACCGGGATCGCCTTGCGACCGCCGACCCGTTCGATCACCCGTTCCTGCAGGAAGCGCAGCAGCTTGACCTGCAGCGGCAGCGGGATGTCGCCCACCTCGTCAAGGAACAGCGTGCCGCCATCAGCCAGTTCGACCTTGCCCTCGCTGGTTCGCACCGCGCCCGTGAAGGCGCCCTTTTCGTGGCCGAACAGCTCGCTTTCCAGCAGGGTTTCGGGGATCGCCGCGCAGTTGATGGCGACGAACGGGCCGGCCTGCCGATCGCCATGATCATGCAATCCGCGGGCGAGCAGTTCCTTGCCGGTTCCGCTGGCTCCCAGCAGCATCACCGAAACGTTGGTGGGGGCAACCCGCTCGATCGTGCGGGCGACCTTCGCCATTTCGGGCGCGGCGGTAATCATCTGGCCGAGGATGCGGCGATCATCGCCCACCCGCCCTGCGAGCCGGCGGTTCTCTGCCTCGATCCGGTGCAGCGCGAAGGCCCGCCTGACGATCAGGCCCAGTTCGTCGATGTCGACCGGTTTCTTGTAGAAGTCGTATGCCCCCCGGCCAATCGCATCGAGGGCACTCTCGCGTGCCTCGTGGCCCGACGCGACGACCACCTTGGTATCAGGCTTGAGGTCCATGATCGCGTCGAGGACGGCGAAGCCCTCGCTGGTTCCGTCGGGGTCGGGCGGCAGGCCCAGGTCCAGCGTGACGACGGCCGGCTCCTCCGCTCGCAACAGGGCCAGTGCCTGCTCGCGATTGTGTGCGCTCAGCACCTCGTAATCCTCGTAGGCCCAGCGCAATTGCGCCTGCAGCCCCTCGTCGTCCTCGACCACCAAGAGCCGGGGCTTGCGCGGTTCACAGCTCTTCATCAGGCAGCTTCCGCCGCGCGGGTTTCGGCCGCCGCCAGCACCTTGCGCGCGGCGCTGAGGGGGAGGCTGACGGTAAAACGCGTTCCAAGGCCGATCCGGGATTCGACATCCAGCGTTCCCCCCATCGCGCGGATGGTTTCGCGCGCTTCGTAGGCGCCGATCCCGAACCCGCCGGCCTTCGATGAAACGAAGGGTTTGAACAGTCCGTCGCGCAGGAAGGCCGGGGTCATGCCGGTCCCGCTGTCGATGACGCTGATCATGCCGCGCAGCCCGTCGCTATAGGCTTCGATCAGGATCGGCGCGTCATCGCTGCTCGCGTCGATCGCGTTCTGGACGAGATGGGCGAGCGCCTGCTCCAGCGCTTCGCTCCCCCCGATGACGCCGGCAGGTTCGGCGCGAACGATGCGGACGGCATGCAGCGCGGCGAACCGCTTGGCGACCGCGGCGGCGATGTCCCTCAGTTCGAAAGCGGTACCGGGTTGCGCAGGCCCGCTGACATAGCGCCCCAGGCGGCTCAGCAGTGCTTCGAGCTTGCCCGCGCTGTTGCGCACGGTGAGGATCATGTCGCGCTGGAATTCGGGCTTGTCGGCATGGCGTTCGGCATTGCGGGTCAGCAGCGACAACTGGCTCGCAAGATTCTTGATGTCGTGCATGACGAAGGCCATCCGGCGATTGAACTCGTCGAACCGCGCCGCTTCCATCAGGGCGGCCTGGCCCGCCCGCTCGGCGAGGTAGCTGGCCAGTTGGCGCCCGACGATCTCCAGCATGTCGAAGTCTTCCCAGTCGAGCTTGCGCTCGTAATCCGGACGGGCGAGCACGACGATGCCGACCAGGCGATCGAAATGCATCAGCGGAACCGCCGCCCAGGCATGGGGGCAATCGAGCAGCCACGGCGGGGTGATGACCCGCTCGATCTCGGGATCGGGCGAGATCCGCTGCACGGCGATGTCGACCACCGCGGCCTTGACCTCCATCAATCGCGCATGGGCGGCGGGAAAGCTGCGCCCTTCCAGCGCATCGTCGGGCCAGTTCCAGTGCGCTGCCCGGGTGAAGTCGCGGCCTTCATCGGGCGCGAAGAGTAACCCGCCGGGGCTGTCGGTCAGATCGGCCAGCGCCTTGATCGCCCGTTCGGGCAGATCCGCATCGCTGGCGTTGCCACCTTGCGCGATGGTCTGGGTGAACCGCATCCACTCGGCACGGTAATCGTAACGGTGACGGAAAAAATGCTTGAGGACCGTGATCCGCAGATACTGGCGGGCCGACTTTGCCGGCAACCACACCAGCGCCAGCGCCCCCGCCGCCGCCAGCGTGCCCAGTTGCAGGAGCATCGACACATCGGCCGAAAGCACCGCCAGCCAGCGCGCAACGAACACCAGCACCACGAGGTATCCGCTCGTTATGATCAACGACAGGACATGGAATGTCGCGGTGCGCGAAGGGCGGAATTGCAGGCCGCTGACCGAGCGGCTGAACCCGCAGGCGAACGCCAGCGCGCATAGCATGACGACCATGGCGTGGACCGGCACCAGCGCTGCCGGAACCTCGCTCGTCAGCCATGCCAGCATCGAGAAATTGAGCGCGAACGCCCACAGCGCCAGCATCGCCGCGATGTTCCAGCGCAAGAGAATGCGCGATGTCATCGCCGCGCCGCGATAGGCGTTGTGCACGATGACGAGCGCGCCCGTTGCCAGGAGCACACGAAGGATCGCCGAGGTATCGAAGGCCAGGGTCGCGAAAGCCGGATCGCGGCTTGCCAGCCTTGCCGCAAGCAAGCCGGCCTGCATCAGTTCGAGCAGCACCAGCGCGGCGATCGCCGGGCGGACCGGACGCAAGGTTTCGTGCCGGCCATCGTTGGCAAACAACCGGTAGAGCGCGAACAACCATGCAAGATTGCGGACGATCTCCATCGTCTGGGCAAAAGACGATGCAAAACCGGTGCCGGCAACGCAGATGCACCACGCAGAGGTGGCGAGCATTGCCAGCACCGCGGCGCGCCGGTCACGCCGCACGCCCTTGCCCGCGCGGGCGATCCAAACCGCGGCAGCGATGCACGATGCGGAGGCCACCAGATATGCGGCAAGATTGAAGGCGGAGAAGACCTGATCGTTCATCCAGGCCCTCGCCGTCCCGTTGGCGGCGCCTCGCGAAGGTTCAACCTGTTTGCGCTACCCGCCAAGACCCGACCCGCTTTACCGTCATTCTTCGAACGTCGGGGCTAGCAGCCGATGGTAAACACCGGGTAAAATCGGGCCTCTGATGCGCAAAGGCGGCGCCCATGATCGGGAACGCCGCCCATGCTTCGATTAACCCCTACTCGGTAACCGCGTCGCTCACGTTCTCGGCAGCGGCACCCACTGAATTTGCGGCGTCCGCGACGGCGTTGTCCTTCGCCACTTCCGCCCCGCTCATTTGCGAGAAGATCAGGAACGCCGCGACAGCAGCCAGTGCGACGAGCAGGAGCAGACCCCATTTCGCCCCGCCGCCGGAACGTCCGCGATCGTCGGTGACGACGGTGTGGGTGGTATGCGTATCGCCGGAGGGCGTACGGGTTTCAGTTATGCGTTCTTCGGTCATGAGTGCATGTCCTTCCCTGTTATCGCCGCCGAAACGTCCGGTATTCGGCCGCGGTTCCGCGAGGGATGGTTAACGATCGGCAAAGTCGAAGGGAGTGCGTCCGCGCTGCATTGGCGGGAACGCCAGCCGCCGCCCGCCCGGCGGCAGCGACCGTTGGGCGCAACCCTCTCTCAGGCACCGGGCACAACCCGGGCCGATCGGCTGGGCGTCCTGCGGGCGCAGCGACAGTCCGCGTGAATGGGCCAGCTCATTGGCGAGGACTGCCTCGATCCCGAGCGCAACGACGAACCGTGACGAGCCGGGCGCCCCTGACCCTTCGACGCTGCGGGCAAGGGTCAGCCACGCTCCGGTTTCGTCTTCGCCTTCCAGCGCCACCAGTTGGACAAGCGTTTCGCCCGCTCGCTCGAAGGCGCGGTGCACGTCCCACAGGGGGCAGGTCACGTCCTGTGCAACGAACCGGGCGGAGCTCGCGCCGACGAAGCGTTTGGAAAACTGGCCCGCCCGATCGATCCGGATCATGAAGAAAGGCAAGCCCCGCCGCCCCACCCGCTGCAGCGTGGTAAGGCGGTGGGCCAGTTGCTCGAAACTCACAGCGAAGCGCCGCTCGAGGATGACGAGGTCATAGCCGGTCGCCTCGCACGCGCGCAGGAAGCGGCCATAGGGCATCAGCAGCGCGGCGGCGAAATAGCCTTCGAGATGGCGCCGGAAAAGCGCCCGCGCAGCTTCGTCCGGCAACCGGGCGCCCTGCGCCAGCGTCGCAATCATCTCGCGCTGTTCGAGCTGACCGAGTTGCACTGCCAGGTGGAAATTGCGCGAAGCGGGCGGCAGCAGTTCCGACAGCTGGATTTGCCGGGCATGAAGGTCCAACCGGGACAGTGCGTCGGGCAGCACTTCCTGCGGCAGGATGCGCACCGAAAGCTGGTGGTGTTCGCGCAGGCGTTCGGCGAGGGCCGAGCCGATGTCGCCGCGCGAGAGGCGCATCTGGTCGGCGAGGGCCTCTGCCGCATGGTCAAGATCGGCGAAGTGGTTGCGCCACCGCTCGATCTCGCGGCGCGATGCCGATAGCGGATCGTCTTCGGGCAGAACTCCCCGTTCGCCGCCATCATAGAGGCGGGCGAAGGCGGCGGCAGCATTCGGGGCCGTGGCGAGGAATTCGGATACCTCCTCGCGATCGACGCCAAGGTCCCGGAAGCGATCGTCCGCAAGACGCCGGGCCAGGCCGCCCACCCCGCCGATCGCCTCGTCCTCCTTGAGGGCGGCCGGATCGATGCCGAACTCCTCGACCAGACCCATCACGACCCGGGCGGTCAGCGGTCTCTGGTTACGCTCGATCAAGGTGAGATAGGTCGGCGAAATACCGAGACGCGCGGCCATCGCGGACTGGGTCAGCTCGGCCTTGCGCCGCAAGCGGCGGACTTGCGGCCCGGCAAAGATCGCGCGCTGTGCCATGTAACGTTCCTTACATAATTACTTGCTGCTGACCAAGATTTAACCGCTTGCTTACAGCGCGAATTGTAAAATTTCGTATCGCGCGGTGATGTCCTGGTCAAAGTTGCGGGCAAGGCATCTGCCGAATCTTATGGAGCGAACATGACCTATCAGGCCCGCATCGAAGACATGCAGCAGCACCTGGACCGGGCGGGCTTTTCCGTCGCCGGGATCGACGGCGTCAACGCAGCGAGGATGGCGGCACAGAACCCGTTCCAGACGGGTCTCGACATCGCGCGCCATACCGCCCGCGTCATGCGCGAGGACATGGCTGCCTACGACGCGGACCCTGCCGCCTACACCCAGTCGCTTGGCTGCTGGCACGGCTTCATCGCGCAGCAGAAGATGATCGCGATCAAGAAGCATTTCGGCACCACCAAGCGCCGCTACCTCTATCTTTCCGGCTGGATGGTCGCCGCGCTGCGCAGCGAGTTCGGCCCGCTGCCAGACCAGTCGATGCATGAAAAGACCAGCGTGCCCGCGCTGATCGAGGAGCTCTACACCTTCCTCAAACAGGCCGATGCGCGCGAACTGGGCGGGCTGTTCCGCGAACTCGACGCCGCGCGTGAGGCAGGTGACGAGGTGAAGGCGCGCGAGGTCCAGAACCGGATCGACAATCACGAGACTCATGTCGTCCCGATCATCGCCGATATCGACGCGGGCTTCGGCAATGCCGAGGCGACCTATCTGCTGGCGAAGAAGATGATCGAGGCGGGCGCCTGCGCGCTCCAGATCGAGAACCAGGTGTCGGACGAGAAGCAGTGCGGCCACCAGGACGGCAAGGTCACGGTGCCCCACGAGGACTTCCTCCAGAAGATCCGCGCGATCCGCTATGCCTTCCTCGAACTCGGCGTGCCCGAGGGCATCATCGTCGCGCGCACCGACAGCCTCGGCGCGGGTCTGACCAAGCAGATCGCCTATTCGACCGCTCCTGGCGACCTTGGCGATCAGTACAACGGCTTCCTTGATTGCGAGGAGGTCGATCCCGCGAACGTCACCAACGGGCAGGTGTTCATCAGCCGCGAGGGCAAGCTGCTGGCGCCCAGGCGTCTGCCGAGCAACCTCTACCAGTTTCGTGCCGGCACCGGCGAGGATCGCTGCGTGCTTGATTGCATCACCGCGTTGCAGCATGGCGCCGACCTCCTGTGGATCGAGACCGAGAAGCCGCATATCGAGCAGATCGCCGGCATGGTGGATCGCATTCGCGAGGTGATCCCCAATGCCAAGCTCGTTTACAACAACTCGCCCAGCTTCAACTGGACGCTTAATTTCCGTCAGCAGGTGTTCGATGCCTGGACCGCGGCGGGCAAGGATGTCTCGGCTTATGTTCGCGACCGGCTGATGAGCATCGACTACGACGGCACCGACCTGGCCATCGAGGCGGACGAGCGGATCCGCACCTTCCAGGCGGATGCGGCGAAGCGGGCGGGCATCTTCCACCACCTCATCACCCTGCCGACCTATCACACCGCCGCCCTCAGCACCGACAATCTCGCCCGCGAGTATTTCGGCGAGGCGGGGATGCTCGGCTACGTCAAGAACGTGCAGCGCGAGGAGATCCGCCAGGGCATCGCCTGCGTTAAGCACCAGAACATGGCCGGCAGCGACATCGGCGATGACCACAAGGACTATTTCGCCGGCGAAGCGGCCCTCAAGGCGGGCGGCAAGGACAATACGATGAACCAGTTCGCCGCGGCGTAAGGAGAGAGAGGATGACCACGATGACCGACGAGACCACCACTACGCCCAGCGAGCCGGGCCGCGCCCGCGCCCTGTTCTCCACCGCGGACTTTCGCCTGCTGCGCACCGCGCTGATGCACTATGCGCGCCAGACCGACGACCGTGACGAGCTAGCCAGGATCAATGCGCTGCATCACCGCCTCGGCACCTACGTGCCGACCGGGGACTAGCGCCCGACCGGTTCTCCTGGGGAGGAGAAGCGGCCGCCGCGGCCTTTGGGGCTGCGGCGGCCGTCATCGTCAAACGCTCATCCGCCCGAACGCGGCATCAGGTCGAGCGCGGCCGCCGCCATCGCCTCTGCCCCGGTGGCCACCACCTTCTCCGCGTCGGGTGCCCAGAACGGCGAATGGAGCGAAGGCAGCGGCGTGCCCTTCTCCTTCAGCGCGGTCAGCATGGGTGCGGGTGTGCCGCTGATCCAGAAAATCACCGACTTCACGTCCTCGGGTGCGGCGCGGCGGAACTGGCTGAAATCCTCGCCCCCCATCACCGCCGGCCATTCCTGCACCCGCTCCGCCCCGAAACGCTGCGCGAACCGGCCCATCACCTCCTTGCTGAAATCGGGATCGTTGTAGGTCGAAGGGGTATAGGGGTCTTCGACCGTCAACACCGGCATGAGATTGTCCGGCAGCCCCGCCGCGATCGCCTCGCCCCGGGCCACACGCTTGATCCCTTCGAGCAGCTGGTTGCGGCTTTCGTCGGAATAGCTGCGCACGGTCAGTTGCAGCTTCGCCTCGTCAGAGATGATGTTGTGCTTGGCGCCGGCATGGAAGCTGCCGACGGTGATCACGGCCGGGTCGAGCGGGCTCGATTCGCGGCTGATCACGGTCTGCAACTTCATCACGATCGCGCTCGCCAGCACGATCGGATCCTTGGTCGTATGGGGATAGGCGCCATGCCCGCCCACGCCCTTCACCGTGATATCGACACTGTCGACATTGGCGAGCGCATAGCCCGGCGTGACCCCGATGGTCCCCGCCGGAACAGGGGCGGCGGCATCGTGAAAGGCGATGGCGTAATCGGGTTTGGGGAAACGGGTGTAAAGCCCGTCCTCCAGCATGGCGAGCGCGCCGAGGCCGATTTCCTCGGCCGGTTGCAGCACCATCACGAGGGTGCCCTGCCACTGATCCTTGCGTTCCGCGAGAAGCTGCGCCGCCCCGATGAACGCGGCCATGTGGGTATCGTGCCCGCAGGCATGCATGACGCCCGTGGTTACTCCCGATGCCGGCGTCGCCATGACCTTGGAGGCATAGGGCAAGCCGGTCTGCTCGATCACCGGCAGCCCGTCCATGTCGGCGCGCAGCAGGATCACTGGCCCGTCGCCATTCTTCATCACCGAGACGACCCCGGTCTTGCCGACCTTCTCGGTCACCTCGAATCCGAGCGCGCGCATCCGCTTGGCGAGCTTGGCCGCCGTCTTGACCTCTTCGAAGCTCAATTCGGGGTTGGCATGAAGATCGCGGTAGAGTGCCATCAGATCGGGCAGGTCCTCGGCCACGGCAGCGGACAGATCCTTCGCCTGCGCCGGTGGCGCAAGGGCGAGAGTCAGAACGGCGGCGAGCGTCGGAAGGGTGTTGGAAGTCATGCGCGGTTTCCCCTTGGCTGTCACACGTGGCACATAGTCCTGGCGCGAAAACCGGGCTGCCCGGCCGGCCCCTGAATCTGATGGCACAATGAACTCGTCGGGGGGCTTAGGAAAGCCGCAAACTGGCGGCCTGCCGCCGCGCCTCCACAGGGGGAAGACAGCCGCGCCGCACATGACAAGGGCGGGAGCGTCATCAAAACGCCCCCGCCCCGGTCGGCGGTCAATCCACCCGATTCAGGATCAATCCTGCTTGGTCTTGCTCTCGCGGTCCCACAGCCGCAGCTTGCCGCAGGCATCGATGAAGGACTTGGCATTGCCTCCGCCCGACACATCGAAAAAGCCTTCGTCCTTCTTCGCCCAGACCCAGGCCGCCTCGAACAGGGGCTGCGTCTCGGGGACATAGGCGATGAACTTTGCATGGGCGAAGGCATCGCTGACGAAATCGAGGCTGGGCTTGTCATTGGCGAACCGCTTTGCCGAAGCTTCGCTCATCACCACCGCGACCGCATCGTAGACAACCGAGGGGCCGCCATCGATCTTCTGGTCCGCCTTCGCCATGCTGCCGTCCGAAAGCTTGGCCCCGGTGATATGCGGGGCGACGATCTCGGCCATCGCGCCGGCAGCCTTGGCCGCCTCCTTCAAGGCATTCACCACCCCGGCATCGCCGCCTTCGGCGACATAGATGCCGAGCTTGCGGCCCTTGAAGCTCTGCGGCCCGTTCTTGATGATCGAGAGGGCGTCGCTGGGCGCAAGATCGGTGCGCGGCTCCAGTGCCAGCGGAACCTTGGGTGGCATCTCGGTGAGGCCCAGCCCGTCGGCCACGTCCTTGGCCAGCGTCCCGTCGATGTGCAGCAGGTGGCCGACCACCCGCTTGCGGATATCGGCGCGTTCGCATTTCGACAGCTCGAACACCAGCGCGTTGGCGAGGTGGGTCTGTTCGACCGGAGTCTGCGAGACATAGAACTGCCGCGCCTGGCTGTAGTGATCGGCAAATGTCTCGCTGCGATGGCGAACCTTGGGGCTCGGCACCGGCGCCTCGTAGGACTTGAAGCCGCGCATCGGGCAGGCACGGGGCCCGCGATCCTCGTCCTCGCCATCGCCCGAACCCCAGCTGTTGGGCTCGTAGTTCACCCGCCCCTTGGGGTTGGTCATCGCCATGTGCCCGTCCTGCTGGAAATGCCGTACCGGGCAGCGGGGTGCGTTGATCGGTATGTGGGTAAAGTTCGGGCCACCAAGCCGCTTCAACTGGGTGTCGAGATAGCTGAAATTGCGCCCTTGCAGCAGCGGATCGTCCGAAAAATCGATCCCCGGCACGATGTTCTGCGTGCAGAAGGCAACCTGTTCGGTTTCGGCGAAGAAATTGTCGACATTCCCGTCGAGAGTGAGCGTACCGATGATCTCCACCGGCACCTGCTCTTCGGGAATGATTTTGGTGGCATCGAGCACGTCGAACTCGAAGTTTTCGGCAAACTCGTCATCGAAGACCTGAATGCCGAGATCCCATTGCGGGAAGTCGCCGGCTTCGATCGCATCCCACATGTCGCGGCGATGGAAATCGGGATCGGCCCCGTTGATCTTGACTGCCTCGTTCCACACGACCGATTGCAGCCCGAGCCGCGGCTTCCAGTGAAACTTGACGAAATGGGCGTCGCCCTGCTCGTTGATCAGGCGGAAGGTGTGGACCCCGAACCCTTCCATGAACCGGAACGAGCGCGGGATCGTCCGGTCGGACATCTGCCACATGATCATGTGCATCGATTCCGGGGTCAGCGAGACGAAATCCCAAAAGTTGTCATGCGCGCTCTGCGCCTGCGGGAAGGCGCGATCGGGTGCGGGCTTCACCGAATGGACAAGGTCGGGAAACTTGATCGCGTCCTGGATGAAGAACACCGGGATGTTGTTGCCGACGATGTCCCAGTTGCCTTCCGGGGTGTAGAACTTGGTGGCAAATCCGCGCACGTCGCGGGCCAGGTCAAATGAGCCCTTGCTGCCTGCGACGGTGGAGAAGCGAGTGAAGGTCGGCGTCTTGACGCCGGTCTCGTTGAGCACCCGCGCGTGGGAATACTGCGGGATCGCCTTGGTCAGCTCGAAATGGCCGTGAACGCCATAGCCGCGGGCATGGACGACGCGTTCGGGGATGCGTTCGTGATCGAAATGGAAAATCTTCTCGCGCGCGATATGATCCTCGAGCAGCATCGGCCCGCGCGCCCCGGCCTTGAGCCAGTTCTGATCGTCGGCGATGGGCGAACCCTGCGCGGTCGTCATCACGTCGTCGTCGCCAAGGGGTTTCTGGTGGTTGACCCCGCTCTTATCGAGATCGAATTCTATGGCCATGAGGCTCTCCCGCTGGAATGGTTAATGCATTCCGAACGCGGTCCGGGCGCTTTCGTGCCGCGAAAAACCGGCAAGCGACAGAGGCTTGATGCAGGTTAAGTCGAAATGTCGCGGAAGCGCCGGCTGCGGCGTGGTACCCCTGGCCGGACTCGAACCGGCACTTCAAAGAAACTCGATTTTGAGTCGAGCGCGTCTACCAATTCCGCCACAGGGGCACTGGACTGTGGGCACTGGGCGCTGGGCTCAGGGCGTGGCGGGGTTAGCCGTCCGCCCCTTGCGCATCAAGCGTTTTGACCCGGCGCCTTGATCGCGCCGGCCACCATCTTGTGGAGGCGCGAATGCAGCGCATCGTTGGCCGCCAGCACCTGCTCCGAATGGATCGGCAGCGAACGGCCGCGATAGTCGGAGACGAAGCCGCCCGCCTCGCGCACGATCAGGCAGCCGGCCGCGGTGTCCCAGTCGCTCAATCCGCTTTCCCAGAAGCCATCGAAGCGTCCGGCGGCGAGCCAGGCGAGGTCGAGCGAGGCGGCACCATAACGGCGGATCCCGGCGACATTGGGCCCGATCGCAGCGAAAATGCGCGACCATTCGCCAAAATCGCCGTGACCCTGGAACGGAATGCCGGTGGCAATCAGCGCCTCGGACGGATTGCGCCGGGCCGAAACCCGCAGGCGCCCGTCGTGAAGCCACGCGCCGCGGCTCTTTTCGGCCCAGAAGCTTTCATCGGTGATCGGGTTGTAGACGAGGCCCGCCGTCACCTCGCCCCAGCCCCCACCGCCCGGCTTCGGTTCCTGCACCGCGATGCTGATCGCGAAATGCGGGATGCCGTGCAGGAAGTTGCTCGTCCCGTCGAGCGGATCGATGATCCAGCGCGGCTTGGTTTCGTCGCCTTCGATGATGCCCGCCTCTTCCAGCACGAAGCCCCAATCCGGGCGGGCGTGGAGCAGCTCGTCGTAGATCGTGCGTTCGGACACCTGATCGGCCTTGGACACGAAATCGGCCGGTCCCTTGCGGCTGACCTGCAGATGCGCGACCTCGCCGAAATCGCGGCGCAACCGCCCGCCTGCCTTGCGGGCGGCCTTTTCCATCACGCGGATCAAACCGGAAATTGCGGCCATGGAACTCTCTTATTCGGTCAGGACGCGGATCGATCGGGCCTGCAGGTGGATGTCTCCCCACTCGCAGGCCATGTCGAACTTCGTTCCTTCGATGTTGAAGGTATCGATTGCAAAGCGCCGTTGCCGGCCCTCGCCCGGGTTGGCCTCGCGCCGCTCGATGGCGAGCCGCGAGATGCCGGCAAAGCGCAGCATGCCGGGGTGGAAGCAATGCTCCTCCCCCGCCCCCGGCGCTTCGTAATCGGGGTGCTGCGGCAGCAGGCAGAAATCCATTTCCAGCGTCAGCTCGTCGTCATTGATGATGACCGCGCGAAGGCAGCTGTCCTCGATGGCGATGTGATCGAACCGGCTGGCGATGGATTTGCCCATGCGGCGTCTCAGCCGGCCTTGCTGACATAGGTGCGCTCGTACACGTCGACCACGATGCGCGTTCCGCTTTCGATATGCGGCGGGACCATCACCCGCACCCCGTTGTCGAGCACGGCGGGCTTGTAGCTGGACGAGGCAGTCTGCCCCTTGACCACCGCATCGGCCTCGACAATCGTCGCCTCGACCTGTTCGGGCAGCGCGACCGAGATCGGCTTTTCGTCCCACAGCTCCAGCGTCACGTCCATGCCGTCGGTCAGGAAAGCCGAGGCATCGCCGAGGAGGTCGGCCGGCAGGTTGATCTGCTCGTAGCTGTCCTTGTCCATGAAGACGAGGCTGTCGCCATCGTTGTAGAGGTACTGAAACTCCTTCTGGTCCAGCCGGACGCGTTCGATGGTATCGGCGCTGCGGAAGCGGACATTGGTCTTGCGGCCGTCCTGCAGGTTCTTCATCTCGACCTGCATGTAGGCACCCCCCTTGCCGGGCTGGGTATGCTGGATCTTGGCGACCTTCCAGATGCCGCCTTCATACTCGAGAATATTGCCCGGACGAATGTCCACGCCGCTGATCTTCATGGGGATACCTTCGATTGGAAAGAGCGCCCGCCGCACAGGGGCGCCGGGCTATCGGCTGCGCGCCTTACAGGACCATGCCCGCCGGGGCAAGCGACTGGCTTTTGGCAGGAGCAGTGCCTATGGTGGGGCCAGGATTGACGATGGCCCGGTCGCTCGCCCTCCTTTCGGCCCTGCTTGCCGCAGCGGCATTGCCCGCCCCCGCCGGGGCGCAGGGCCGCCTGAACCTGCTGCCCACGGGCGAATACCGCTGCGCCCTGCCGGGCAGCGCCGCGGGGCGGGCCTGGATCGATCAGCCGGAGCGCGGGTTCACCATCGTGCGCGCCTCGCGCTATCGCAGCGCGGACGGCGCGGGCACCTACCTGATGACGGGGCGCGAAGTGCGCTTCACCGGCGGCCCGATGAAGGGCACGCGCCTGCTTCGGGTGTCGGGCAGGATGCTGCGCGAGATCGATGCCGAGGGGGTGCCGGGGCGGCTCCGCTGCCTCAGGACCGGCCCCATCCCCGATCGCCGCTAGCCCCCGCCGGTAAGCAGCGGATAGGGATTGATCGGGTTCGTCGTCTCGGACCAACCGGCCTGCGGAGTGGTGGCGAACAAGGCGAAGTGGAGATGAGGGGCGGCAGGATCGGCATTCCCGCTCGACCCCACGGTGCCCAGCACCTGCCCCTGTCCGATGCGCTGCCCTTCGCCCAGCCCCTGGGCATAGGCATCGAGATGGGCGTAGTAATGGATCATGCGCCGGTCCTGGGAGCGGACATAGATCGTCTTGCCTCCGTCGTCCGACAGGAACAGTTTTTCCACCGTGCCCGGTGCCGCCGCGAGCACCGGGGTGCCGACAGGAGCCATGATGTCGATCGCTTCGTGGGCGCGCGTGCCCCCGCCCCGTTCGGCGTTCCAGGTATCGGTAAGCGCATTCGCCGCCACCCCGGCGACCGGGATCGCCAAGGCCGCGCCCGGCGCAATGGTGCCGCGGGCTTGAGGCATGCCCGGCGCTGTGACCTGCCGCTGTTGCGGCAAGCCGGCCGGCACCGGACCCGCCCCGCCAGACGACACCGCCCCTGACACCGCCGAATCCGCACTATCAGCGCGCTCCAGCAGCGCCGGCCCCGCCACGATCCAGACGAGGCTGGTTATCGTGGCGGTGACGACGATGGTGAGAAGGCGATCGAGCCCCGACATCAGACGCTGCCTGCCCCGCATCCTACGCCTCGAAGATGACCTGCGTATCCTGGGACACCATCTGCGCCAGTCGGGCGGCGTCCCAGTTCGTCAGCCGGACGCACCCGCTGCTCTGGGCGCGGCCGATGGTATCGGGCTCGGGGGTGCCGTGGATGCCGTAATGCTCCTTGCTGAGGTCGATCCAGACGACGCCGACCGGGCTGTTCGGCCCCGGCGGCAGCTTGTAGGTCTCGCTGTCGCCGCCATCCTTGCCGAGCACCTCGGGATCGTAGCTGTAGGGCGGATTGTACGCCTCGCCCAGGATCTTCCATTCGCCCAGCGGCAAGGGAAACTCGCTCGAACCCGAGCTGACGGTGAACAAGGCGACCAGCTTGTTGCCCTGATACGCCTTCAGCGTCTTACCCGCCTTGCTGACGACGATGCGGTCGACCTCGGGCTGCTTGGAGCCGACGCCCAGTGCCGCAAGCGTCTGTTGCCAGCCGCGCTCGCCGATCGCGCCCGGTTCGATGCGGTCCCCGCCGATGTTGGGCACACGAATTCGCTGGCCCGGCTTGAAGAAGGATTGCGGCCCGGGCTGCGGGGCGAAGCCCTCGCCGCTGGCCGACGCGCTCGGCCTGGGCGAGGCGGTCGCACTGGCGGTGGGGGCCGGCGTCGGGCTCGCCGAGCCCGTGGCGCCTGCCGCGGGTGCTGGTGCCCCTGCAGGGCGGCCACCGGGGTTCAGTTCTTTCAGCACGTCGACGGTGGTGTGAAACCGTTCGGCCAGCTTCTCGTCGAGCGAGACATAGCCGAGCTGCTTCATCTTCGCCTGATCTTCCGGTTCGTCGGGCATGGCGAAATAATCGAGTTCGGCCCAGTTCGCCGGGATCGTCACCACTCGGGTCGCCGGAATGCGGTCCCATTTGGCCAGCGCCGCCTTGGTCGCTTCGTCCAGTTCGCCCGTTTCGGCAAGATTGTTGGCGATCTGGAACCCGGTCAGCGCGTTGGTGGTGCTCATGCCCATCCTGCCGTCGATCACGCCGGGGCCGAAACCGATGCGGTCGAGCACGACCTGCGCCTGCATGATCGGACGTTCTTGCGAATCGGGGATGGCATCGGGGCTGGTGGCGCCGTCGCTCGACGCCATGCTGTCGGCAAGGTTGTCGTCGCTGAAGGTGTCGTAACCGTAATCCGTGCCTGCGCTGGCGGTGGTCTGCGCGTCCTCGCCTTCGGCATTGTCCTGCCCGTGCATTCCGCATGCAGCGAGAGCGAGCGACGATACGGCAAGCAGCGACAGTCGGCGGAACGGAATTCTACGCATGAACATCTCCTCGGACGCCCACCGGCGGGCGCCTTCCTGTTGCGCAGAATAACTTACGAGGCGGCGATTTGCTCCGCGAAGGCACGCACCGCGGCGGCTTCGTCACCGTTCCAGACCGCTCCCGAGACTGCGAGGAAATCGGCCCCGGCCTCGATCAGCGGACGGCAATTGGCCGGGGTGATGCCGCCAATCGCGACCGACGGGATCTCGACCATCTCGTGCCACCATTCGAGCAGTTCGAGCTCGGCCCGGTGCTCGCTATCCTTGGTGGTGCTGGGAAAGAAGGCTCCGAAGGCGACATAATCCGCCCCCGCCTCGCCTGCCTCGAGCGCCAGATGGCGCGAGGCGTGGCAGGTGACGCCGATCTGCGCCTCGCGCCCCAGCGCATCGCGGGCTTCCGCAACCGTGCCGTCGCTTTGCCCGAGATGGACGCCATCCGCGCCGAGCCGCCTGGCCAGCGCGATGCTGTCGTTGACGATAAAGGCAACGTCGCGGGCGGCGCACATCTCCTGCAGCGGGGCGGCTAGCGCGGCCGCCTCGTGCTGGTCGACGCCCTTCACCCGGAACTGGAACGCGGTGACGATCCCTGCCCCCGCATCAAGCGCACGGGCGAGCCGGTCCGGAAAGGTGCCGCCTACGTCGAGGGGGGATATGAGATAGAGCTGGCATGGCGTTTCGGTCATGGCGAAGCGCCTTAGGCGTCCTGCCGATGCCCGCCAAGCGTTCGGGTGGCGTTCATGGGCGGCAGCACACCAATTCGCCATGTCCGGTATCTTCTCCACGCTCGCCGCAGGTCTTGCCGCCACTTTCACGATGGCCGCCGCCACGGTTTCGGCAGTCGCGCTCGGCGAAACGCAGCAGTTGGCTCCCGACATCGCGATCACCCCGCTCGCGGTGGTCGAGGACAGCCGCTGCCCGCCCGATGTAAGGTGCATCCAGGCGGGCAGGCTGGTGGTCGAGGCGGAACTGCGGCACGGTGCCGACACAAGCCGCCCGATCCTGGCGCTGGGCGAACAGATGCGCGTGAAGGGCGGGATGCTGACCTTCACCTATGCGACGCCTCCTGCGCCGGCGCGGGGCGGAAGCGGCGATGAGACACCGCCGCTTCGCCTCGGCTACAGTTATACGCCCGATACTGCGGGCTGACCCTTAGGCCACGCTGGCGGCGTGGATCTGGTCGATCGCCTTGCTCAAGGTGCCGTCGAAATCGCTATCGCTTTGCTGATGGCGCAGTTCCTGGAGCAACCCGCGGCTGAAGCTGGCGATCATGCCGGGGTTCTGCGCCAGCTTCTCGCAGGCTTCATCGGTCGAGAAGCCGCCCGACAGCGCGACCACGCGCAGCACCCTGGGGTGGCTGATGAGCGGCGCATAGAGCCCCGCCTCGCTCGGGATCGACAGCTTGAGCATCACCTGCTGGTCATCGGCCAGCGTATCGAGATGCCGCAGGATCGCGTCGCGCAGCAGGGTCTCTCCCTCCGCCCGGTCGTCGGCGGTGATGTCGTATTCGGGTTCGAGAATCGGCATGAGACCGGCGCCGAGGATGCGGCGCCCTTCCTCGAATTGCTGCGCCACGACAGCCTCGATTCCGCCAGGGCTGGAGCGCTTGATGACGCTGCGCATCTTGGTGCCGAATACGCCCTTGGCCTTTGCCCGGGCACATAGCGCCTCGAGATCGGGCATCGGCTTCATCAGCTGGACCCCGTCGGCCTCGTCCTCGAGCCCCTTGTCGACCTTGAGGAACGGCACCACGCCGCGCTCTGCCAGACGCTGCGGCACCGGCACGCCGCCGCTGGTTCCGTCCATCGTCTTTTCGAACAGGATCGCGCCGATGACCTTGCCATTGCCGAAGCACGGGCTTTCGATGATCCGTTCGCGCATCTGGTGGATGAGGCCGAACATCTCGTCCTCGTCAGCCCAGCTGCCGTCTTCGATCCCGTAGCCCTTGAGCGCCTTGGGTGTGGAGCCGCCCGACTGGTCCAGCGCCGCGATAAAGCCCTGCCCGTCACGCGTCCGCGCTGTCATCTGCTCGAAATTCATGTGTCCTCGCTTGCCAGAAGGTGCATTCGTATGCGGACGGCGCATAGCGAGGTCGCCCAAGGCCCGCAACGGCGAGGTTTTATATCTCCGTGCGGGACAAAGCGTGGTCGCGCTCGGTAATCTTGCGGATGATTCCGGTGAAGGCGAGCGCGGCTCGGCCGTTGGCCAGCAGCGTGCCGCGCGCATAGATCGTCTTGCCGCCGGCGCGCACGACCTCGCCGGTCGCCTCCATCAGTGCACCCGGCGGGACGGGTTCGAGAAAGTCCCCTGCCAGATGCATCGTGACCCCGCGAGCCTCCCCCAGCGCCTCGCGCGCCACGAAGAACAAGGCCGCGTCGGCAAAGCTCATCAGGCAGCCGCCATGCATGAAGCCGCCGTTGTTCATGTGCCGCGCCTCGGCCCGGAATGCGAGGCGGCCGGCACCATCCACGCCGCGGTATTCGTAATAGGGCCCGGCGTTGTGTTCGAACGGGTCGATGTCCCACAGGTGCCAGCCAGCAAACTCGCCCTCGGTTTGAAGGCGCGGTTGAAGCCGCTCCAGCCGGCCCTGCGCCTCGCTCATCCCTTGAGCGCGGCGACGCCCGGAAGATCGCGCCCCTCGAGCCATTCGAGAAAGGCGCCGCCCGCCGTCGAAACGAAGCTGAACTCGTCCTTCACCCCGGCATGGGCCAGCGCGGCAACCGTATCGCCGCCGCCGGCCACGCTGGTCAGCGATCCGTCCTGCGTGAGCGCGGCAGCGGTTCGTGCCAGCGCCACCGTGGCTGCGTCGAACGGCTCGATCTCGAACGCGCCCAGCGGGCCGTTCCACACCAGCGTACGGCAGGTCTTGAGCACGTCGCCCAGCGATTCAACCGCCTGCGGGCCGACGTCGAGGATCATCTCGTCCGCGGCGACCTCGTGGACGTTGCAGGTGCGCCAGCTGGGCGGATTTGCGGCGAACTCCCGGGCCACGACGACATCGTAGGGCAGATGCACCGTGCACCCCGCATGATCCGCGGTATCCATGATGCGGTTGGCGGTTGCGAGCAGATCGTGTTCGCACAGCGACTTGCCCACATCGACCCCGCGCGCAGCCAGGAACGTATTGGCCATCCCCCCGCCGATGATCAGGTGCTGCACCCGGCCGACGAGGTTTTCGAGAACGTCGAGCTTGGTCGAGATCTTGGCCCCGCCCACCACCGCGGCGACGGGCGGCTGCGGGTTGCCCAGCGCTGCGTCGAGCGCGCGCAGCTCGGTCTCCATTGCGCGCCCGGCGTATGCGGGCAGGCAGCGTGCCAGCCCCTCGGTCGAGGCATGGGCACGATGCGCGGCCGAAAAGGCGTCGTTGACATAGAAATCGCCATGCGCCGCCATGCCGCGGGCGAAGTCGGGATCGTTGGCCTCTTCGCCCGGCCAGAAGCGGACATTGTCTAGGAGGCCGATATCGCCGTTGCGCAGGATGCCGATCGATTGCTCCACCACCGGGCCCATAACCTCCGGGATGAACATGATCTCGCGCCCGAGCACGCGGGTGACGTCGCCCTGGACGAGGCTCGTGCTCATGGTCGAGTACCGCCTGCCCTCAGGCCGTCCGAAATGCGCCAGCAGCAGCACTTTTGCGCCGCGATCGGCCAGTTCGAGGATGGTCGGTCGCACCGCTTCCACCCGGGTGACGTCGGTTGCCGACCCATCCTTCATGGGCAGGTTGAGATCGACCCGCACCAGCGCGACCTGGCCGGAGAGATCGGCCGGAAGATCGTCGAGCGTTCTGAAATCCGGCACAGCGGCCTCCCTTCGCCCCGAACCAGTCGTGGGCCTCGTCTTGATTGAGCGCGCCGCGGCGCAGGCAGGCGATGTTACAGGTACTTCGCCATGACGCCCGCGGTGTCGATCATGCGGTTGGAGAAGCCCCATTCGTTGTCGTACCAGCTGACCACCCGGGCAAGCTTGCCCTCGAGCACGGCGGTCTCGAGGCTGTCGACCGTCGAACTTGCCGGATGGTGGTTGAAATCGCTCGAGACGAGCGGCTGGTCGGTATAGTCGAGCACGCCCTTCATCGCCCCCTCGGCGGCGGCCTTCAGCGCGGCGTTCAGTTCCTCTGCCGTGGTGTCGCGGCCGGGGACGAAGGTCAGGTCGATGAGGCTGACATTGGGCGTCGGCACACGGACCGAAGAGCCATCGAGCTTGCCCTTGAGTTCGGGCAACACCAGGCCGACCGCGCGCGCCGCACCGGTGGTGGTGGGGATCATGTTCTGCGCCCCGCCCCGCGCCCGGCGCATGTCGCTGTGCATCTGGTCGAGCATGCGCTGATCGTTGGTGTAGGAATGGATCGTGGTCATGAAGCCGCGCTCCACCCCGACCGTCTCGTGCATCACCTTCGCCACCGGAGCGAGGCAGTTGGTGGTGCAGCTGGCGTTGGAGACGACATCGTCTTCGGCGGTCAGGGTATCGTGGTTGACGCCGTAGACGATGGTCTTGGACACGCCGGTTGCCGGGGCGGAAATGAGAACCTTCTTCGCGCCTGCCGTGATGTGCGGCCGCGCGCCCTCGTCCGACTGGAAGAAACCGGTGCATTCGAGAACGAGATCGATGCCCATGTCACCATGGGGAAGACTGCCCGGCTCGCGTTCCGAGGTCACGCGGATGGTCCTGCCGCCGACGACGATGCTGTTGCCGTCAACCTCGACCTTGCCGGGATAGCGGCCGTGGGTGCTGTCGTACTGGAAAAGCAAAGCGTTGGCGTCGGTCTTTGCCAGATCGTTGATTGCGACCAGTTCAAGATCGTGATCGTCCCGTTCGAGAAGCGCGCGCGCGACAAGGCGGCCGATGCGCCCGAAACCGTTGATTGCAACCTTCGTCGCCATGCCAGAAGCTCCTGATTAGCCGTTCAATTTGTTGATGATTTGCGGAACGATCGCGTCCGCCGTGAAGCCGAATTTGCGGAACAGATCTTCCGCCGGGGCCGAAGCGCCGAAGCTGTCGATGCCGATCGCAAGCCCGTTGGTCATCGTGTAGCGTTCCCAGCCGAACGTCGTCCCCGCCTCGATGCTGACCCGCAGGATCTGAGAGGGATCGACATTGGGCAGCAGGTCGTCACGATAGGACCGATCCTGCTCGTCGAACAGCTGGGTACAGACCATCGAGACGACATCGGCGCCGATCCCCTGCCCTTCGAGCTGCGCTGCACATTCGAGCGCCAGATGCACTTCCGAGCCCGTCGCGATCAGGATGACCTTGCGCGCCGCATCGGCCGCCTTGAGGCGGTAGGCTCCGCGTGCGGACAGCCCCTTGTCATGCGTGCTGCTGCGGACCTGCGGCAGGTTCTGCCGGGTAAGCGCAAGCACCGTCGGGCGGTCGTGCTGCCGCAGGGCGATGTCCCAGCATTCCGCGGTTTCGATCGCATCGGCGGGCCGCATGACGAGAAGGTTCGGGATCATCCGCAGCGATTGGAGGTGTTCGATCGGCTGGTGGGTCGGTCCGTCCTCGCCGAGGCCGATGCTGTCGTGCGTCATCACATAGACGACGCGGGTCTGCTGCAGGGCCGAAAGGCGGATCGCGCCGCGGCAATAGTCGGTAAAGACCAGGAAGGTGCCGCCATAGGGGATGATGCCGCCATGTAGCGCCATCCCGTTCATCGCCGCCGCCATGCCGAATTCGCGGATGCCGTAATAGATGTACCGGCCGGAATAATCCTGCGCCGTCAGCGGTGCGATGCCGCCGGCCTTGGTGTTGTTCGAGCCGGTAAGGTCGGCGCTGCCGCCGATGGTATCGGGAAGCTGGCGATTGATGACGTCCAGCGCCATCTCGCTCGCCTTGCGGGTGGCGACTTTGACCGGATCGGCCAATAGCCCGGAGATATGGTCATCCAGGCTGAATTCAGCGGGAAGATTGCCGGCCATGCGCCGCTCGAACTCGGCCTTGCGCGGGTGTTCGGCGGCGCGGCGCGACCATTGCGCGCGCACGTCCGCGCCGCGGCGCCCGGCCTCGCGCCAGTCGTCGACGATCTCGGCGGGCAGCTCGAACGGGTGCGAGGTCCAGGCAAGCGTCTCGCGCGAGGCGGCGATTTCCTCGTCTCCGAGCGGGGCGCCATGGGTTGCGTGCGTGCCCTGAAGATTGGGCGCGCCCTTGCCGATGATCGTGCGGCAGGCGACCAGCGTGGGCCGCGGATCGGCGGCGGCCTCGTCCAGCGCGCGGCGGATGTCGGCGAAATCATGCCCGTCGCACGCGGTCACGTGCCATCCGGTCGCCGCATAGCGGGCCTTGATATCCTCGCTGGTGGAAAGGTCGGTCGATCCGTCGATGGTGATGCGGTTGTCGTCCCACAAGACCGTCAACCGGCCAAGACCGAGATGGCCGGCAAGGCCGATCGCCTCGTGATTGATGCCTTCCATGAGGCAGCCGTCGCCGGCGATGACCCAGGTGCGGTGATCGACCAGCTCGTCGCCGAAACAGGCGTTCAGGTGACGCTCTGCAATCGCCATGCCGACGGCCATCGCCAATCCCTGGCCCAGCGGCCCGGTGGTGCATTCCACCCCGTCGAGCAGGAAGTTCTCCGGATGGCCGGCACACGGGCTGCCCAGCTTGCGGAACTTGCGCAGATCCTCAATCGTCGGGTGGGCGTAGCCAGTCAGATGCAGCAGCGCATAGATCAGCATCGAGCCATGCCCGGCGCTGAGCACGAACCGATCGCGGTCCGCCCAGTCCGGCGCGGCGGGATCGTGCTTGAGATATTCCCCCCACAGCACGGTTGCCACATCGGCCATGCCCATCGGCATTCCCGGGTGACCCGAGTTCGCCGCCTGAACCGCATCCATGCTGAGCGCCCGGATCGCGTTCGCCATCTGCACGAGGCGGGCGGTATCGAGGCTCATGCGAACATACTCCGTGGGATCAGTCGATTCGATGCGGGCGAAGCCATTGCGGAGGGCCGCTGCAAGGTCAAGCCGCGTGCCCGGAACGGCCCGGTGCGCAACGGCTGTGAACTGGTCGCCATAAGCCTTTGCATCGGGCGACAAACTTGGTAACCGGCACACCCGATGAGCGACCCCCGGATCAATCAGGCGATCGATCGGATCGAACGCGCCGCCGCGCGAATTGAGCGGCAAGCCGGGCGCTGGACCGATGCAGACTCTGGCTCGGGCGACGCTGAACTCGTGCGTCAGAACGAGACCTTGCGCGCGGCGATCGGCGAAAGCATCGCCCGGATCGACGAACTGATCGCGGAGATCGGGGGATGAGCGACGTTCGCCTCAAGGTCGGCGGCAGGTTCTATACTCTCGCCTGCGGGGACGGCGAGGAAGAGCGGGTGCGCGAACTCGCCGCCCGGGTCGACGAGAAGATCAGGGCGATGGAATCGGGCGTGCCGGCGAACGAGGCGCGCGCGTTGCTGTTCGCCGCGATCTTCCTCGCCGACGAGATCGACGAAGCACGAAAGGCTGCGCCGCAACCTGCGCCGCCCCCCGCGCCCGCCTCATATGACGCCGACGAGCTTGCCGCCACGCTCGAGCGGGTTGCGGCGGCACTCGAAAATGCGGCCACCGCTCTTGAGGGGCGGGCGCCGGACGCCTAGATAGAACGCGGCGGGACTGCCCGGCACGAGCCGATCGAAAATCCCTGAGGCTATAAGCAATCCTTGGGAGTTGTCCCTGCTCCGGCAACCAGGCCCCTGCATTCTTCGGAATGGAACCTGGGACCTGGGGCATACGGCGCCCACCTGACGTGTCTGGCGTCAGAGGATTTCAAGGCACCGACCCATGGTGGTTCCGCCACATCTTTCACGGCACGGGAATGGCACGCTGGACAAGGACGCACTGCGCAAGGAACTGAGGATGCGCCGGCGCGAGCACGTCGCCGCGCTGCCCCCGTCGATGCAGGCGCTGGTCTTCCACCGCCCCCCGGCCCCGCTGCTCGAACTGGTGCCCGAAGGGGCGCGGATCGGGCTCTACCGCGCCGGCCCGATGGAGGCGCCGCCGGCCTCCTACGCGCGGTTCTTCTTCGAACGGGGCCATGCGCTGTCGCTGCCCCGGTTCGAACACCGCGCCGCGCCGATGCATTTTGCCGCCTTTGTCGATCCGTTCGAAGAATGCGATCTCGAGATTGGACCCTTCGGACTGCTGCAACCGGCAGCCGATGCCCCGGTGGCGACGCCCGAGGTGCTGATCGTCCCGCTGGTGGGTTTCACCGCCGAAGGCCAGCGCCTTGGCCAGGGCGGCGGTCACTACGACCGCTGGTTCGCCGCCAACCCGGGTGCGCGGGCCATCGGGCTGGCATGGGATTGCCAGCTGGTCGGTACCTTGCCGACCGAGGCGCATGACCATCCGCTCGACGCGGTCGTCACCCCGACACGCATCTATGGACCCTTCGCATGAGGACCGAACCCACCTGGCGCATCCCGATCGGCCTGCTCGCGCTGCTGCTGGCGCTGCTGGCCTATGGACTGGTGATCGCGCGCTATGTGCCCGAGGTGATCGGCGGCTGGCCCGGCCTCTTGCAGGCGGGGGTCTATCTGGTGCTGGGGCTGAGCTGGCTGCTCCCCCTCAAGCGCTACCTGCGCTGGATGGAAACCGGCAACTGGCGCTGAAGCGCCCGGCCAGCGGGGAGTAGCGATAAGAAAGGTCCCAAGTGGCGCGAGTGACGGGACTTGAACCCGCGACCCTCGGCGTGACAGGCCGATACTCTAACCAACTGAGCTACACCCGCGCATTCGCGCGTCAGCGCCTCTTGGGAGCCGCGCTACTAGGCCGCGGCTGAAATCCTGTCAATGCGGTTTTCCGGCCTTTCTGGTCCTTTTTCGACCCGGCAAATCAAGGCGCCCGAACGGTCACGCGACCAGGATCAGGGCCGGCGTCTCGAGCAGGTTCTTGAGCGCCTGGACGAAGCTTGCCGCGTCGTAACCATCCACCACCCGGTGATCGCAGCTGATCGAGATGTTCATCAGCTTGCGCTTCTCGATCCGTTCGCCGCCGGCACCGTCGCTGACGTACATCGGCCGCTCGATTATGCGGTTGGGGCCGATGATGGCGACTTCCGGGCGGTTGATCACCGGCGTCGTCGCCACCCCGCCGAGCGGGCCGAGCGAGGTGACGGTAAGGGTGCCGCCCTCCATGTCTTCCTTCTTCGCAGTGCCCTTGCGCGCATCGTCTGCCAGCCGCGTTATCTCGTTGGCGAGCTGCCACGGGTTCATGCCTTGCGCATTCTTGATGACCGGCACCATCAGCCCGGCGTCGGTCTGCGCCGCCATGCCCATGTTGACCGCGCCGTGACGGGTGACGACCCCCGCCTCGTCGTCGTAGCGCGCATTGATCATGGGGAAGTCGGGCAAGGTCTTGCAGATCGCGCTGATCAGCAGCGGCAGGATGGTCAGCTTCGGCCGCTCGCCGCGATTGGCGTTGAGCTGCGCGCGCAGAGCCTCCAGATCAGTGACATCCACCTCCTCGACATAGGAGAAGTGGGGGATGTTGCGCTTCGACGCGGCCATGTTCTCGGCAATGCGGCGGCGCATGCCGATGACCTTGCGCTCCTCGTCGGGGCGGCGCGGGGCCGAGCCGGCATAGCGGGCATTGTACGACAGGAACTGGTCGAGGTCGCCGTGACGCACGCGGCCATCGCCTGCGGGGCGGACCTCGGCGAGATCGACGCCAAGTTCCTTCGCCCGCTTGCGCACTGCAGGAGAGGCGAGAACCTTGCCCTCACGCGTTTGTCCTGAGCCTGTCGAAGGGTCGCCGCTTGATTTTGCAGTCCCGGAAGGAGGCGGCGCTGCGGCAGGTTCTGCACGAAGGCTATCCTGTCCTGCGGCCGCAATCACCTTGTCCGCATCGCCGGCATCGGGGTTCTCTGCCTCGATCCGGGTCGCGACCTCGTCATCCCTGGGTGCCGGAGCCGCTTCGACAGGCGCAACCTCGTCCGCGCGCGTCTCCTCGTCGCCCGTGCCGTCGTTTGTGCCCTCGCCCTCGATCTCGATCACGACCAGCATCGAACCGATGGCGACCATGTCACCTTCCTCGCCGGCAATCTCGAGGATCTTGCCGGTCACCGGGCTTTCCATCGGCACGGTCGCCTTGTCGGTCATCATGTCGACGAATTCCTCGTCTTCGCGCACGATGTCGCCGACCTGCTTGTGCCACTGGACGATTTCCGCCTCGGCGATGCCTTCACCGATATCGGGCATATTGAAGGTGAACTTGGTCATCGGGATCAATCCTGCAAAATCTTGTCGAGTGCATCGCCGATGCGGATGGGGCCGGGGAAATAGGCCCATTCGAGGCTGTGCGGATAGGGCGTGTCGAACCCGGTTACCCTCTCCACCGGGGCTTCGAGATCATAGAAGCAGCGTTCGGTTACAAGCGCCGACAGTTCGGCGCCGAACCCGCTGGTGCGGGTCGCCTCGTGGACGATCAGGCAGCGTCCCGTCTTGCGCACGCTTTCCTCGATCGCCTCGATGTCGAGCGGCACGAGCGTCCGCAGGTCGAGCAGATCGGCGGATACGCCCCGTGCCTTGCATACCGCCTCGGTCACGTGGACCATCGTGCCATAGGCAAGGATCGTCAGGTCCTCGCCCTCGGTCACGCGCCGTGCCTTGCCAAGGGGGATGGTGTAATGCCCCTCGGGCACCAGGCTGGCGTCGAACTTCTTCCACGGCTGCACCGGCTGGTCGTAATAGCCCGAGAACGGTCCGTTGTAGATCCGCTTGGGTTCGAAGAAGATCACCGGATCGTCGTCCTCGATCGCCGCGATCAGCAGGCCCTTGGCGTCGTACGGGGTCGAGGGAACTACCGTCTTCAGGCCGGCGACATGGGTGAAGATCGCCTCCGGGCTCTGGCTATGGGTCTGCCCGCCGAAAATGCCGCCGCCGAAGGGTGACCGGACGGTCATCGGCGAGATGAACTCACCGGCCGAACGATAACGCAGTCGCGCCGCCTCGCTGACCAGCTGATCGAACCCGGGATAGATATAGTCGGCGAACTGGATTTCGGGCACGGGCCGCAGCCCATAGGCCCCCATCCCGACCGCCGCGGCGATGATCCCGCATTCGCTGATCGGCGTGTCGAACACGCGGGTCTTGCCGTATTTCTGCTGGAGCCCGGCGGTGCACCGGAACACCCCGCCGAAATAGCCCACGTCTTCGCCCATGACGACGACGCTGTCGTCGCGTGCCATCGACACGTCGAGCGCGTCGTTGATGGCCTCGATCATGTTGAGGCGCCGTTCGGCCTGGGCTCCGGCGCCGGTTTCGGCGGCGTTCGCGGGCGCGTCCTTGGCTTCGATCTCGCTCATGCGTTGGGCAGCCCTTCGGGAAACTTGATCTCGCGTTCGCGGATGGCCTGCGCCGCCTGCTCCTGGAGGTGCCAGGGCAATTCCTCGAAGACGTCCTCGAACATGGTGTGGAACGGGTGGTGGAGCCCGTGGCCGAGGATCCCGTTGGCCTCGGCTTCCTTGGTGACCGCCTTGACCTTCTCCGCCGCTTCGAGGTCCATGCGCTCCTGCCGGTCCTCGTCCCATTCGCCGAGCGCGATGAGGTGGTTCTTCAGGCGCATGACGGGATCGCCCAGCGGCCATTCCTCGCGTTCCTGCGCGCTGCGATAGCCGCTGGGATCGTCGGAGGTGGAATGCCCTTCGGCACGGTAGGTGAAGAACTCGATCAACGTCGGCCCGGCGTTGGCGCGGGCGCGGTTGGCGGCCCAGCGTTCGGCGGCATAGCACGCCAGCGGATCGTTGCCGTCTACCCGCAGCCCGGCGAGGCCATAGCCCAGCGCCCGGGCAGCGAAGGTCGTCCGCTCGGCCCCGGCGAAGCCCGAGAAGCTGCTGATGGCCCACTGGTTGTTGACCACGTTGAGGATGACCGGCGCATTATAGACAGTGGCAAAGGTGCAGGCGGCGTGGAAATCGCCCTCTGCCGTGCTGCCCTCGCCCACCCAGGTGGCGGCGATCCGGCTGTCGCCCTTGATCGCGCTGGCCATCGCCCAGCCCACCGCCTGCGGAGTCTGGGTCGCCAGATTGCCGCTGATGGTGAAGAAGCTGTGCTCGCGGCTCGAATACATGATCGGCAGCTGGCGGCCCTTAAGCTTGTCGCCCCGGTTCGAGTAGATCTGGTTCATCATCTCGATCAGCGGATACCCGCGCTGAATCAGGATGCCCTGCTGGCGATAGCTCGGGAACACCATGTCGTCCGCCGCCAGCGCCATCGAGGCGGCCACGCTGGTCGCCTCCTCGCCGGTGCACTTCATGTAGAAGCTGGTCTTGCCCTGCCGCTGCCCGCGGAACATCCGCTCGTCGAAGGCGCGGGTCAGCGCCATGTGACCGAGCATGGCGCGCAGGGTATCGGCGTCGAGCTTGGGGTCCCACGGACCGTGGGCCCGATGATCCTCGCCCAGCACCCTCACCAGACCATAGGCCAGATCGTGCATCTCGGCCGGCGCGGCGGTTTCATCGGGGCGCGGCTGGGTGCCGGCGGGGGGAACGGCGATGTGCGAGAAGTCGACCTTGTCGCCCGGGCGGAAGCGCGGTTCGGGCACGTGCAACGCCAGTCCGGGGCGGTTGCCCCCTTGCATTCCCTGCCCGTCGCCACTGCCGGGGCCTGTCTCGGCCATAAACTCTCTCCAGACGCAATCTTGCATTGCTGCGTTATTTTATTTCGCGCCCTTTAGACGGTCAAGCCGCCGGCGGCGTCACACCGCCACCGGCGCACTGAGCGGGGCGTGGGGGGTGTAGTCGCGAACTGCGAAATCCTCAATCCGGTAGTCAAACACGGTTGGAGGGCGCCGCAGAATGTCCAGCCGGGGGTGGCCGCGAGGTGCGCGGGAAAGCTGTTCCTCGACCAGGTGACGGTGGTTGAGGTAAAGGTGGGTGTCGCCCCCGCTCCACACCAGCTCGCCTGGCTCGAGGTCCACCTGCTGCGCGATCATCCGGGTCAGCAGGGCCGCCGACCACAGGTTGAACGGCAGACCGAGCGCGACATCGCAGCTGCGCTGATAGAGCAAGCACGACAACCGCCCGCCCGCGACATGGAACTGGTAGGTCTTGTGACAGGGCGGCAGGGCCATCCGTTCAAGCTCGGCGACGTTCCAGCCCTCGATGATATGCCGGCGGCTGCCCGGATTGTCGCGCAACGAGGTGACCACCTCGGCCACCTGGTTGATCCCGGCACCTTTCTCGTACAACCCGTCGGGGCGATAGCGGTAGGTCGGCCAGTCGACCCACTGCTTGCCATAGACCGGGCCAAGCTCGCCCCAGCGCGCGGCAAAGCCCTCATCTTCCGCGATCCGGCGAACGAAGGTGTCGAGCGGCAGCTCGTCGCCCGTTTCCCGGACATAGCGGGCATGGGGCCATTCGTTCCAGATCCTGACGCCTTGCAGAACCAGCGGGCGGATGTTCGTCTCTCCGCTAAGGAACCACAGAAGTTCGCGGGTGGCGGTTTTCCAGTATACCCGCTTGGTCGTGACAAGGGGCATGGCCCCGCCCGCAAGATCGAACCGCAGCATGGCCCCGAACACCGCGCGGGTGCCGATCCCGGTGCGATCGATCCGTTCCTCGCCCTCGGCCCAGATGCGGGCCATGAGATCGAGATATTGCTGTTCGTAATGCATCTGGGTCACGCCGCAGCCTTAGGCCGCGGGCGCGGAAATTGCCCGCTTGCATGGCCGGCAATCCACACCTATAGGCCGCGCCTGCCTCGCCCTCGCAGCGTTTCGAAACGCCGCGGGTCGCGCCGGTCGGGGAGTAGCTCAGCCTGGTAGAGCACTGTCTTCGGGAGGCAGGGGCCGGAGGTTCGAATCCTCTCTCCCCGACCAACTAACCGTCGGTTTTCTGCGGTTTTCGCGCTCCGCAAAGACAGGGGCCAGAGCCACATTTTGAACCTCTCGGGCCATCTCCCGATCGAACCGCAGGCGTGACGTGCCGGGAACCCCGAGGCAGCCTCAGCCCGCGGTCGAGAGCGGAAGGCGAGCCTCGAAGGTGCTGCCTTCGCCCGGCGTGCTGCTGACCAGCCTGACCTGCCCGTCATGCAATTCGACGAGCTGCTTCACCAACGCCAGCCCGATGCCCAGCCCGTCGCCGACGACGCCGGTGCCGTTTTCGACCTGTTCGAAAATCTGGAAGATGCGCTCCTGCTCTGCCGCGGGGATGCCGATGCCGCTGTCGGCGACGGTGATCACCGCCCAGCGCCCCTCGGTTCCCGTCGCAATCTGGATCTCGCCCGGCTCTGGCGTATATTTGACCGCATTACCGACAAGATTGCTGATGATCTGTTTCAGCCGCGCCGGATCGGCGTCCAGCATGATCGGCTCTGCCGGCCCTTCGACCGTGACGACATGGCCCGCCTGCTCGATCCCCGGCCGCAGGATCTCGAGCGCGAAGGAAACCCGCTCTGCGAGGTCGACCCGCTCCTTGCGCAGCGAGATCTTGCCCTGCTCGATCCGCGCGATGTCGAGCAGATCGTCGATCAGACGGCTCATGTGGTCGAGACTGCGCTGCATGTGCGAGCGCAGTTCGTCGACGCCGAACTTGTCGCTCCCGCGGTCGAAGAGGCGCAGCCCGGCATAAAGGCTCATGATCGGGTTGCGCAATTCGTGGCCCAGCACCGCAAGAAAACGGTTCTTCTGCTGATCCGCGGCTTGCAGGCGCCCACCGAGCCGGGCCAACTCGTCGCGCTGCGCGGCGACGCGGCGACGCTGCTCGTAAAGGTCGAGGAACACGCTCGCCTTGGAGCGCAGCACGTCCGCCTCGATCGGCTTCTGGATGAAATCGACGGCACCGGCCTCGTACCCGCGAAAGCGCCGGCTGGCATCGCCCGTGCCGGCAGTGACGAAGATGATCGGGATATGGCGCGAGCGTTCGTTGGCCCGCATGAATTCGGCCAGTTCGAACCCGTCCATTCCCGGCATCTGCACATCGAGCAGCGCGAGTGCATATTCGTGCCGCAGCATCAGTTCCAGCGCATCCTCGCCGGTGCGTGCGGTATCGCAGACCAGCCCTTCGCGTTTCAGCAAGGCTTCGAGGGCAAGGAGGTTTTCGGGCAGGTCGTCAACCAGCAGGAACCGGATGGGATCGGCAGATGCGGTCATCGGGCGCTCGTTGACGTGAGGTGCGTTACAATTTGCTGAAGATCCATGACCAGCGCACCCGGGGCCGCGGCCAGTGCGGCGGCGGGCATCGTCGCGACCTCGGCACTGGCGGGATCCTGGACGATCGTCGTCCCGCCGGCCTCGCCGACCAGTTGCAATCCGCGAGCACCGTCATCATTGGCGCCGGTCAGGACGATCGCGGTCAGCGCCGGCCCGAACACATCGGCGGCGGTTTCGAACAGGACATCGATCGCCGGGCGCGAATGGTTGACCGGCTCGTCAGCCGACAGGGCGAGCGCATCGGGCGTCTCGATCAGCAGGTGGTAGTCGGGCGGAGCGAAATAGATCGTTCCGGGAACGAGCGGCTCCTTGTCCTCGGCTTCCTTGACCGGCAGCGCGCATTTTTGCCCGAACAGCTGGATCAGCGCATTGTCCTTGCGCGGCGGAATGTGGATGACGACCAGGACCGGCAGCGGGTAATTCGCGGGCAAGGCGCCGAGGATGGCGGAAAGCGCCTGCACCCCGCCCGCCGATGCGCCGATGACGATGGCAGCGGCGCTCATGCGGCCATCTTTCGGTAGATCTTTTCTTCCCGGTCGAACTCGCGAAAGGCATCCGCATGGGCGGAAAAGCGCAGACTTTCCTTGGAACCGAGACCGAGAAAGCCCCGCCGGACCAGCGATTCGCCGAACAATGCAACCGCACGATCCTGCAACGGCCGATCAAAATAGATCAGCACGTTGCGGCATGAAATCAGGTGCATTTCACCGAAAGCGGCGTCGGTGACGAGACTGTGGTCGGAAAACACCGTCTGTTTGCGCAAGGATGCATCGAAGACCGCCCGTCCGTAAGCCGCGGTATAGTAATCGGACAGCGAAGTCCGGCCGCCCGATTGCTGATGGTTTTCGGTGAACTGCCGGATCCTGTCGAGCGGATAGACGCCCGCCTGTGCCGCGTTCAACGCCGCGGGGTTGATATCGGTGGCGTAGAACATGGTCTTGTCGCCCAGCCCCTCCTCGCGGAACAGGATGGCGAGGGAATAGAGTTCCTCCCCTTCGCTGCAACCGGCCACCCAGACCTTCAGCGACGGGTAGGTCCTGAGATGCGGCACCACCTTCTCGCGCAGGGCCCGGTAGTAGGACGGATCGCGAAACATCTCGCTGACCTGCACGGTCAACCAGTCGAGCAGGACCGGCAGCATCGTCTCGTCATGCAGCACCGCGGATTGCATCGCCGATATGCTGTCGAAGCCCAGCCGTTGGCGGGCCTGCGCCAGCCGCCGCTTGATCGAAGCGCGGGCATAATGGCGAAAATCGTAGTGGTAATGCTGGTAGAGCGCATCCAGCAGAAGTTCGATCTCGATATCCTCGACCCGGTTGCCCATCAGCGGGGCATCCAGACGCGCACCAGCGACAGCAGCTTGTCGACGTCGATGGGCTTGGCCATGTAATCGTTGGCGCCTGCCTCGAGGCACTTGCGCTGATCGTCGGGCATGGCCTTGGCCGTCAGCATCAGGATCGGCAGCTTGCTCCACGCCTCGTTCGCACGGATCTTGCGGGCGGCGGCAAGGCCGTCCATCACCGGCATCATCACGTCCATGAGGACGAGGTCGATGCGCTTGTCGGGATCGCTTTCTGCCGCTTCCAGCGCGTCGAGTGCCTCCTGCCCGTTGCGGGCGATCTGCGTCAGCGCCCCGCGCGGTTCGAGAACGCTGGTCAGAGAGTAGACGTTGCGCACATCGTCCTCGACGATGAGGATGCGCTTGCCCTCGATCGCGGCGTCGCGGTGGCGCGCCTTCTCGATCATGCGGCGTTGTTCCGCAGGCAGGTCGGCGACGACCTGATGCAGGAACAGCGAAACCTCGTCGAGCAGGCGCTCGGGCGATTTTGCGCCCTTGATGATGATCGAACTGGAATACCGCTGGAGCCGCTGCTCCTCATCTGCCGACAGGTCGCGGCCCGTATAGACGATGACCGGGGGAAAGCTGCCCTCGCCCTTCTGGCTGAGGGTTTCGAGCAAGGTGAAGCCCGAAGCGTCGGGCAGCGACAGGTCGAGCACCATGCAATCGTATTCGCCGGTGCCGAGTTCCTCGAGGCAATCGGCCGCGGTTCCCACGCCGACGGTTTCCACGTCCCGCGAACGAAGCAGCGAACACACCGCCTCGCGCTGTACGGCGTCGTCCTCGACCACCAGCACCCGCCGCATGCGCGATGTGAACTTGGCCTGCAGCTTGGCGAGAACGCTGGCCAGCTCCTCGCGCTTGGCGGGCTTTTCGAGGAACCCGACAGCACCCAGTTCGAGCGCGGTCTGGCTCTTCTCTTCGCCCGAAACGACGTGGATCGGGATATGCCGCGTCTCGTGCTGCTGCTTCAGCTGGTCCAGCACGGTGAGGCCGGAATGGTCGGGCAGCCCGATGTCGAGCACGATGGCGTGCGGCCGATAGCTCGTCGCCAGCTCGATCGCCTCCTGCGCGGTGCCGGCGATAATGCACTGGAACCCCAGTTCGCGGGACAGTTCGCACAGGATCCGGGCAAAGGTCGGGTCGTCCTCGATTACCAGGAGCAGGCGCTTGCCCTCGTTGAGGGCGTCGCGATCATCGGCAATCGCGTGGAGTTCCCCCGGGACGCGGGGCCGGGCGGTGCCGGCCGACCTGCCCTCGCCATGGGCAGCGCGCGCCGGAAGGTCAGCGTTATCGCCGGCCCGTGCGGGCGCGGTCTCACGCTCGCCCACGCGGGCCGGGTCGTACACGACCGGGAGAGTGACGATGAAGCTGCTGCCCGATCCCAATTCGCTTTCGAGACGGATCGTCCCGCCCAGCAGGCGCACCAGTTCGCGTGTGATCGACAGGCCGAGCCCGGTCCCGCCGAACCTGCGGCTGATCGTCCCGTCAGCCTGCCGGAACGCCTCGAAGATGAGATCGCGCTGTTCGTCCGAAATGCCGATCCCGGTATCGCGGACCGCGATCGCGATGCTGTCGTCGGGGGCCGGGGCAAGTTCGAGCTGCACGCTTCCCTGCTCGGTGAACTTGAGCGCGTTGGAAAGCAGGTTCTTCAGGATCTGTTCGAGCCGTACGCGATCGGTCTCGATGGTCGGTTCGAGGCCGGGTGCCAGCGTGACCTCGAACGCAAGGCCGCGCTCGCGCGCCACCGGTTCGAACAGCTTGCGCATGTCGCTCGCCACCCGCTCGGTCGATACCGGAGCCGGCACGATCTCGACATGACCGGCCTCGATCTTCGAAAGGTCGAGAATGTCGTTGATCAGCGTCAGCAGGTCGTTGCCCGAGGATTCGATGGTTTGGGCAAAGCGCACCTGCTCGTCCGACAAATTGCCGTCCGGGTTGTCGCCCAGCAGTTTCGACAGGATGAGCAGCGAATTGAGCGGCGTGCGCAATTCGTGGCTCATGTTGGCGAGAAAATCCGACTTGTACTGGCTCGCCTGTTCCAGTTCGCGCGCCTTGAGGGTCAGGTTCGCCGCTGCCCGGCCCAGCTCGTCACGCTGATTTTCGAGCGTCTGCGCCTGTTCCTCGAGCTGACTGTTGGTCTGTTCGAGCTCGACCTGCTGCAATTCCAGGCGCGCCTGCGATTCCTTGAGAGCGGCGCCCTGCTCTTCCAGTTCCTCGTTCGAGACCCGCAATTCCTCGCTCTGCGCCTGCAGTTCGCCCGCTTGGCGCTGGGTTTCCTCCAGCGCATCCTGCAAACGGGCGCGAAACCGGGCCGAGCGCAAGCTTACGCCGATCGCGCTGCGCGTCTGTTCCAGAAGATCGAGGACGCGCGGCTGAACGGGTTCGAAGAAGCCGAGCTCGATCACTGCATTGACGGTCTCTTCGGTTTCGGCCGGCATGATCACCAGATGGCGCGGAGAATCGCGGCCGAGTGCGGAACCGATCGTCAGATATCCTTCGGGCACATCATTGAGGACGATCGCCTGGCCATCCGCCGCCGCCTTGCCGAGCAGCCCTTCTCCAACGGCGAAAGACGTCGGAACAGGGGCGTCAGCCGGCACGCCCAGGGTTGCCGTGCGCTTGAACACGCCGCCCTCGCCCTTGAAGATCGCGCCTGCGGAGCACCCCGTCCGATCGGCAAAGAACTGGAGGATGGTGGCGGAAAGCTGTTGCAGCGACTGGTCGCCGATCATGGCATGGGCAAGGTCGACTTGCGCAGTCTCGAGCCAGCGGCGACGATGCTGGCTGCGGGCCGTGCGGAGCAGGAGCAGGAAGATAGCGATCGCCAGGACGGCGCCGATGACGCTCGCCCCGACCGCGCCGGTGACCGTAGCGCGCGAGGCGGCGGCATGTTCGGCAACCCGGTTGGCACGGATGCCGAGTTCGGTCTCGGTCATCTCCTCGATCCGGCTGCGCACCTGCGCCATCGTCTCGAGGCTGGTTTGTGCATCGACGAGGCGATCGGCCTCCTGCATGTCTCCGGCGCGCAGGGCCGCGACCCCCACGGACAACTGATCGAGCTTACGCTGGATTGCGGTCCTCAGCTCGATGTATTTTTCGTGCTGGGCAGGATCGTTGCGGGTGTGATTTTCGAGTTTCGCGAGGCTGCGCCGGGCAGCGGCGGAACCGTCCTCATAGGGCCTCAGGAATTGCTCGTCGCCGGTCAGGTGATAGCCGCGCTTGCCGGTTTCGGCATCGAGCACCTGGATCATAAGATCATCGAGCGTGGTCAGTACCTCGTGCGTGTTGCGGATGCGCGTCTCGCTCGCGCGGATATTCTGCACGTTCGAATAGGCCGAAAGGGCGCTGAGGACGAAAAAGCCAAGGCCGAGAACGAGCCCGGCAAGAGACCACCAGCTCAACCCGTCGCGAAGGGGGAGCCTGCTTGTGTTGTCAGTCAAAGATTGCTTGCCCTGAAGCTGATGGAACGTCGACGCCTAGCCGCAGGTGATCCCTTCGATCAACACCCATGCAACGGCTATCGTCCGAAGGCGCTGCCGGAATGAGGCGTCAACGCCTCGCACGCTGCGCCACCTGCACCCGCGGATCGGCTGCGCCACCGATCGCTTCCGGCCGGCCGAAGTGATATCCTTGCAAATGAGTGCAGCCGGCGGCGCGCATAGCGTCCGCATGCTGCGCGGTTTCGACGCCTTCGGCCGTCACGGTCAGGTCGAGCGAGCGGGCGAGCGAGACGATCGCATCGACGATTGCGGCGCTGCGCGGCGACCCGGCAGAGGCTGCCTGCACGAATTCGCGATGGATTTTGACCGCGGAAAGGTTGAGCCGTTCCAGATAGCTGAGCGAGGAGGAGCCGCGCCCGAAATGGTCGAGCACCAGCTTTACCCCCAGAACGTGCAGGCTTTGCAGCAGCGCGAACAAGCTGTCGTCGATGCCGGCGAAGATCGTCTCGTCGAATTCGAGCATCAACCGGTCGGCAGGCAGCCCGCTCGATGCCAAAGCCTCGACCACGCTTTTGAGGAACGCCGGATCGAGCAGCTGCACGGTCGAGATATTCAGCGACAGGCAAATCGTGTCGTCCCACCGGGCCGCCTCGGTGCAGGCCTCGCGCAGCACCCAAGCCCCGATCTGCTGGATGATCTGGCGACTTTCCGCCAGCGGGATGAACAGATCGGGATAAAGCAGACCGCGGACCGGATGATGCCACCGCACCAGCGCCTCACGGCAGACGATCGCTTCATCGCCCGCGCCAACGATCGGCTGATAACACAGGCCGAGCTGCCCGTGCTGCAAGGCCAGCGACAGATCGCCTTCGAGCAGTTCGCGTTCCTCGATGGCCGCGCGCATCTCGGGGCGATAGACGACGCTGGTGCCCCGCCCCCGCCGCTTGGCCTCGTAAAGCGCAAGGTCGGCATTGCTGGTGAGCGCGGAAGCGCCCGGCGCTCCTGCCGCAGCGATGACGATCCCGATCGAGGCGCCGATGCACAATTCCTCGGCGTTGACCACGAACGGCATCTTGACCCGCGCGATCAGCCGGTCGGCCAGCTTCTTGGCCGCGGCATCGTCGGCCGCATCCGCGACGATCACGGCGAACTCGTCACCGCCCAGCCGTCCGACGATGTTGGCCGGACCGACCACTTCGCGGAATCGCCGGGCAACATCGACCAGCACCGCGTCCCCGGCGCGGTGGCCGTGCGCATCGTTGATCTTCTTGAAGAAATCGAGATCGATCAGCATCAGCGCGATGCCCGGGCGCGAACCGCCATGAACTTCGGACAGCAATTCCTCGAACCGTTCGCGGAAGTGACCCCGCTCGACCAGCCCGGTGAGACTGTCGTGGCGCGAGGCGTGGAGTAATTGCCGGTTCGCCTCATCGAGCGCCTTGCGCTTGCGATTGACCTCGCGAAAAGCCCTGAAGATACCGCACGCCAGCACAAGAGCGCCGACGAACCCGATCGCCAGCATCACGGTCAGCACGTGGCCCGGTGTGACGAGTTCGGGGATCGGCGCGGAGGCGGCGATCGCGAAGGGCGATGCGTCAGTCTGCACTGTTCCCTCCCCGGTGCGAAACCTGCCGCCCACAGCGCCCGCATCATGCAGAACGCCCGGCCCTTTTCGCACGAAGGGTTTAAACCTCGCCTACCTTGCAACCTTAAAATTTGCCTTACGCCGCCCCCATATCCTCGCCCCTGAGGGCGACAAAGGTCACGGGTGGCTCACGCCGGATACGCTGAACGAAGATGGTTAACGGCCACCTGGTCGCCGCGTTTCTTTCGCTGCTGTCTTAGGAAGTTACGCGGTTGCGTGCATGGAAACGCCAGGCCGAAAGGTCGCGATCAAGGAGCCGTTCCAGACGGTCCAGATCGGGTTCGACGAGATCGCTCATCAAGGCCCGGTCCGCGGATGTCATCGGCGCTGGCCGGGTGCCGGACCGGTAGACGAACTTGCGCGCGACAGCGACCGCCGAGCGCACCGATGCCACCGCCGATGCGGGCAGGACACCGCGCACCACGCGCCCGAGCCGCTGGTTGTGCGTAAGCCGGGCCGCAGCGCGCGCGGCGGTCCCTTCAAGCAGCACCGTCTCGTTCTCGAACACCATGCCGATGTCGTGCGACGGCAGGCCGAGGAACCGAAACACCGGATCGAGCCCGCCTGCACCGACCAGGTCTTCGAAGAACACCACCAATCGCTCGGCCTCGGGCACCTCGGCGAACAATCGCGCCACCTGTTCGAAATAGAGGCTCGAGAAGACATACCGCCAGCCGTACATCCACGTGTCACGCGCGCCGGAGCGTTCGTGGGCGATTGCTTCGGCGAAAGTCGCTGCCGGCTCGCGCATCCGCGAGCGTTGATACTGATAGGCGGAATAGGCGCGGGCGTAGGGATCGCGCAGTACGGCGATGAAACGGGCATCGGGCGACGCCGCGCGGGCAAGCGCTATCGCGTCGGGCGATTGCAGGTACATCGTGCTGGCATCCAGCCGGTACCGAGCGTCTTGTGCCCCGGCAAAACCGGACAGGTAGGTTTCCAGATCGACATAGCTGATCGAGTTGTGCGGCGTGACCCGATCATAGCTTTCGCCATCGGGACTGAGCAGTTCATAGAGCTTTTCGCGCGATGCGGGGGTCTGGGCGAAATACATCGGCTCCTTGAAGGGGTGGAGCGCGATTTGCGGGTGCTGGTCGAGCGCGGCGGCAAGGCTGGTCGTGCCTGCCTTCATCGCCCCCGGAACGAAGAGGTTCGAGTAT
>NZ_JBHWMI010000003.1:0-29423 GCF_043423005.1 Qipengyuania sp. | reverse complement strand
GCCCCGGATCGCCCGCGGCGCCCGCATCGCTCGGTGCGGAACTGGGCGGCGGCGGCGGCGGGGCGGGCGGGACCTGCGCGATGTCGAAGACCGACAGGATTTCGCGCCCCGCGGTGGCGACCGCATTCGGCGCGAGGCTGCGTAGCAATACGTAGAAGACCGCCAGATGGATCAACACGATTGCGACGATAACCCAGACATTGGGGCGCCGCTTCGTCGTGCTGAACCGGGTCATCTCGCCTTGGATCATGGACGAACGGAGATAGTCGGCCCGCCGCAATCGCGCAATCTCGCGCACCGGGGATACATAGCCGATGGCACTGGCCGCACCGCCCGTTCACTGCGCCGCCCGGCGCTTGCCCTTCGCCGGACTGGCGCTGGCTTTGCTGGCGGGCATCGGCTTCGCGCTGCTCGCTCTTGCCTCGATCGCCTTGTCCCAGAACGAGGCGCGGGTGGCGAGCATCTGGCTGCCAAACGCCTTCGCCATCGCTGCGCTGCTGCGGCTGCGCATGGGCCCGTGGCGGCAAATCGCCATCGGGGCGGCGATGCTGGCGGGTAATCTGCTGGCCAATCTGGTCGCCGGCGACGGGCTCGGGCCAGGGCTGCTGCTTGCGCTCGCCAATTCGGCCGAGATCGCGGTGGCGGTGACCGTCATCCGGCGCACGTGCGGCCCGCGTCCCGACATGGGCGAGATCGCCGAGGTGGCGCCGCTCATGCTGACGCTCGGACTGCTAGCCCCGGTCGCCTCGGCCCTCGTGGCAAGCCTGGTGCTGGGCTTCGGATCGTCTCTGCCCAACAGTCCGGTGGTGCGCTGGATCGCGTCCGATGCGGTGAGCCTGCTGGTCCTGACGCCCGGCATTCTTGCCTTCTGGGACGCCGCAGCGCGGCCCCGATGGCCGGGGCGACGACGGCTGGCGGAATGGCTCGCGATCCCTTCTGGAGGTGCGCTCGTCACCTGGCTGGTCTTCAGCCAGACTTCGTTTCCGGTCCTGTTCCTCATTCCGCCGATCGTGATCCTGCATGCCTTCCGGCTGGGCACCGCAGGTACGGCGGTTTCGGTCATCACGACGGCGGCGGTGGCCATGGCCTGTACCAATGCAGGAACGGGCCCGGTGCATCTGCTGCCTTATCCGCTGCCGGTCCAGCTCGCCCTGCTCGATGCGTTCCTGGCCTCGGCCATTCTTGTCGGCCTGCCGGTCGCCGCCGTCCTCGCGACGCGCGCCCGGCTTGCGCGCGAAGTGGAAACGGCGCGCAGGCAACTGGCGCTGCTGGCGGCCAATCTGGCCGATGCGATCCTGCACTACGACATCGAGGGGCGCTGCACCTATGCCTCGCCGTCGGTTCGAAAGGTGCTGGGCACGGTGCCGACGGCGATCCTCGGGACCGGGCTGGCCGAACCCGCTCATCCCGACTGGCGACCGGCGGTCCGCGCCGCGCTGGCCGACCTTGCCGGCGGGCAGGCGGGGGCGCGGCGGGTGACGTATCGGCGCGTGGCGACGGACGTCCACGGCGAGGCGGTGTGGATCGAGGCCGATTGCACGCTGGTCAGCGAAAGTGCGACCGGTATCCCTCGCGGCATCGTGGTTTCCGCGCGCGATGTGTCCGAACGGGTGCTGCTCGAGCGGCAGCTCGAACAGGCTCTGCGCCGGGCGGAACATGCGGCCCGGGCGAAAGCCCAGTTCCTCGCCAACATAAGCCACGAAATCCGCACGCCGATGAACGGGGTGCTGGGGTTTGCCCAGTTGATCCAGCGCGAACCGCTGAGCGAACGGGCGGCGCACCATGCCGAACTGATCGCCCGCTCGGGCCAGTCGATGATGACGCTGCTCAACGACATTCTCGATATCAGCCGGATCGAATCGGGCCAGCCGGGTCTGGCGCCCGAACCGCTCGACATCGCTGCGCTGGTGGGGGACTGTGCGGCGCTGCACCGGGCGAATGCGGAACAGCGGGGGCTCGACCTTACGGTGACCTGCGCGCCCGATCTGCCGCCGCTCGTGATAAGCGACCCGCTCAGACTGCGGCAGATTGTGCTCAATCTGGTCGGCAACGCGGTCAAGTTCACCGAAGCCGGCTTCGTCGCGCTCGGCGCGAGCGCCCGGGATGGGCAGCTGATGCTGACGGTCGAGGACAGCGGGATCGGCATCCATCCCGACCGGATCGAGCATGTCTTCGACCCCTTCGCGCAAGAGGACGCACGCACGTCCCGCCGTCATGGCGGGACGGGGCTGGGCCTCAGCATCTCGCGCCAGCTGGCCGGGATGCTCGGGGGGACCCTCGTCGCCCGGTCGCGGCCAGGCACGGGGTCGTGCTTCACCCTGCGGCTGCCGCTGGAAACGCCGCATGCGGACGCGGCCCCGCCGCGGTTGTCTCTGGCCGGTACGCCCGCATCGGTTCCTAATTGCAAACGCATCCTTCTGGCCGAGGATCATGACGTAAACCGCCTGCTGGCCGTCGCCACGCTCGAACAGCTGGGCCAGAGCGTCTCCGTGGTCGAGGACGGCAGCGCGGCAATCGCCGCTGCATGCGATGCGGCGGCGCGGGGCAACCCCTTCGATCTCGTGCTGATGGATATCCAGATGCCGGGGTGCGACGGCTATGCCGCGGCGCGCGCTATCCGTGCCGCAGGGATCGACGAAGAAGCACTTCCGATCGTCGCGCTGACGGCGAACGCCTTTGCCGAGGACATCGCCGCCGCGCTCGATGCCGGGATGCAGGACCATCTGGCCAAGCCTTTCACCCTTCCTGCTCTGGCCAAAATGCTCGTGCGATGGCTCCCGGCGATGCCAGCGGACCAGACGGGGGCGCGATCGTCCGGCATGCCCGGCGGCGAATCGATGACCGCTATTCCCACACGGCGAACACCATCGGGCGAGCTAGCCCGGCGCTGGCGGCACCGAAAAGCGGAAGCACTCGCCGCAGTCGCCGGGCAAAGCTGGAGCGCACCCGATCAGCCGAGGGAGGAGCAGACGGATGAGCTTGCCCGCCAGCTTCACAAGCTTGCCGGCAGTGCGGGGATGTTCGGCGAGGCCGATCTTGGCGCCTGCGCCGCGGCACTGGAGCGCGCGTTGCGCGGCGGGGCGAGCGAGGACGATCGCCGGCGGCTCGCCACCGCGCTGCTCGAAGCGGCATGAGCGAAGGTTATCGCTGTACCGCCGCCAACGAAAAGGGCGGCCCCTCCCGCCGGGGAGAGGCCGCCCTTCAGGGTCAGCGCGAGGCTGGCCGGATCAGTAACCGATCACGAACGAAACGCTGGCCGCACGCGGAGCGCCGATCTGCACGAACGGCGAGCTGGTCGAGACCAGATTGCCGCCGAAGCCGCCCACATACAGTTCGTCGAGCAGGTTGGTCACGTTCAACTGGATCGCGGCATCATTGCCCCAGGGGGTTTCGCCGAGGTTGAAGCGGACATCGAGGTCGACCAGCGTGTACCCGTCGACCGTCGCGCCGTAGAGGACGTTCGTCCCCTCCGGTGCGGAGTTGGCCGATGCGAAGATCGGACGGTTCTCGTCGTTGACGTAACGCTTGCCGGTGTACTTCGCCTGGACGCCGAATTCGACCGGACCGAAATTGTACTGCAGGCGGCCGCCGAACGAGTGGACGGGCGCACCCGATTCGCGGTTGCCCGCGGTCGGCAGGAAGAACTGCTCGCCGACCGTGGCGGTGGTGCAACCGTAGATCTGGTTGAGCGCCGCACCCGTGCTGGTATTGAGGGCGCAGGTGCCGCCGACGATGTCGTCCTTGATTTCGGATTTCATGATCGAGCCGAAGACGTAGGCGATGAAGCTTTCGGTCGGCTGCCACGAGATCGAACCGTCAATGCCGTATTTGTCGACCCGGCCGAGGTTACGATAGACCGAACGCTCAAGGATCGGATCGTAAGCCGAGGCGAGGCGGTTCTCGTAGCGGGTGAACCAACCGGTCAGCTGGGCCTGGATGTCGCCCGACTGGAACCGCGCGCCGACATCGAAGGTGTCGGTCGTCTCCGGCACCGGCTGCACGCTGGCGGTATCGGCCGAGAAATACAGCGAGTTGTACAGGTTGTCCGTCCCCGGCACCTGCAGGCCCTTCGAGTAGTTCGCGAACAGCGAAGCCGCGCCCAGGTCGTAGATCAGGCCGATATTCGGCAGCAGCTTGTCGTACTTGTAGGTCCGTTCCTGCGGCAGGGCGGCGGTGGGAGCGTCGACCGCGTAGTCGGCGATGTCGTCACCGTAGACGCAATCGACGAAACCTGCGGCCGAGGTCGTAAAGCAGTTCTGTTCGAGCTCGCGCTTGAAGAACGGCGCACGCAGGCCGAGGTCGAGCGTCAGATTGCCGAAAGTGCCGAGGTACTGGGCAGAAATCTGGTTGAGGATGGCATAGGACTGGCGATCGCGCTTTTGCAGCACGTTGCCATTGACGTCGACCAGACCCTCGTTGACCGGGAACACATCGTCCGGTTCGCCGAGCTGGTTGACGAAGCCCACCTGGCCGGTCTGGCGGTGATTGGCGCGCTCCCAGGTGTAGGCGAGACGCACGCTGTGATCCGCATTGATCTCGTAGGCGAGGTTCGAAATCACCGCGAAGCGATGGGTGCGCGTCTGGCTCGGGGCGATGGTCGTCACCGTATCGAGCAGGTCGCCGTCGCCGTTGAGGTCAAGGCCGACATAGGGACGACCCGAAAGATAGCCGAAATAGGTCTGATCACCCACGGTGCGGCCATATTCGTAAGCCGTGACCGTGCCGCCACCGTTCGCCTTGACGTACTGGTAGCTGGGGTCGACCGAGAAGGTCAGCCGGTCCATCAGCGTGAAGCGCGCGGCACCGCGGATGTTGCCGGTGTTCGACGGGTTGTAACGCCGGTCGAATTCGGTCCCGCAGCTGTTGGCGGTGTCGGCGACGCCGGCCTGCGGCTCGTCGGTCTGGCACGGCCAGTTGATATTGTAGAAACGGCCTTCCTTGGTCGTCGGGAAGGTCGGCAGCGAGAACGAGCCGAAGAAGTTGTTGCGGTTCTCGTTGTAGTGGCCCGCGACGGCGACGAAATCGCCATTGCTGCCGATGTCCTGCCAGATGCGGCCGTTGTACTGCTGCTTCTCGTTCACGCCGTAATTGTTGAACGGGTTGTTGTAGCGCACGTAGCTGGCCGAAACGAAGGCCTTGGTTCCGAACCCGGTCAGGTCGCCGGTATCCACCATGCCGAAGCCGCGCACGTAGACACGGCTGCGATCGGTCGCGCTGTTGCCCTTGGCGAAGACATCGCCGAAGGTCATCGTGGCGGTAAGACCCGCCTCGTCGCTCGGCTCGCGGGTGCGGATGTTGATCGTCCCGCCCGAAGCCGCCGCGGTCGGGCTGTCGACGTCGGTCGACCCGAGATTGACGTTGACCGAGGCGAGCGTCTCGGGGTCCTGCTGCTGGTTCGTATAGAGGGCGTAGCTACCCGAATCGTTCAGCGGCACGCCGTCAACGGTCTGCGAGATGCGGTCAGAGCTGAACCCGCGGATGGTGAACGAACCACCGCCCGAACCCCACGGATCGTTGTTCTGGAAGCTGACGCCGGGGACCAGGTTGACGATGTCGTTGACCGTCTGGCCGGGACGCTGGCGGCGGATGATTTCCTCGGTCAGGACCTGCTTGGCCTTCGGCGAATCGGGGATGTCGACCCCGCCGACATCGCTGGCGCGGGCGCCCGAGACGACGATGACGTTCTCTTCCTCGAAATCGACCGAACCGGTCGACTGGGCGAAGGCCGGCGCGGCCGTGGCGGCGGTGAGGCTGACCAGGCTGGTCGCCAGCAGATACTTGCACTTCATGGCAGTCGATTCCCCGTGAAAAGGCACGAATGGTGGGCACGGCATGGCGGGAATCTCCGCCGCCCGGGCTGACGGCCGCAAAGCGGTGCAATTGTTACAGTGTCAAGACGGCTGGCGGGAACCAAATTGCTGCGTTGCAGCATCGGCAGAATAGTGACCGCTAAACAGCATCTTACCAGCGTTGCAAAAACGCCACAGACTTTGGCGATCGGGAGTTACGACCCTTCGCTGCGGTGCAGCAATCAGGCGAGGTTGATTTCGCGGAGTCGCTGCAACAGGAATTCGTGGCTCGAGATCGGCGGCGGAGCCTCCACTCCGTCGCGCCCTTCAAGGCAGCTGGGCAGTGTCTCGATCACGTAATCGGGCCGGAAATGAAGGAAGAACGGCATCGAATAGCGGGCCCGGTAGGCGGCCTCGCCGCGCGGATTGACGACGCGGTGGGTGGTCGAGCGCAGCTTGCCCGCGGTCAACCGGTCGAGCATGTCGCCGATATTGATGACCAGCGCCCCGTCGGGCACCGCGATCGCTTTCCATTCCCCTTGGGTCGTCAGCAGTTCGAGGCCCGCTTCCTCGGCCCCGAGCAGAAGGGTGATGGTGTTGATGTCGCCATGCGCCGCGGCGCGGATCGCGCCTTCGGCTTCCTTGCCTTCGATCGGCGGATAGCGCAGCAGCCGCATCACCGAATTGCCATCCTCGACGCTGGCGGCGAAGAAATCGCGCGCCAGCCCCAGGTGCAGCGCGATCGCCTCGAGCACCCGCCCGCCGGCCTTCTCGAACGCGCCATAAAGCGCGAGGAAGGTTTCGCGAAACTCGGGCAGTTCCTCGGGCCAGACATTGGCCTTCATGAACTCGCCCAGCGGATGGCCCGCCGGCAATTCGCGCCCGACGTGCCAGAATTCCTTGAGATCGTGGACCTCCGCCCCCTTGGCCCGCTCGGTGCCGAAGGGGGTATAGCCGCGCGACCCGCCGCCGCCCGGGATATGATAGCGGCGCTTGGTTTCATCCGGCAGGGCGAAGAACGCCTTGGCCAGTTCCTCGGCCCGGTCGATCAGATCCTGCGGAATGCCATGATCGCGCACCACGGCAAATCCGTAGTCCTCGAAGCTGCGACCCAGTTCGCTGGCGACGTCTTCGAGCGGGCGGGCCAGCGATACGGTGGCGATGTCGGACATGGGTCTTTCCTCAGTACGGCAGGAACAGCCCTGCGAGGGCCGCACTCATGAGATTGGCGAGCGAACCTGCAGCCAGGGCGCGCAGGCCAAGACGGGCAATAACGGGGCGCTGGTCGGGCGCAAGTCCGCCCGTCACCGCCATCTGGATCGCGATCGAGCTGAAATTGGCGAAGCCGCACAGCGCGAAGGTCACGATCGCCCGGCTGCGCTGATCAAGCGCGGCCGCGTCGAGCGCGCCGAGATCGATGAAGGCGACGAATTCGTTGAGGACGATCTTGGTGCCGAACAGCCCGCCGGCGGCGCCGGCCTGGTCCCACGGGATGCCGATCAGATACATGATCGGCGCGAATACCCAGCCAAGGATCATCTGGAAGCTGAGTTCGGGTCGGCCCGCCATCCCGCCGACCCAGCCCAGCAGGCCGTTGGCCAGCGCCACCAGGGCCACGAACGCCAGCACCATCGCGCCGACCGCGACCGCCAGCTTGACCCCGGTCTGCGCGCCCTGGGCCGCGGCCTCGATGATATTGGCCGGCCGCACCCCGTCCTCGAACGCTTCGGCCACGAGCACTTCGTGCGGCTTGTCGCCTTCGGTGAGGGCGGCGGGGCCATCGCCGCTGATGCGTCCGCGCGGCAGGGGCAGGCTGCCTTCCGCCTCCGGCGCAGGCGGGCCATCGTCGGGCATGATGATCTTGGCCATGAGGATGCCGCCCGGCGCCGACATGAACGCGGCGGCGAGGAGAAACGGCAGGTAATCGTTGCCGAGGAGACCGGCATAGGCGGCAAGGATGGTGCCCGCGACCCCGGCCATGCCCACGCTCATCAAGGTGAACAGCCGGCTCGGCGCGAGCGCGGCGAGATAGGGCCGCACGACCAGCGGGCTTTCCGATTGCCCGACAAAGATGTTGGCCGCCGCGCCGAGCGATTCGACCTTGGAGATACCCGTCAGCCAGCCGAGCGCGCCGCCGACCCAGCGCACCACCCGCTGCATGACGCCGAGATAGTAAAGGATCGAGACCAGCGCGGCGAAGAAGATGATGACCGGCAGGGCGCCCAGGGCGAAGGTATTGGCCAGCGGGTTGGTCGCGCTCGGCCCGAACAGGAACTGCGTGCCCTGATCGGCATAGGACAACAGCGCCGCCACCCCGTTCGACATCGCCTGGATTGCCGCCCGCCCCCCGGTGGTGCCCAGCACCAGAAAGGCGAGCAGCGCCTGCAGCGCGAAGGCCGAACCGGTAACCCGCAGGCTGATGCGCCGCTTGCCGGTGGACAGCAGGAAGGCGAGCAGCAGGATCACGGCGATCCCGGCGAGGTTGATCAGAATATCCGGCATCTCGTCCCCCCGCCCCTCAGGGCCATGGCGCTCTCGACCGGCGACGGCCGATGCGCAAACATGCGGATGAGTGAGGCCGCTCTCTTGCGCGGGGGCGGCGGTTAGTCGATTTCCCCCGCTCTCGCCAGTCATACCTTGCGCGGTTTCTCTTTTGCGGAAAATAGCCAGCCGATGCCTTCGCCCGACACCCTGAACGCCGATCCTGCCCCAGCCAGCCCCGCCATCGCCGCCAATCCCGGGGGCGAGCATGCGGGCGTGATCGTACCGCGCGGCCTGTTCGTCTATACCCTGCTCTACGGGGGAATGACGGTCCTTGCCGGCATCCTCGCCTACAAGCAGGTGCAGCTATGGCCCACCGATCTGGCGGTCGAAGGGGGGATCTTCGGCTTCCTGTTGCTGGTCGCGATCTCCAGCACGATTGCGCAGCTTTACGGGGAAAAACTGGCCCAGCGGCTGGTGTGGTGGGGGTTCGTGCCCCTGCTGGTTGCCGCCGTGCTGATGCAGCTGGTCCTCGCCCTTCCCGCATCGACCGACATGGTCGCCATGCGGGGCGACGATCTGGCCGCGTTCGAACGGGTCCATTCGACCTTGTGGCGGGTCTGGGCAGCGGGTCCGGCGGCTTACATCGTCTCCCTCCTGCTCAATGTCTGGCTGTTCTCGCGCCTGCGTGGCAGCGGGGCGAGCAATGGCACGGTCTCGCTGATGCTGCGCGGGGCCGTCGCCTCGGCATTAAGCCAGGCGATCGATTCAGTGATCTTCATCACCCTGGCCTTCTACGGCGCCTTCGACATCACCAACCTGCTCATCGGGCAGGTCATCGCCAAGGTCGTGCTCAGCTTTGCGCTGGTGCCGTTTCTCATCACCGGCGGGGTTGCCCTGGCCCGCTGGCTCGACGGCCGTCCGGCCCGCCCCGGCCGCAGCTAGAGTTCGCGGACGCCGTCGAGAAGCCGCGGGTCGAGCGGCTCCTCGCCGTGGAGAACCGAGATATCACCCGTCGTCTCGAGCACGACGGCGTGGATGCGGCGCGGATCGAGCACGTTGGCTTGCCGCAGCTTCTCCATCACGTCGCTGCGCGACACCCGGGCTTCGTCCAGTGCCCGCTCGACGAACTCGCCATCGCGCATGAGGACGATCGGCGTGTTCTGCATCGCCGAGGCGAACGCCTGCGATCGGCGCCGCAGCCACGCCGCCCCGAACTGGATCGCGAACAGCGCCGCCATCGCGGCGACAACCTGGACGAAACCTTGCCATTCCTTGACCTGCGATCCGCTGGCCAGCAGCGACCCCATCGCCAGCGTGATGACGAAATCGAAATTGGTCATCTTGGTCAGTGCGCGCACGCCGTTGAGACGGACGAGCAGCACGATCCACGCAAGGCCCGCCGCCGCCAGCACCGTGCCGACCGCCAAAGCATCAAGGACAGGATTGTCGAACAGCATGTTTCTTTCTCCGCCGAACAGGCGCGCAGGCCGCAAGACTGCCGAAAGGATGGTGAGCCCTGCTGGGTTCGAACCAGCGACCTACTGATTAAAAGTCAGTTGCTCTACCGACTGAGCTAAGGGCCCGACCTTGTGCGCCACCTAGGCAGCACGGCGCAGGCGGTCAACCTGCTGCGTGTGGCGGACGTGGCAGAGCTGCGGGCGATTGACACCGGGGGCGGCCTTGCTAGCGCCCGCATACGCGCGGGTACGGGGGGCGAGGGGGATCATGGCTGCCATTCTCGGCATCAACGTCTTTCACCCCGACGCGGCGGCTTGCCTGGTCGTCGACGGCAAGCTGGTTGCGGCGATCGCGCAGGAACGGCTGGGGCCGCGGCGCAAGCATACCGGCGACTTTCCCGCCGATGCGGTGCGCGCGGTGCTGGCGGAAGGCGGCCTTTCGCCAGGCGACCTCACCCACATCGCCCTGGGCCGGCAACCCGGCGCCAACCGGCTAGCCAAGGCGCGCTATCTTTTGGCGCGCCCCGCCAATGCCGCGAAAGCTGTGCGGCAGGGGCTCACCCGGGGAAACAGGATCCAGTCGCTGAAGGATACGCTGGCCGGCGCGCTCGACCTCGATCCAGCCACGATCGGCGCGCGCACCCATCTTGTCGAACATCACGTGGCGCATATCGCCAGCGCCTATTACTGCTCGCCTTTCGACAGCGCCGGCGGCTTTTCGTTGGATGGTTCGGGCGATTTCGCCTCGGCGATGGCGGCGCGCTGCACCGGTACCCGCATCGACATCCTCGATCGGGTCACGCTGCCCCACAGCCTGGGGCATTTCTATACCGCCATCTGCCAGTTCATCGGCTTCGACCTGTTCGGCGAGGAATACAAGGTGATGGGCCTCGCCCCTTATGGCGAGGACCGCTACGCTGCGGAAATGGCGCGCATCGTGCGCCTCGAAGGAACGCCGTGGTTCCAGGTCGATCCGCGCTATCTCGATGTCTGGCACGGGCTTGCGGCATCCCGGGTCAACGAGGCCGGACAGTTGCGGCTGGGCACCATCTACTCGCAGCAGCTGGTGCGGATGTTCGGCCCACCGCGCCGGCGCGACGATCCCTTGACGCAGCGCGAGAAGGACATCGCCCGTTCGGCCCAAGCGATGTTCGAACGCGCGGCGAGCCAATGCCTCGAGACGCTGGCCAAGCGCGTCCCGCTCGAACGGCTGGCGATGGCTGGCGGCTGCGCGCTCAACGGAGTTATGAACGCCCGGGTTCTGCGCGAAGGGCTGGCGGGAGAGGTGTTCCTGCACCCCGCCGCCTCGGACGACGGGACGGCCATCGGCGCGGCCATGCATTGCTGGCACCAGGAACTGGGCCGCAGCGATCGGTTCGTGATGCGCCATGCCTATTGGGGCCCGACCCATCAGGAGAGCGCGATCCGTGCCGCTCTTCACGCGCACGGGCTGCGTGCGCGCGAATGCACCGATCCCGCAGAGGCTGCGGATGTCGCGGCGGGGCTGATCGCCAAAGGCACGGTCGTCGGCTGGTTCCAAGGGCGCAGCGAATGGGGGCCGCGCGCGCTCGGCAACCGTTCGATCCTCGCCAATCCGGCGATCCCGGACATGAAGGACCGCATCAATCGCAAGATCAAGCGACGCGAAAGCTTCCGCCCCTTCGCCCCGTCCGTCCTGCGCAGCGACGTCGCGCGCTATTTCGAGCAGGATCTCGCCAGCCCGTTCATGATGCATGTCGTGCGGTTCCGGCGCGAATGGCGGACGGCTTTTCCGGCCGTCACCCATGTCGACGGAACGGGGCGGCTGCAGACGGTGAGCGCCGAGGACAATCCCCTCTATTGCGCGCTGATCGAGGGGGTGAAGCGGCGCACCGGGCACGGCATGGTCCTGAACACCAGCTTCAACGAGAACGAGCCGGTAGTCGAAACCCCCGCCCAGGCGCTCGACTGTTACCTGCGGACCGATCTCGACGCGCTGGTGATGGGCCGTTTCGTCCTCGTCAAAGAGCGCGCGGGCGACGAAGACGCAGCGCCTGCTGGCGCAGCGTCCGACCGCTGACCGGATCGCGCCAGCCGGGGGCGACGCGGGCCGCCGGATCGAGGACGAAGCGCCGTTCGGCATAGCGGGGATGCGGGATCGTCAGCTGCGGGGCGTTGAGAATGCCGCCGCTCCACAGGACGATATCGAGGTCGAGCGGGCGGGCCCGCCAGCGTTGCCCGCGGCGCTGGCGCCCGCACATCTGCTCGATCGATTGCAGTATGCCGAGCGTTTCGAGTGGCCCGAACCCGCCCGCGATCACCGCTGCGGCGTTGACATACCGGCGTTTAGAGGGACCGAGCGGGGCGGATGCGATGATGGGCGAAACCGCCAGTATCTCAAACCCGCGGCCGGTGAGGGCGCCAATCGCGAAAGCGAGGACTTCGCTTGGCCGCATACCCCCGGCGCGCATGTTGGAACCCAGCGCGACCAGATAGACGTGCCGACCGGCGTGCCCATCGTGCGGCCTCACACGTCCTCGCAGATGCGCCCGTAAAGCTGCGGCCGACGATCGCGAAAGAAGCCCATTCCCGCCCGGTGACGCGCCGCCCGCTCGAGGTCGAGGGTGGCGACCAGCACCCCGCTCTGTTCGGCGCCGAACTCGGCGCGGAAATCGCCCCATTCATCGGTGATGAAACTGTGGCCGTAGAAGCTTTGCGGGCGGTCGGCCGGGCCTTCGTGGCCGATCCGGTTTGCCGCCGCTACCGGCATGCAGTTCGACACCGCGTGGCCCAGCATCGCGCGCCGCCACATCCGGCTGGTATCGAGGTCCGCATCATAGGGTTCGGAGCCGATGGCCGTGGGATAGAGCAGCACTTCGGCGCCCTTCAAGGCCATGACGCGGGCACATTCGGGATACCACTGGTCCCAGCACACGCCGACGCCGATCCGCGCCGTTCCCCCGTGGCAGGGCACGTCCCACACCTTGAACCCGTCGTTCCCGGGGCGGAAATAGTATTTTTCCTCGTACCCCGGCCCGTCGGGAATATGCGATTTGCGATAGGTGCCCATCACGGCGCCATCGGGGCCGATCATGGCGAGGGTGTTGTAGTAATGGTGCCCGTCACGCTCGAAGAAGCTGGTCGGGATGGCGATGCGGTGGCGTGCGGCAAGCTCCTGCATGGCGAGGACCGAAGGATGCTCGGCGGTGGGCCGGGCACGGTCGAACAGCGCCTCCTCCTCGGTCCGGCAGAAGTATTCGCCGGCGAACAGTTCGGGCGGCAGGACCACCTGTGCGCCTTTCTCGGCCGCCTCGGTCACCAGCCGGGCGACGGCGGCGATGTTTGCATCCTCGTCCGGACGGGCAAGCGCGAGCTGGAGGACGGCGAGCCGGAGTTCTCTCATGGCGTGCGAAGTATGCGGGCGCTGCCGGCATGGCAAGCGCCCGCTCTGCGTTCCGTCAGGCGCGCTTGCGGAACAGCAGGGTCATCCGATCGCTCTCGCCGATGCTGCGCAAGGCCTCGTTCTTGCCCGAAAGGCTTGGGGGAAGCTGCCAGACCCCGCCTTCATGATCGGCAGTGTCGCGCGGGTTGGCGTTGATCTCGCTCATCCCGACCAGTTCGAAGCCATGCGCCTCGACAAGCGCGATGACGTCCTGCTGGCGCAGATAACCGTTGGCCCCTGCGGTATAGGCGGCCGGGGCATCGGCCGGGGCGCGGTGCTGCACGATGCCCAGCATCCCGTCGTCCTTCAGCATCGCGCGCAGACGGGTGAGTTCGGTGTACATCGTGCCGGAACGCAGCAGATTGTGCATCTCGCGGAAGATCAGCACGCGATCGACCGCACCCTTCATCGCTTCGGGCGCGGCCTGCGAACCATGGACGGCGATCGGGGCGCCGGCGAGGTTCCAGGCGGGGTAGGCTGACTGGAACTCGCCCGGCAACTTGCCGAAATAGTCCCGGAAACGCTGACTGTCGGCAGCCGCCGGATCGGGCGTGATCCCGACATAGCGGCCCTGCGCGCCGAGATAGGGGACAAGGATACGGGTGTACCAGCCGCCGGCCGGCATGTAGTCGACCACCGTCATCCCCGGCCTTACGCCGAAGAAGTCGAGCGTTTCGAACGGATGGCGCCACTGGTCGCGGGCGCGGTCGGCATCGCGGCGGGCATCGCCGATCGCCTCCATCAGTGCGCCGTGATGCGCGTGGCCGGGCATCGCCATGCCGGCATGATGGCCCTCTTGCGCGTAAGCCGGGGCGGCGGCGGCAACGGACATGAGGGCGGCGGCAAGGATCGGCAGGTGACGCATGGCAGGCTCTCCGAAGGCTTGTGTTGGCCCCTGGTCCCTGCCGCCACACGGCCACGATGACAAGGGCGCCCGCGCTTCCTATCTACGCCCGGCAAAGGAGATTTCGATGGCGCAGCAACAGGTGATCGTGGCGGGCGGATGCTTCTGGTGCACCGAGGCGGTGATGAAGGACGTCGTCGGTGTGAGCGAGGCGGAAAGCGGATATATCGGCGGGGACAAGCCCGATCCGACCTACAAGGAAGTCTGTTCGGGCGAGACCGGGCACGCCGAGGCGGTCCGCGTGACCTTCGACGACGAGACGATATCGCTGCCCGATCTCCTCGATGTCTTCATGGGGACGCATGATCCGAGCCAGCTCAACCGCCAGGGCAACGACATCGGCACCCAGTACCGCAGCGCGATCTTCCCGCTGGACGACAGTCAGCGTGCCGAGGCCGAGGCCGCGATCGATCGCTGGAACGCCGAACATGGCGGCAACGCGGTGACCACCATCGAAGGGCCGGCACATTGGTATCCGGCGGAGGATTATCATCAGGAATACTGGGAGGGGGAAGGGCAGCGCAATCCCTATTGCCTCGCGGTCATTCCGCCCAAGCTGATGAAGCTGCGCAAGAGCTTCCAGAACAAGGTCAAGCAGGACGCCTGAACCATTTGCCCGCGGCGGCGTTGTGTCTGGCATGGGTCTTGACCGCCACACACCGCCGCGCGCCGCGCATCGTCTCGCCAGCGGACCCGCGCCATGCTGATCCGCACCGGCTTCGACATCCGCTTCGAATGCGACCAGCCGGTGCCGATGCTGGCACTGCTCAACGTGCATCCCGATCGCCACGCCGACCTGCGCACGCCCGAAGTTCTGGTAACCGACCCGCCGATCCCGGTCCGCACCTATCGTGACAGCTTCGGCAATGTCTGCAGCCGCTTCGTCGTACCGGCCGGCGGCGTGTCGCTCACCTCCGATTTCGTGATCGAGGACAGCGGCGAGAAGGATGCTGTCGCCCCCGATGCCGAGCAGCACCCGGTCGACGACCTGCCCGACGAGGCGATCCGGTTCCTGCTCGCCTCGCGCTATTGCGAGGTCAGCCAGCTGATCGACGAAGCCTGGGCGATCGTGAAGGATGTCCCGCCCGGCTGGGCCCGGGTGCAGGCGCTGGTCGATGCGGCGCACGAACGGATCGAGTTCGACTATGCCAAGGCCAGCAGCGAGCATACCGCGCGCTCGGCGTTCGACCAGCAATTCGGGGTGTGCCGTGATTTCGCGCACCTTGCCATCACGCTGTGCCGGGCGGCGAACATCCCGGCGCGCTATTGCACCGGGTATCTCGGCGACATCGGGATCGACCCGGTCGATTATCCGATGGATTTCTCGGCCTGGTTCGAGGCTTATCTCGGCGGCCGCTGGTACACCTTCGATGCGCGCCACAACACGCCCCGGATCGGGCGTATCGTGATGGCGCGCGGGCGCGATGCGACCGATGCGGCGATCACCACCCAGTTCGGCGCTGCCCGGCTCTCACGGTTCAAGGTGCATACCGACGAGGTGGCCGACACCGACCTGTCCCGCCCCCCGGCACAAACCGCGCTCCCCCAGACAACCCGCTGAGGCCGGGCGACGCCGGAACCTCGCCCGCCCGCTCGATCAGCGGCTCGCCGCCTTGGGCGCGGTACCCTTGGCCCGGCTTGCGACCGCCGCATCGACCGCCGCCTGCGGCCAGCTGACCTGGGTCTGCGTCTGCGGATTGAAGACGTCACCCGGATATTGCGCCGCCTCCGCCGCGGCAATCTCCGCCGCCGTCAGATGCTCGCTCGGTACCAGTTCGAACACGTCGATCCCGCGCGCGATTTCGGTGCCGTAGATACGTCCCTTGTAGTAATAGGCCGACCAGTAGCCGCCGAGGACCATCTGGTCCTTGTCGATCGGACCGCGGTCGAAATAGGCGATCTCGCGGACGTTCGCAGGATCGGTGAAGTCAATCACGCTGATCCCGCCCTGATACCACGCCTGGACAAAGATATCGCGTCCCGGCACCGGGATGATCGAGCCGTTGTGGGCGACGCAGTTCTCCTTGTCGCTCTGCGGGGCCGGCAGCTTGTAGGTGCCGCGATAGACCAGTTGCCCGTTGTCGATGCCGTAAAAGGCATTGGCGCCCCAGTTCGCCGGATCGCCCGCCTGGCACCGCGGCCGCCCGCCGCCGCCCCACTCGTCGGTGAACAGTACCTTGGTGCCGTCGTTGTTGAACGTGGCGGAGTGCCAGTAGGCGAACCCCTTGTCGGTCACGTCGTCGATCCGCCTGGGCTTCATCGGGTCAGAGATGTCGAGGACGATGCCGTTGCCCGAACACGCCCCGGCGGCGATCTGCTTGGCCGGGAACACGGTGATGTCGTGGCACTGATCGGTTTCGCTAGTCGCCTGGGTGCCTTCGCCGTGATCGCCGCCGCGCCACAGCCCGCCGATCTGCCCGTCGGCAGCAAAGATGCGCGGCCGGTCGACTATCCGCGCGGCCGCTGGATTGGCGCGCGGGATCTCGATCACGTCGATCGAGAACAGCGCGGTGCGGCTGTCGCCCGGGTTGTCGGTGCAGCTGGCCATTTCCTCGGTCCGGCGAACCCCCGCCGTGCCCGAATTGTAGACCACCAGCCGCTTGTCGTCGGCCGAGACGATCGAATGGGTGTGGCTGCCCCGGCAAGTCTGCACCTGCCCGACCTGGCGCGGACGGGTCCAGTCGGAGACATCGAAGATGCGCAGCCCGCGGAACCGTTCGGCGCTGACCTTGTCGGCCACCCCCTGCAGCCCGCAGTCCGTCCGGCCGCGCCCTTCCTCGACGCTCATGACGAGCAGGTTGCCGGAAATGGAGACATCGCCCTGCCCGCCGGGACAGACGACCGAACTGACCAGGCTGGGCACCCCGTCCGCGCCGAGGCGATAGACGTTGAACCCGTGATAGGAGCCAGCCACCATCATCTCGCCGGCGAAGGCGATGTCGGTGTTGGCGAAATCGAGCAGCGAGCCGCGTTCGCCGAACTGCGGCTTGTCCTCCTCATCCTCGCCTTCAACGTCGCGCGGATCGGGATCGCCCGCGCCCCTGGCAGCGGCGACGGGGGCAGCGGCATTGGCGTGGGCGGCGTGCGGATCGGCGGCGGGAGAGGCCTCGCCCTTGGCATCGGGATCCTTGCCGTCGCTGTCGCTAGCCTTCTCCGCGGGTTTCAGCGGTTGCAGCTGTGCCGGGTTCGCAGGATCGAAGAAGCCGGCGGGCTTTTCGAGGCTGGCAAGCTTGCGCAGCCCCATGATCGCCTCGCCCGCATCGCGAAACCCGGGCGAAAGGGTCGCCCGCGGATCCTGCGACAGGCCGGCCAATTGCTGGTTCATCCGGGTGATCTCGGCCGACTGGTCGCTGACCACGTCGCTGGTGAACCGGTACATCTCCGGATCGTAGGCCGTGCCATAGGCATCGTGGAGATCGCGCGTCATGTCGATCGCGCCCTGGTGATGGGCGATCATCATCTGCAGGAACATGCGATCGAACGCGGTTCCGTTCGCTGCGGCGAGCGCGCGCATCTGATCGGGCGTGGCCATGCCCTTCATCGCGGCCATCGAATGGCCGTCATGTCCGGCGGCGCCCATCCCGGGCATGGTCAGCGCCTCGCCCCGCGAGGTCAGCCAGTCGCGCATGAACTCGACTTCGTCGGCCTGGCTTGCCTCGATCCGGCTTGCCAGCCGGCGGACAGCGGGATTGGTGGTCCGTTCTTCGACCAGCGCGGTCATCTGGGTGGCCTGCTCGTGATGCAGGATCATGTGCTGCATGTAGGCGACGTCGCCCGGCGAATAGCGGGTATCGGCAAGCCTGGTCGCCTGTTCGGGGGTCAGGATTTGCCCCGGCTGGCCTGGCACGCCCGGCTGGATGATCGGAGCCTGCTGGGCGAGCGCGCCGGCAGAGGTGGAAAGAAGCAGCCCGGCAGCAAGCGTGCGGATCGATCTGGACATTTCGGCGGCATCCCCTGGGTCGTGTTGCACCGGATAAGGCGACGGCGCGCCGTCACCGTCAAGGCAATTCTGGGCCAAGGCCATACCCGGCGCGACCAGCGACAGCGGGCGCCGGCGGGGTTTGCAAATCGGCCTGCTTTCCATCATGCACCATGCTCTGGCAGCATCAGCCTGCAAAGAGAGAGACGGCATGAGCGAATACGAGACCATCCGCACGAGCTGCGAAAACGATGTCCTTACCATCACGCTCAACCGGCCCGAACGATTGAACGCCTGTCCGCCGCAGATGGCTCAGGAGCTGTTCGATGCCCTGAGCGGGCTGGGCGACGCGCGTGCCGTTCTGCTGCGCGGCGAAGGGCGGGCGTTCTGCTCGGGCGCCGATCTCGCGGCCAACGCGGAAAGCTCGATCTCGGGGGGCGAACGGGCGCGCGCCTCGCTGCTGCGCTATTACAACCCGATGATCGAAACGCTCGTCGGCCTGCCCGTCCCGGTGGTGTCCGAGGTGCAGGGACCGGCTGCCGGCATCGGCTGCTCGATCGCGCTGGCGGCGGATTTCACCCTTGTCGGCAAGAGCGGGTATTTCCTCCAGGCCTTCGTGAATATCGGCCTCGTCCCCGATGGCGGCTCGAGCTGGCTGTTGCCGCGCCTGATCGGCCGGGCGCAGGCGGCGCGGTTGATGATGCTGGGCGAGCGTATTGCGGGCGAGGAAGCCGCGCGCCTCGGACTGGTTTATGCCTGTGTCGAGGATGACGCCCTGCCGCACGAGGCGCGCAGCCTTGCCGAACGGCTCGCCGCCGGGCCGACGACAGCGCTGGGCGCGATGAAAGCGGTGCTTCATCGCGGTCTGCAAGCCGATCTTGCGACCACGCTGGTCGCCGAGGCTGATGCCCAGCGCCGCGCCGGAAATTCCGCCGATGCCGCCGAAGGCGCGATGGCGTTCCTGCAGAAGCGCAAGCCGGCCTTCACCGGCCGCTGACAGAGGCAGGGCAATGCTGACGGGTCGCAATCTCGTCGCCGGGGAATGGCGGGCCGGGGCTGATCATTTCGCCGCGACAGGCGCCGAATCTGGCCGTCCGCTCGATCCGCCGTTCGTCGAGGCGAGCAACAGGGACGTGGCCGACGCCTGCGAGGCCGCAGCCGCGGCCCAGTCGGTCTTCGGTGCCCTTCCCGGCGCCGCGCGGGCGGCCTTCCTGCGCCGGATCGCGGCGGAGATCGAGCAGCTCGGCCCGGCGCTGATCGCGCGCGCGGCGGAGGAAAGCGGGCTTGCCGAAGCCCGCATCACCGGCGAGCGGGCGCGTACCGTTCAGCAGCTGCGCCTGTTTGCCGAAGAGCTCGACCTTGGCGAATGGCAGGGGTTGCGGATCGATCATGCCGACCCGGGCCGCAGTCCGCCGAAACCCGATCTGCGCCTGCGCAAGATCCCGCTCGGCCCGGTGGCGGTGTTCGGGGCGAGCAATTTTCCTCTCGCCTTCTCGGTCGCGGGCGGCGACACGGCATCGGCCTTCGCCGCCGGATGCTGCGTGGTGGTCAAGGGCCATCCGGCGCATCCCGGCACGTCCGAACTGGTGGCCGGCGCGATCACCCGCGCGATCTCCGGATGCGGCTTGCCGGCGGGGGTGTTCTCCCTCCTTCACTCCACCCGCAACGCGATCGGCGAGGCACTGGTGCGCGATCCGCGCATCGCCGCGGTAGGCTTTACCGGAAGCCGCGCCGGCGGCCTTGCGCTGATGCACCACGCCGCCAACCGACCGGTTCCGATCCCGGTCTATGCCGAGATGAGCAGCATCAATCCGGTCATCCTGATGCCGCACCGGCTGGACCGCGATCCGGATGCTCTGGCAGCCGGCTATGTCGCGTCGCTGACGCTCGGCGCGGGGCAATATTGCACCAACCCGGGGCTTGTCCTCGCCCTTGCCGGAGACGCGCTGAACCGGTTTATTGCCGCTGCGGGCGAACAGCTGCGGGGCGCTTGCCCGCTGACGATGCTGACCGCCGGCATCCGCACCGCCTTCGCGGATGGCTTGGGCCGCCTCGCCGGGCTAGCCGGGGTCATGCTGGTGGCGCAGGGGCCGGCAGGTACCGCCACCTGCGGCGCCGCGCACCTGTTCACCGTCGCCGCCGACCGCTTCCTTGCGGAACCGGCGTTCGCACACGAAATCTTCGGCCCGGCATCGATCGTGGTCGCATGCCGCGACATGGCGGAACTTCGCAGCATTCTCGAGGCTATCGAAGGCCAGCTTACCGCCACCTTGCAGATGGACGAGGAGGATCATGCCATGGCGCGCGAACTCGTCCCGCTGCTCGAACAAAAGGCCGGGCGGATCATCGCCAACGGCTGGCCGACCGGGGTCGAGGTTACCCATGCGGTGGTCCATGGCGGTCCGTTCCCGGCCACTTCGGACGGTCGCAGTACCTCGGTCGGGACGCTGGCCATCGATCGGTTCGTCCGGCCGATCGCCTATCAGGACATGCCCGCGGCGCTGCTTCCCGAACCTCTGCGCGACGATGCCGCGGGGCTGCCGCGAAGGGTCGACGGCGCGAGGCGGGATTGACGCCGGCCAGCCGAAGGCGGAGGTACGGCCCGGCGCCGCGGCAGACCGGCGCAATGATGGAGAATAGCGATGCCAGCCTTGCCAGACATGGTCGAGCGACCCGAGCCTGTGGCCCCGAGCCATTGCAGCGGCGCCGATTACGCAGACCTCTATCGCCGGTCGGTCGAGGATGCGGACGGGTTCTGGCTGGAACAGGCGCGGCGGCTCGACTGGATCACCCCGCCCAGGACAGCGGGTGACTGGTCGTTCGATCCGGTGGCGATCCACTGGTTCGCGGACGGGACGCTGAACCTGTGTTACAACGCGGTCGACCGTCACCTCGCCGCGCGGGGCGACAGTACGGCGCTGATCTTAGAGCCCGACGACCCGGCGGCCGCCAGCCGCACGCTCACCTACCGCGAGTTGCACCGCGAAGTGGTGGCGATGGCCAATGCGATGAAAGCCATGGGGGTACGGCGCGGCGACCGGGTGACGATCTATCTGCCGACGATCATCGAAGGGGTGCTGGCAATGCTCGCCTGCGCCCGCCTGGGCGCAATTCATTCGGTGGTCTTCGGCGGCTTTTCGCCCGAGGCGCTGGCCAGCCGGATCGAAGGCTGCGGCAGCAGGTTCGTCATAACCGCCGACGAGGGCCTGCGCGGCGGCAAGCGGGTCCCCCTCAAGGCCAATCTCGATGCCGCGCTTGCCGAACCCGATCATGAAACACCGCTGACGGCGGTGCTGGTGGTGCGCCACACCGGCGCCGAGGTGACGATGGAACCGGGGCGCGACCACTGGTTCCACGATCTGCGTTCGGATGCAGACTGCCCGTGCGAACCGATGGGGGCCGAAGATCCGCTGTTCATCCTCTATACCTCGGGGTCGACAGGCAAGCCCAAGGGGGTCGTCCATACCACGGGCGGCTACGGCGTCTGGACGGCGACGACCTTTCATTACGTCTTCGACTACCGCCCGGACGAGGTGTTCTGGTGCACCGCCGATATCGGCTGGGTCACCGGGCACAGCTATGTCGTCTACGGGCCGCTTATCAGCGGGGCGACGCAGGTGGTGTTCGAAGGCATTCCGAACCACCCCGATCATTCGCGGATATGGCAGATCGTCGACAAGCACGGGGTGAACATCCTCTACACCGCCCCCACCGCAATCAGGGCACTGATGCGCGAGGGGGACGAGTACGTGACGCGGACTGACCGAAGTTCGCTGCGCCTGCTGGGCACGGTGGGAGAGCCGATCAATCCCGAAGCCTGGCGGTGGTATTTCGAGACGGTGGGCGAGCGGCGCTGCCCGGTGGTCGACACCTGGTGGCAGACCGAAACCGGCGGGGTGATGATTACCACCCTGCCCGGCGCGCACGACATGAAGCCCGGAAGTGCCGGCCTGCCGTTCTTCGGCATCAGGCCGCAGATCGTCGATGCCGACGGGACGCCGCAGGACGGCGCGACCGAGGGCAATCTCGTCATCACGCATAGCTGGCCGGGGCAGGCGCGGACCGTCTATGGCGATCACGACCGCTTCGTGCAGACCTATTTCAGCACCTATCCCGGCAGCTATTTCACCGGTGACGGATGCCGCCGGGACGAGGACGGATATTACTGGATTACCGGCCGGGTCGACGATGTGCTCAATGTCTCGGGCCACCGGCTGGGCACGGCGGAAATCGAAAGCGCGCTGGTCAGCCATGCCAGCGTCGCCGAGGCGGCGGTGGTGGGATGCCCTCACGATTTAAAGGGTCAGGGCATCTACTGCTACGTCACCGTCAATGCGGGGGTCGATTCCACGGATGAGCTGCGCCAGGCGCTGGTCGCGCATGTCCGCCAGGAAATCGGGCCGATCGCCAATCCCGATTTCATCCAGTTCACCAATGGCCTGCCCAAGACCCGTTCGGGCAAGATCATGCGGCGCATCCTGCGCAAGATCGCCGAGAACGATTATGGCTCGCTGGGCGATACCTCGACGCTGGCCGACGAAAGCCTCGTGCCCAGCCTTATCGAGGGGCGGCAGAACCGCTGAGGTGGATTACTGTCTGCGGGTGCGGCGGCGGCGGAACCCGGCGATTGTCGCCCCCACCACGAGGATGGCAGCCGCGCCCGTCGCCAGCGCGATCGCCGGCTGCTGCTGTCCGCCTGCGGCATAGATCGCCGCCAGCGCCCACAGGAAGACCAGCGCGTAGGGCAGGTTTCCGCCCCCCGCCAGCAGCGCGGCGGCAGCGATAATCCCGCCGACCACGATCACCCCGGCGGCGATCAGTGGCGCAAGGTCGCCGGCCTCGATTCCGTGATACCGCAGCGATGCGGCGATGTTGACGATGGTCGCCGCGGTCAGCCATGCCGCCAGCGCGCATAGCGGCACCATCGCCAGCCACCTCTGCCCTGCGGTCAGGGCGTCCTGCTGCACCGCCAGCACGCGATAGCATCGCAGCAGGCACAGCAGGGTGAACACGATGATCGCCGCCGAGATCGCAGATAGGCCGAAGAACTGGGTGTAGAGCGCCCACAGACCATTGCCGAGGAACGCGCCGGCCGCGGGCAGCCTCAGCCTGGCAAGCAGGGGATCGCCTGCCTTCGATGGCAGGAACTGGTAGATCGCGAACAGGAAAGCGCCGGCGTAGAGCGGCCCCCAGATGGAAAAGGCCCACCCCGCCGGAGTGATCAGGGTTCGCACGCTGTCCGAACGCGACCCGATCGGCTCGCCCAGCCCGAGGCTCGGCAACAGGGGAATGAGAACCTGGATGACGGCGGCCGCGGCCACCAGCCAGCGGGTGGCCGGCGAGGCGGGTGTGGAACTTATCGCGTGCATGGCGACCAAACCCGCGGATTGCGAGTTGGTGCCATATCGCCGTCCACGCCCGCAGTGTCAGCCCCACCGGCTTTCATCGGCAAGCGCCGCTTCGAAGGCGTCGAGCAGCCAGGTGGTCGCCGGGCCGGGGGAGCGGTCCTTGCGCCACAGCGCGTTCAGCCGGTAATCGACGCTCGTCCCTTCCGACAGGTTGAGCAGTTTAAGCCGGCCTTCGGCAAGGTCGCCCTCGATCATGTGACGCGGCATGTTCCCCCAGCCGCTGCCGCCGATCAGAAGCTGGCGCTTGGCGCCGAGATCGGCGAGCCGCCAGGTCCGGGCGCTGAGAACCGAGAATTCCTGTCCTTCGGTCAATGGCGAACGGTCGGTCAGCACCAGTTGCAGATAGTTGCGGGCCTGGCCCGAGGTGATGACCTCCATCCGGGCCAGCGGATGTTCGGGCGCTGCCACCGGGACCAGTTCGATGCGCCCGATTTCCCGGCGCTCGAGGTCCGGGCGGTCGAGCACCACCGGACCGGCGATGGCCAGCCCAGCCCGGCCTTGCGCGACCTGCGCGGCGACCGCGCCCAGGGCCTCGACATGAAGTTGCAGATCGACCAACGGATAGACTTGCTGGAATTCCTGCAGGATGGCCGACACCGGCTCCAGCGGCACCATCACGTCGAGCGCGATCGACACTTCGGTTTCGACGCCGGCATGGATACTCCGTGCCCGGGCGATCAGCCGGTCGGTCTCGTCGATGATCGCCCGCGCCGCCGGCAGCAGCGATCGGCCCGCCGCCGTCAGTTGCGGCCGGCGCGAACCGGTGCGCTCGAACAGCGGGACGTCGAGCTGCGCCTCCAGCGCCCCGATCCCGTAGCTGACGACGGAAACCGCACGCCCGAGCTTGCGCGCAGCCGCATTGAAGTTGCCCTCGTCCTGCACCGCGAGGAAGAGGCGCAGCTGGTCGAGCGTTGGCTGACCAACCTCCACTGTTCAACTCCTTCGAACAATTCAGCCAACTTTATCTGACTTTTCTGTCCGACGGACAAGACGATATCCGCTTTAATGAGTTTACACCGATGGAGTTTGTCATGATCGAAGTGAGGAAATTCGAAACACTCGGGGCGGCCAATCACGGCTGGCTCGATGCGCGCCACCACTTTTCCTTTGCCGGCTACCATGACCCCGCCCGGGTTCACTGGGGCAATATCCGCGTGTGGAACGACGATACCATCGCCGCCAAGTCCGGCTTCCCCGCCCACCCCCATAACGACATGGAGATCATCACCTATGTCCGCGAAGGCGCGATCACGCATCGCGACAGCATGGGCAATGAAGGCCGCACCGAAGCCGGCGACGTGCAGGTGATGTCTGCCGGTACCGGCGTCACGCATTCCGAATTCAACCTCGAAGACGAGGAGACGCGGCTCTTCCAGATCTGGATCATCCCCGATGAGCGCGGTGTCGAGCCGGGCTGGGGTGCCCGTCCGTTCCCGCGCGACGAACGTGCCGGCCGGTTCGTGACCCTGGCTTCGGGATTTGCCGAGGACGGCGATGCCCTGCCGATCCGCACCAAAGCCCGCGTGCTGGGCGCAACGCTGCGCGCCGGAGAAAGCGTGACCTACCGGACCACGCCCGACCGGCATCTCTACCTCGTCCCCGCAACCGGCGAAATCCGCGTCGACGATCAGCCGGCCCGGGCCCGCGACGGCGTCGCCATCACCGGTCTCGACCGGTTCACGCTGACCGCTGTCGAGGACAGCGAGATCGTCATGGTCGACGCCGCCTGACCCTTATTCGAACCACCATCACACGAAGGAAGAATTCATGTCGAAATCATACAAGGTCGCCATCGTCGTCGGCAGCCTGCGCAAGGAATCGATCAATCGCAAGGCGGCGCAGGAGCTGATGCGGCTCGCCCCCGACAATCTGTCGTTCGATTTCGTCGAGATCGGCGACCTGCCGCTCTATGACGAGGATGTCGAGGCCGCCGGCACGCCGCAAAGCTGGACCCGGTTTCGCGACGAGATCTCGGCTGCCGATGCCGTCCTGTTCGTCACGCCGGAATACAACCGGTCGGTGCCCGGCGCGCTGAAGAACGCGATCGACGTCGGCTCGCGCCCCTATGGGCAGAGCGCCTATTCCGGCAAGCCGGCCGCGGTCATGTCGATCTCGCCCGGCGGGATCGGGGGCTTCGGCGCCAACCACCATTTGCGCCAGTCGCTCGTATTCCTCGACATGCCGGTGCTCCAGCAGCCCGAGGCCTATGTCGGCGGCGGCTTCGAACTGTTCGACGATGACGGCCGCCTGAAGAGCGAAGGGACCGAAAAGTTCTTCAAGAGCTTCATCGATGCCTTTGGCGACTGGATCGGCCGCACAGCCCGCTGACGCCCGAAAAATCTCGTTCAAGCACACCAAGGAGATACCGATGAACCGCAAGACCATCCTGATCGCCGTCGCCGGCGCCGCCGTCCTGTCCACCACCGCCATCGCTCAAGGCGACGGCCTGACCCAGAACCCGGTCGAGGTCCGCTCGGGCGATTACGTCCTCGACGCCTCGCACGGCAAGATCACCTGGTCGGTCGATCACATGGGCTTTTCGACCTATGTCGGCCAGTTCACCGATGTCGAGGCCAAGCTCGACCTCGACACCGCCAATCCCGCGGCCAGCAGCCTCGAGGCGGTGGTGCAGACCGACAGCGTGGGCACGCTCAACGATCAACTCGATGCTCATCTCAAGACTGCGGATTTCTTCGATACCGCAAAATATCCCACCGCCCGCTTCGAGGCGACATCGATCCGCCTGACGGACCGCGACAGCGCCGAGGTGACCGGCAATCTGACCATGCGCGGCATAACCCGCCCGATCGTCTTCGCTGCCGATTTCAACCAGGCGGGGATGAGTCCGGTCGACAAGAAATACACGCTGGGCTTCGATGGCCGGGCGCTGATCAAGCGATCGGACTTCGGCATGCAGTATGGCCTGCCGATGCTGGGTGACGAGGTGACGCTGCATCTCGAGGCCGAGTTCAAGCTCGTCGAGCCTGGCGCCGGGGCCTGACGGATCGCCCGCCACCCCTGTAACTTGCACGACGCTGAACCTTCAAGGAGCGAACGATGGACCGGATGCCCGCACTTTTCGTCGGCCATGGCAGCCCGATGAACACGCTGGACAGCAATGGCTATACCCAGGCGTGGCGGGCATTCGGTCGCAAGCTGCCGAGGCCGCGGGCGATCCTGGTGGTGTCGGCGCACTGGTATTTCGGTGCGACCGCCATCACCGCGATGGCCCGTCCGCGAACGATCCACGATTTCTACGGCTTCCCGCAGGAGTTGTTCGATTTCGAATATCCGGCGCCGGGCGATCCCGATCTGGCACGCGAGATCGTCGAACTGGTCAAACCCGAATGGGTCGGGCTCGACCGGGATCAATGGGGGCTCGATCATGGGACGTGGTCGGTGCTTGCCCACCTTTACCCCGGCGCCGATATCCCCGTGCTCCAGCTATCGATCAATGCGCTGAAGCCGCTCGAATATCATGTCGAACTCGGGGCGCGGCTTGCCGCCTTGCAGGATCGCGGGGTGATGGTTCTGGCCAGCGGCAATGTCGTCCATAATCTGCGCGCCGTTCGCTGGAACGAGCCCGATGCCGCCTTCGACTGGGCCGAACGGTTCGACGATGCGGCGGCGGCGCAGCTGGCGCGCGATCCCGGGGGCATCCTGCGCCTTCTCGATCACCCCGATTATGCCGCGGCGGTCCCGACACCGGATCACTTCGTGCCGCTGCTTTATCTCGCCGGCATGGCGACGGCGCGCGGGGCAGCGCTCGACCCCCTGGTGCGGGGCTATTCGATGGGCTCGCTCTCGATGACGTGTTTCGGGCTCGACGCCGAAGCGCTGACCTGCACCGAAGCCGACGGTGCCGCGACCCTGCCGACGAACGTACCGGCCGAACAGACCAACATCTGACCATCAATCACCGAAGAATGAAAGGAACTGACATGAAACGCTTTATCGACAAGGTCGTCATCATCACCGGCGGGGCATCGGGCCTCGGTCTTGCCGCGGCGCATCGCCTGGCCGAGGAAGGTGCCCGCGTCGTTCTCGTCGACCTCAAGGAAGACAGTCTTACAAAGGCGGCGGCCGAATTGCCCGAAGGCACCGAAGTGCTGACCGTTGCCGCAGACGTCTCGGACCCCGACAAGGTGCGTGCCTACGTCAAGCAGACGATGGACCGCTTCGGCCGGATCGACGGCTTCTTCAACAATGCCGGGATCGAGGGCAAGCAGAACCTGACCGAGGACTTCGGCAACGACGAGTTCGCCAAGGTCGTCGGCATCAACCTCAACGGCGTTTTCTACGGCATGGCCGAAGTTCTGAAGGTGATGCGAGACCAGGGCAGCGGCTCGATCGTCAACACCGCCTCGGTCGGCGGGATCCGCGGCGTGGGCAACCAGTCGGGCTATGCCGCCAGCAAGCACGGCGTCGTCGGCCTGACGCGCAACAGCGCAATCGAGTACGGGCAGTACGGCGTGCAGATCAACGCCATCGCCCCCGGCGCGATCATGACCCCGATGGTCGAAGGCTCGCTGCGCCAGATGGGCGGCGACAACTGGGAAGAGGTCGGCAAGGAGTTCGTCGAGCCCAACCCGATGAAGCGCTTCGGCAAGCCCGAAGAGGTGGCGGCGCTGGTCGCGTTCCTGCTCTCGGGCGAAGCCGGCTTCGTCAACGGCGCAGTCATCACCATCGACGGCGGGCAATCGTACAAGTACTGAGCCCGCCCATAGGCGCAACCGCCGGCCGCCGAGAGAACGGCCGGCGGATCTTTATGTGCATTAAAATGGTGCCCAGAAGAGGAAGGTGCGAGTTTCCGTGGGTCGATTCTCCATCCAGACCAGCATTTTCCGCTTTGTTTTCAACGTCGGTCAGTTCGAGTCCCAGAAGAGGCATCGAACCCTCACCGTCCCACAGAGCCTTTACCAACGCCTTTCGTGCTTCGCGTGAGCGTGATGGCAGGCTGGTAATGACGGCCTCCGCCCAACGTTGGTCATCGTCATCGTGACCATCCGTTTCATTGCCAGCGGCGGTTTCGGTCATGGTGATGGTGACGATGGCATCGGCGTTTTCGGCAACGGTGGGTTTGGTCATTCTTCGAGCGTGGCACAGTTCATCGTTCCGTCAACGATGTTGAGGTGCTTCATGACGAAGACGATGGTGCTGGGATGGCCGTAGAGCCGTTCTGGTGCCCTTCACGCTGCCAGTGCTCGATAGACGCTGGCACGACCGATGTTCATCTCACGGGCGATTGCAGAGGCCCCCATGCCCTTTGCTCGAAGGGCTTTGACCTCATCGGGGTCGATGGTCGCGGGACGGCCCTTGTAGGCATTCCGCAATTTCGCGGCTTCAATCCCACGACGTTGCCGAGCCTTGATGAAGTGCTTTTCGATGGACCCCACAAGACCAAACACGGTTAGCAGGACTTCGCCCATAAGGTCGCTGCCATCGAAGCTGATGGCGGGGTCGTGGATACGCAGGATGGCCTTCTTCTCGACAACGCGTTTGGCGATGGTCAGCAGGTCGCCAGTGTCGCGGGCAAGACGGTCGGGATGAAGCGCCAGAAGCTCGTCTTCGGGTTCGAGCAGGCGAAGGACAGCTTCAAGTTGGTCACGACCGTTGAGGGAAGAGCCATTGCCGACATCATGGAAGACTACGACCGCGCCAAGTTCTTCGAGCCTAGCCTTCTGGCTCTGGATGTCCTGACCCTCATTCGTGCTGATGCGCGCGTAACCCAACGTCTTGCCCATGCTCTCTCCAACCGTCTCGTATGGCTCTAAGACCGTTGCACAGAACTGTGTTTCGTCAAGGAAAACGAACCCACATGAGACAGTTTCGGCGTCTCAAATCTGTCTCGCTTCTGGTTAGGGAAATGGGACGGGTGAACTGCCGACCGTCGCTGAAGCTGGTCTGAGCCCGAAGTTTCTACCAGCTACGAGTAGAGCCTTGGGCCGTTTTGATGCCCGTCATTGGGCGTGATGGCAACAACCGTATCGGGGGCATGCCCCCGATACGGTTTGCCGCTTGATCCTGCCCCGATCTCGGCC
>NZ_JBHWMI010000097.1:0-13170 GCF_043423005.1 Qipengyuania sp. | reverse complement strand
TTGGTACAACAACTCCTCCCTCGTCTCCGTCGCATACTCCGCATTGGGTCCCTCCACAATCGCATCCACGGGACAACTCTCCTGGCAGAAACCGCAGTAGATACACTTGGTCATGTCGATATCGTAGCGCGTGGTGCGCCGGCTGCCGTCTTCGCGCGGTTCGGATTCGATGGTTATGGCCTGCGCCGGGCACACTGCCTCGCACAGCTTGCAGGCGATGCATCGTTCTTCGCCATTGGGGTAGCGGCGCAGCGCGTGCTCGCCCCGGAACCGCGGTGAAAGCGGGTTCTTTTCGAACGGGTAATTGATCGTCACCTTGGGCTTGAAGAAATATTTCAGCGTCAGCGCGTGCGCGCGGACGATTTCCCACAAGGTAAAAGACTTGATGAGGTGTGCGACGCTCATGTCGCGGCTCCGAAATGACCCGTGGCCATCAGCCAACCGGAAATGAGAACGACGAACAGCAGGCTGATCGGCAGGAAGACCTTCCACCCCAGGCGCATCAGCTGATCGTAGCGATAACGCGGGACGGTCGCCATGACCCAGCTGAACATGAAGAAGAAAAAGAAGGTCTTGAGCAGGAACCAGACGATGCCGGGAATGTCGAAACCCGGGATCAGGTCGATATTGAGAGGCGGCAACCAGCCACCGAAGAACAGCAGCGTGTTGAGACTGCACATCAGCAGGATGTTGGCATATTCTCCGAGCCAGAAGAGCGCGAAGCTCATGCTCGAATATTCGGTCTGATAGCCGGCGACCAGCTCGCTTTCCGCCTCGGTCAGGTCGAACGGAACGCGCTGGGTTTCGGCAAGGCTCGAGATGAAGAACATCACCCACATCGGGAACAGCAGCAGGTTGAAGGCATAGGCGTTGACGATGCCGAAGCCGTGGCCGACCTGGCTCATCACGATCTCGTTCAGATTGAATGAACCGGCATAAAGCACGACGCATACAAGGATGAAGCCGATCGCGACTTCATAGGAGATCATCTGGGCTGCCGCACGCATGGCGGAAAAGAACGGGTATTTCGAGTTGGAGGCCCACCCGGCCATGACGATGCCGTAGACCGACAGCGAACTGATCGCGAGGATGTAGAGAAGGCCGACGTTGATATCGGCCAGCACTGCAGTCGCGCTGAACGGGATGACCGCCCATGCCGCCAGCGCCACGGTGAACGTGACGATCGGTCCGAGCAGGAAGATGCCCTTGTTCGCGGCGCTGGGAACGATGGTTTCCTGCAGGAACACCTTCAACCCGTCGGCAAAACTCTGCAGCAGACCGAAAGGACCGACGACGTTCGGCCCGCGGCGAAGATTGATCGCAGCCCAGACCTTGCGATCGACGTAGATGATCATGGCCACGGCGAGCATCAGCGGCAATGCGATCAACAGGATGCCGGCGATGGTCGCCAACCCCCAGGCCGCCTCGAAGCTGAGGCCAAGCGACTGGAAAAACTCGGTCATTCCGCGGCCTCCCGAAGATCGCCGCCGTGCAGCAGTTCAGCAGAACAGTCTTGCATCACCGCGCTTGCCCGGGCGATGGCATTGGTAAGGTAGAAGTCGCGGATCGGATAGCTTGAGATCACCCCTTGCGCCGGGGGAGCATTGCCCGCCTCGGGCAGATAACCCAGCGAAGCGAGACCCTCCTCTCCCAAAGCCGGGACTTCCGCGATCATCGCCGCCTGCAATTGTGCGAAGCTGTCGAAGCCGACATCGACCTGGAGCGCGTCGGCAAGTGCGCGTAGAATCGTCCAGTCCTCACGGGCATCGCCGGGCGGGAAGACCGCCTTTTCGGCATATTGCACCCGTCCCTCAGTGTTGACGAAGGTTCCGTCCTTCTCAGCAAAACTGGCGCCGGGAAGGACGATGTCGGCACTATGCGCGCCCTTGTCGCCGTGGTGCCCGATATAGACCTTGAGGCTGCCGCTGAACGGGGCGTAATCCATCTCGTCCGCGCCGAGCGCGAGCAGGACATTCGGTTGCGCTGTCACGAGGTCGGCCATGCCTCCCTTCTGCGCGAAGCCCAGCATCAGCCCGCCCATGCGCGCCGCCGCGAGGTGGAGGACGTTGAAGCCGTTCCATCCTTCGCGCACGAGCCCGAACCGGGTGGCGAAGGCAAGCCCGCCAGCAAGCGCCCCGCTGGCGAGTCCCGCCGCGCCGACGATGATAGCCGGTCGCTCGGCACTTGCGAAAGCCTGGTCGACGTGACCGGGAAGATCGTCGAGGACGCCGAGATCGGTGCCGAGGGACTCGGCGGCGAACGTCGTTTCCCATTGCGGACCGACGATGAAAATCCGCGCCCCGCGTTTCGCCGCCTTGCGCAGCCGCACATTGATCAGCGGCGCCTCCCAGCGGACGTGGCTCCCGACGATGAGAATGGCGTCGGCGGTCTCGATGCCAGCAAGCGTCGAGTTAAAATTGACCGCCGCCAGATTGGAGACGTCGTAATCCATCCCCGTCTGCCGACCCTCGACCAGCGACGAGCCGCAGGCGCGTAGCAAGGCCTTGGCGGCAAACATCGTCTCGCAATCGAGCAGATCGCCGGCGACAGCAGCGATGGACGCCCTGTCATCCTTCAGACGGGCTGCGACCTGTGCGAAGGCCTCGTCCCAGGTACCCGGCCGTAGCTTACCATCCTCGCGGATGAAGACCCGGTCGAGCCGCCGCTTGCCCAGCCCATCAACCTGGTAGCGGCCCTTGTCGCTCAGCCACTCTTCGTTGACGTCATCGTTGATCCGGGGAAGCGCGCGCATGACTTCGCGTCCCCGGCTGTCGAGCCGGATGTTCGAGCCGACCGCATCCGAGACGTCGATACTGAGAGTCTTCTTCAGTTCCCATGGCCGGGCCTCGAAGGCATAGGGGCGACTGGTGAGAGCGCCGACCGGACACAGATCGATCACATTCGCGCTGAGTTCATGCTTGACTGCATGTTCCAGATAGGTGGTTATCTGCATGTCCTCGCCGCGATACAGCGCGCCGATCTCGTCCACCCCCGCGATTTCCTCGGAAAAGCGGACGCAGCGCGTGCAGTGAATGCAGCGGGTCATGACCGTCTTGATCAGCGGACCCATGTATTTCTCGGTCACCGCGCGCTTGTTCTCGGTATAACGCGAACCGCCCCGGCCGTAGGCGACCGACTGGTCCTGCAAGTCGCATTCGCCCCCCTGGTCGCAGATCGGGCAATCGAGCGGATGGTTGATGAGGAGGAACTCCATCACTCCTTCGCGCGCGGTCTTGACCATCAGCGTGTCGGTGCGGATTTCCTGCCCCTCGGTCGCCGGAAGCGCGCAGCTCGCCTGCGGCTTGGGCGGCCCTGGCTTTACCTCGACCAGGCACATGCGGCAATTGCCGGCAATGCTCAGCCGTTCGTGATAGCAGAAGCGCGGGATCTCCTTGCCCGCCAACTCGCAGGCCTGCAGCACGGTGGCGCCGTCCGGCACTTCGATCTGCTCGCCGTCTACCGTGACCTTGGGCATCAGTTTACCACCTGGGTTTGAACAGGCCGCCGGGCGGCATGGTACAATTGTTCCGCGATCGCCATGCGGATATCGATCGGCACGATCGTCACTTCGCGGTCCGCCGGAAAGCACTCCGAAAAATCAGCCGACATCTGGCGGATCGCCTCGCTCTCGCCCTTGCTGGCCAACTTGGTTTCGCTGAGCAGCGCGACCGCATCGGCTTGTTGCCGTGAGACATAGCAGCGGGCGAAATCGTGCAGGGAGCGGATGCTTTCCGGCTCGGCGATGGGCATGGCAAGGCCCTGCGCTCGCTGCGTTTCGTCCATCTGCTCGAACAATCCTTCGGCAATCGATCCGCGAATGTGCGCCCGGACGATGCTCGCGCGGACGAAATTGCCCATGCAACGGTTGCTCTTGCGGTGGAACAGCGGCGCGAAAGCGGCACTTTCCTCGGGCGTCCCGCTGGCGGTGGCGAGGAAAGCCTCCGATTGCGCCCGCTTGCTGTCTGCCAGGCAGCCGCCAAGGGTGCGGACCATGCTCCAGTACTCGGCTTCCGAGGCCGATACCGGCGCGCTCGAAAAGCCCGATGTGCCCGGAGAAAGCTGAGCCGAGGCCGGAAAGCTGGAAACCAAGAGTGCCGACGCCACAAGACAGGACGCAAATCTCATTCCGCTGCCTCCGCGAACTGTGCGTTGTGTTCGGCGATCCGCCGCTCGAGTTCCGGGCGGAAATGACGGATCAGGCCCTGGATCGGCCATGCCGCCGCATCGCCAAGCGCGCAGATCGTGTGCCCTTCGACCTGCTTGGTGACCTGCTGGAGCATGTCGATCTCCTCGATTGCGGCATCGCCGGTGCGCAGACGCTCCATCATCCGCCACATCCAGCCAGTGCCTTCGCGGCAAGGGGTGCACTGACCGCAGCTTTCATGCTTGTAGAAATAGCTGATCCGGCTGATCGCACGGACGATATCGGTCGACTTGTCCATCACGATGACGCCGGCGGTGCCGAGACCGCTGCCGAGCTCCTTCAGCCCGTCGAAATCCATCGGCGCGTCCCAGATCTGATCCGCCGGAACCAGCGGCACCGACGAGCCGCCCGGGATTACCGCCAGAAGGTTGTCTCGCCCGCCACGGATGCCGCCGCAATGCTTTTCGATCAGTTCGCCGAACGGGATCGAGAGCGCTTCCTCGACGACGCACGGCCGTTCCACATGGCCGCTGATCTGAAAGAGCTTCGTGCCCTTGTTGTTCTCCCGCCCGAAGCTGGCGAACCATGCAGCGCCGCGGCGCAAAATCGTCGGCGTGACCGCGATGCTTTCGACGTTGTTGACCGTCGTCGGACAGCCATAGAGCCCCGCGCCGGCGGGAAAGGGCGGTTTGAGGCGCGGCTGCCCTTTCTTGCCTTCCAGGCTCTCGATCATCGCGGTTTCTTCGCCGCAGATGTAGGCGCCTGCACCGCGGTGGAGGAAGACGTCGAAATCGTAGCCCGATTGCGCGGCATTCTTGCCGATCAGGCCCGCATCATAGGCCTGGTCGATCGCCTTCTGCAGCGTCTCGGCCTCGCGGATGTATTCGCCGCGAATGTAGATGTAGGCCGCCCGCGCGCGCATGGCGAAGCCGGCCACCAGCGCGCCTTCGATCAGCTTGTGCGGATCGTGGCGGATGATCTCGCGGTCCTTGCAACTGCCCGGCTCGCTCTCGTCGGCATTGATGACGAGGAAGCTCGGCCGGCCGTCCTTGCTCTCCTTGGGCATGAACGACCATTTGAGGCCCGTCGGAAAGCCCGCCCCGCCGCGCCCGCGCAGACCGCTGGCCTTGATCTCCTCGATGATCGCATCCTGCCCCCTGGCGAGCAGCGCCTTCGTATCGTCCCAGTCCCCACGCGCCTGCGCCGCCTTCAGGCCCCAGTCCTGATAGCCGTAGAGGTTGGTGAAGATGCGGTCCTTGTCAGCAAGCATCAGCCGAGCCCTCCGCCGAAGACGACCATCGCCGCGACGATCAGGATGCCGACGAGCACCACGGTCTTGACCACGCCCTTCAGAACCTTCCACGCGATGAACACCGCGATGAGCGCAAGGATGATGGTGACGATCGAGCTGTCCATCACCATTCGCCTCGATAATCGTGATTGGCTTCGACCATTTCGGTGAGCGTGGTCGGCCCGCCCACCGGTTCGCTGGTGTGGCGTCCGGGTTCCTGAGTCCCGGTCTTGGGCCGCTGCCCGGCTGCCAGCGCGTCGAGGATCGCGTCGAGCCGTTCGGGCGTCAGGTCCTCGTAATTGTCGTCATTGATCTGGGCCATCGGGGCGGTTGCGCAATTGCCCATGCATTCGACCTCGGTAAGCGTCCACAGCCCGTCATCGGTGGTGTGCCCCTTGGCCATGCCGCGCTTGGCGCAGGTCTCAAACAAAGCGTCCGAGCCGCGCAGCATACAGGGCGTCGTCCCGCAGACCTGCACGTGGAAGCGGCCCACCGGGCGCAGATTGTACATGAAATAGAACGAGGCGACCTCGAGCACCCGGATCACCGGCATGGCGAGATAGGCAGCGACGTATTCGATCACCGGCAGCGGCAGCCAGCCTTGCGTGTTCGTTTCTTCACCGACCTGCCGTTGCGCCAAGTCGAGCAGCGCCATCACCGCCGAGCGCTGACGCCCGTCGGGATATTTGGCGACGTGCCAGTCGGCGGTTTTCTTGTTCTCCGGGGTCCATGCGAACGCGCTCCAACGAGCGCGCAGTTCGGGCGTGTCAGGAGCGGGGGTACGGTCAGCCATTGCGCTTTGCCGCCTCTTCTTCGGCAGCTCCGAGCGCACGAAGCTCCCGCCATTTCTTGATCTCAAACTTCACGTAGAGCCACACAACAACGGCTTCACAGACACCAGTCAGTCCGAGCGCCGGGTAAAGATATTCGGCGGGCGCGGCAGACGGAGAACCATCAAACAATGGATCGAGCAAAATTATGGGTATCGCACCGACAAGCATCGAAATGACGGGCTTACCGCAAAATTCCATTTCGCGATCAACTAATCGCGTAAGCATATCAACGCCACTCACCGATCACACTCCCCGAACACCACGTCGATCGCGCCGAGAATGGCGGTCGCGTCAGGCAGCATGTGGCCGCGGCACATGAAGTCCATCGCCTGCAGATGGCTGAAGGCGGTGGGGCGGATCTTGCAACGGTAGGGCTTGTTGCTGCCGTCGCTCACCAGATAGACGCCGAACTCGCCCTTGGGGCTTTCGGTCGCGACGTAGACCTCGCCCGCGGGCACGTGGAAGCCTTCGGTGTAAAGCTTGAAGTGGTGGATCAGCGCTTCCATCGACTGCTTCATCTCGGCGCGCTTGGGCGGGACCACCTTGCGGTCGTCGCTCGCCACCGGGCCCGAAGGCATTTCGGCGAGGCATTGCTTGATGATCCGCTTGCTCTCGTAGACCTCTTTGACGCGCACCATGAAGCGGTCGTAGCAATCGGAATTGGTGCCGACCGGAATGTCGAACTGCATCCGGTCATAGACATCGTAGGGCTGGCTCTTGCGCAGATCCCACGGGATCCCGGCCGCGCGGATCATCGGGCCGGAAAAACCCCACGCCAGTGCATCGGCCTTGCTGACCACCGCGATATCGACGTTGCGCTGCTTGAAGATACGGTTGTCCATGACGAGGCTCATCGCATCGCCGAAAAGTTCGGGCAGGCGGGTGTCGAGCCATTCGCCGATATCCACCAGCAGCTTTTCCGGCACATCCTGATGTACCCCGCCCGGACGCAACCAGGCGTGGTGCATGCGCGCACCGCTCATCCGCTCGAAGAAGTTCATGCAGTCTTCGCGCAGCTCGAACACCCACAGGTTGGGCGTCATCGCGCCGACGTCCATCACGTGGCTGCCGATATTGAGCATGTGGTTGCAGATGCGGGTCAGCTCGGCAAACAGCACCCGCAGGTACTGCGCCCGGATCGGAACCTCGATGTTGAGCAGCTTCTCGATCGCCAGGACATAGCTGTGCTCCATGCACAGTGGGCTGCAGTAATCGAGGCGGTCGAAATAGGGCAGCGCCTGGAGGTAGGTCTTGTGTTCGATCAGCTTCTCGGTGCCGCGGTGGAGCAGGCCGACATGCGGGTCGACCCGTTCGATGATCTCGCCGTCGAGTTCCATGACCATGCGCAGCACGCCGTGGGCCGCAGGGTGCTGCGGACCGAAATTGATCGTGTAGTTGGTGATGACCTCGTCGCCGGTGGTGGGCGACTGTTCGATGTGCATACCGTGGCTCATGCGCAGATCCAATTGCCGGAATATGTCTGCCGCGCGCCTGCGACATTGGCGATGGTCAGGGTTGCAGATCGCGTGGCGCCGCCTTTGCCTGCGGGCTGCACCACGGCGGTGAGGCCCTCGCCCGAAAACGTGCTCCCGCCTCGCAAGCGGTCAAGCCCGCCGGGTCCGCTGTCAAGCACGGTCAGCCGGTTACCAGTCCGGATGATACCCTTACCCGGCACCCCCTTGTCGCGCATCGCGGCTGCCGTCAGCATGGCATGCTCGCCATCGACGAACGTGCAGCCGCCGTCCCTGGGTCCCAGATCGACCCCAGAGATATCGCCGAGTTGCTGAAGCGGCGCTATTCGCGCCTGGCCGAGGGTCGCTCGCTCGGAACCCTTCGCCCGTCCTTGCACACTCTGCGAAGGATCGCGCAATGCCTTGCCCGGTCCGGCATCACCGCTGATCCGTGCGGCGAAGGCATCGGCGCTTTCCTGCTCGCCGGCGTTGCCTTGCGAGCAGGCCGCCAGAGCAGCCCCGCCCAGTATGGCCACTGCCCGGCCGCTCATGCGTCGCCGCCCTTGGGTTCGGTTGCGGCCGAGGTATCCTTTGCCGTGCCCTCGCGCGGCGCACGATCGGGGCGGCTTTCGGTCGGCTCGGGAGCCTGGGGTTCGTCGTTCCCCTTTTCCTCCGTTGTTGGCCCACCTTCGCTGACAGGCTCGGCAGCCTTGGCGTCTGCCTTCGCCCCGGCCCCGGTCGCAGCCGGCGTGGGCGTCACCTTGGGCTCGTCGACAGGCGGGGTCGCAGGGGCGGCAGCCGCCTTTTCGTCGCCCGGAAGCACGTATTCCGCTCCCTCCCACGGGGACAGGAAATCGAACTGCCGCAAATCCTGCGCCAGCTCGACCGGTTCGTAAACGACGCGCTTTTCCTCTTCGGAATAGCGCAGTTCAACATATCCGGTGAGCGGGAAGTCCTTGCGGAAGGGGTGACCCTCGAACCCGTAATCGGTAAGAATACGGCGCAGATCGGTATTGCCGGCGAACAGCACCCCGTACATGTCGAACACCTCGCGTTCGAGCCACCCGGCATTGGGCCAGATGTGGGTCACGGTCGGAACAGGAGTATCCTCCGCCGCGCGCACCTTGACCATTACGCGGCTGTTCCTGGTGACGGACAGCAACATGTAGACCACCTCGAACCGTTCCTCACGGTCAGGATAGTCGGCGCCGGCGATCTCCATCAGCTGCTGATAGTCGTGCTCGTCCCGCAGCAGACGAAGGACATCAGCGATCGCATCCCGCTCGACGCGCAGGATAAGATCGCCATGCTCGTCATGCGCTTCGATCAGGGAAGCTCCGATAGCTGTCGACAGCGTTTCGGCGAGACCTTCGATCCGTGTGTAGCGCGGTGCGGAATGCAATGTCGTCATCGCCCGTGCCTCACCGTTGAATTGTGCCGATGCGGCGGATCTTGCGCTGCAACTGCATCACGCCATAGAGCAGCGCCTCGGCCGTGGGCGGGCAACCGGGAACATAGATGTCCACTGGCACGATCCGATCGCAGCCCCGCACCACGCTGTAGCTGTAATGGTAATAGCCGCCACCATTGGCGCAGCTGCCCATCGAGATGACATACTTGGGCTCCGACATCTGGTCGTAGACCTTACGCAGCGCCGGCGCCATCTTGTTGCACAGCGTGCCGGCCACGATCATCACGTCCGACTGGCGCGGACTGGCCCGCGGCGCCACGCCGAAGCGCTCCATATCGTAACGCGGCATATTCACGTGGATCATCTCCACCGCACAGCAAGCGAGACCGAAGGTCATCCACCACAGGCTGCCCGTCCGCGCCCACTGAAACAGTTCCTCGGTGCTGGTGACGAGGAAACCCTTGTTGTCGACCTCGGTCTGGAGCGCGTTGAAATAGTCCTGATCGGGCCGCCGCACTTCGCCCGGCTGCGCTGCGGGGACCAGGCGCGGATCGTGTCCGCCGCCGGTCGTCGTCATCTGACCGCTCATCGGGTTACTCCCACTCCAGCGCGCCGACTTTCCACGCATAGGCGAAGCCGATCACGAGTTCGCCAAGAAAGACCATCATCGTGATCCAGCCCGGCCATCCGGTGAAGTCGAGGCTTACCGCCCACGGGAACAGAAACGCCGCTTCGAGATCGAAGATGATGAACAGGATCGCGACGAGGTAGAAGCGCACGTCGAACTGGCTGCGCGGATCTTCAAAGGCGGGAAAGCCGCACTCGTATTCCGACAGCTTTTCGGCATTGGGGCTGTGGCTACCGGTCAGCCGCGAAACGCCCATCGGAAGGAAAACAAACGCCGCCGACAACGCCGCGGCGATGAAGAGGAAAATAAGGATGGGCAGATATTGTCCGAGATCGACCACGAGCGATTCCAGTTTGGGGGGCGTCTGCGGCTGGCGTCTAGGCCCGTCGCGCGCGCCACGCAAGGGCGCGTAAGCCTGTAGCTACAAGGCTTTCCCGCCCCTCTTGCCGATCACCGAAGCGACGATCCGGTGATAGGTTTTGCGCGGCAGGAAGCACCGCAGGAACTGGCGCCCGGCAACTTTCAGCGGCACGCCGCCAAGGAGCGGCCCCCTGGCCAGCATTCCCAAGGCCTTGAGCGGCCGATGAGAGGCGGTGTGGAAAGCCCCGACGGTTCCCTCGTAGGCATGCCGCGCGCGGGGCGAAAGGTTCTGCCAGGTCCGGTAGCTGCGGTATTCCTGGCTCAGCGATCCGCGGTATTGGGAAGATCGCCCGTCGCTCGGGGTATCGGTCCAGATCGACAGAGGCTCGTCCAGCATCTCCCAGCGCAGCCCCCTTGCATCGACCGCGAGGCAGAAATCGAGGTCTTCGCCGACCTTGATCTCCCGCTGGAAGCGGACGGCAGCCGCGGTATCGCGGTCGACCACCAGCATCGAGGTTTGCACCATCTGGTTGCGAGCATAGAAATAGCTGCCAAGATCCTCACCCGGTCGAAGGCGCTCTGCCGGACGTATCACCTGGCGCGCCAGCCCGCGATCGACCAAGGCAGGCGCGAAACCGGCATAACTCGCCCTTCCACCGATAGCCGCGTGGAACCGCTCGAGCTTGTGCGGCAAGAAACGGTCGTCGCTGTCGAGAAACGCGACGTAGCGGCCCTGCGCCGTATCGATCCCCGTATTTCGGGCGACAGCGGCGCCAGCATTGTCCTGCCGAACGAGGCGCAGAGGTAAATCTGCAAACGGTTCCAGCGTCTGGGCGAGCCGTCTCGGATCGGCAGAGCCGTCATCGACCACGACGATCTCGAAATCGCGGAACGTCTGGGCAACGCATGACCGCACCGCCTCGGCAACGACTTCTGCGCGGTTGTAAACCGGGATGACGATCGAAAAGAATGGACGGTCTGTCATACCCCGTCCCCCTCAGCCTTTCGTTTGGAACCGCGAAAGACCGACCATGCCACCGTCGCAAGATAGAGGTTCAGCAGCACCGTAACGCCGGCAATCGCTGTTGCTGCCCCGATCGGACCATAGAGGCGGGTCAGAATAACTACGCCTACCAGTGTGGCAATCGTCGCGACGACCCCGGCGAGCAGCACCGTCCGTTCACGCTCGGCAAGGGTCAGAAAGACCCCGAGCGGACCGCAGGCATTGAACACTGCCTGGCCAATGGCGAACATCAGCAACACTGGCGTGAAGGAACGGTAGGACGGATCGAACAACGCCAGGAGATCATCCCCCACTGCCACGAGCAGAAGCATGAATGCCGCGCTGGCCGATCCGGCGACGAGCGAACCGGTCATGAAAACCCGCTTTGCCTTGTGCAAATCGTTAGCGGCAAGAGCGCGCGAAATCTCCGGACCGACCGCCGTATTGATGGCAACCGATACCATCAGCAAGACCGCAGCGAGACGCTGCGCCGAAAAGAACGCGCCGGCTGCGGCCGGATTGATCATCAGACCGACGATGATCGTACCCAACTGTCCTCGCGCCGGCCACAGGAAGCCAAGCGCCCAGAACGAGCGGAACGATCGCTGCATGTCGGCTCCGAGGTGCCCGGGAAATGGATCGCGGGCCTTTTCGACCTTGCTCATGTCGCGCGCCAGTCTTGCGACCTGGATGCTCAGGGCTGCGGCGAGCAGACCGGCAACGATGCCGGCGAGTTCTCCCGCGGTAAACAGATTTGCCCGAAGCTTGCCCGGTGCATTCAGCCACAGGATCAGCCCGAAGACGGCAATCATCAGCAGCCGCCAGAGGAGATCCCGCGGCCACAGCCCCGCCAGCGTCTGCCCCCGGGCGCGAAAGAGGCTGGAGAAGAACTCGGCAAGACCGAGGAGCGCGCTGAGGAATAGAGTGAACGCGACCAGTGAAAAGGTCGCGCCGCTTGTCATCGGCGGCCCCGCCCAACGTGCCACGAACCAACCGCCAAGTATGATGGCCGAGGTCGCCAGCGTCAGGCGGCCGAGGATACGCAGCGAGCGCAGGATTACCGACTTCCCCGCCGGCGAAATCGGACCTGGATCATTCACGCGCGGATAGAACTTGAGGATCGCCGTGTGCTGCCCGCCGACCATGACATAGCACAGCAGGCTGGCGGAGGAAAACGCGATGGAGAACAAGCCATACTCGTCAACCGCGGCGGATCGCGCAATGAAGATGAAGCAGACGAAGGTCAGCAGGCCACCGCCGCCTTTCATCATTCCCGACAGCAGCAACTGCCACAACAGACCCCGGCTTTCGGCGAGCGACTTTCTCATCTCGATCCTGTCGGTATGGCGTAGCTGGCGGGTCGGCGCAGGGACGACGCCTCGCCCGGATGGGATGTCACCGGTGATGCAGGCGGCGATTGACGAGGTCGAAGGTCATGCCTTGCGTTTGTAGGGGGGCTTCAGACCGCCAAGCTTGGCCACGTCGACCTTTGCCTGGGTATAAACGCTGCGCGCGTGGCTGAATTCGCGAAAGCCTTCGACCCCGTGATAGCTGCCCATTCCCGAAGGCCCGACGCCTCCAAACGGCAGATCGTCCATCGAGACATGGAAGATTACATCATTGACCGTGACCCCGCCGCTGATCGTGCGGGTCAGGACCTTTTCGCGTTCGGCCGCATCGTCGCCGAAATAATAAAGGCCAAGCGGGCGATCGTGTGCGTTGATGTAATCAATCGCATCGTCGATCCTCTGATAAGTCTTGATCGGCAGGACCGGCCCGAAAATCTCTTCCTGCATCGCCTTCATGTCTTCGGTGACGTTGCGCAAGATGGTCAGCGGCATCTTGCGCGAATTGGTATTGCCAAAAGATTCGTCACCGGGGTTAACCTCGATCACTTCCGCCCCCTTGTCGCGGGCATCCTGGACAAGGCCTTGCAGTCGGTCGAAATGGCGATCCGTCACGATGCTGGCATAATCTTCGTTTTCCAGCAGGGTTGGGTAAAGATTGGCCGTTCCCTGCCACACGCCGTGGATCGCCTCGTCCTCGCGC
>NZ_JBHWMI010000011.1:0-119629 GCF_043423005.1 Qipengyuania sp. | reverse complement strand
GGTGTGAATGGGGCAATCCCATCGCTTCGGAAGACGACTACCGGACCATCGCCGCCTATTCGCCCTATGACAATGTGGCAGCGCTTGCCTATCCGCCAATTCTGGCGCTCGCCGGCCTGACCGATCCGCGCGTCACCTATTGGGAGCCGGCCAAGTGGGTCGCCAAGCTGCGCGACATGAAGACCGACAGGAACGAACTGCTCCTCAAGACCAACATGGGCGCCGGGCACGGCGGCAAGTCGGGCCGCTTCGCCTCGCTCTACGAAACGGCGGAGGAATACGCCTTCATCCTGTGGCAGATGGGCATGACGGAGTGAGCGCAGACTTCACGCAGACCTTCACCGCCACAGCCGGGCACATCGACGAGCTCGGCCATGTCAACAATGCCGAATGGGTCCGCTGGGTGCAGGACATCGCCACCGCCCACTGGCGCGCGGTGGCGGACCCGGCGGTGGTCGATCGCTACATCTGGGTCGTGGTCCGGCACGAGATCGACTATCGCGGCAATGTCGGCCCGGGCGAGACGGTAACGGCGCGCACCTGGATCCCCGACCCGCCCCGCGGCGCCCGCTTCGACCGCTGCGTCGACTTCCGCGATGACGGGGGCAAGGTGCTGGTGGCGGTGCGCTCGACCTGGGCGATGATCGACCGCGAAAGCGGAAGGCCGGCGCGTATCACGGAAGCCGTGGCGGGGCCGTTTTTGGGGTAGTCTCGACGTCCGCAATGGGATGGGAAGCCCCTGGGACGCTTTCTGTCGCTGTTCGAGTTTCTCAAGAACGCACGGTTTAAGCGGCAGGTCTGGATTGCACCCTCCTGAAAGGCGAATGCACATTCGATAATCGCAGCATTATGCCAAAAAGCGCAAGTCCCGCCACAAGGTGTCCGACCTTAATATTGAAAACTAAGTAGTTGATGAACATCACGCCGAAGAGCATGAAATATGTGGCCATAAGCCAGTACCCAGAACGCAGTTTAAAAAGGGCGAGAAGGGAGCCAAACGTCAGGACCACGCCCATGACTGCACTCCAACCCAAATAGGTCGACATTGTAAGGGGTATGATTGCTCGCTTCGAAAGGGCTGGGAAGCCGGGCGTTAGAGCATCAACGATAGCAATCCCAATCTCGGTGTCTGTCCAGCCATTGACTTGCCCGACGGCTTGCACTCCCCCGAACATCCTAAATCCGCCGTAAACCAAGAATGCCAGTACTATCAGGTAGTAGCCCAAATTAGCGAGCAACCTTTTCTTAACCACAAATCCCTCCCATCGCGCTGTCAACTGTTCGCAGCGTCATTCAATTAAATTTACCTCTTGAATGGTCGGGAGAAAAGGAAAAATTGAGTTTCGGTAGTTAACTGTGTTTTTAGAAGGTCGAAGAAAAATCCGCCACAACAGGTCGGAGGCTGCCGCACCGCTCAAACCCCCAACACATCCCCCACCGCGCGATACTCATACCCTAACTCGCGCGCCACGGCGTCATACGTCACCGCGCCCGCGTGGACATTCAGCCCCGCCGCCAGGTGCGGGTCGCGCTTGAGGGCTTCCTTCCACCCGAGGTCGGCGATCCGCAAAGCATGGGGCAGCGTCACGTTGTTGAGGGCATAGGTGCTGGTGCGCGCCACGGCGCCGGGCATGTTGGCGACGCAGTAGTGGACGATACCGTCGACCACATAGGTCGGCTCGGCGTGGGTGGTGGGCTTCGAGGTTTCGAAGCAGCCGCCCTGGTCGATCGCCACGTCGACCAGCACCGCTCCCTTGTTCATGTCCTTCAGCATCTCGCGCGTCACCAGCTTGGGCGCCGCGGCCCCGGGGATCAGCACCGCGCCGATGACGAGGTCGGCCTGCGTCACCGCGTCATAGAGGTTGGCGTAGTTGGAGAAGCGGGTGCTCGCGCGGGCCTCGAAATGGGTGCCGACCTTTTCCAGCACCTCGGGATCGCGGTCGAGGATGGTGACGTCCGCCCCCAGCCCGGCGGCCATCTGCGCCGCGTTGAAGCCGACCACGCCGCCTCCGATCACCACGACCTTGCCCGGCATCACCCCCGGCACGCCGCCCAGCAGCACCCCGCGCCCGCCATGCGCCTTCTCGAGCGCGGTGGCGCCGGCCTGCACGCTCATCCGCCCGGCGACCTGACTCATCGGTTTTAGTAGCGGCAGTTGGCCGTTGGCGCCCGTCACCGTTTCGTAGGCGATAGCAGTGACGCCGCTGGCCACCAGGTCGCGCGTCTGGTCGGGATCGGGGGCGAGGTGGAGGTAGGTGTAGAGGATCTGCCCTTCGCGCAGCTTCTTGCGCTCGTCCGCCTGCGGTTCCTTGACCTTCACCACCATCTCGCATTCGGCGAAGATCGGGTCCGGCCCGTCGACGATCTTCGCGCCTGCGGCGATATACTGCGCATCGGTTGCATCGATGCCGCAGCCGGCGTCCTGTTCGATCCACACCTCGTGGCCGTGGTTGACCAGTTCGCGCGCGCTTTCGGGCGTCAGGCCCACGCGGTATTCGTGGTTCTTGATTTCCTTGGGGCACCCGATGCGCATCGCTCTCTCCTTGTCTCGAAGCCGCCGTTACGCCCCGCCCAATAAGGCTGCAAGCGGAGCGATCCGCGCGACATCTTATTGCGGCGGAGCCTCCCAGCGGGCTTCGATCCGGTCGGCCGGGCCGGTTTCGCTTTGCGTTAGTGTCACGCCGGCTTCGCGCAGCGTGATCGTCGCCGATTCGAGCGCATCCCCCCGCCCTGCAAGCGTCACCGCATAGCCAAGCCTTTCCGCGGCCCAGGCAATCACCGCCAGACTGCGCTGCCCTTCCTCGCCGATCTCTCCATCCTCCAGCGGGATGGCGGGCAAGGGGGCGAACGGGGGGCGGAGCGAGACCGACCATTCAGGCGCACTGGCCGCCGCCCGCTGTTCAAGTGTGCGCCAGCCGGCCAGCGACAGACCCGGAAGCGGCCGCGCCGCCACCAGCGCGCGGCGGTTGTCGCGGTCGACCGTCACCGCCGACCGCTCCACTCCCGCGATAAGGGTAAGGGCATTCACCAGCGTCGCGATCTCGCGTTCGCTGGCGGCGGTGGACCGGGCGCCCCGCGCCTCCGACAATGCGGCCTGCTCTGCCGCCCCCGGTGCCGAGCCGACCTGCAACTGCTCGATCTGGACCTTGGCCGGCTTGCCAAGCACTTCTCGTACCCGGGCGCCGATTTCGGCATTGGCCTTGGGATTGAAGACCGGGGTGAAGACGGTCCCGCTGATCGCCAGCGGTTCGGTGCCCCAGTTGATCGTCGGCTCCTCGACCTGGGCGCCCTCGGGGAAACTGTCGGCCATGGCCGAACGGACCACGCGCTGGGTATTGGCCTCGAGCGCGATCTGCCGCAGCGACAGGCCCAGCGGCACGGCCAGAGCCACGAAGGCGGCGAAGATCCCCAGTCCCTGCATCCAGCCCTGCCGGCTGGAAAGGTCGGTCCGGAAACCATACAACCGCGCCATCACCGTGGCGGTCAGCGCGATAGTGACGAAATTGGTGACGTAAAGCGCCATCGCCCCGCCGAACACCGTCCAGTTGAGGGTCGCCAGTCCGAAGCCGACCGCGGCCAGCGGCGGCATCAGCGCGGTGGCGATGGCGACGCCGACGATGGTGCCTTCCCGCCCGCGGATCATCGCATAGGAGCCCGCCAGCGACGAGAACAGCGCCACCAGCAGATCGAACAGGTTGGGGCGGGTGCGCGCGGCGATTTCCGGCGTCATCGTCTTGAGCGGCGACAGCAGGACGATCAGCGCGGTAAAGGCGATTGCGGCGATGGTTCCGATGGCCAGTGCCCGGGCGCTAAGCTTGAGCCATTTCACCTTGCCGATCGACAGGGCGAAGCCGGCGCCGAGGATCGGGCTCATCAGCGGCGACAGCAGCATGGCGCCGATCACCACCGCCGGCGAGGCAAGCAGCATGCCCAGGATCGCGATCCCGGCCGACATCATGGTCATGAAGATATAGCGCGGCGAGGTGCCGCTTTCGCTTGCGATCTTGGCGATCACGGCCTGCTGATCGACATCGTCGACCACGCGATCGTACCACCAGCGCCGCAGCGGCACGAGCATGCGGCCGAGCGGGCCGTGAATCCACCTCGGACTGGTCCGCTGCGCGCCCTCGGAGGCCTCGCCCGTCAGGGCGGCGGTTGAATCGGCGTTCCTCATCGCTCGTCGGTTAGAGCGGATTGCCGTCCTGGTCGCGGTAAATCTCGCGCCGGCCGACATGGTTGGCGGGGCCGACGAGGCCGTCTTCCTCCATCCGCTCGATCCACTTGGCGGCGGTGTTGTAGCCCACGCCCATCTGCCGCTGGAGCCAGCTGCCCGACGCTTTCTGGTTCTCGATCACGATCTGGCAGGCCTGGCGGTACTTGCGTTCCTCGGGATTGTCGGAAGCAGTGAAGTCGTCCTCGAAGCCGAAATGCCCGCCGTCTTCCGGTTCCTCGGTGACGGCATCGACGTAATCGGGCTTGCCCTGTGCGCGCCAGTGATCGGCCACCCGCTCGACCTCGTCGTCGGACACGAACGGGCCGTGCACGCGGATCATCGCGCCGGTGTTGGGCTTGTAGAGCATGTCGCCCTTGCCCAGCAGCTGTTCAGCGCCCTGTTCGCCCAGGATCGTGCGGCTGTCGATCCGGCTCGTGACCTTGAAGCTGATGCGGGTGGGCAGGTTCGCCTTGATCACTCCGGTAATGACGTCGACGCTGGGGCGCTGGGTCGCCATGATCAGATGGATGCCGGCCGCCCGGCTCTTCTGGCTGAGACGCTGGATCAGGACCTCGATCTCCTTGCCCACCGTCACCATCAGATCGGCCAGTTCGTCGACGATCAGCACGATCAGCGGCAGCGGACGATAATCGAGCTGTTCTTCCTCGTAACGCTCTTCGCCGGTCTCGGGATCGAAGCCGGTCTGCACCCGCCGGCCGAGCGGGGTGCCCTTGGCGGCGGCGGTGCGGACCTTGTCGTTGAACCCGGCAATGTTGCGCGAGTTGACGCTCGACATCATGCGATAGCGCCGCTCCATCTCCTCCACCGCCCATTTGAGCGCGCGGACGGACTTCGCCGGCTCGGTCACCACCGGCGAGAGCAGGTGCGGAATGTCGTCGTACGTCTTGAGTTCGAGCACCTTGGGATCGATCAGGATCAGCCGGCACTCGTCGGGCGTGAAGCGATAGAGCAGCGACAGCAGGATCGTGTTCAGCCCCACCGACTTGCCCGAGCCGGTGGTGCCCGCCACCAGCAGATGCGGCATCGCCGCCAGATCGGCCACGATCGGTTCGCCGGCAATGTCCTTGCCCAGGATCATCGGCAGCATGCCCTTGTTGTCGGCAAAGGCGGCCGAGGTGGCCAGCTCCTTGTAGCTGACCGTCTGGCGATTGGTATTGGGCAGCTCGATCCCGATGACCGTCCGCCCCGGAATGGGCGAGACCCGCGCGCTTATCGCGCTCATGTTGCGGGCGATGTCTTCGGCCAGGCCCACCACCCGGCTGGCCTTGATGCCGGGTGCCGGGTCAAGCTCGTACATGGTCACCACCGGCCCGGGGCGGACGGCAGTGATCTTGCCCTTGACGTTGAAGTCGTCGAGCACGTTTTCCAGCAAGCGGGCGTTGCGTTCGAGCGCGATCTTGTCGAGCTTCGCCGCCGGATGCGGCGGAGCATCGGTGAGGAGGTCGATGCTGGGAAGCTGATAATTGGCGAACATGTCCTGCTGCCGGGCGGCGGCCGGGCGGGACTGGGCCGGCGCGGGCATCGGGTCGGAAATTTCAGGTGCCGCACGGGGCGCGGCGGGCATCTCGCGATCGTCCTCCTCCGCTTCATCGGCATCGTCGCGCGCCGCGCGGCGGGTCGCCGGCTTGCGCGGCATCAATGGCAGGTCGATCGCGCCGATTTCGTCACGCCGGCGGCGGATGAAATCAGGCAGGGTGAAGAATTGCGCCCAGTCGATCGCGAACACCCGGGTGCATAGCGCAACCCCGGCCACCAGCGCGGCCAGTCCGAGCGCGCCGACGATCCATCCGCCGAACGCCCCGCCAAGCTTGTAGGCGATCGCCTGGATCGCTCCGCCGCCAAGGAGGCCGAGAGCGCCCCCGGCCCCCGCCGGGAACGGCCCGGGCGAGCCTTCGAAGATCAGCGCGATGACCGTGCCGAGCAGCGCCATCGCCGCCAGCAGCAGGCCGAACGGCCCCCACCACCGCCCCGGCGTGCGTTCTTCCTCGTCGTCTTCCACCCCGGTCCACAACCGCCGGGCAGAGATCCACAGCATCGGCAGAAGCAGCATCGAGGGAAGCCCGAAGAACAGCAGCACGCGCTCTGCCGCCCATGCCCCGCTGGCCCCCATCCAGTTGGCAATCTCGGTCCCGCTGGCGGCGGTCGAGCCACTGGGATCGGTCTGGGTATAGCTCGCCAGCGCAAGCGCCAGGAACGCCAGCAGCAGGAGCAGCAGCAGCGCGCCTGTCATGTGCAGGGCACGGCGCAGCGATCGGCGGAACGCCGCCCGCCAATCGGGTTGTGCGCCTGCGCGCGTCGCCATCTGCCGTCCCCTTGTCCGTAGCTGCTCAGTATGGGTGGAACCGGTTTGCCGCGTCAAGCGCGCGGTGCGGGCTCAAGGCCGTCGATCGCGCCCCAGCGCGGCCAGGCAAGCTCGGCCGCCCGCCCCGGCGACATTCCGCCGAGCGCGATGACCGGCACCGGCGAACGCTGGGCAAGGACGTGGAAGCCATGAACGCCCAGCCGCCCCGCCCCCGGGTGCGAGCGGGTGGCGAACACGGGCGAGAGGAAGATGCCGTCGGCCCCGGCCCGTGCGGCGCGTTCCAGTTCGTCGCCATCATGCGCGCTGGCGAGAAACAGCCCGCCCGGCGCGGGGCGGCGATCGTAGCGCCCGTCGCACGGCCAGTCGTCATTCCCGGCAAGGATGACGCGGTGCCCGTGCGTCCACGCGATCTCGCGCAGGTGATGATACCGGCGCGCGCGCTCCTCCCCGTGGAGGTGGTAATGGCGAAAGACGAAACCCGAATTGGCCGGCAGAGCGGGCAGCGCGGTGTCCAGCCACGCATCGTTGCGCGCGTCCGACAGCAGCCAGACGAGCGGGAGGGGATGGTTTCGCGCCATCGGGCAGCTATAGCGCGCGGCGATGGAAATGGCACAGACTCCGCTCGCCCAGGTGCGCCAGACGATCGAACAGGCGTGCACGCGTGCGCGCCGCATGCCGGACGAAGTAACGCTTGTCGCGGTCAGCAAGCACCATTCCGCCAACGCGATCGTTCCCCTGCTGGTCGAGGGGCACCGCGATTTCGGCGAGAACCGCGTACAGGAAGCGCAGGACAAATGGCCTGCCCTGCGCGCGGACTATCCCGATGTCCGGCTGCATCTCGTCGGGCGGCTGCAATCGAACAAGGCAGAGGACGCCGTGCGCCTCTTCGACGTCATCCACTCGCTTGACCGGCCGAGCCTTGTGGGCGCACTTGCGAAGGCGTTCGACAAGACCGGGCGCCGGGTGCCCTGCTTCGTCCAGGTGGATGTCGGTGAGGAGCCGCAGAAGGGAGGGTGCCCGGTCGGGTCGCTCGGCACCTTGCTGGCACGTGCGCGCGGGGCGGGCATCCCGCTCGCCGGGTTAATGTGCCTGCCCCCCAACGGGATCGAGCCTGCCCCCTTCTTCGCCTTGCTCGACAAGCTGGCGCGCGAGCACGGGCTTGCCGGGCGCAGCATGGGGATGAGCGGCGACTATGAAACCGCGATCATGCTGGGGGCGACGCATGTGCGGGTGGGCACGGCGCTGTTTGGCGAGCGCGACCCGGCCTGACGCGAAAAGGGGCCGCCTTGCGGCAGCCCCTCTCCAAAACGGCCTTGCGACGCTGCGTCAGAACTCAAACGAAGCCTCGACGCCGATCTGCCGGCCCTTGCTCAGCGGCCGGAAGGAACCGGCAGCCGGGTAGTAGGCATAGGGGCGGTTGACCCCGGTCGAGTTGGGGCCCGGGAACGGCAGCTGGGTGTCCCCGCCGTACTGGACCTCGTCGAGCAGGTTCTTGCCGTAAAGCGAGAACGACAGCCCCTCCATCGGAGTGTTCCAGGTGATGTTGGCATCCACGCTGATGCTGTCCTGGATCCAGCCGAAATTGCTGTCGGTATAGGCGAAGCGATCGCGGTACTGGAGGTTCGCGCGCGTCACCACCGAGCCCGCGCCAATGTCGATGTCGCTGATCACGCCCGCGCCGAAGGTGAATTCGGGCACGCGCGGCAGATCGAGCTCCAGGTCGGCATCCGACACCACGCCGTCACCCGAAATGTCGAACAGGATGCGATCGTAGGAGGCATCGATGTAGCCGGCATTGGCGGTGAACAGCAGGCCGGTGCTCACCCGCATGCGGGCTTCGGCTTCCACGCCGAAGATTGAGGCATCGGCGGTGTTGAGGATGAACTGGCTGACCCCGGCGGTGGGGCTCGACTGGTTCACCTCGCGCTGCATGTCGGTGATCTTGGTGATATAGGCCGCCCCATTCAGGGTGAAGGCGCGATCGTCGGTCTGGAACTTGCCGCCGATCTCGTAATTGTCGACCTTCTCCTCGTCGAAATACGGGTTGCCGTCCGAGGCCGGGATGACGACGGTTTCGAACACCGCCGGATTGGTCACGCGGAAGTTGAAACCGCCCGAACGATAGCCGCGCGTCCAGTGGGCATAGATCTGCCCACGGTCGAACTCGTACTGCACGCCCAGCTTGGGCGACCAGTTGGTCCATTTGACGTCTTCGGCAAAACCGTTGTTCTCGCTCGGGATGAAGGGGTTGGTACCCGATGTCGGGCAGGTGCCGTCAACCACCGAACAGGCCGGCCGCGGGCGGATATAGGTCACCCCGCCGTCCTTTTCTTCCTGGCTCCAACGCAGGCCGGCGATCACGCTGAACCGGTCGGTCAGGCTGATGTTGGCATTGGCAAAGACGCCCAGCACCTTGTGATCCTGAAAACCGCCGCCGTAGAAGGTGAGCGGGCTGCTCGGCGGAAGATCGCGCACCTCGGTATAGGCGATGTTCGAATCCATCCAGAACCCGCCGACCGTCAGTTCGATGGGATCGAGGTCCATCGCATAGCGAAGTTCGTTCGAGTACTGCTCCTGCTCGGTTTCAGTATCGGAATGGAACAGGAAGAAGGGGGAGGCATCGATGTCGCCCGCCGTGGTGCCGGAATATTTGCGATAGCCGAAGATGTTGGTCAGCGTGCCGGGCCCGACATCGAGTTCGGCGGTGACCGATCCGGTCCAGATCTCGTTGTCGTAGCTGCCCGGATTGTCGATCGAGAAATCGAAGGTGTCGCGGCCGTAACGGTTGCCGTTCTGGCCCGAAGGTCCATCGCCCTCGCTGGTAAAGTAGTCGAGCTTGCCGCGGATCATCAGTGCGCCGAAGCGCCCCTCGAGCGCGCCGCGCAGGATCTTGGTTTCCGCCTCGCCGTGGTTGGAATCGTCGAAGGAATTGATGAAGTAGCCTTCGTCCTTGTTGTAATAGGCGCCGACCTTGAAGAGCAGCGTATCCTCGATCACCGGGCCGGAAATGACGCCAGAGACGGTGTAGTTCGAACCGCCACGATCATCGACCCACGGCCCGTCGACCGCCGCGCGGAACTTGCCGCGGAACTCCTCGGTCGGGTTGCCGGTGTTGATCAGCACCGCGCCGCCGGTCACGTTGCGGCCGAAGAGCACGCCTTGGGGGCCGCGCAGGATTTCGATGCTGTCGAGGTCGAACAGGTCGAACACCACGCCGCCGTTGAAGCCCAGATAGACCCCGTCGACGATGACGCCCACGGTGGGATCGATCGAGGGGATCGAGCTATTGACGCCCAGCCCGCGGATCGAGAAGTTGGCATTGCCGCGGCTGGTGCCGATCTGGTCGAGACTGACGTTCGGGGCGCTGTAGGTGAGCGACTGGATATCGCGGATCTTCAGCGCCTCGAGGCTTTCCGAGTTGAACGCGGTGACCGCCACGGGCACGTCCTGGACGTTTTCAGCGTTCCGGGTCTTGGTGCCGCTGACGACGATGGTGTCGAACGCGTCGATCGTGCCGCCGCCCTGTTGCGACTCCGTTTCCTCGGCCTGCGTTACCGTGGCATCGGTGTCCTCGTCCGTCTGCGTCTGTGCCAGCGCCGCGTGCGGGACGAGGGCGAAGCCCGCCCCCATAAACGCGAGCGTTCGCAGCGAAGCTCCGAAGATCGTCATTCCAGCTCTCCCATTTCGATTTGTATGGCCGACAAAAGGCGCAAAATCGGCGGGGGCACAAGAATATTTGTCGATTTGACCGATAGACCTGCCGCAACGTGCCAAGAAAGCATCACCTGCGAACCCGCCTTGCGTCGTTTTCGCCTTCATCCGAACGCGCTTCGAGCCGTGCCGGACGGTTAGGACAGCCCATGGCCGCGGGTCGGTTCAGGCGTCTTCCAGCTTGGCCTGCAACGCGTCGCTGGCCGCTTCGGCGAGACGCGCGGCGACTTTGTCCTGCACCGCGCCCGGCAGCAGCTTTGCCCCCTGCGCGTCGGTGACGTAGAAGGTATCGGCCGCCCTCTCGCCGTAATTGGTGACATGGGCCGAATGCACCTCGAGCCCGCATTCGAACATCACTCCGGCGAGCCGGTGGAGCAGCGCCGGACGGTCGCGGGCGTTGACCTCGATCACCGTGAAGCGATTGGACGCCTTGTTGTCGAACTCGACCCGAGGGGAAACCTCGAAGACCTTCGATCCCCGATGCGGCAGCGGACGGCGCGCCAGCCGCGGTGTGAGTTCAACGCGATTGGCCAGCGCATCGGCGATCATCCGCCGGATGCGGGCAAGCTGGCGATCTTCCATGAACGGCGCCCCGTGGGGGTCCTGCACGAGGAAATTGTCCACCGCCCAGCCATCGCGCGTGGTGTGGATGCGCGCATCGATGATGTTGGCCCCGGCCAGATGGATGCCGCCGACGATGCGGTAGAACAGCCCGGGGATGTCTTCGGCGATGACCGTCACCAGCGTCGCGCCGAGCGCCGGATAGGCTTCGCAGTGGACGCGCAAAGCCTCCTGCGCTGCCAGCGCGGCCTCGTGATGGCGCAGATTGAGCGCGATGATGTCGACCGGCTCGGCAATCCAGTAGGCATCGTCGAACAGCGGTGCGAACCGGTCGACCAGGGCGGCGCGCTCGCCCAGCGCCTCGCGCACCTCGGCCTGCTTGCGCGCCATCCGGTGCTCGCGCCCATGCCGCAGGTGGCCGAGCCGCAGCCGTTCCTGAGCGGCATCGTAGAGTTCGCCCAAGAGCTGGCCCTTCCAGTTGTTCCAGACCCCCGGCCCCACCGCCCGGGTATCGACGACGGTGAGGATCTCGAGCTGTCGCAAGCGTTCGATGCTCTGCACCCGGGCGCAGAAATCCTCGATTGTCTTGGGATCCGCCAGATCGCGCTTTTGCGCGGTGTGGCTCATCAACAGATGGTTGAGGACCAGCCATTCGACCAGTTCCGTTTCCTGCGAAGATAGTCCGAAGCGCGGGCACAGCCGCCGCGCGATCTCGGCCCCCAGCACCGAATGATCGCCGCCGCGCCCCTTGGCGATATCGTGCAGCAGGGCGGCGACATAGGCGACCCGGCGCGAGGCCACACGGCCGATCAGCCGTGTGGCTCGTGGGTGGTCGTCCTTGAGGAGGCCCCGTTCGATCTGCGACAGTAGCCCGATGGCGCGGATGGTATGCTCGTCGACCGTATAGTGGTGGTACATGTCGAACTGCATCTGCGCGTTGACCTTGCCGAAATCCGGAACGAAGCGGCCGAATACCCCGGTCTCGTTCATCCATCGCAGGACCGGTTCGGGATCGTTGCGACCGGCGAGGACGTCCAGAAACAAGGCGTTCGCGCGCGGATCGCGGCGCACGCGCTCGTCGATCAGCGCCTTGTCGCGCCCCGCCTGACGCATGGTTTCCGGATGGATTTCGAGCTGGTGCCCTTCGGCGATCGCGAACAGTTCGACGAGGCGCACCGGATCCTCGCGGAACCAGTCGTCGCGCGGGGCGGCGATCTTGCCCCCGGCGACGCGGTAGCCGGCAATGCTGCGCGGGGGCGAACGAAAGCCGGCGAAGAACCCGGCTTGCGAAGCCTTGTGCGAAAACTCTTCCTCGATATGCGCCAGGAACACCCCGGTCAGGCTGCCGACCCGCTTGGCCTGGAGGAAGTAGAAGCGCATGAACCGTTCGACCGCGCTCTGCCCCGGCCGGTCGGCGAAGTTCATCCGTTCGGCGACCTGCCGCTGCAGGTCGAAGGTCAGCCGGTCTTCCGCCCGCCCCGTCAGCACGTGCATATGGCTGCGCACCGCCAGCATGAACCGTTCGGCCCGGCGAAAGCTGCGATATTCGGCCGTGGTCATCAGCCCCGCGGGCACCAGTTCGGCGGCGCGGCGCACGTTATGGATGAACTTGCCGATCCAGAACAGCGTCTGCAGGTCGCGAAGGCCGCCTTTCCCGTCCTTGACGTTGGGTTCGACGACATAACGGCTGTCGCCCATGCGCTTGTGGCGGGCGCGGCGTTCGGCCAGCTTGTCGAGGAAGAAGCGCCGTTCCGCCCCGCGCCGGACCTCGGCATCGAAACGCGCCATTGCGGCATCGTAAAGCGCGCGGTCACCCCAGACGAAGCGCGCCTCCAGCAAAGATGTGCGGATCGTCAGGTCATCGTGCGAGAGGCGGATCAGTTCGTCGATCGTGCGGGTGGAATGGCCGGTCTTGAGGCCCAGATCCCACAGCAGGTAGAGCATCGCCTCCACCACCTGCTCGCACCAGCTGTTGCGCCGGTCGCCGACGAGGAAGGCGATGTCGATATCGGAATGGGGGGCCAGCTCGGATCGCCCGTATCCCCCGACCGCGACGATGGCGAGCCGTTCCTGCGCGGTGGGATTCGCCGCGGGATAGAGATGGGTGATCACATGTTCGTGGATCGCGCGAACCAGCTGGTCGACCAGGAAAGTATAGCCCGCGGCGATTTCGTGGCCGGCGGCCGGGGCGGCCAGCAGGCGGCGGCCCATTTCCTCGCGCCCGCGGGTGAGGGCATCGCGCAGCAGGCCGACGATTGCCGGGCGTTGCTCCCCATTCGCTTGCGCCGCCACCTCGCCGATCGCCGCCGACAGGGCACGGCGATCGATGATGGCGCGCTGATCGGGAACCTGCATCATTGCGCAGCCGGCATCGCCTCCTTGGCGTAGCGTGCCTTCAGACTGCGCTTGTCGACCTTCTGCGTACCCAGGCGCGGCAGGGTTTCGCTGGCGATCCAGAGGTATTGCGGCACCTTGTAATGCGCGATGTGTTCGGCGAGAAATTCGCGCAAATCGTCCTCCGCCAAGGTCTTGCCGGGGTGCGGCAGGTAAACCGCCGCCGGCACTTCGCCCAGGCGATCGTCGGGCAAGCCGAAGACCGAGCATTCGGCGACGTCGGGATGGGCGTAGATCGCCTCTTCGACCTCGATGCAGGAAATGTTCTCGCCCCCGCGGATGATGATGTCCTTCTTGCGATCGACGATGAAAAGGTAATTGTCCTCGTCGAGGTAACCAAGATCGCCGGTGCGGAAGTAGCCGTCGGCGGTAAAGGCTTCGGCGGTCGCCTCATCGTTGCGCCAGTAGCCGAGGAAATTGGCGATCGAGCGGATACCGATTTCGCCCATCTCGCCCTGGGCGACCGCCTTGCCGTCGTCGTCGAGGATGGCGAGATCGACCAGCGGGCGCGACGGCGCTCCGGTCGAGCCGGGCTTGGCGAGGTAGTTCTCGTTCAAATTGCCGCAGCCGACCGCGTTGGTTTCCGTCAGACCATAGCCGAGCAGCGGATTGCCGTGGGGAAAGGCGTCCTTGATCTTCGTCACATGCTCGAGCGGGCGCGGCGCGCCGCCGGCAGCGAAGCTCTTGCAGGCGGTCAGGTCGAAGCGGTCGCGCTCGGGATGGGTGGCAAGCTCATAGCTCATCAGGGGCACGCCGACGAAATAGGTCACCTGTTCCTGCTCGAGCAGCCGCAGCGCCTCCAGAGCGTCCCACTTGGGCATCATCACCAGCTTGCGGCCCAGCGCAAAGCTTTGCAGGAACAGCGGGATTTCGCCGGTCACGTGGAACAGCGGCACCGCGACCAGCGCCGAGGGCTGGACCTCGGGCGCCTCGCCCCGTTCGGTCAGCACCTGAAGGATGAGCGCGGTCTGGCAGATGTAGTTCATCGTGCCCGAAATGACGCCGAGATGATCGGAATAGGCGCCCTTGGGCGAACCCGTGCTGCCCGAGGTGTAGAGAATGGTGGCAAGATCGCGCGGCCCCAGTTCGCCCAGCATCCGCATCGCGGTATCGCCCTCGGCCCACAGCGGCTCCAGCCCTTCGGCAGGCCGCCCGTGACCGAAGGTGACGATCCGTGCGCCGGTGCTGGTGCCTTCCATCCGCGCGGCGCGCTGGGCATCGGCCAGCACCAGCGAGCATTCGCACAGCTCGATCCCGTAGGCCAGTTCCTCGCCCGTCCACCAGCCGTTGAGCAGCGTCGCGCAGCCCCCCGCCATCAGCGTGCCCATGTAGGCGATGATCCAGTTGGCGGAATTGCGCGCGGCAATGCCGACGCGGTCGCCTTTCCCGACCCCATGCCGGGTCGCCAAACCGTGGGCGACGCTGGCGGCCGCGGCATAGACCTCGCCGAAGGTCAGGCGAAGGTCGCCATCGACCAGAAACAGGGTGTCGCGTTTCTCGTTGCAGAAATGGGCGAAATAATGCGCCAGCGTCGGCGGCGCGTTCTTGAATGCCGGCATCGCGATGCCGCCGCGGTCCCCCTCGGTCAGCTCGAACATCTGGCCCGGTCCAGTGACGGCGGTAACGATGCGATCGATATCAAGATCGAGTTGGGTGGGCATTGGGGTGGCTATCCTCTTCTTCCGTTGTTCTTTCGCGCATCGTGCCCGTCCTGCACGATGGCTGCAAGCGGATGCGCGACGGGCTTTCCCCGAAGGCCCCGCTATGCCAAAAGCCGCCCGCCGATCCGGTCCGGTGCGGCCGGCGGACTTCCCGGGCGCCGATTTTCTAAGGAGAACGACCCTTGCTGTCACTACTGGCTGCAAGCGCAGCGGCGAGCGATCCGATCTACTGGTCGGAACTGGGGCTCAGCCCTTATCTGTTCCGTGCCGGCGGGTTCGAGCTGCGCTATTATTCGCTCGCCTATCTGGTGGGCATCCTGCTGGCCTACTGGCACCTGTCGCGCATGATCAAGGCCCCCGGCGCACCGCTGGCGCAGCGCCATGCGGACGATCTGTTCTTCTACTGCACGCTGGGCGTCATCATCGGCGGGCGCCTGGGTTACGCGGCCTTCTATACCGGCGGCGATACCGGCAAGCCCAGCCTGTTCACCAATTTCACTCCCGGCGAAGCGGTCAGCTGGGATCTGTTGCGGCTGTGGGACGGGGGGATGAGTTTCCACGGCGGGGTCATCGGCGTGCTGCTGGCGATCACCTGGGTCGCATGGCGGGGCGGGCTGAACTGGCTGCGGGTGTGCGACTATGTCTCGGTCAACGTGCCGATGGCCTATATGCTCGGCCGCATCGCCAACTTCATCAATGGCGAGCTGTGGGGCCGGGCGACCGACGTTTCGTGGGGCATGGTGTTTCCCGGCGGCGGCGAGGTGGCGCGCCATCCCAGCCAGCTCTATCAGGCGGGGCTCGAAGGCCTGCTGCTGGCCGTGCTGGTTCTGACGCTGTTCTGGAAGACCCGCGCGCGCTATCGCCCGGGGCTGCTGGTCGGCATCTTCACCGTCGGCATGGGCATCGGCCGCTTCGTCAACGAGTTCTTCCGCGAACCGGATGCCCAGCTGGCCGAGTTCGCTCGCCAGACCGGGCTGTCGATGGGGCAATGGCTCAGCCTGCCGATGATCGCGGTCGGGCTCGCCGTCATGGCCTATGCGCTGACCCGCCCGCCGGTAGGCGGGGCAAGGACCGCAGCCCCGCAACCGGCATGACCGCTTCGGCGGAGCGCTTCAAACGCCTTATCCGCGCCCACGGGCCGATCCCGGTCGCGCAGTACATGGCCGAGAGCAACGCGCTCTACTACGCCTCGCGCGATCCGCTCGGCGCGGGCGGGGACTTCGTGACCGCGCCCGAGATCAGCCAGATGTTCGGCGAACTGATCGGCCTGTGGTGCGCCGATCTGTGGCACCGGGCCGGCGCACCGCCCGGCATGGGCTGGGCGGAGCTTGGGCCGGGCCGCGGAACGCTGGCCGCCGATGCCTTGCGGGCGATGGCCGCGCAGGGTTTTCGCCCTGACGTCCATCTGGTGGAAAGTTCGCCCGCGCTGCGCCGCGCACAGGCCCGCGCCGTGCCGGCAGCCCGGTTTCACGAAAACATCGACACCCTCTGCGATGCCCCGTTGTTCATCGTTGCCAACGAATTCTTCGATGCGCTCGCCGTGCGTCAGCTGATCCGCACGCCGGCGGGCTGGCGCGAACGGATGGTCGGCCTCGATGGCGAAGAGCTGGCTTTCATGGCCGGCAACACCCCGATGGACGCCGCCGTGCCGCCCTTGTTGCAGGACAGCGAACCGGGAACGATCATCGAGACATCACCGGCCACGGCGGCGATCTGGCGCGATCTTGCCGACCGGGTCCGGCAGCGGGGCGGCGCCCTGCTGGCAATCGATTATGGCTATCTCGAACCGCGCCCGGGATCGACGCTGCAGGCGGTAAGGGCGCATCGCAAGATCGGCGTGTTCGATGCGCCGGGCGACATGGATCTCACCGCGCATGTCGACTTTGCGACTCTCGGCGACATTGCCCGCGAAGCAGGCTGCACGGTTCACGCCGCCACGCAGGGCGAGTGGCTCCGCGCGCTGGGGCTCGACGTACGGGCGGCGCAGCTTTCGCGCCAGTCGCCCGCAGCGGCTGAGGCCGTTGCCGACGCCCGCCGCCGGCTGACCGATGCGGACGAGATGGGCGCGTTGTTCAAGGTGATGGCAATTCAAGGGGCCGACTGGCCTTCGCCCGCCGGTTTTGCCTGACTCGCTACGCGTTTACAGGCCGCCCTTGCCCTTGGAGGGAATACCGCCTGCCCTATTCGGTCAGTGCGTCGACCGGAACCCGCATGTCCATCCGCAGCCCATCGGCCAGATATTCGCGCGCGAAGGTCCCGCGCAGCTGGCTGGTCACGGCCATCTGGATCAGGCGCGATCCGAAGCCCGGCTTGGGCTCGCCCTGCGGCGGCACGAAATCCGGCACTTGTTCGATCCATGACAGGCACAGCCATTGCTCCGGTGCCTCACCCTCGGTCCCGATGCGGACGATCGCGCGCCCGCCCGGCTTGTCGAACGCGCCATATTTCGCCGCATTGGTCGCCAGTTCGTGAAAGATCAGTGCCAGCGGCGTCGCCGCCCGCGATCCGATTGCCACCGAATCCCCTTCGACGACGATCCGCTCGCCCGAACTGTCCTGATAGGGCGCCAGAAGCTCGCGCAGCATTTCCTTGAGGCTGTCGTTGCTGCGGGTATCGATCGGGCGGACGTAATCATGAGCGGTGCCCAGCGCGCGGATCGTATCGGTGATGTCGGAAGCGAAGCTCTGCACCGCCTCGCCCTCGTTGCGCGCCCGCATGGTGATCAGGCTCGCGACGACCGCGAAGATGTTCTTGATCCGGTGAGACAATTCGCTCGCCAGCAGGTCGCGCGCCTCCGACAGGCGGTGATTGTCGTCGATATCGACGGTCGTGCCGAACCAGCGGGGCACCGTTTCGCCTTCGTCCATCACCGGCACCGCGCGGGCCAGCACCCAGCGATAGCTGCCGTCCGCCTGCCGCATCCGCCATTCCTCGGCGTGAAGGAGGTTGCCTTCGAACGCGCCCTTCCAGTGCTTGCGCAGGGTCGGCCAGTCGTCGGGATGGACGAAGGGCTCCCACCCTTCGACGGTGGCGGGGGGCATGGCCCCGGTGATCTCGCCCCAGCGGGCGTTGAACATGTCGAACAGGCCATCGGCGCGTGCCGACCAGGCGATGCCCGGCACACTGTCGAGCATGTGGCGCAGTTCCTGTTCGCGCTGGCGGATGGCCCCCATCGCATAGAGGTCCTGACGGCGGGTCTGGAGGCGTTGCATCACGCTGCGCGCAAGAAGTTCGAGACCCTCCTGCTGGAGCAAGGTCAGCCCTTCGGGCCGCGGCTTGATGTCGATCACGCACAATGCGCCCAACGGCGCGCCCTCGACCGAAACCAGCGGGGCACCGGCATAGAAGCGGATATGCGGATCGCCCGTCACCAGCAAATTGTCGGCAAAGCGGGGGTCGGCGTGGGTATCGGGAATGACCATCGTGGCCGTTCCCAGCATCGCATCAGCGCACAGGCTGCACGAACGCGGCGTTTCGTCCACTTCAAGCCCGCTGCGGGCGATGAAGCGTTGCCGCTCTTCCTCGACAAGGCTGGCCAGCGCGATCGGCGCATCGCACAGCCTTGCGGCGAACTCCACCGTGCGCTGAAGCTCGTCGTCTTCGGTCAGCCGATCGAGTCCGTAGGCCGCCATGACCGACAGCCGGTCGCCTTCGCCGCACATGGCAGGGTCCGGGCCCTGACGGGCAGGCCACAAGAGTTGCGGTTGGTAAAGCATGTCCCTCAGCCAATCGTAAAGCAACCGCCGCCTTTCGCCAAATAAAAGCTGCGGTTTGAATCGCTTGGCCCTGTCCCGCGCGTGCCGGAAAAGGACATTTGCCCGCGCCCGCCCGCTTCGCTATCGCCTCGGCCCGCCGGCCCTTTTTATCCGCAGCCTTCAGGAACGACGATGCGCGCCACTCCCGATTTCGATTTCCAGCTTGGCGAGGCGGCGGACATGATCCGCGACAGCGTCGGCCGCTTCGCCGACGAGCAGATCGAACCGCTCGCCGCGAAGGTCGATCGCGAGGACTGGTTCCCGCGCGCGGAATTGTGGCCGGCCATGGGCGAACTTGGGCTTCACGGCATTACCGTGGCGGAGGCGGACGGCGGCTTGGGCCTCGGCTATCTCGAGCATGTCGTTGCGGTCGAGGAGGTCAGCCGGGCCAGCGCCTCGGTCGGCCTCAGCTACGGCGCGCACTCGAACCTGTGCGTCAACCAGATCGCGCGCTGGGGGAACGAGGCGCAGAAGGCGAAATACCTGCCCAAGCTGATCAGCGGCGAGCATGTCGGCAGCCTCGCGATTAGCGAAGCCGGCGCCGGATCTGACGTTGTCTCGATGAAGGCGCGGGCAGAGCGGGTCGACGGCGGCTATGTCCTTAACGGCACCAAGTTCTGGATCACCAACGCGACCTATGCCGATACGCTGGTGGTCTATGCCAAGACCGGCGAGGGTTCGCGCGGGATCACCACCTTCCTGATCGAAAAGGGGTTCGACGGGTTTTCCATCGGCCAGAAGATCGAGAAGGTCGGGATGCGCGGCTCGCCCACGGCAGAGCTGGTGTTCGATAACTGCTTTGTGCCCGAGGACAATGTGATGGGCCCCGAAAACGGCGGGGTCGGCGTGCTGATGAGCGGGCTCGATTACGAGCGCGTGGTGCTCGCCGGCTTGCAGCTTGGCGTGATGCAGGCGTGCCTCGACACCGTCATCCCGTATCTTCGCGAGAGAACCCAGTTCGGCAAACCCATCGGCAGCTTCCAGCTGATGCAGGCCAAGGTTGCCGACATGTATGTCGCGCTGCAATCGGCACGCGCCTATACCTATGCCGTGGCAAAGGCATGCGATGCCGGGCAGACCACCCGCTTCGATGCGGCAGGAACGATCCTCCTCGCCAGCGAGAACGCCTTCCGCGTGGCGGCCGAAAGCGTCCAGGCGCTGGGCGGCGCTGGCTACACGCTCGACTGGCCGGTGGAACGCTACATGCGCGATGCCAAGCTGCTCGACATCGGGGCAGGCACCAACGAGATCAGGCGCATGCTGATCGGGCGCGAGCTGATCGGGGCGGCGGGGTGAGCGGCGAAGACGAATACGTATACGACGAGGACAGCGGCGAATGGATGCCGGCGTCCGAACTCGCAGCAAAACAGGCGGCGGCGAACACGGTCGAGGTGCGCGATGCGGTGGGCAATTTGCTGGCCGACGGCGATCAGGTGACCTTGATTAAGGACCTCGAGCTCAAGGGCGCAGGCCAGACGCTCAAGCAGGGCACGCTGATCAAGTCGATCCGCCTCACCGGCGACCCGCAGGAGATTGATTGCAGATATCCCGGCATCAAGGGCCTGGTCCTGCGCGCCGAATTCGTCAGGAAGCGCTGAGTATGCCGAAATGACCGCCCCCATCCTCACTACCAAGCTCGACCGCCAAAGTGCCGAGGCGAAGTCGCGGTTCACGCACAACAAGGCGCTTGCCGACGAACTGCGCGCAAAGGTTGCCGAGGCCGCGCTGGGCGGGCCGGAGAAGCATCGCGAGCGGCACGTCAGCCGCGGCAAGCTGCTGCCCCGCGAGCGGGTGGAGCGGCTGCTCGATCCAGGCTCGCCGTTCCTCGAGATCGGTCAGCTCGCCGCGAACGGGATGTACGAAGGCGATGTTTCGGGCGCGAGCATGATCGCCGGGATCGGGCGGGTCAGCGGGCGGCAGGTGATGATCGCCGCCAACGACCCCACGGTGAAGGGCGGCAGCTATTATCCGCTGACGGTCAAGAAGCACCTGCGCGCCCAGGAGATCGCGCAGGAGAACCGGCTGCCGTGCATCTACCTCGTCGACAGCGGCGGGGCGAACCTGCCCTACCAGGCCGAGGTCTTTCCTGATCGCGATCATTTCGGGCGCATCTTCTACAATCAGGCCAACATGAGTGCGCTGGGCATTCCGCAGATCGCCTGCGTGATGGGCAGCTGCACCGCGGGCGGCGCCTATGTCCCCGCGATGTCGGACGAGACGGTGATCGTGCGCGAACAGGGCACGATCTTCCTTGCCGGTCCGCCGCTGGTGAAGGCCGCGACGGGCGAGGAGATCAGCGCCGAGGATCTCGGCGGGGGCGACCTTCATGCGCGCAAATCCGGCGTAGTCGATCACCTCGCGGAAAACGACGAGCACGCGCTCACCATCGTGCGCGACATCGTCAGCCATCTCGGCGCCAACCCAGGGGCGGCGAAGGATGTGGCGCTGCGCGACCCCCGCCCGCCGAAATTCGACGCCGACGATCTCTACGCCATCATCCCCGACGACGTGCGCGCGCCCTATGACGTGCACGAAGTCATCGCCCGCATCGTCGACGGGAGCGAATTTCACGAGTTCAAGGCGCTTTACGGCAGCACGCTGGTCTGCGGGTTCGCGCATATCTGGGGCATGCCGGTGGCCATTCTCGCCAACAACGGCGTGCTGTTTTCCGAAAGCGCACAGAAGGGCGCTCACTTCATCGAGCTTGCCTGCCAGCGCCGCGTGCCGCTGTTGTTCCTGCAGAACATCTCGGGTTTCATGGTCGGCGGCAAGTACGAGGCGGAAGGCATCGCCAAGCATGGCGCCAAGCTGGTCACCGCGGTCGCCACGGCGACGGTGCCCAAGGTAACGGTCGTCATCGGCGGCAGTTTCGGGGCGGGAAATTACGGCATGTGCGGCCGCGCCTACAGCCCGCGCTTCCTGTTCACCTGGCCCAATGCCCGCATCAGCGTGATGGGCGGCGAACAGGCGGCCTCCGTACTCGCCACCGTCCACCGCGATGCCGACAGCTGGACACCCGACGAGGCCGAAGCATTCAAGGCGCCGATCCGCCAGAAATACGAGGACGAGGGCAATCCCTACTACGCCACCGCCCGGCTGTGGGACGATGGCGTGATCGACCCGGTGCAGACCCGCGACGTGCTGGGCCTCGCGCTTGCAGCAGCGCTCGAAGCGCCAATCCCCGAGCGCCCCGCCTTCGGCGTCTTCCGCATGTAAGCCAACCCCTTCGTTCGGAACAGGGGATGCGGCAAAGCATTGAAAGGCCGGAACCTCATCGAACAACAGGGAGTGCGCCGTGCAAGACCAGGAAACGACTGTCGCCATCATCGCGATCGCGCTGGTCTTGCTTGCCTTGCTGCTATGGTTCCTGAACCGGCGCCGTCAGACACAGGTCCTGCGCGACAAGTTCGGCGATGAATACGACCGGACGCTCGAAGCCAAGGGCCGGCGGAGCGAGGCCGAAGCCGAGTTGCGCGAGCGTGAGGCGCGGGTCAAGCAGCTCGAAATCCATCCGCTCGACGACAATCAGCGGATGAGGTTCACCGCGCAATGGCAGGAAGCCAAGGCCCTGTTCGTCGACAGCCCGGTCGAGGCGGTCGCGCGCGGCGACCGGATCATTGGCGAGATGATGGGCGCGCGCGGCTATCCGATGGGCGATTTCGAACGGCGGCATGGCGACCTCACCGTTCAGCATCAGGAAGTGGCCCGGCATTATCTCGAGGGGCAGGAGATCGCCCGCCGTTCGGGCGAGGCGACGACCGAGGAATTGCGCCGCGCGATCAATCATTACGAGAAGCTGTTCCACGAACTGGTCGAGGATCGCGGCGCGGCCGGACACGGGGACGACACCATGGCCAGCCAGTCGCAGTCGCAATCCTCCGAGCCGCCGGCAACCGGTCGCCCGCTGCACTAGGCTCGCGGCAACTTCCTGTGTCTTGCGGGGCATACTGACGCCGCCCCCTCTTTTCCTCGCCATCGATCTGGCATAGCCGGCAAGGACATTCCCTCCTTGCGCGATCGGATCCGGCGCTGCTCAAGACCCTGCACGAAAGTCCGCTGGCCGGGCCGATGCCGACTTTGGCGCCGCGCCGCCGGCTGCTGATCGTCGGCCTCAATTACAGGCCCGAACCGATCGGGATCGGCCCCTATACCTCGGGCCTTGCCGAGGCGCTGGCCGCACGCGGTCACGCGGTCCACTGTATCGCAGGCCAGCCCTATTACCCCGATTGGCAGCTGTTCGAAGGCCATGCGCAGCGCTGGGCCAGCACGGTCGAGAGCGGGGTCACCGTGACCCGCTGTCCGCATTATGTGCCGGCCAATCCTACCGGCGCCCGGCGGCTGGCTCATCATGCCAGCTTCGCCGCAACGGCAGAGGCGGCGATCCGCAAGGCGGTGAAAACCAGCCGTCCCGATTTCGTCATGGCGGTCGCGCCGTCGATGATCAGCGTGCCGGCAGCGCGGCGGACCGCACGCCGGCTTGGCGTGCCGTTCTGGCTCCACGTCCAGGATTTCGAGGTCGGCGCCGCCATGGCCACCGGGCTGCTGGCGGGCGGCGGGCGGCGGGCCAACGCGGCGTTGCGGTTCGAACGGCGGATGCTCGAGGGCGCCGATATGGTGTCCACCATCAGCCCGGCGATGCGCGCGATGCTGATCGCCAAGGGAATGCCCGCGGCCCGCGTCATCGAACTGCGCAACTGGGCCAATCATGCCGATGCCGTCCGTGCGGGCGACGGGGCTGCGCTGCGCCGGAAGTGGAAGCTCGAAGGACGGACGGTGGTGCTCTACTCGGGCAATATCGCCCGCAAGCAGGGGCTCGAGGTTGTCATGGGTGCGGCCCGCCAGCTTGCCGGGCGCGCGGACATCGCTTTCGTGGTGGCGGGCAAGGGGCCATGCCGCGATGCGATCGCCGCGCTGGCCGAACCGCTGGGCAATGTCATGATGCAGCCCTTGCAGGACGATGCGGCCATCGGCGCGCTCCTGCGGCTGGCAGACATCCACCTGCTGCCGCAGATCGACGGCGCTGCCGATCTCGTCCTGCCGAGCAAGATCGGCAACATCCTTGCCTCGGCACGTCCGGTGATCGCCACCACCCGCCCGGGTTCGGGCATCGCGCAAGAGCTCGATGGCTGCGGCATCATCGTTCCGCCGGGCAATGCGGATGCCCTCGCCCGGGCGATCGCCGATCTGGCGGACGATCCCGCACGGCGGACCGCACTCGGCACCTTGGGGGCAGAGCGAGCCGCGGGGCGCTGGTCGAAAACCGCGGTGGTCGACCTGTTCGAAAGCCGGATGCAGGCGCTGCTCGGTTAAAGCCCCAGTCGCGGCAGCAGCGCCCCGATCCGGTCGCGATAGACGGCGAAACTGCGGCCCGCGCTTTCGCGCCACGCAGCGACCCGCATCGATTGCAGCAGGTCCCGCCCGGCACAGAGGCGGGCCATCGCCTCGGCCAGCGCAGCGGCATCGGGGCGCGGCAGGACGATGCCGCTCTCCCCGCTCGCCCCCTCGCCGCTGGCTTCGGTGTGGATCAGCGCAAGTCCCGAGGCCATCGCTTCGGGAAGGACAATGGCCGATCCTTCGAACAGGCTGGGCAGGACTAGCACGTGGTGCGCGCGCATCAGCGCCGGGATGCTGGCCCGGGGCATGGGGCCGGTAAAGCGCACCCGCCCGGCGAAGGGCGCCAGAACCGAATCGGGCACCGCCTGCGGGCCGGCAACCGTGAGCGCCGCGTCAGACGAAGGGAGGCGCGCTATCGCGTCGAGCAGGAGGTGCATGCCCTTTCGCACCCCCACCTCGCCGACGAACAGGAAACGCACCGGTTCGCGCGCGGAGGCGGCTTGCGGCTCGCCTGCGCCGCCGAACAGCGCCTTGTCGAACGGATAGGGCAGGACATGCAGCTTGTCGGCAAGGCCCTGCACGGCGGCATGGCGATGGAGCGTTCGCGCGGCGAAGCGGCTGCCGCACAGGATGTGGGTTGCGTGCGCATATTCGCTCTGGTCGCGGGCAAGGCGCGGCTCGCTCCACGGGCGGACCGACGGATCGAGCCAGTCGCCATGGCTCTCCCGCAAGAGGGCAAGCTCGGCGTTCCAGTGCTCTCCGTGCGCGATGGTACGGTCGAGGATGCGCGGCATTCCGGAAGTACGCGGATCGGCGAAGGCGGCGAAGGACGATCCGTCGAAGCCCCAGAGCCCCAGCGGGCCCTCGCGCGCAGCGATCCCGGCGATCCGGCGCCCCATCAAGGCATTGCCCCGAGTATCGAGCCAGCGGGCGAGATCGTGCTGCCCGGCTCGGGCCGCCAGCCGTTCGGGCAGTTCGGTGAGCGCGAAGGTCCGCACGCGGGCGCGCTCGAGGGGCGGAAAGGCAAAGCGCGCCCGCTCACGCTCGATCGCTGAGCATAGCGCCGCCGGCAGCGGCAGGTTTCGCGCTGGGCCCGCGGTAAACAGCCCGGTGGCGAGAAACGCCAGCCGCCCGAGCTGGTCGAGCGCCAGCGCGACCTGTCTGCTGTGCTGGGTTCCCGGATGAAACACGGCGATCTGCATCCCATCGCCCTGCCCCAGCAGGGGGCCGGTGGCAAAAAGCATTTTCCTACAGAGCCATCCCTCTCCTAACCGCTGCGGCACATTCCGGGTCACAGGAGTAACCGAAAACATGAGCGACTCTATTCCCTTGCAGACCCCCGCGGGGTTTGCGCCGGCCTTCGCCCTGGGGCTCGACGATGGCACGGGACATCTCGCGCTGGTCAGCGATGCGCGCCCGTTGCCGGTGATGTCGCTGAGTGCGAGCAATTCCGGACCCGCTGCTGCACCGCAGCCGCTGGCAGGGGAAACTTCTGTCAGCGTGCGCGTCGGGCCGTTCGCCCCCGCGCCCGGCCGCACGATCGTCCTGACCCTGTCGGGTGAATGGGAGGGGACCGTGCGCCTGCTACGTTCGGTCGATAACGGGGTCACCTGCCATCCGCTAACCTTGGCCGGGGCGCCATGGGGCCAATACGCCGCCAACGCGTGCGAGCCTGTATGGACCGAGAACGAGGAGGCGGCGACGCTGTGGCTCGAATGTTCGGTAACGCAGGGCACCCTTTCCTATCGGGTGGCGCAATGACCGGGCTCGCCCTTCCAGCCCTCGGTCTGGCGCAACAGGCGATCCAGGCGATGCCGGCCCTGTTCGCCGACCTTCACGGACGCGTCATCCCGCCCGCCTGCCAGCGCATCGAAAGCATCGGCCACGCCCGGGCCGGATGCGGCGCAGCAAGTTACGTCTGCGACGCGCTCTCGACACCGGCACTCGCAGCGGAGCATCCGCGCTTCGCCTTTCGCGATGCAGGCGGGCGCATCTTCCGTCTGCTGCCGGAGGGCGGATCGGTCGCGGTCGAACAGGGCGGCGCAGCGGGGGACGGTGAAACGGACGATCAGGGCGCGGTGCAGGCGGCGATCGACTATGCCGAGGCCATCGGGGCAAGCGAGGTCCGGTTCGGCTCGCCCGCCTACCGGATCGATTGCCCCGCCCGCGCCTCGCCAGCGGATCGCACCCATGCCGCGGATGGCCACCCCTTGGTCGTGCGCCGTTCCCTGATCCTGCGCGGCAGCTCGGCCGTGCCGACCGTGCTCGATTTCCGGGCGCAGGGCGGAGCGGACCCGGAGACGAACTGGCAGACGGTTCCCGCAACGGCTTCTCCCGGCGCCAGCCAGGCCGTCTGGCGCGGGGGCGGGCTGTTCGTGCTCGGCGAACTGGCCGATCCCGGCGCGGCGCCCCGCAGGATTGCGCGGCTCGAACTGCACCGATTGATCTTGCAGGGCAATCGCCGCCACACCGGGCGCTATGCCTTCCCCGCCGACCCTGCGACCGGCGATGGCTGGGATATTACCGACAAGGCGCTGTGGTTGCAGGATTGCTATGCCGGGACCATCGTCTGCCGCGACGTCGCGATGATCGGCTGGAAGGGCGAAATCTTCTACCTCGCCGGGGCCGCCAACGCCGTGGAGGAGGTAAGGCTCGATCGCTGCCGCTTCGAGACCGGCAATGCCAGCGCCTTCAATCCGTCGGTCGATGCGCGGATCGTGGCCCGCGACTGCCGCTTCGGCGACTGTTTCCAGGCGCAGGAGGATGTCGCCAAGACCGCAGCCCATTACCGCGATTGCACCTGGTTCGATTGCGATCATATGGGGCTCGGCAGCGGGCCGTGCGACGGCGTGCTTCATAACAGCCAATATCCCACCCGCGATCCGCTGCGCCCCGTGCCGCAGACGCTGCTCGACGGCTGCGAGTTCAGCAATATCCGTTCGCTGGCCTTCGCCAGCTGGGTGCGCGGGTCGATCCGCACGATCGACACCACCGTGACGCTGGATGGAAAGAACGCCATGGCGCTGCGCGATACCGACTTGGCAGTCGAGGCGTGGCTTGATCGCAAAGCGGGAATTCATGCGCTGGCGCTGGTCGGGCCCGACAGCCTGACCGATCCCGTGCCCGGAGCGCCGGAGGGGACTTTCCGCCTTCCGCCGACGCAGGTTCGCGTGCGTATCGCCCATCACCGCACCGCCCTTGCCGAAGAGGCGGGCCGCGAATGGCTGGGCTGCTACTGGACGGGCTACATCGCGCGCACCTGTTCGATTGCCGTCAGCGGCAATGTCGCGGGCGGTCGGCTGCCCAATGGCGGCGTCGCCCCGCTGTCGATGCCGCGGGTCACCTATTCGGACGGCGAGGCGACCAGTCAGTCATGGCCCAGGGGCTGGTTCCGGCTGCCTACGATCGGCGCTTCGGGCGAAATCGCACCCGCCGCGCCGCTGATGACGATCGAGGCAGCGGGCGAGATCGCCGCGGACCTGACCCTCGCCCGCACGCCCGCCGGCGGGGCGGCGTTCGGCTATGCCGATGGTCAGCGCATCCGGTTCGTCAAGCAGGGCGGCAACGGCACATTGCGCTTCGTCAAGGGGGCGGCCGACGGCACCGCCGTCATCGCGACACGGGTGCTGGCATCGTCCTACGACTGGATCGAATTCACCTACAATCGCGATTGGCAGCGCTGGGAGGAAAGGGGCTTTTTCACCGGGGCCTGAAAGCGTGCGCGGCAGGCGGAGGGGGATAGGATGTCTCTCCCGCTTGCCCGCCGGCCCCGGGATCGGCCATGCCGAAGCGATGGCGATACTTTCCGACAAATGGATTCGCGAGGCGGCACGCAACCGGGGAATGATCGAACCCTTCGTCGAAAGCCAGCGGCGCGACGGCACGATCAGCTATGGCCTGTCGTCCTATGGCTATGACGCGCGGGTGGCGGACGAGTTCAAGATCTTCACCAATGTGGATAATGCGGTGGTCGATCCCAAGGATTTCGCCGCCACCAGCTTCGTCGACCGGCAAACCGATATCTGCACCATCCCGCCCAACAGCTTTGCGCTTGCGCGCACGGTCGAATATTTTCGCGTGCCCGACGATGTGCTGGTCATCTGCCTCGGCAAGAGCACCTATGCGCGCTGCGGCATCATCGTGAACGTCACTCCGCTCGAACCGGGTTGGGAGGGGCACGTCACGCTCGAGTTCTCCAACACCACGCCGCTGCCGGCAAAGATCTATGCCAACGAAGGCGCGTGCCAGTTCCTGTTCCTGCAAGGCAACGAACGGCCCGAGGTCACCTATGCCGACCGGGCGGGCAAATACATGGGCCAGCGCGGAGTGACCCTGCCCCGTCTCTGATTGCGTGCGGAACCCTCTCGCGCCGAACGCGCTTTACCCTGGCAACTGAGGCGAAAGGGCGGACATGGCAACATTGGCGGCAATCGCGGGGCGTATCCTCATCGCCGCGCTGTTCGTCCTGTCGGGGCTCGGCAAGCTGCTCGATCCCACGCCTGCGGCGCAGATGATGGCGGCGCAGTCGCCCTTCCCCGGTTCGTGGGCGATGGGCGTGGGCGTTTTCGAGCTTGCTGCCGGCCTGTTGCTTGCCAGCGGACTGATGACCCGGCTGGCGGCGCTGCTGCTGCTCGGCTTTACTGCGTTGGCCACGCTGTTCTTCCACCGCGAGATCACCGATCCGGTGCAGTCCACCATGGCGCTCAAGAACCTGGCGATCATGGGAGGGCTGCTGATGGTCTATGCCTATGGCCAGGTGCGCGGGAAAATCGGCACCTGGCGCGAACGCGACCGGGCCAACGAGGCGGAAATCCGCGCTGCCCGGGCCGAAGGGAAGGTCGCCGGCCATGAAGAAGCCGCGCGCACCGTCCATGCGCCCGAACGTCCGGGCGATCCGCGGCGCTAGCGCCTAGATGCTCGCCCGCAGGCTGATGGTCACGTTGCGGCCCGCCAGCGGGATATAGTCCTTGGTGAAACTGGTAGCGCGCCGGGCGGTCACGTCGAACAAGTTGTCGGCCTTGAGCATCAGACGCACTGCATCGTTCCCTTCCCACGGGCGGAAGACCAGAGACGCATTGACCAGCGCATAGCCATCGGTCGGGGTCTCGAACGCCGCGGTCCTGTTCTGCGCGTCATACCATTCGATTTCGCCGCGCAGGTCGAACTGCCGCGTCTCCGCCGAGAGTGCGGCGGACAGGCCGAGCGGGGGGATCCGCGGCACGTTGCTGCCATCGGCCAGCCGCGCGCGGACATATTCCGCCTTGAGGTCGGTTTCGATCCGCAGCGCGCCATCATCATGCAGGCCATGGGTCAGCGCTGCTTCGAACCCGGTGTAGGTCGCATCCTGCTGGCGAAAGGCGAACACGGGTAGTCCGTCCGCTTCCCCGCCGGTGCGGGCGAGATAGATGTAATCGTCGAACCAGTTCCGGAAGGCAGCAACACTGAATTCCGTGTCACCAAGCCGCCCGCGCGCATAGGCTTCCGCGCCCCACGAGCGTTCGGCGACCAGATCGGGGTTGCCGATCTCGAACGCCTGCGTGGCGATGTGGGGGCCGTTTGAAAACAGCTCTTCCGCCGCCGGCGCCCGCGCCACGCGCGACAGGTTGACGCCGGCACGGAAGGTCCGCCGCCCTTCCCACGCGAGACCGCCGGCAAAGGACCAGATGGTGAACTGCCGCTCGAGGCCGAGCGAGGGCGCATCGACCGCCGTATCCTCGAACCGAAGCGATCCCTCGATCTGGATCGGCCCGTTGCCGTATTCCTGCAATGCGAACAGGGCGATCTGTTCGGTCCGGTTGGGCGCGATGAAGGCTTCCGCCCCGACCGCATCGAAATCGCGGGCATAATACTGCGCCCCCACCGAACCGCGCAGCGCCCCGAGCGGGTTCTGGACGAGTTGCATCCGCGCCTCGATGCCCGACACGTCGAATACCGTGCCGATCTCGTCACCTTCGAATTCGGTGTGGGTGTAGTCGGAGTAACCGGCGCGCAGGTTCAGCCGGTCGAACAGGCCGGCGCCAAGATCGATGTCGCCGCGGAAGTCCGCGCGATACTGGCGCAGGCCGATCCGCACATCCTCGCCGCCATGCTCCTCCTCGCCGCCTGCTTCGTCTTCTTCCTCGCCATGGGCGTGTCCCGCACCGGGCCGGGCGGGGACGCCGTAGAACGTATCGTAGATGCCGAACGACACCCCCATGTTGCTATCGCCCCGGAACAACGCGACGCCGGCATTCGTGCTCCAGGTTTCACTGGCGCTGTTGGAGAGGATGCCGCGCGCTCCGGCGGCCTCGCGCAGTTCCGCCGGCTCGTCGGGATGGCCCTCCGCCTCCTCTTGCGCGGCGTCCGCCAGCAGATCGGCGCGCAGCAACGGCGAGACGGCATATCCCGGTATCTCCAGATCGTCGGTCTTGCGCCAGGCACCATCGACATGGCCGACGAGGCCATCGGCGAGCGGCACGTCCGCCGAGGCGCCGATCTCGCGCATGTCGCTCGCCGTATCGGCCCCGGCAAGCAGATCGAAATGCGCCGCGCCATCGGCGGGCATCCGCCGCGGAATGCGCTTGTCGATGACGTTGACCGCGCCGCCGATCGCCTGGCTGCCGTAGAGCAGCACTGCCGGGCCGCGCAGCACCTCGATGCTTTCGGCGGTGAGCGGATCGATCGAGACCGCGTGGTCGTCCGAGGTGTTCGAGGCATCGATCGCGCCGATTCCATCGACCAGCACCTTCACCCGTTCGCCCGAGAACCCTCGCAGGATCGGGCGCGAGGCTCCCGGCGCAAAGCCCGAGGCGGAAACCCCGGCCTCGCCCGCGAGCACCTCGCCCAGCTGGCCATCGAGATTGCGCTGCAATTCCGCACCTTCGATCACGCTTGTGCCGGCCAGCAGGTCGAGCTGCCGCAGCCCCGCCGCAGTCACCACGATCCGGCCTTGGTAATCGACCCGCCGGTCATGAAGGTCGACATCCGCCGGCTCGTCGACACTGCCCTCTTGCGGGGCCGGCTCCGCAACCGGAACCTCCTGGGCCAACGCAGCAGCGGGCGAAACCAGGGCGAGCACGAAAACCGAAACTATCGCCGCATCCCGGCGCTGTCCATGATACAACATAACGCGGCCATACGGCGAGTGCGTCGTAGGTCAAGCCTCGCTCGCCGGATCGCGGCAGGAACCGGGCGGGCCTGACTATTCAAGATGATGGTGAAAATGGAGCGGGCGAAGAGATTCGAACTCTCGACCCCAACCTTGGCAAGGTTGTGCTCTACCCCTGAGCTACGCCCGCTCACTGGCGCTACCGGACGCGAGGCATCCGGTGGAGAGGCGCGCAACTAGCAGCGCTTTATACCTCTCGCAAGCCGAAACTTGAGCGCGTCGCGCGCCCTTCACAAGCAGCCGCAAAAGGCCCACATCCCACGCTCTATTCCGGAACGAAGGTGGCGCGCGTGGCGAGCATGGGTTTGAGTATCGAGGAACAGAAGGCGGTCGAGCGGTTCCGCAAGGATGTCGTGGACCCGTCGATGTCCCAGCTCGTCATTCTGGACTTTCATGCCGAGTGGTGCGGGCCGTGCAAGGCCCTGGCCCCGATGCTGGAAAAGGTCGCCGCGGACTATGCCGACAAGGGCGTTGTCCTGCGCAAGATCGATGTCGACGCCGAACAGTTCATCGCGGCGCAGTTCCAGGTCCAGTCGATCCCCACGGTCTATGCCCTTTTCCAGGGCCAGCCGGTGGCCGATCTCAGCAGCGCGCGCGGCGAATCGCAGATGCGGCAGATGCTCGACCAGTTGCTGGCGCAGCTGCCGATCGACGCCGGTGGCGGCCAGGGCGGCGGGGCACAGGACATTGCGCAATTCCTCGCCATGGCCGACGAGATCGCCGCTGGCGGCGATGCCGAACGCGCCGCGGGCATCTATTCCCAAGTCGTCGCCATGGCGCCCGACAACGCGGCGGCGCACGCCGGGCTGGTCCGCAGCCTGATCGATGCCGGCCGGATCGCGGAGGCGCAGGATGCGCTCGCCGCGGCAGAGGGCATACCGGGGCTCGCTGCCGATCCGCAGCTCGACGCGGCGCGCAAGGCGCTCGCCCTTCATGGGCAGCGGGTCGACGATGGCGAACTGGCCGCCTTGCGCGATCGGGCAGCGAAGGACCCGGCGGATATGGACGCGCGGCTGGCCTACGCCCAGGCCGCCTTTGCCGCCGGCGCGCGGGACGAGGCGGCAGCCGAACTTCTCGCCATGATCGAGGCGGACCGCGAATGGAACGACGGCGCGGCACGGACGAAGCTGCTCGACATGTTCAGCGTGGTCGGCCTCGAGGATCCCTGGGTCGTCGACCAGCGGCGCAAGCTGTCGCGCATCCTGTTCGGTTGACCGGAACATGAGCGAGCGGCTGTCGATCTTTCCGTTGCCGGGGGCGATCCTGTTTCCCGGCCTGCAACTGCCGTTGCACATCTTCGAGCCGCGCTATCGCGAACTGGTGGGCAGTGCGCTGGCCAAGGATGGCCGGATCGGGATGATCCAGCCGCAGCGCGCCGAGGCAGGAGCGCCGCTTTATACGGTGGGCTGCGTCGGCAAGATCGGCGATGTCGAGGCGCTGGAGGACGGGCGGTACAACATCGTGCTCGAAGGCCAGCACCGGTTTCGCCTGATCCGCGAGCTTTCCGTGTCGACCGCCTTTCGCCAGATCGAAGCCGAACCGATCGCGGAGCCGGCCGAAGCCTATCTCTCGGCAGTGGAGCGCGCCGGGTTCGAGGCCGAGGCCCGGCGGTTTGCCGACATGCAGGGCTATTCGGTCGACTGGGACTCGGTGTCACGGCTCGACGACGAGACGCTGATCAACGGCGTCTCGCAGATCGCCCCGTTCGACAGCGCATCGAAGCAGGCCTTGCTCGAGGCGGGCACGCTGTCGGAACGGTGCGAGCTGATGATCCAGCTGATGCAGTTCTTCTCGCTGCGCGACGACGGAGACGAAATCGTCACGCTGCAATAGGCGCCATGATCCCGAACGAATTGCGCAAGCCGTCGATGACATATTGCGCCGCCAGCGCCGCCAGCAACACGCCAAGAACGCGGGTGATCGCCGCTTCGACCTTGTCGCCGAACAAGCGCATGATCGGCCCCGCCGCCATCAGTGCCAGCATCGTGAGCAGCAGCACGCTGGCGAGCGCCGCAAGCACGGTCAGCGTGCCCTGCGTGCCCTTCGCCTCGTTCACCAGCAGCATGATCGCGGCAATCGCCCCCGGCCCGGCCAGCATCGGAATCGCCATGGGGAACACGGAGACATCCTCGACCTCGGGCGTGGCGGCGACCTTCTCGGCGCGCTCCTCGCGCCGCTGGGTGCGTTTCTCGAACACCATCTCGAAAGCGATCCAGAACAGCATCAGCCCGCCGGCGATGCGGAAGCTGTCGAGCTGGATATGGAGCGCGCCCAGCAAATCCTCGCCGAACAGCGCGAAGACGACGAGAATCGCCCCGGCGATCATGGTCGCCCGGATCGCCATAGAGCGGCGCTGCGCCGAACTCGCCCCCTTGGTCAGCCCGGCATAGATCGGCGCGCAGCCCGGCGGGTCGATCACGACGAACAGGGTGACAAAGGCCGAGAGGAACAGCTGGGCCAGCATGTCAGTCGGCAAAGGTCAGCGGCGCGAGCGGGGCGAGCCGGGTGCCATCCCACAAGGCAAGACGCACGGCGCGCCCCCCTTCGTGCGGCTGGATGACATAGTGGAGCGTCCTGTCGCGTGAATGCCCTTCAACCTGGGCGGCGGGAAGCGCGCCCGGCAGGTGTGCTGGCATCGCGGTGCAGCTGGCGACCTGCGTCGTCACAGATTCGGGGACGGAATCGGGCGTGGCAACCATCCCGCCCAGATCCGCCTCCCAGCGATAGGTGCCGTCCTGCTGGCGCTCCCACACGGTGAGGAAGGTGCCATTGGCCCCGCCCGGCCATTGCGCCGCGCCGCTGGTGATGGCGAGGCTGCCATCGCAGCTCGTCCAGACCTTGTGCGCCTGCCAGCGAACCGGCTGTTCCGGGTCCGCCCGATCCTTCAGCCACGCCTGCGCCTGCACAGGCTCGGGCACGAACATCCACGCATCCTCGGTCGCGAAGCGTCGGAACGCGGTCCACTGGCCATCCTGCTGCACGGCGCGGGCAAAGGCGATCTCGGTGGCGACGACCGCCCCGGGGTCGGCGACACGGGCCAGCGCGCCGGGGCGCTGATCCTGATTGCCGGCGGCGCATCCCCCAAGTGCGGCGGCAAGGACCGCAAGAAACACAATCGGGCGCTGCATGCCGGTTCTCCCCACGTAACGGCGACGCGCCTGCATAGCCCAGATAATGCGGCAGTCGAGCCCCTATCCCGCCGGGTCAGCGTGCCGCGCCGACCTCGCCCCGCAGCACTTCGGCCAGTTCCCCGCCGCGCAGCGCATAGAGCGCCCATGCCCGCGAGGCGTCGCTGTCGCTGACGATGTTGAGGTAGAGCGTATTGTCGCGCGAGGAATTGTCATAGGCCTGGCCTGCCCCCTTCATGCGCGGATCGCGGGCCGCGGCATTGGCCGCCTGGATCGCCAGACTGGGCGCTTCCGCCCCGGTCGCGCATTCGGCGACTATCCTGGCCGGTTCTGCCGGCGCCGGGCGCGGTGCATCGGTGATATCAGCCTGGGTCAGCACCCATTTGTAGCCGCCATCCTCCTGCCGCCGCCAGACCGTCAGGTAATCCCCCTGCCGGCCGTTCGCGCCCTGCCAGGCCCCCAGCGTGACGGCGAGCGTGCCGTCGCAGCTCGACCACACACCTTGCGGCTGCCAGCGGAGCGATTGCGCCGGATCGGTGCGCTGGGCGAGCCATTCCTGTGCGTTGACGGCCTGCGGAACGAACATGACCGCTTCGGGCGCGGCATATTCGCGGTAGGCGGTGAACTGTCCCCTTTCCTGCGCCGCCGCGGCGAACGCCCGGTCGGTCGCTATCAGGGTCTCGGGCTGGGCCAAGGTCGACAGGTAACGCCCCTGCGCGTCGAACGGACTGTCGCTGGGGGCGGCGCAACCGGACATCAGCGCGGCGAGAAACGCGGCGCCAAGGGCGCGGGCACAATCCTTCATGGAATCATTCTCCAAAGCCCGGCCCCACGGCGGACGGTCTAGCATCGGAAGGGATAAGCCCCGGGGCGGCCCTGCGGTTCCGCAAAAGCACGGCCGGCAACCGGCTATAGCGAAGCGGGAGCGGGCAATCCTGCGTTGCGATGGGCAGCGATCAGCGTGTTGCGCAGAAGGACCGCGATGGTCATCGGGCCAACCCCGCCGGGCACCGGGGTGATGGCGCCCGCCACCGTCATGGCGCCGGCAATCTCGACATCGCCGACCAGCCGCCCCTTGTCGGCCCCAGCGGCCGGCGGCAGGCGGTTGATGCCGACATCGATCACCGTCGCGCCGGGCTTGATCCAGTCGCCCCGGATCATCTCGGGCCGCCCGACGGCCGCCACGACGATATCCGCTCGGCGGACGACTTCGGGCAGATCGCGGGTGCGGCTGTGGGCGATGGTAACCGTGGCATTGGCGGCCAACAGCAGCTGCGCCATCGGCTTGCCGACGATATTTGAGCGCCCGACGACGACCGCTTCAAGCCCCGCCAGATCGCCCAGCCGGTCCTGCAACAGCATCATGCAGCCAAGGGGGGTGCAGGGGACGAAACCGTCCTGCCCCACCGCCAGCCGGCCGGCGTTGATGACATGAAATCCGTCCACGTCCTTGTCGGGGCTGATCGCGGCGATGACCGCCTGTTCATCGAGCCCCGCGGGCAGCGGCAGCTGGACGAGGATCCCGTCGACCCGCTCGTCCGCATTGAGCTGCGCGATCAGCGCCAGCAGCTCGCCCTCGCCGGTTGCGGCCGGAAGCCGATGCTCGAAGCTTTCCATTCCCGCGGCTATCGTGGCCCGGTGCTTGGCGCCGACATAGACCTGGCTGGCCGCATCCTCGCCCACCAGTACCACCGCCAGACCGGGGCGGCGCCCGGCGGCGGCGGCGAACCCGGCGGCCGCCGCGCCCACCTGTTCGCGCAGCTTTGCCGCGAACGCCTTGCCGTCGATAAGCGCGGCCGGCATCAGGCGGCAATCACGCTCGACAGGATGGTGAGCAGGATGTTCATCAGCAGGATGAGGACGATCGGCGAGAAATCGATCGATCCGGTATCGGGCAGCAACCGCCGGATCGGGCGCAGCACCGGATCGAGCAGGCGATTGATCCCGTCATAGAAACTGGCGAGGAATTCGTTGCGCCCGATCACGTTGAAGGCGAACAACAGACCGATGACGAACTGAATGATTATCAGCATAATCAAGACGTTCACGATCATCGAAACGATCTGGTAAAGCACGATCAGGGCCTGCATCGGGGTCGGTCCGTTTTGTCCTGCATGAATGGTTGGCGGCCTCCTACACGCGGGGCCGACAAAGCGCCAACCCCGATTGCGCGCCTCCCCACCGCCGGCACCGTTTCCGCCAGCCTGCGATCAATCGGCCCTGATCAGCGTGCCCGCCCCGCGCGCGGTGAAGAATTCGAGCAGCAGGGCGTGCGGCACCCGCCCGTCCAGTACCACCGCCGCCTCGCACCCTGCCGCAAGTGCCGCGACGCAGGTCTCGAGCTTGGGGATCATGCCGCCCCGCACGATTCCCGCGGTCCGCAATTCCGCGATGCGGGAGGGGGTCAGTTCGGGAAGCAGGGCGCCGCCTTCGTCGAGCACGCCGGGCACGTCGGTCAACAGCAGCAGGCGCGCCGCGCCCAGCGCCGCCGCCAGCGCGCCGGCCATGGTATCGGCATTGATGTTGTAGGTCGCCCCGTCCTCGCCCGCGGCGATCGGCGCGACCACCGGGATCAATCCGGCGGACGTCATCGTCTCGATCACCGCGATATCGACCGCGCAGGGTTCGCCGACGAAGCCCAGATCGACCGCCTGTTCGATCGCGCTGTCCTCGGTCCGGGTGGTGCGGGCGACCTTGCGCGCGGTGACCAGACCCGCATCCTTGCCCGAGAGGCCGACGGCCCGCCCCCCGGCCCCGGCGATCGAGGCGACGATGGCCTTGTTGATCGCGCCCGACAGGACCATCTCGGCCACTTCGGCCGTTGCCTTGTCGGTCACCCGCAAGCCGTCGACGAAGCGGCTCTCGACCCCCAGCCGGCCGAGCATCTCGCCGATCTGCGGGCCGCCTCCGTGCACCACCACAGGATTGATGCCGACCGCTTTCAGCAGCACCACATCCTCGGCAAAATCGCGCGCGGCCTGCTCGTCGCCCATGGCGTTGCCGCCGTATTTCACCACGAAGGTGCGCCCGGCATAGCGCTGGAAATAGGGCAGCGCCTCGATCAGCGTTTCGGCCTTGGCGCGGCTGTCGGGGGGCGTCACTGGGCTGGCGGTCATCGCGCGTCCTTCCTTCGCATGGGGGAGGCCCCTAGCGCAGGAGGCGCGCGGCGAACAGCGGCTGGCGGACTACATCCCGGGCGTGGCGCTGGCCGGCGGCGGGGCGGGCTCCGCCGCCGTCTCCGCATCGCTTGCCGTGCCTTCGGGCACCGGGGTCATCGGGCTGTCGGGTACTTCGACGTCAACGGCAGCGGGATCCTGTTCGGTGACGATCAGTTCGCTTCCCGATGGCACCTCGACGTCCGCCTCGTACTGGGGTTCGGGCTCGGGCTCGGCATTGCAAGCGACCAGCGCGGCCAGCGGGACGAGCGCGGCGGCGGCACGGAGCCGGCGGGTGATGGTGAAGGTCATGACATGCTCCTTGATGGCGGACTGGTCGATGGCGAGCCGGGCACGGTGCGGCGCCCGAAAGGCCGCCAACCTGCCTTATCGAAGGCGCAGCGGCAAGCGGGCGGCGGCAATCCGGCGCCCCGCCTGCCGCGCGGATCAGCCCGGCGTGCGCGCGGCCGAGACGATCGCCGTCAGCTCGTCGAGGAGGGCGAGCCGGCGCTTCTTCAGCTCTTCGGTGCGATCGTCGCTCGCCGCTTCGGTTTCGGCCGCGATCCGGTGCACCTCGCGGTTCACCTCGTGATAGTCGTCGGCCAGCCGGGCGAAGCGGCCGTCCTCCTGCTTGAGGCGGGTGACCAGTTCGCGGTCGCGCTTGAAGATTTCGGACAGTTCGTTGGGCGTATGCTGGGACATGCGGATGGCTCCTTTTGCGCTTGCCCGCTGCCGTGGCAGAGAGCCGAGCGCCGCGCATTGCGCTGGATCAAACTCGGCCACGGCGCCCCTGCCGATTGCGCGATGGCGCGCCGCTGCTAACGCCGGCTGCGATGCCCGGCCCCCTTCGCTTCGAGCGCCGCCCCCGCCGGCCCCGCCGCCCGTCGCGCATCCCCCCGGCACGCTTCGGGCGCCCGCCTCGGCACGGTTGGCGCAGGGCGGGCTGGCGGCGCTGGCGAGCCGTGATGCTGGCGGCGGTGCTGTTGGCGTTGGCCTATACGGTGGAGGACGGGGCGTTCGAGCCGCCGGCGTTCCTGTTGAGCGACGCGCAGCGGGCCGAGGGCGGGTTCACCCGCTGCGGGCCGGGGCGCGGCGCGTTCTGCGTGATCGACGGCGACACCTTCAAGCTGGGGACACGCACGATCCGCGTGGTCGGGATCGACACCGCCGAGGCAGACGCCGCGTGCCCCGCCGAGGCGGCGCAGGCCGAAGCCTCGACCCGCAGCCTGCAATCCTGGCTCAGCCGCGGCCCCTTCACCATGCAGGCCCGCCTCGACGAACCCACCGACCGCTACGGCCGCGAACTGATGATCGTGAAACGGGTACGGCCAGACGGCAGCGAGGAAAGGCTGGCGGACTACATGACCCAGAGCGGCGGCGCGCGAAGCTATTGGGGCGGGCTCAGGGGTGGGTGGTGTTGAGGGCGATCAGCCCGTGAGCAGCCAGGTGACGCCGCCCCCAACCGCCATGACCTGCATCACGACAATCGCAAAAAGCTGGTTGGAGAACGGCTGCTTGCGCGTCTTGTGACGAAACACCTGCCGCCCTGCATAAGCTCCGATCGAGCCGCCAAAGAACGCGAGTTGCAAAAGCGTCGCCTCGGAAATCCGCCGCTGCCGGGTTTCAGCAAGCCTCTTGTCGATGCCGAACGCGGCGAAAGAGGCGACATTTATCGCCATAAAGGCAAGCGCTGCGGTACCGATAAATGATAGGTCCGAATCATTCATGGAGATCGGCATAATCCAAGGCAGATTAGTTTATGGTTGAGGCGTCGTTGCCAAGCATTCCGCTTCGACCGTTTCGCCGACCGCTGCGCCCGCGAATGGATGATCGTCAAACGATTGCGCGGCGACGGCACCGAAGAGCGGCTGGCGGGCTACATGACCCAAAGCGGCGGCGCGCGAAGGTATTGGAGCGGGTTTTAGGAGTGGGAGGTGTTTGAAGGAGCGACATCAAAAGGTCCACCCTTGCCACTCTCGCCAAGCTTTTTCAGCCGTGTAAGATAGACTCCTTGGTCGTTTAACTTGGCCTCATTATATTCTATATTTCTTCTCGCAACCTCTAAGAGAATATGTCCAAAAGATATAGAGGTTATCAATCCGATACTTATCGCTGGTGGTATAGTTCCAGCGAGGCTGAGCAACGCGGCTATTCCACTGGGAATCAAACTAGTCTTTTGATCAAAAATTGCTGAGAAGCTTTTCCGCTTCGTCTCCATTCCCCAAAAATGGGCCGCTGCAACGTGTTCCTCCTGCAACGACATCATCTTATCAGTGATGAAACTTTTATCCTTCCCCTTTAGGTTTTCGTGAAAGAATAACCTCAGCCCCCTAAGACGTCGCGCGTTGTCTTCATCTTCACGAAACTCCATGATTTGCCGCCACGAAAGCTTCGTAGCATCGACAAGTTGCAGATCACGTAAGGAAAACTCAAATACGCTGGAGGCGTTCTCTCCGAAAGAGTCCGATGATAAACTTGGAAAAACTTTTGGGTGTGTCCAAACAGGAGCAGCCTCATACCCTAGTCTTTCGAAAAGTTTTTGTTGGAGGAGAAACGATTTTCGGCGAAATTCGATAAGTTCCGACGTCGAGTAGTCTCCTTTAAATTCGATGCCATCCAATTCACAAAGTTGTTGCGCCTTTTGCAATCCTTTCATCACTCTGTCCGTAAATGCAGGATCTCGCGCGCCCTCGACGTCTATAAGATACTTGGAGAAAGCCGCAGTTCTCGCCCGGTTCAAAGACGTCAAGTAATCGAAGTCATCGTTTCTGCATTGAGAACCCACAAGCTTTTCGAAAAGAGCCTTAGACTCTTCGTAATCCTCGACGATGTGAATAATGAGGTTTTTAATTTCATCATCGGAACCAGCCTTAAGGCTGGCAAAAAAGTCGTCAGGAAGCACCTGATCAAAATACAGTGCAGCTTCTTTCGAATTTCCTCTGCTTATAGCTTTGGTCAAGAACTCACTCCGCCGCCTCAACCCCGCTCGCATCCCCGAACAGACCCGGCCCCTCGTCCTCCGCCTCGACCTCGTTCGCCACCTTGGCCTTCTGGCGCTTGTCGAAGCTTGCCCAGACGTCGTTCCAGTTGCCGCGGGTGGCGCCCTTGGAATATTCGGTGGCGCGGGTTTCGAAGAAGTTGGCGTGCTCCACCCCGTTCAGAAGCGGCGTCAGCCAGGGCAGCGGGTGGTCCTCGACCATGTAGATCGGCTGCAGGCCCAGCTGGCCCAGCCGCCAGTCGGCGATGTAGCGGATGTACTTCTTGATGTCCTTGGCGGTCATCCCGCTCACCGGGCCCATCTCGAAGGCGAGGTCGATGAAATTGTCCTCCAGCCGCACGGTCTTCTGGCAGATGTCGATGATGTCTTCCTTGACCGACTTGGTGAAGCAGTCCCGCTCGCGCACGAACTCGTGGAACAGCCTCACGATGCCTTCGCAGTGCAGTGATTCGTCCCGGACCGACCAGCTGACGATCTGCCCCATGCCCTTCATCTTGTTGAAGCGCGGGAAGTTCATCAGCATGGCGAAGCTGGCGAACAGCTGCATCCCTTCGGTAAAGCCGCCGAACACCGCCAGCGTGCGGGCGATGTCCTCGTCGGTATCGACGCCGAACTGCTGCAGATAGTCGTGCTTGTCCTTCATTTCCTCGTATTCGAGGAAGGCGCTGTATTCCTGTTCGGGCATCCCGATGGTGTCGAGCAGGTGGCTGTAGGCGGCGATGTGCACCGTCTCCATGTTGGAGAAGGCGGCGAGCATCATCTTGATCTCGGTCGGCTTGAAGACCCGGCCGTAATGCTCGTGATAGCAGTTCTGCACCTCGACATCGGCCTGGGTGAAGAAGCGGAAAATCTGCGTGAGCAGGTTGCGCTCGTGCTCGGAAATCTTTTGCGCCCAGTCGCGGCAATCCTCGCCCAGGGGCACTTCCTCGGGCATCCAGTGGATCTGCTGCTGCCGCTTCCAGAACTCGTAGGCCCAGGGATACTCGAAGGGCTTGTAGGTCTTGCGGGCTTCGAGCAACGACATCTTGTGTATCTCCGTCTGGGTGCGAGCGACTCATATAGGCCCTGGCGCGCCAAAGTCGAAGCGGCGGGTGTGGATTTCGGCGGGGATAATCGCGCTGGCCGCCTGCGCCATGCCGGGCGCGGCGTGCGCCCGGACGCGGCCGGCGCCGGAACACGCCGGGGCCACTCCCCGTTTCCTGTAAAACCCACAGAGGAGAGAGACCATGGGCGAATACGAACCCGACGACAGCCGCGACGTCACCCTCAACCCCGGCCACGAGCCCGGCGGGATCGAGCGGACCGGCCCGCGCGAGGGCGAAACCCGCGAACAGCAGACCCGCAAGGACGACAGCTGGCGCAGCGGAGAGCAGACAGGCGGTTCGGCGCAGGGCAAGCCCGCCACCGGCAGCCCGGGCCAAGGCGGCGCGCAGATGGGCTATGGCAGCGAACGCGACGAGGACGGCCAGGCCGAGCAGGACGAGGCCCGGCACGCCGGGACCGGTGAGGGCGCCGCGGGCGGCGGCATGGCACAGGCGCGGCCCGGTGCCGCATCGTCCGACCCTTCCGCGCAGGCCGCGGCGGATGCGGCCCGCCCGCTAGGCAAGGACTGACATCGTGGCGGCATGACGTCAGGGGCCATCGCGCCCTTGCCGCAGGGCCTTGCATGAATACGCCCCGTCTCGTCTTGAACGAGGCGGGGCGTTTGTAATGGCGCTTGCAATGGGCGGATCAGCCCTCGTGATCGGCAATCTCGACGCCGAGCGGCGTCTGCTGATGCTGGATCACCACCCAGTTTTCATGGCCAAGCCGCAGGATGGTGCTGGTGCAGACGGCATGATATGATTGCTCGCCCTTTGCCGCGCGTACGCGGTAGGCGATCGAAATCAGCCCTTCCTGGTGCCGCTCGACGCGGGTGTCTTCGAACTCCACCGTTTCCCAGCGCGGCGTTGCCTTGACCGCCTCGATCGCGGCGCGACGATCGTAGAGGAAGGGGGCGGCGGGAAGCACCATCACCACATCGTCGGCAACCTTGGTTTCGTAGGTGTCGGCGCCGCCGATCCACAGGTCGCGCTCGAAATCCCACAGGCGTTGATCGTCCATCAGCATGTATCTCCTTCGGTTGGGATACGCGCGAAGGCGGGAATCGTTCGGGGCGATCCGTGGCCGGCCCTAACTTGCGATGAGCCGCAGGAGCGGGAGATTGAAGAGGATGTTGAGCAGCAGCATCGCCCCGCCGGCAATTGCCTGGATCTGCCCGAAGCGCCGCAGGATCGGTGCCTCCGGCGCGCGGGGGTCGGCCTTTGCCCGGCGCATCTTGGCCAGCCCCGCAAGCATTTGCCACAGGCAGATGGCCGCGAAGATCAGCGCGATCCAGACAAAGGTCGATGAAGTCATGAGCGGTTCCTGAGGCACCCCGGCATCGGCGGTCGAAGGGTCAACGCCTCGCCGCAGTGTCGTGCCCCCGGAAACTTGCGAAAAAGGTCCCTGCTAATCGGCGATGCGGCGGGATTCTGTTACCGGCAGCCCCGCCTCGGTCGGTACATAGACCAGCGCCGCGCGAGTTTCTTCCAGCGCCTGGATTTGCAGATAACGCAGATATCCGTCCGGGCCGCCCAAAGAATCCTGCAGGATACGGTTTGCCCGTGCCGCACCTTGCGCGCGCAGAACCTCTGCCTCGGCCAGCGCGCCCGCGCTTTCGCGCCGGGCTTCGGCTTCGAGAATGGCGATCCGGCGCGACGATTGCGCCTCGGCCAATGCCGCCTCGCCTGCCAGCCGCTGCGAATACAGGCGGTATTGCGGCATTCCCCACATGGCCAATGGGATCAGCAGGACCAGCAGGACCATCAGGAACAGCCAGACAATCGGATAACGCACTGCCGCCCCCCCTTCGTCACACCGCGCCTTTTACTGGCAGGCGAGACATTCCTCGTAATCGGTCTGCTCGCCGGTCGCGCTCAGTTCGATCCGCGGAGCATCGGCGGTGTTGTCGGCCTCGACGCCGCCGGCGAAGCCGGCCCGCTGGACGCTCTTGGAACGCAGGTAATAGAGCGACTTGATGCCTTTCTCCCACGCCTGGAAGTGCAGCATCATCAGATCCCACTTGTCGACATCGGCGGGGATGAACAGGTTGAGGCTCTGCGCCTGGTCGATATAGGGCGACCGATCGGCAGCAAATTCGAGTAGCCAGCGCTGGTCGATCTCGAAGCTGGTCTTGAAGGTCGCCTTCTCGTCCGGCGTCAGGAAGTCGAGGTGCTGGACGCTGCCGCCCTTTTCGAGGATCGAGTTCCACACCGCGACCGAATCCTTGCTCTTCTTCTTGAGCAGTTTTTCCAGATACGGGTTCTTGACCACGAAGCTGCCCGACAGGGTCTTGTGGGTATAGATGTTGGCCGGGATCGGCTCGATGCAGGCGCTGGTGCCGCCGCAGATGATGCTGATCGACGCGGTCGGCGCGATCGCCATCTTGCAGCTGAACCGCTCCATCGCACCCATGTCCTCGGCATCGGGACAGGCGCCGCGTTCCTGCGCGAGCAGCATCGAGGCTTCGCTGGCGCGGGCCTGGATGTGCTTGAACATCTTGAGGTTCCAGACCTTCGCCATCGGGCTTTCGAAGCCGATGTTCTTTGCCTGGAGGAAGGAGTGGAAGCCCATCACCCCCAGCCCGACCGAGCGTTCGCGCATGGCGGAATAGCGGGCGCGGTCCATTTCCGGCGGCGCGCGGTCGATGTAATCCTGCAGCACGTTGTCGAGGAAGCGCATCACGTCTTCGATGAAGCGCTTGTCGCCGGCCCATTCCTCCCAGGTCTCGAGGTTCAGCGAGGACAGGCAGCATACCGCCGTCCGGTCGTTGCCGAGGTGATCGCGCCCCGTGGGCAGGGTGATCTCGCTGCACAGGTTCGAGGTCGAAACCTTGAGCCCGAGGTCGCGGTGATGCTTGGGCATCATCCGGTTCACGGTGTCGGAAAAGACGATGTAGGGCTCGCCCGTGGCCAGCCGGGTTTCGACCAGCTTCTGGAACAGGCTGCGCGCATCGACGGTCTTGCGCACGCTGCCGTCGCGCGGGGATACGAGATCGAAGTCTTCGCCGCTACGGACCTTTTCCATGAACTCGTCGGTCAGCAGGACGCCGTGATGGAGGTTCAGCGCCTTGCGGTTGAAATCGCCGCTGGGCTTGCGGATTTCGAGGAACTCCTCGATTTCCGGATGGCTGACATCGAGATAGCAGGCCGCCGATCCGCGCCGCAGCGAGCCCTGGCTGATCGCCAGCGTCAGGCTGTCCATCACGCGTACGAAGGGGATGATGCCGCTGGTCTTGCCGTTGAGGCCGACGGGCTCGCCGATACCGCGGACATGGCCCCAGTAGGTGCCGATACCGCCGCCGCGGCTGGCCAGCCAGACATTCTCGTTCCAGGTGCCGACGATGCCCTCGAGGCTGTCCTCGACGCTGTTGAGATAGCACGAGATCGGCAGGCCGCGAGTGGTGCCGCCGTTCGACAGCACCGGGGTGGCCGGCATGAACCACAGCTTCGAGATATAGTCGTAGAGCCGCTGCGCGTGTTCGGCATCGTCGGCGTAATAGTCGGCGACGCGGGCGAACAGGTCCTGATAGGTCTCGCCCGGCAGCAGATAGCGATCGGTCAGCGTGTCCTTGCCGAAATCGGTCAGCAGGTCGTCACGGGTGCTGTCGGTCCGCACGTCGAACCGGCGGGCAAGGATCTTCTTGCTGTCGACCGGTTCGGCCACGGTACGGACGGCTTCGGCCATGGCACCCGCCAGTGCCTTGCCGGCCGCATCGCCGACCAGATCCTTGCTCGCCGGATCGGCGACATCCATGGTCACGGCCTTTCGATCCTGCTCGCCCTCAGTGCGCGCGGTCGCCGTATCGACCGCGTCGTCAACGCCCTCGGGGTGGTAGGCCATGGCCGTCTCGTCTCCGCTCTTGAAATCCATCTGCCCCTCGCCGCTTTCCCTGTTCGCCGACCGCCGAGGCCGGAATGTTCCGTCTGTGTTCGACTCGTCCCGGCAGCTGCCAGCGCCATCATGCCAAGCTCCGGCGTGGACTGAAAGTCCGCACCCGGCATCGGCCAACACTGTATCCGCCCCTCCGGTCCAATATGGGATGCTCCCGCAAAACCTCTAGGTCTTGTGTCGCAATCCCGAACGACCACTAGATAGTGAATCATAGGACGCTTTCAGGCAAGCCCTGCTTACGGAAATTTAAGCAGCAGGTTGCGGGGGCCCGCTGCCGGCGAGCCGGCTGACTCGCGGGCTCCGCGTGGGCCGGCGGATTGCAAGCGCTAATGTGAACGGTGGAAAACTATCTGGCGATTGCCGCGCCCTTCGCATGGCCTGCGATCTCGCCGGCAATCTCGTCGATCAGTTCCGGGGGCAGGTCATGGCCCCATCCGGGGATCGTGCGAATCCGGGCGCCGGGAATGGTGGCGGCGGTGTCGCGTCCGCCCTCGCAAGGGACGAGCGGATCGTCCTCGCCATGCAGGACGAGGGTGGGCACCGTGATGCGGCGAATCATCGACCGCCTGTCGCCATCGGCCACCACTGCCGACAGGTGGCGGGTGGCGCCCTCGGGGTAGAAGCTGCGCCGAAGGCCCGCGGTCACGCGCTCGCGCAGTCGCTCCTCCTCCGCCGGATAAGCCGGGCTGCCGATCGTGCGGGCGAGCATCATGCCGTGATCCACCAGAACCGCCTCGTCGGTCGATGCCGGGCGCTTGACCAGCGCGGCCAGCGCTTCCTTGCGGGCGGCGGGCAGACGCGGGTTGCCGGTGGTCGAGAAGATCTGCGTGAAGCTCAGGCACCGCTGCGGATAACGCGCCGCCATGTGCTGCCCGATCATTCCGCCCATGCTGGCGCCGACGATATGTGCCTGCCCGATCTCCAGCGCGTCGAGCAGCCCGATCCCGTCGGCCGCCATGTCGGCCAGCGTATAGGGCACCCGCGGCCTGATGCCGAGTTTGGCCAGCAGCGTCAGCTTGACCACCCCGGGTGCCTTCGCACCGTCGAACTTGTGGCTGAGCCCGACGTCGCGGTTGTCATAGCGGATGACGCGAAAGCCCTCGTCCGCCAAGGCGCTGACCAGTTCGTCCGGCCACAACGTCAGCTGCGCGCCGAAGCCCATCACCAGCAGCATGGCCGGCGCATCCGGCGCGCCTGCCTCCTCGTAATGAATATCGATCCCGTTAGCTTTGATTGCCGGCATCCGTGCTCTCCCCTTTGCAGCGTCCTCGACTGGCCTTGCGGCGCCAAACTCGCTAGCGCCTGGGCCACCCTATACCAGCGCAAAGGATGCGGCGCTTCATGTGGAATATCATCGGGGCCCTTGTCACCGGGCTGTTCGTGGGCGCTCTGGCGCGGTTCTTCTATCCCGGGGCGGTCGACATGGGGCTGCTTACCACCATCCTGCTGGGCGCGGGCGGCTCCCTGCTCGCAGGGCTGATCGTCCACCGGGGCCGCCCGGGCGTCAACCGGGCGGGCTGCCTTGCCAGCGTGCTCGGCGCGATGGCGCTGATCCTGATCGGGCGGGTGTTCCTCTAGCCTTCCGCCGCCCGGCGAAGGCGGGCGCGGGCCGCGGCCTCGCCGATCAACGGCAGCAGTTCGGCCATGTCAGGGCCATGCTCCATGCCGGTCAGCGCCTGGCGCAGCGGCAGGAACAGCGCGCGTCCCTTGCGCCCCGTCTCGTTCTTGAGCGCTGAAGTCAGCGCCTGCCACGGTGTTTCGGACCACACCAACACCTCCTCCGCCCGCGCGACATAGCCCCGGTCGGCTTCGTCGAGAGCGGGCGCGGCGATCGGCCCGGTGACGAGCCTCCACCAATCAGCCGCCTCGGCCACGGTGGCCAGATTCGGCCGGATCGCATGCCAGCCGGCCTCGTCCATCCCCTCGGGCAATCGGTCGGCGACCGCGGCGAATGGCAGCCGGTGGACGATCGCGGCATTCACCCGCGCAAGCTCGGCTTCGTCGAAGCGTGCCGGTGCGCGCCCGAAGGTCGCAAGATCGAAGCTGCCGGTAAGCGCATCCAGTTCGGCATCGGGCTCCACCGGCAATGACGTTCCAAGCCGCGCCAGCAGCGCAATCAGAGCCTGGGGCTCGATCCCGCGTTCGCGAAAGGCGTCGCAGCCGAGCGAGCCGAGCCGCTTGGACAGCTTGCCCTCGGTGCCCACCAGCAGGGCCTCGTGCGCGAATCGCGGTATCTGCCGCCCGGGGTAGCAGGCATCGATAAGCGCGGTGAAGATCTGCAACTGCACCGCGGTGTTCGACACGTGATCCTCGCCCCGCAGGACATCGGTGACCCCCATATCGAGATCGTCGACCGCGCTGGGCAGCATGTAGAGCCAGCTGCCATCGGCCCGGCGGACGACCGGATCGGACAATTGCGCGGGGTCGAACGTCTGTCGCCCCCTGATGCCGTCCTCCCAGACGATCGGCGTTTCGTGGTCGAGCCGGAAACGCCAGTGCGGGGTCTCTCCCGCGTTTTTCCGCGCCGCGATCTCGTCGTCGCTCAGCGCCAGGGCAGCGCGGTCGTAGATGGGCGGCAACCCGCGGCCGAGCGCGATCTTGCGCTTCAGTTCGAGTTCCTGCGCCGTCTCGAACGCGGGATAGATGCGGCCTGCCGCGCGCAGGGCGTCGAACGCCGCCCGATAGGTTTCGAGCCGGGCCGACTGCCGCGCCTCGGCATCGGGGGCGAGACCCAGCCAGTTCAGATCGTCGCGGATCGCCTCGACATAGTCCTCGCGGCTGCGTTCGGCATCGGTATCGTCGATCCGCAGAAAGAACCGGCCGCCGTGCTTGCGGGCGAGCATCCAGTTGTGCAGCGCGGTACGGATATTGCCCACATGCAGCCGGCCCGTGGGCGACGGGGCAAAGCGGGTCGTGATGGGCGGGGTACCGGGGTTCGTCATGGGGGCGCCGATAGCGTAGCGCCGCCTCGCTGGCGAGAGGGGCTCAGCCGTTGCCGCCGTTGCTCCGCCGGCGCAATGCCTGGGCCCGCGCCTGGCGATAGTCGAGCACGCTTTCGTCCGCTGCGCTGCGGCGCCCGGCCTGTTCGATCAGGGAAAGGTCGATCCGCTCGCCCGGCTCGGGCTTGCCGATGAAGAAGCCCTGCGCCTCTTCGACGCCGAGGCTCCTCAGCGCCTCCAGCTGGTCCAGACGCTCCACCCCTTCGGCGGTGGTCTGCATGCCCAGCGCCTGCGCCAGCTGTGCCACGCTGGCGACGATCGCCCGGCTATCGGCGTCCTGAACCACGTTTTCGACGAAGTGCCGGTCGATCTTGATCCGGTCGAACGGGAACCGCCGCAGGTAGCTCAGCGAGGAATAGCCGGTGCCGAAATCGTCGAGCGCGATGCTGACGCCGAGTTCGTGCAGTTTCTCCAGCGTCGTCAGGTTCTGCTCGCCCGCCTCCATCACCACGTGTTCGGTGATTTCGAATTCGACCTGCGCAGGGCTGATGTCGCTGGCATAGAGAGCCTGCGCGATCACCGCCACCAGCCCGGGATCCTTGACCTGCGTCGGAGAAAGGTTGACCGCCAGCCGCAGGTCGGAGCCGCGGGTCGACATTTCGTGCAGGGCCTGGCGGATGACCCATTCCCCGATCGGCACGATGAGGCCGGTCTTCTCTGCCACCGGAAGGAAGTTCGCCGGCGAGACCAGCCCCCGCCGCGGATGATGCCAGCGCAGCAACGCCTCGAGCGCGGTGACCCGGCCACTGCCGAGATCGATGATCGGCTGGTAATGCAGGCGGAACTCGCCATTGGCGAGGGCATCGGCGAGGTCGATCTCCATTTCGCGCCGCGCCCGCGCCGCCCGGTCGAGCTGCGGCTCGAACAGGGCGAAATTGTCGCGCCCCTTGGACTTTGCGGCATATAGCGCCAGATCGGCCCGGCGCATCAGTTCCTCGGCATCGCAATCGCCATTGACGCAGCGGGCGACGCCAACGCTGGTCGAGATACGATAGCTCTGTCCGTCGATCTCGAATGGCTGGCGGACGACCGAAAGAAAGCGGTGCCCGCGTTCGATCAGCAGGCTTTCGCCCGCCCGGGTTTCCATCAGCACGGCAAATTCGTCGCCGCCAAGACGGGCCACCAGATCGTCGCTGCGGACCTGGGCCTGGAGCCGGTCGGCAACCTCGCGCAGCAGGCGATCGCCCACCAGATGGCCGCGGGTGTCGTTGACCGATTTGAAATCGTCAAGATCGATGTAGAACAGCGCCACACTGCCCGGCGGTCCGCCATCGGCTCCGGTCGCATGACGCAGCCGCTCGTTGAAGAGATAGCGATTGGCGAGGCCGGTGAGGTGGTCGTAATGCGCCATGCGGGCGGCGCGGGTCTCGTTCTGGCGGTCGACCGTGATGTCGCGCGCCACGCCGCGCATCCCGCCATCCTGATGGGCACGGCCCGACAGGCGCCAGTGCCGGGTCTCGCCATCGATCGTCAGATGTACTACCAGATCCGTGAACGGAGCACGCTGGGCCAGGCTGGCGGCCAGCCGGTCGCGCGCCTCGCCGCTTTCGAAAAGGTCCGTAAAGGGCAGGCCTTCGAGCGTACTGGCATCGCGCCCGCTCGCCCCCGCAAACCGCCCGCCGATATTGTGCAGGCGCCCTTCGGCATCCACCCGCCACAGCCAGTCCGACGATTGCTCCTCATAATCCTCGAGGAGCAGGCGGACGCTTTGCGAAACCTCGCCGCGCTCGACCTCCTGCCTTACGGATTCGATCAGACCGCGATCGATGCGCCGCACGGTCAGGACCAGCGTGGCGGCATAGGCGGCGATCAGCAGCAGCACCGGCCAGCCCGCCGGTCCGAAGGCGGCCCACGACGCCGCCCCGATCGCCAGGCTCATCGAGGCGATGTGGACATGGGCGACTGCCGGCAGTGCGCGGTGGACCAGCAGCACGCCCACGAACAACGAGGTGCCGATGATCGCGACCATCGCTACCTCGGTCCCGCGCGCGATCAGCGCAAGCCCGAGCAGACCCGCCGCCCAGATGATGCTGCCCGCGCCCAGGAACACCGCCGCGGCATGCAGGTGCAACGGCAATTTTGCCGGCGTGATACGCTGCCGCATCCGCGCAAGCCGCATGCTGCCCCAGAGCGACAGTGCGCCAGCGAGGAGCGCCCACGAGGCGATGAACGGCAGATAGTCGGAATTACGGAAGGCAATGAGCAGCGCGATGAGCGAGGCCAGAGTGGCGACGACCGCCATCGGCGCATTGCGTGCGACGGACTGGAGCCGCCGCAGCATCATAAGTCCATCGAGTGTTTCGTAACCGCCCCGGTCTGCCGTCATCAGTGCCCCCACCTTGCCCATTCCTGGGATGACCGGGACAGCTTAAATCAAACAACGGTGGAAAAGTATAGCAAATCCTTGAAGGGCAAGGAGTTGCCTTTGCCGACCCTCGCTTGACACGAAAAGCCCCGCCGGTCCGGGACCGGCGGGGCTGCTTTTGTGTCGGGTCTGATGGCGCGGCTTATTCGCCGTCGGCACCGTCCTCGATCAGGTAATCGCCGGCATCGGCATCGGTACCGTGGGTCTCGCCTTCCATGCGGGCCAACGGATCGTCGCCGATCGCCGCTTCCGGACCTTGGGCGAGTTCGGCTGCATGCTCTTCCTCGGCCGAATTGGCCGCGATCAGAGCTTCCTGGGTCCGCTTCCACGAGGCGCGCAAGGCGGCATCGCGGCTGGAGGCGGTGATCCGCATCCGGTTCATGCCCGCACCGGTCCCGGCGGGGATGAGACGGCCGACGATCACGTTCTCCTTGAGACCGATGAGCGTGTCCTTCTTGCCCTCGACCGCGGCCTGGGTGAGTACCCGGGTGGTCTCCTGGAACGACGCTGCCGAAATGAACGACCGGGTCTGGAGCGAGGCCTTGGTGATGCCCAGCAGCACCGGAACGCCCTTTGCCGGATCCTTGCCCTTGGCAAGCTTGGCATTGGTCTCGTTCAGCTCTTCCAGATCGACCTGTTCGCCCGGCAGCAGCACGGTATCGCCGCCATCGGTGATCTCGACCTTCTGCAGCATCTGGCGAACGATCACCTCGATGTGCTTGTCGTTGATCTTCACGCCCTGGAGCCGGTAGACTTCCTGGATCTCGTTCACGAGGTACTCGGCCAGCGCCTCCACGCCCAGCACGTCGAGAATGTCGTGCGGGTTGGGCGAACCCGAGATCAGCGTGTCGCCCTTCTTGACGAAGTCGCCTTCCTGGACGTCGATCACCTTGGTCTTGGGCACCAGATACTCGACCGGATCGCCCTCTTCCGGAACGATCGCGATCTTGCGCTTGGCCTTGTACTCGCGGACGAATTCGATCTTGCCCGAAATCTTGGCAATGATCGCGTTGTCCTTGGGCACGCGGGCCTCGAACAGCTCGGCCACCCGCGGCAGACCGCCGGTGATGTCGCGGGTCTTGGCGGCTTCGCGGCTGGCACGAGCAAGGATGTCGCCCGCCTCGACCTGCTGGCCATCGTCGACCGAGAGCGCGGTGCCCGGAGCCAGCATGTAGCGCGCCGCCTCGGTCTCGTCGCTCTGACCCTCGCCAAGCAGCGTGAGCCGCGGGCGCAGGTCATCCTTCTTGCGGCCTGCCGTGCGGATCTCGGTGACGACGCGCTGGGCGATACCGGTCGCCTCGTCGACGCGTTCCTCCATCGAGGTGCCGTCGATCAGGTCCTGGTACTTCACCACGCCGCTGGTCTCGGTGATGATAGGCAGGCTGAACGGATCCCATTCAGCCAGACGTTCGCCTTCCTTCACCTGCTCGCCATCCGCATGCATCAGCACGGTGCCGTAGGGCACCTTGTGAATTTCACGCTCGCGGCCCTCGGCATCGATCACCGCCAGCTCGCCATTGCGGGCGAGGCTGAGGATGCGTCCCCGCTTGTCGGTGATGGTCGGCATGTCGCGGTAGACCACCTTGCCGTCCGAGATCGCCTCGAGGTGGCTGGTCTCGTTGATCTGCGCGGCGCCGCCGATGTGGAAGGTCCGCATCGTCAGCTGCGTGCCCGGTTCGCCGATCGACTGGGCGGCGATGACACCCACCGCCTCGCCGATGTTGACCGGCGTGCCGCGGGCAAGATCGCGGCCATAGCAGGTCGCGCACACGCCCTGCTTGGCTTCGCAGACCAGCGGCGAACGGATCTTCGCCACCTGCACTTCGGCTTCCTCGATCGACTTCACCAGCGGCTCGTCGACGAGTGTGCCGGACTTGGCGATGACATCACCCGAGGCGGCGTTGGTGATATCCTCCGCGACGGTCCGGCCGAGAATACGCTCGCCGAGCGAGGCGATCACGCTGCCGCCCTGAACGATGGCGCGCATCTCAAGCGCGTTGTCGGTCTTGCAGTCTTCCTCGACGATGACGCAATCCTGCGACACGTCGACCAGCCGGCGAGTAAGATAGCCCGAGTTCGCCGTCTTCAACGCCGTATCCGCCAGGCCCTTGCGGGCGCCGTGGGTCGAGTTGAAGTATTCAAGGACGTTGAGGCCTTCCTTGAAGTTCGAGATGATCGGGTTCTCGATGATCTCGCCCGACGGCTTGGCCATCAGCCCGCGCATCCCGGCCAGCTGCTTCATCTGCGCCGGCGAACCACGCGCACCGGAGTGGCTCATCATGTAGATCGAGTTGATCGGCGCTTCCTTGCCGTCCTTGTCGATCGGCTGCGAGCGGATTTCCTCCATCATCGCGTCGGCCACCTGGTCGCCGCAACGGCTCCAGGCGTCGATCACCTTGTTGTATTTTTCCTGCTGGGTGATCAGGCCGTCCTGATACTGCTGCTCGTAGTCGGCGACGAGGTTCTTGGTCTGCTCGACCAGTTCCACCTTCGCGTCGGGGATGATCATGTCGTCCTTGCCGAACGAGATACCGGCCTTGAACGCATGGCGGAAGCCGAGGCTCATGATCGCATCGGCGAACAGCACCGTGTCCTTCTGACCGGTGTGACGATAGACCTCGTCGATCACGTCGGCGATGTCCTTCTTCGTCAGCAGACGATTGACGATGTCGAACGGCACCTTGTGGTTCTTGGGCAGGCACTCGCCGATCAGCATCCGGCCGGCGGTGGTCTCGAACCGCTTCATCGAGATGTTGCCGGCCTCGTCGGCCTGCGGAACGCGGGCGATGATCTTGGTGTGAAGCGAAACCGACTTGGTTTCCAGCGCCTGATGGACTTCCGCCATGTCGCTGAAGATCGGCAGCTTCTCGGTCTTCTCGCCGCCCTCGCCCTCGACATATTCGGGGGTCTTCTCCTGCCGTTCCATCGACAGGTAATAAAGGCCCAGCACCATGTCCTGCGACGGCACGATGATCGGCTTGCCGTTGGCGGGCGAGAGGATGTTGTTGGTGCTCATCATCAGCACGCGCGCTTCCAGCTGCGCCTCGAGGCTCAGCGGGACGTGCACGGCCATCTGGTCACCGTCGAAGTCGGCGTTGAACGCGGCGCAGACCAGCGGGTGAAGCTGGATCGCCTTGCCTTCGATCAGCACCGGCTCGAACGCCTGGATGCCGAGACGGTGGAGCGTCGGCGCGCGGTTGAGCAGCACCGGATGCTCGCGGATCACCTCGTCGAGGATGTCCCAGACTTCCTTGCGCTCCTTCTCGACCCACTTCTTCGCCTGCTTGAGGGTCATCGAGAGACCCTTGGCATCGAGGCGGGCGTAGATGAACGGCTTGAACAGCTCGAGCGCCATCTTCTTCGGCAGGCCGCACTGGTGCAGCTTGAGTTCGGGGCCGGTCACGATGACCGAACGGCCCGAATAGTCGACGCGCTTGCCGAGCAGGTTCTGGCGGAACCGGCCCTGCTTGCCCTTGAGCATGTCGCTGAGCGACTTCAGCGGACGCTTGTTGGCGCCGGTGATGACCCGGCCGCGGCGACCGTTGTCGAACAGGGCGTCGACCGCTTCCTGCAGCATGCGCTTTTCGTTGCGGACGATGATGTCCGGCGCGCGCAGCTCCATCAGGCGCTTCAAGCGGTTGTTGCGGTTGATGACGCGGCGGTAGAGGTCGTTGAGGTCCGAGGTGGCAAACCGGCCGCCGTCGAGCGGCACCAGCGGACGCAGTTCCGGCGGGATGACCGGCACGACCTCGAGGATCATCCATTCGGGGCGGTTGCCGCTCTCGATGAAGCTTTCGACGACCTTCAGCCGCTTGATGATCTTGGCGGGTTTGAGCTTGGACTTGGTGGTCGCCAGCTCTTCCAGCAGATCCTCGCGCTCCTGTTCGAGGTCGAGGTCCATCAGCATGATCTTGACCGCCTCGGCACCGATGCCGGCGGTGAAGGCGTCCTCGCCATACTCGTCCTGCGCGTCGAGCAGTTCATCCTCGGTGAGAAGCTGGAACTTCTCGAGCGCGGTCAGGCCGGGCTCGGTGACGATGTAGCTCTCGAAATACAGCACGCGCTCAAGCTGCTTCAATTGCATGTCGAGCAGCAGGCCGATGCGGCTGGGCAGGCTCTTGAGGAACCAGATATGCGCGACCGGCGCGGCCAGCTCGATGTGGCCCATGCGCTCGCGGCGGACCTTGGTCACGGTGACCTCGACGCCGCACTTCTCGCAGACGACGCCCTTGTACTTCATGCGCTTGTACTTGCCGCACAGGCACTCGTAGTCCTTCACCGGACCGAAGATGCGCGCGCAGAACAGCCCGTCACGCTCGGGCTTGAACGTGCGATAGTTGATCGTCTCGGGCTTCTTGATCTCGCCGAACGACCACGAGCGGATGCGCTCGGGGCTGGCGATCCCGATCTGGATCTCGTCGAAGGTCTCGGGCTTGGCGAGCTGGTTGGTGAATTTGGTCAGTTCGTTCATTTTTCGGTCCTCTGAAGCCCCTCTCCCCTTGCGGGAGAGGGAGGGGCCCAGGCTCGCCCGAGCCTGGGAGGGAGAGGGGGCGCTGGCCGCTCCACCCTCTCCCCAACCCCTCTCCCATCAAGGGAGAGGGGCCAGGAATGTTACTCCGCCGCGATCGCGAGGCCGCCTTCGTCGTCCTCGTCATCGGCGAGCGACTTGAGTTCGACGTTGAGGCCGAGGCTGCGCATTTCCTTGACGAGCACGTTGAAGCTCTCGGGAATGCCGGCCTCGAAGGTGTCGTCGCCCGTGACGATCGCCTCGTAGACCTTGGTCCGCCCGATCACGTCGACCGACTTCACGGTCAGGATTTCCAGCAACGTGTACGCCGCGCCGTAGGCCTGGAGTGCCCAGACCTCCATCTCGCCGAAGCGCTGGCCGCCGAACTGCGCCTTGCCGCCCAGCGGCTGCTGGGTGACGAGGCTGTAGGGACCGATCGAGCGCGCGTGGATCTTGTCGTCGACCAGGTGGTGCAGCTTGAGCATGTAGATGATGCCCACGGTCACCTTGCGGTCGAACGCCTCGCCGGTGCGGCCGTCGTAGAGGACGCTCTGGCCCGAACTGTCGAGCCCGGCTTTCTCCAGCTCTACCGTCACGTCGCCTTCGCGCGCGCCGTCGAACACAGGCGTGCCCATCGGAACGCCGGTGCGGAGATTACCGGCAAGTTCGACGATCTCCTCGGTCGAACGGCCCTCGATCGCGCCGAAGTACTGCTCGCCATAGGCATCCTTCAGCCGCTCGATGACGGCCTCGGGAGGCTTGGCCTGTGCGTAATCCTCGGCCGCGTTCGGATTGGCGTCTTTCCACTCGTCGAGTGCGCTGGCGATCTGGTGGCCCAGATTGCGCGCCGCCATGCCGAGATGGGTTTCGAAGATCTGCCCGACGTTCATGCGTGACGGCACACCGAGCGGGTTGAGCACGATATCGACCGGCGTGCCATCGGCCAGGAACGGCATGTCCTCGACCGGCAGGATGCGGCTGATGACACCCTTGTTGCCGTGACGGCCGGCCATCTTGTCGCCCGGCTGCAGCTTGCGCTTCACCGCGACGAAGACCTTGACCATCTTGAGGACGCCCGGAGCCAGCTCGTCGCCGCGCTCCAGCTTCTCGCGCCGATCCTCGAACTTGTCGTCGATGATCTTCACGGCTTCGTCATATTGCGACTTTACCGCTTCGATCTGCTGCTGGCGGTTGTCGTCCGCCACGGCGAACTTGAACCATTCGTGCCGTTCGACCTGGTCGAGCACCTCCTCGGTGATCTCGGCGCCCTTCTTGACGCCCTTGGGGGCGGCCGAGGCGGTCTGGCCGGTCAGCATGTCGCGCAGGCGGTTGTAGGTCGCGCGGTTGAGGATCGCACGCTCGTCGGCGGCGTCCTTGCGCAGGCGCTCGATTTCCTCGTTCTGGATCGCCCGGGTACGGTCATCGATCTCGATGCCGTGCCGGTTGAACACCCGCACCTCGACCACCGTGCCGGCAACGCCCGGCGGAAGGCGCAGCGAAGTGTCGCGCACGTCGCTGGCCTTTTCGCCGAAGATTGCGCGGAGCAGCTTTTCTTCCGGCGTCATCGGGCTTTCGCCCTTGGGCGTGATCTTGCCGCACAGAATGTCACCGGGGTGCACTTCGGCGCCGATGTAGACGATGCCCGCCTCGTCGAGATTGCGCAGGGCTTCCTCGCCGACATTGGGAATGTCGCGGGTGATGTCTTCCGGCCCGAGCTTGGTGTCGCGGGCCATGACCTCGAACTCCTCGATGTGGATCGAGGTGAAGACGTCATCCTTCACGATGCGCTCGGAAATGAGGATCGAGTCCTCGTAGTTATAGCCGTTCCAGGGCATGAAGGCGACGAGGCTGTTGCGGCCCAGCGCCAGCTCGCCGAGATCGGTCGACGGACCGTCGGCGATGATGTCACCGGCCTCGATCGTCTCGCCCACCTTCACCAGCGGACGCTGGTAGATGCAGGTGTTCTGGTTCGAGCGCTGGAACTTCTGCAAGGTGTAGATATCAACGCCCGACTGCCCGGGTTCGACATCGCCGATCGCGCGGATGACGATACGGGTCGCGTCCACCTGGTCGACGACGCCGCCGCGGCGGGCGGTGATCGCCGCGCCTGAATCGCGCGCGACGGTCTCTTCCATGCCAGTGCCGACGAACGGTGCCTCGGCCTTGACCAGCGGGACCGCCTGGCGCTGCATGTTCGAGCCCATCAGCGCGCGGTTGGCGTCATCGTTCTCGAGGAACGGGATCAGCGAAGCCGCGACCGAAACGAGCTGCTTGGGGCTCACGTCCATCAGCGTGATCTGCTCGCGCGGGGCCATCAGGTTATCGCCGTTGTGGCGTGCGGAAACCAGTTCCTCGACGAAGCTGCCGTCCTCGGTCAGCTCGGCCGATGCCTGGGCGACGGTGTGCTTCTGCTCTTCCATCGCCGAGAGGTAGATGACCTCCTCGGTCACCTTGCCGTCGACGATCTTGCGATACGGCGTTTCGATGAAGCCGTACTTGTTGACTCGCGCAAAGGTGCTGAGCGAGTTGATCAGACCGATGTTCGGGCCTTCCGGCGTCTCGATCGGGCAGATTCGGCCGTAGTGCGTCGGATGAACGTCGCGCACTTCGAAGCCGGCGCGCTCGCGGGTGAGACCGCCCGGGCCGAGCGCCGAGACGCGGCGCTTGTGGGTGACTTCCGAGAGCGGGTTCGTCTGGTCCATGAACTGCGAGAGCTGGCTGGAGCCGAAGAACTCGCGCACCGCGGCCACGGCGGGCTTGGCATTGATGAGGTCGTTCGGCATCACCGTGCTGACGTCGACCGAGCTCATGCGCTCCTTCACCGCGCGCTCCATGCGCAGCAGGCCGACGCGGTACTGGTTTTCCAGCAGCTCGCCCACCGAGCGGACGCGGCGGTTGCCGAGATTGTCGATATCGTCGACTTCGCCCTTGCCGTCCTTGAGGTTCACGAGTTCCTTGACCACCGCGAGGATGTCTTCCTTGCGCAGGGTGGTGACGGTGTCCTCGGCGTCGAGATCGAGCCGCATGTTGAGCTTGACCCGGCCCACGGCGGACAGATCATACCGCTCGGCGTCGAAGAACAGGCCTTCGAACAGCGCCTCGGCAGTCTCCTTGGTCGGCGGTTCGCCGGGGCGCATGACCTTGTAGATCGCCTCGAGGCCCTCGTCGCGGTTCTCCGCCTTGTCGACCTTGAGCGTATTGCGCATCCAGGCGCCGGTGCTGATGTGGTCGATGTCGAGCAGGTCGAGCGCGTCGACACCTGCGTTGTCGAGCACCTCGAGGTTCTCGGCCGACACTTCGTCGCCCGCCTCGATGTAGATGCGTCCCGTGCTCTCGTCGATCATGTCACGCGCAGCGTAGCGGCCGAAGATTTCCTCGGTCGGCAGCAGGAGCGTCTCCAGCCCGTCCTTGGCGGCCTTGTTGGCGGCACGCGGGCTGATCTTCTGGCCGGCGGGGAAGACTTCCTCCCCGGTCTTGGCATCGACCAGCGAGAACGCCGGCTTTTGCCCGCGCCAGTTTTCGGGCGAGAACGGAATGATCCAGCCCGAACCGCCGGTCCTGCCGGTGGCGCGCTTCCAGGTGACGGTGTCGTAGAAGTGCGAGAGGATATCCTCACCGTTCAGCCCCAAAGCGTACAGCAGAGAGGTCACCGGCATCTTGCGCTTGCGGTCGATGCGGACGTTGACGATGTCCTTGGCGTCGAATTCGAAATCCAGCCAGCTGCCGCGATAGGGAATGATTCGCGCCGCGAACAGGAGCTTGCCCGAGCTGTGGGTCTTGCCGCGATCGTGATCGAACAGCACGCCCGGCGAACGGTGCATCTGGCTGACGATCACGCGCTCGGTACCGTTAATGACGAAAGTGCCGTTCTCGGTCATGAGCGGCATGTCGCCCATGTAGACGTCCTGCTCCTTGATATCGAGGACAGAACGGGTTTCGGTTTCCTGATCCACTTCGAAGACGATCAGGCGCAGGGTCACCTTCATCGGCGCGGCGTAGGTGATGCCTCGCTGCCGGCACTCGACGATGTCGTACTTCGGCGGCTCGAGCTCGTAATGGACGAAATCGAGTTCTGCGGTCCCGGCAAAGTCACGCAGCGGGAAGACCGAGCGCAGCGTCTTTTCGAGGCCCGAGACATAACCGGCTTCGCGATCGGAGCGCAGGAACTGCTCGTAGCTTTCGCGCTGCACCTCGATCAGGTTGGGCATCTCGACGACTTCGTGAATGTCGCCGAAGATCTTGCGGATGCGCCGCTTCGCCGTGCCCGATGCGAGTTCCCGGGGTGCCTTCGCCATGGTAGCCATAAAGGAGATCTTGCCTCTTGTCGTGGACCCCGCGCCCGCCGCCATGTGCTGTGACGCGAGACGATCCAGTTATCTCAGCCGCGTGAGAGCCAGTCCGCAGACGCAGGAAGAGGCCGCGTCACAGGCAGCCCGATCGGCGGCCTGGTGCGGCTTGGCTTCGTTGCATCGCGTTCTGAAACCGCCGCTTCCTTCCTGTGCCTGATCCCCGCGCATGAATCGGGCTCGCTCGAAGCTGGCGAACGGGTAGGGAAGTAGGGAAACCTCCGCTGCCCGTCAAGGGTGTTGGCAGGCCGCCGGTGCTGTCCGCTACCTTTGCCGACGAGTGGGCAGCGAGATTTTTCTGCCCTCAAAACGAATGTGTTTGCATGGCGGCGGCAATACGGCCATTTTAAGGCAGCCGCTGTGGCATAAAAGGATCGATCCCATGAAGAAGTTTGCATTCCTCGCCCTTCCCCTCGCCCTGGGAGTCGTCGCTTGCGACAATGCCGCCGAAACCACCGAGCCGGCCGTGACCGACACGATGGCTGCCGACCCGATGGCGACCGACACCATGGCCGCCGATCCGATGGCGACCGACACGATGGCTGCCGATCCGATGGCGACCGACACCATGACTGCTGATCCGATGGCGACCGACACGACCGCTGCCGATCCGATGGCGACGCCGACTGCCGGTGCGACCCCGGCGCCGACCTCGACGCCGATGTAACAAGCTACGTCCGGGGCGGGCATTCCTGCCCCGGGCAGCTTTCGAACGGGTGCCTGCTGCAAGCCGCAGCGGCGCCCGTTTTTCCGTTTTTCCGGAGATCACCATGAAGAAGTTCGTTACCGCCGCCGCCGCGCTACCCTTTGCCCTCGTGCTGGCCGCATGTGGCGACCAGGTCGATGAAACCGCTACTGCCCCGGCCGACACGGCAAATGCCGAACCGGTTGCCCCGACGACCCCGGCTACCGCTGCTGCCACCCCGACGACGCCTGCCACGCCGGCGCTCGACGAGATGAGCGAGACCCAGCTCGACAACAGCGCCGAGGCTGACGAGGAAGCTGCGGACCGGCTCGAGGATACCGATCCCGCCGCCGCCGACCGTCTCGAAGCCAAGGCCGAAGCCAAGCAGGACGCCCGCGACGCGCGCTAGGCCGGCACCTGAAATCGCAGCTTTACATACCTTGCGATATCGGATGTCTTGTTTGGACACATATAAGGGAACGCACATGAAAAAGCTTATCGCACTTGCCGCTCTTCCAGCCATCTTCGCCCTCTCGGCGTGCGATGGTCCCGCCGAAGAGGTTGCTGAAGAACAGGACGATGTTCGTGAAATGCAGGGCGAAGTCATGGATGCCCAGGCCGGTGTCGTCGAAGCTCAGGCCGATCTGGCCGAGGAACGCGCCGACGTAGCGGACGAGGCTGGAAATCCGGTCGCGGCCGAGGCGCTGGAACAGAACGCCGACAACCTCGAACAGCGTGCCGACACGCTGGAGGATACAGCAGACGGCATTTGATGGCGTCACTTGAGGCTTGACCTTGCGCCCAGCTTCTGTAGAGGCCCGCCCCGACCGGCGGGCCTCTTTGCTTTTGGCACTGGGCCCATGCCGGTCATCCGTCCGAGACAGCTGGTGACCGGCCTGGTGCCGTTCTTAATCTCCAGCCGAGGCGGGGAAAAGAGATTCGCACGGGTCCGGCCGCAACCGGCCGCCCCGTCGTCTACACGCCAGCAGGCGCCTCCTTCCCTTGTCGTACGGACTCGCCCGCACTGCCCTTGCGGCAGCGCGGACACATGCAGCCGGTCGCCGCGGTCATGCCGCTGCGATCATCAGTGAAGGAGTATGGCATGGATCGTTCGCAGAAAGCCGATGCGGTCGCTCAGCTCTCCGAAGTCTTCAGCCAGGCTGGCGTGGTCGTCGTGACCCGCAACCTGGGCCTGTCGGTCGCGCAGTCGACCGCCCTGCGCACGAAGATGCGGGAAGCCGGTGCGTCCTACAAGGTCGCGAAGAACCGTCTCGCCAAGCTCGCCCTCAAGGACACCGACTACGAAGGGCTCGACGAGTACCTGACCGGTCCGACCGCGCTCGGCTATTCCGCCGATCCGGTCGCCGCGGCGAAGGCCGTGGTGGAGTTCGCCAAGACCACCGACAAGATCGAGATCGTCGGCGGTTCGATGGGCGCGCAGAAGCTCGATGAAGCAGGGGTCAAGGCGCTCGCCTCGATGCCCAGCCTCGACGAACTTCGCGGCACGATCGTGGGCCTCGTCAATGCGCCGGCCACCAAGGTCGTTCGCACGATTCTGGAGCCCACCTCGATGCTTGCCCGCGTCTTCGGCGCCTATGGAGCCAAGGAAGCGGCGTAAACCGGTTTTACCAAACGAACACCTATTCATCGGGGCACAAAATTATCCGCCCCGGCCTATCTGGAGTGAAACATCATGGCCGATATCGCCAAGCTTGTTGAAGAACTGTCGAAGCTGACCGTCATGGAAGCCGCCGAGCTTGCCAAGGCGCTCGAAGATGAGTGGGGCGTGAGCGCCGCTGCCGCGGTCGCCGTTGCGGCCCCGGGTGCGGGTGGCGGCGACGCCGGCGCAGCTGCCGAAGAACAGACCGAATTCGACGTCATCCTTACCGGGGACGGCGGCAAGAAGATTCAGGTCATCAAGGAAGTCCGCGCCATCACCGGCCTCGGCCTCACCGAAGCCAAAGCGCTGGTCGAAGGCGCTCCCAAGGCTCTCAAGGAAGGCGTCAACAAGGCCGAAGCCGAAGAGATCAAGGGCAAGATCGAGGCCGCTGGCGGCACCGTCGAACTCAAGTAAGCGGCCGGGGGCCTCGCGCTCCTGCCGATTATGCGCCTCTCTTGGGGCGCTGCTTGAACAAGAAAAGAGGGCGGTGCCGCAACGGCGCCGCCCTTTTTCGTATGCCCGGCACGCGGCGCGGCGGCCCGACCGTCAGCCGAAGTCGATGTCGATCGTCACCTTCTCGGGGCCGACCCCGGCCTGGTCCGCGATCGCCTGCCGGCTGGCGGCCACGGTTTCGGCAAGACTGCCGCCCGGCTGGATCCGCGGTCCGTTGTCGTCGATCCCGAACACGAGGTAGGAGCCGCTGACACCCAGTACCTCCGCCAGCTGCCGCAGCGCCCGCTGGCGCGGATGGACCCGGCCCGTTTCCCATTTCCACAGGGTCGGCTTGGTCACCCCTGCAGCCGCGGCCAGCCGCACCATCGAATAGCCCGAGCCCACCCGCAGCCGCTTGAGGCGCTGGCCAAAGCTTTCCCCTTCGCCCGCTGGTCCGGCGGCGGCCGCATCCTCGTTATCCTGCGCCGCGTGGCGGGCGGCGAGCTGGGCGGCACTGAATTCGCCACGGCTCAGCGGTTCGGCGAAACGGCAGCCGTAAAGATCGCCCGAATGCCACACGATCTCCGCCGTCTTGTCACCTGCTTCCGGCAGGGCGACCGTCAGCGCCTCGCTCATGTCGAGTCCCTCGCCCGTCCGCAGCAGCAGGCCGCCGGGTGAAAGGTTGAGGATATCGACTGCCGGGCCGCCCGCGCCCTGCTGCGCCGTGGTCGACAGGGCCAGCCGCCGCCGGGGTTCGCCGCGCCGGGAACCATCGCCGGACGGGCGATCGAAACGGGCCGGGACGACGATCTGCATTTCGTCTTTCACCTGCGGCTGGGGTGCATGCATCATACGGGCCTTCAATAAGTGTGCACCTCTTCGACCTAGGGGCCGCATCCCGGCGGTGCAATGTCATTGGTCGGAAAAAATGGCGGATTTCTGCGCTTCCGGACGTTTTCTGCACATATGTTGAACGTTTGGCGGGCAGACCCTTACCCGGTACACCAGACAGCGCTAATGCGCGGGCCGCAATGCCGCAGAACCCTGCCCCGCCGCCGTCGATGCCCGCGCCCCCGCCTACTCGCCATCTGAGGCGCCGCGAACTGCGCGAAACGGTTCGGCTGAGCTGGCCGCTTGCCGGCGCGAACCTGTTACAGATGCTGACCTATGCGGTGGACGTGATCTTCATCGCCCGGCTGGGCGAGCAGGAACTTGCCGCCTCGGCGCTGACCGTCGCCCTGTTCGGCCTCGTCCTCTGGGCGCTGAGCGGAATGACCGGTGCCGTTGCCCCGGTCATCGCCGCCGAACTCGGCGCACGCGCGCCGGCCCTGCGTCCGGTTCGCCGCTCGGTCCGCATGGCCTTGTGGCTCAGCCTGGCGATCGGCGTGGTCGGCATGGGCCTGTGCCTGCTGCTCGATCCGATCATGCGGATTACCGGGCAGTCCCTTGCGATCCGCGAACTGGCCAACACCTACAACGGGCTCCTGATATTCTCCCTCGTGCCGATGCTGGCGAACAACGTGCTGCGCAGTTTTGTCGCAGCGCTTGGCCGGCCGGTGCTGGCGATGGTCATCACCGCGCTCGGCATCGGGGTGAATGCGCTGGCCAATTATGCCTTCATCTTCGGCCGCCTCGGCGCGCCCGAACTGGGCCTCCAGGGCGCGGCGGCGGCAACGATCCTGACGGGTGTGGCGACCTTGGCGGCCTATGTCCTCGCCATCCGTCTCGACAAGCTTCTGCACCGCTACCGCGTCTTCGGGCGGTGGTGGGCGCCCGACTGGGCTCGCCTGCGCACGATTGCGGCGATCGGAACCCCCATCGCGCTGACCATAACTGCCGAGGCCGGCATCTTTGGCGCCGCCGCGTTCCTGATGGGCAATATCGGCGCGAGCCAGCTGGCCGCGCACACGGTTGCCCTGCAGATCGCCTCGCTCGCCTTCCAGGTGCCTTTCGGCGTCGGGCAGGCGGCCACGATCAGGGTCGGCTATTTCTACGGCGCGGGCGATCGCGCAGGGATCGGCCGCGCCGGGTGGAGCGCGATTGCGATCGGTACCGCCTTCATGGCGCTGACCGCGATCCTGATGATCGCGATGCCTCGCTATCTCCTGGCGATCTATGTCGACCCGTGGGATCCGGCAAATGCTGTCCTGACGGGCTTTGCCCTGCAGTATCTGGTCATCGCGGCTGCGTTTCAGCTGTTCGACGGGGTGCAGGCAGTGACGGCAGGCGCACTGCGCGGGTTACAGGATACCCGCGTGCCGATGTGGATCGCGGCGTTTTCCTACTGGGTGCCGGGCATCGGCACGGCGATGGTGCTGGGCTTCGCCACTCCGCTTGCGGGCACCGGCATCTGGATCGGGCTGGCTATCGGCCTGACCGTCGCCGCACTGCTGCTGGGCCAACGATGGGCCCGGCGTGACCGGCTGGGCCTGACCGCGGCCCCGGCGAGCTGATCGTTCCAGCCATCGAGAGTTGGATAACGGCTGCATCAGGGGCGCAAATTTACGCCCGCCCAAGCTTGACTCGGTTGTCCGCCATTCACATATGCGCGCCGCTGGCACTCGTCATGGGCGAGTGCCAATTCCGATCAACCCTAGTCATCTGAGAGGTTCAGACATGGCATTTCGTCCACTGCATGACCGCGTTCTGGTCCGCCGCATCGAGGCCGACAGCAAGACCGCCGGCGGCATCATCATTCCCGACAGCGCGCAGGAAAAGCCGAGCGAGGGCGAAATCGTCGCCGTCGGTTCGGGCGCCCGCGCCGACGACGGCAAGATCACCCCGCTCGATGTCAAGCAGGGCGACCGGGTGCTTTTCGGCAAGTGGTCCGGCACCGAGGTCAAGCTCGATGGCGAAGACCTGCTCATCATGAAGGAAAGCGACATCATGGGGATCATCGGCTGAGCCGACCCTCGCATCGCTACTGCAAATCGACCGAAATTCAGGAGTAGACAATCATGGCAGCCAAGGACGTCAAGTTCAGCCGCGACGCGCGCGAAGGCATTCAGCGCGGCGTCGACACTCTCGCCAATGCCGTCAAGGTCACGCTCGGCCCCAAGGGCCGCAACGTCGTGATCGACAAGAGCTTCGGCGCACCGCGCATTACCAAGGACGGCGTCACCGTCGCCAAGGAAATCGAACTCAAGGACAAGTTCGAGAACATGGGCGCGCAGATGCTCAAGGAAGTCGCGTCGAAGTCGAACGACGCGGCCGGTGACGGCACCACCACCGCCACCGTGCTCGCCCAGTCGATCGTGACCGAAGGCATGAAGTCGGTTGCCGCCGGCATGAACCCGATGGATCTGAAGCGCGGCATCGACCTCGCGGTCGAGAGGGTCGTCGAGAACCTCAAGAGCCGTTCGAAGGACGTTTCGGGTTCGAGCGAGATCGCCCAGGTCGGCATCATCTCGGCCAATGGCGACCGCGAAGTCGGCGAAAAGATCGCCGAGGCGATGGAAAAGGTCGGCAAGGAAGGCGTGATCACCGTCGACGAGTCGAAGGGCCTCGAGTTCGAGCTCGAAACCGTCGAGGGTATGCAGTTCGATCGCGGCTATCTCTCGCCCTACTTCATTACCAATCCCGACAAGATGACCGTGGAACTGGATAACCCCTATATCCTCATCCACGAGAAGAAGCTGTCGAACCTCCAGTCGATGCTGCCGGTGCTCGAGGCCGCGGTCCAGTCGGGCCGTCCGCTGCTGATCATCGCCGAGGACATCGAAGGCGAGGCGCTGGCCACGCTGGTGGTCAACAAGCTGCGCGGCGGCCTGAAGGTTGCGGCGGTGAAGGCTCCGGGCTTCGGCGATCGTCGCAAGGCGATGCTGCAGGACATCGCGATCCTGACCCGCGGCGAGATGATCAGCGAAGATCTCGGCATCAAGCTCGAGAACGTCACGCTGGGCATGCTCGGCGAGGCCAAGCGCGTCACCATCGACAAGGACAACACCACCATCGTCGATGGTGCCGGTGACGAAGCCGACATCAAGGCCCGCGTCAGCGAAATCCGCACCCAGATCGACAACACTTCGTCGGACTACGACCGCGAGAAGCTGCAGGAACGGCTGGCCAAGCTTGCCGGCGGCGTCGCGGTGATCAAGGTCGGCGGGGCCACCGAGGTCGAGGTGAAGGAGCGCAAGGACCGCGTCGACGACGCGCTTCACGCAACCCGCGCCGCGGTCGAGGAAGGGATCGTCCCGGGTGGCGGCACCGCGCTGCTTTATGCCTCGCGCGCGCTGGACGGGCTTACCGGTGTCAATGACGACCAGACCCGCGGGATCGACATCGTTCGCCGGGCGCTCAGCTCCCCGGTGCGCCAGATCGCGCAGAACGCCGGTCATGACGGTGCGGTTGTCGCTGGCAAGCTGATCGACGGCAACGACGACACGCTCGGCTTCAATGCCTCGACCGATACCTACGAGAACCTCGTCTCGGCCGGTGTCATCGATCCGACCAAGGTGGTTCGCACCGCCCTGCAGAACGCCGCTTCGGTTGCCGGCCTGCTGATCACCACCGAAGCCGCGGTGGTCGAGAAGCCGGACGACAAGCCCGCCGGCGGCATGCCCGATATGGGCGGCATGGGCGGTATGGGCGGCATGGGCTTCTAAGCCCTTCGCTCAAGCCAACGACAAGGGCCCGGCAGGAGCGATCCTGCCGGGCTTTTTATTGCTTCAGCACATCCACGATCAGATTCGCCATGCGCGCAATGCCGGCCCGGTCGGCAAGGCAATCCTGCCGCACCTCGAATTCCACATACGGCAACCTCCGCGCAAATGCGTGGCGGGGGACGGTATAATCCGTCCCGTCCATCGTATAGGGTTCGTTGTCCCCGACGATCAGTCCGGGGACCGCGCGCAGCAGTTGGAGGACACGCCGCGCCAACTCGTCCTCGTGCCCGTCATGCAGGATGCCGATCTCCCACGGCCGATCCTGCCCCCGCATCCGCGGGGTGAAGCTGTGCAAGGCGATCAGCGCCGTGGGAACGGATGCGGCGGCGCGCTGGTCCAGCGCGGCACTGATGGCCCGGTGGTACGGCGCAAAAATTTCGTCCTCGCGCTGTTGTCGCGCTTCCGGAACAAGATCGATATTGCCCGGGATCGTCGTTCCGTCACTGACCGGTGCGGCCCAATCCTCGGCGGCAGGGGCGCGGTTGCAATCACACACCAGCCGCGAGAAATGCTGCCACAGGAACGGCGCTTCGAGCAGTTCGCCCACGGCCAGTCCCAACTCGCGGATGCCGAGATCGAGCGCGATGTGACGCATGCGATCGTCTGCACCCAGGCCCAGCGTGCCGAGCGCCGCTGGAATCGCATGGCCGGCGTGATCCCCGATGAGCAGGAACGGGCTCTGCGTAACCGCAACACCATTGCCGCGCACCGGGGCGCCATCCGCGGGAGAGAGGAGCGGCCCCATCACCCGGCCGGGGCCCGAAAGCGGGCGATGAAGAAACCGTCCAGCCCGCCCGCCGCGGGCAGCATCCCCGGATCGGTACGCAGCCATCCGCGGGCGTCGGGTTCCAGGCCGGCGGGCAGTTCGCCTCCGTCGATGGGGTCAGGGTCCAGCCCGCAGGTCCCGGCGATACCGGCCCCCTCCGCCTCTTCCAGCGAACAGACTGCATAGACCAGCCGCCCTCCCGGCTGAAGCCAGTGCTGCGCGCGGCCGAGCAGCTCGCGCTGAAGAACCGTCGCCTCCTCGATGTGGCGCGTGCCGATCCGGTGGAGCACGTCGGGGTGGCGCCGCGCGGTGCCCGTCGCCGTGCATGGCGCATCAATCAGGATCGCGTCGAACCGGTGCCGCGGCTCCCACGTCAGGGCATCGGCGCGAATCGTCCCCGCATTCAGCCCGGTCCGCTTCAGATTGGCTTTCAGCACATCGAGCCGCCGCCTCGACAGATCGAGCGCGGTGACCTTCCAGCCTGCGGCGGCCAGCTGCATGGTCTTGCCGCCGGGGGCTGCGCACAGGTCGAGCACGTGCCGCCCCCCGCCCTCACCCAGCAGCCTCGCAGGGAGCGAGGCGGCGAGATCCTGCACCCACCACGCGCCATCGGCATAGCCGGCCAGCTTTTCCACATTTTCTCCGCGGGAGAGCCGCAGGTGTCCAGGCGCCAGGGTATCGGCGCCGAGTTCGATCTGCCACCGCCGGGTTTCCGCCGGATCGCGCAGCGTCAGGTCGAGCAGCGGCGGATCGGCGAGGCCGGCGGCGATCGCCTCAGCCCTTGCGCCCCAGCGCGCGGCCACTTCCGCCGGCAAGGTCGGCACCGCGGGTAGTTGCGGCCCGTCCGTCCCCGTGAGATGCGAGAACACCCCGTGGGCCAGCCGTCGCGGGCCGGCGGACAGCAGCGGCAGTCCGGTCGCGATGACGGCATGCGCCGGAGTACCCAGCCGCCAGGTCTGTGCCAGCATCAGGCGCAGGACCATGCGCGCCTTGGCATCGCCGGGCAGACGCTGGCGGGTCGCGCTGTCGATCGCGTGGTCGAGATCGTTGAGCCAGCGGAGACATTCGGCGGCGATGGCGCGGGCCAGCGCCTTGTCCTCGAACCGGCGCAGATCGGCGGTCGCGGCGCCGAACGCCTGATCCAGTGTTTCGCCGCGCCGCAGCACCGCGTCGAGCAGGCGCAGCGCCGCCTTGCGCGCGTGAATACCGGGTGGTGGGGCCATGGCATGCGCCCTATCCTGCCTTGAAAGCGGGCGCCAGCGTCCGCATGTCCTGCCGATGGACAAGCGCAGCGACCAACGGCCCCGCCCCTTCGTCAAACCCGCGCACTGGAGTGCCGACCCCCCGCCGACGCCCCGCCCGGGCACCGACAAGGAGGAACTCAGCCCCACTCGTTACGGTGACTGGGTGAAAGACGGGATTGCCATCGATTTCTAAGGCCGGCGGCTAGAGCGGATCAAGCCTGATCCGCAGCCCGTCCTTCGGCTTGGGAATGGGCCAGGCCTGCCATTCGGGATCGCCTGCAGCAAGCTCGATGCGATAGCGCGGCAGCATCTGCGCCAGCAGGATCTTCACCTGCATATAAGCGAAATGCAGGCCCAGACACATATGCGCCCCGCCGCCAAACGGCACCCAGGCATACTTGTGCCGCGCCTTCACCTTGTCGGGCGTGAAGCGCAGCGGATCGAACGCATAGGGGTCGTCCCAGTGCTCTTCGTCATGGTGGACGAAATGGGTGTTGATGCCGACCGGGGTCCCGCCCGGAATGCGATAACCGCCGAACTCGAAACTGCGCAGGGCGCGGCGCGGCATCGAGGGAACGGGCGGGATCATCCGCAGCGCTTCCTTGAACGCCATTTCCGTCAGATCAAGCCTGCCGAGATCGTCGTAGGACAGCGGCCGCGGTTGCCCGTCAGCGGCGAGCCCCCCGGTGACCGCTTCGATCTCCTGCCGCAACCGGTCCTGCCATTCGGGGTGCTTCGCCAGCAGCCAGATCAGCGAGGTCGCGCTGGAGGTGATGGTATCGTGCGCCGCCATCATCAGGAAGTTCATGTGATCGACCACTTCGTCGACCGCCATCAGGCTGCCATCCTCGCGCGTGGCGGTGGCGAACTGGCTGAACATGTCCTGCCCGCCGCCCGCCGCCCGGCGGCGGTGGGTCTCGGCGGTGAAATATTCGACCAGGAACGCCCGCCCGTCGACCCCGCGCTTCATCTGCGTGAACGGCAGCGGTTTGCGGACCGGCGCAATGCTGGCCTGGACCATGTCGATGAACGCCTGATTGATACGATCCGCTTCCGGCCCCCAGGGGATCCCGATGAAGCTATCGGCCGCAAGGTCCAGGGTCAGTGCCTTGATCGCCGGATAGAACTGCATCTCGCGCCCGCCCCAGTTCCGGACCTGCGCAGCGATCCCGCGGTTTAGCGCGTCGGAATAGTGCCGCATCGGACCGGGCTTGAACGCGATCGACAAGGCCCTGCGATCGGCGCGGTGATGATCGAAATCCATCAGCATGAGGCCGCGCGGAAACAGCTTGTCGAGGATCGGGCCCCAGCCCTGTTCGTTGGAAAACAGCCTGTCGCGATCGAACAGCACCAGTTCGTTGGCATCCGCCCCGATCAGCGCGACGTTCCAGCCGCCGAAGGCCCGATTCTTGTACACCCGGCCGTGCTTGGCGACCATCGCGCGGGTAAACTCGTGCGGGTCGGCCAGCATCGTCAGCGTATTGCCGATCACCGGCCAGCCGGCGTCGCCCGGAATTTGGGCCAGGTCGGCTGCATCGGGGGCGCCTTGCGTCCAGTGCGGCGGGGCGGTTTCGGCAGGCGAATGCGCAGCGAGCGTGGCCATCAGTCGATTGCTCCTTACAACTTACCTTAGTGTAAGTAACCGTCAGTTGTCTATCCAGCCCTGCAATTCGCGCCGCAGCAGCGCCTCGAGCATGGTCAGCCCCGCCGGCGAGGTATTGAGGCACGTCAGCGCTGCGAAATCGGTGCCGCCCGCCGCCATGAACTGCTCGCGCCCCTGAATGCCCAGCTCTTCCAGTGTTTCGAGACAATCGGCGGAGAATCCCGGCGCGGCGATGGCAAGGCACCGGGTGCCCGCACGCCCCTCTTCAGCGAGGACGGCATCGGTCGCCGGCTCGAGCCATCTCGCGCGCCCGAAGCGGGACTGGAAACTGGTGCGGAAGCGCAGCCCGGGGCGTTCCATCCGCTGTTCCAACAGCCGGGCGGTCTTGCGGCAGTGACAGTGATAGGGATCGCCTAATTCCAGCGTGCGCTGCGGCATCCCGTGAAAGCTGAGGAGAAGGACCTCAGGGCGGAATGCCAGCGCATCGATCTGGCGCCCGATATCCTCGGCCAGCGCATCGATATAGGCCGGATCGTCGTGATAAGGGGGGAGCGTGCGCAGGCTTGGTTGCCAACGCATTGTCCGCAACTTGTCCGCCGCCTTGTCCACAACCGTTGCCGTCGTCGCCGCGCAGTATTGGGGGTACATCGGGGCGAGCAGGATCCGCTCGCATCCCGCATCCATCAGCGCCTCCAAACGGTCGCCGATGGCAGGCTTGCCGTACCGCATGGCCCAGTCGACCACGGCTGCATCGCCCAGCCGCTCCTGCATCGCCTCGGCCTTGGTCCGGGTAATCACGGCAAGCGGCGAACCATGTTCCTGCCAGACCTTGGAATAGGCATGGGCGCTTTTTTTCGGGCGCGTGTTGAGGACTATGCCGCGCAGGATCGGTTGCCATGCGATGGGGGGTATCTCCACCACCCGCCGGTCGGACAGGAATTCGCCAAGATAGCGCTTCACCGACCTTGCATCGGGTGCATCGGGCGTGCCCAGATTGCACAGGAGGACACCCACCCGCCCGCTCCTGACGGGGGGATGGTCGGCGGGAAGCGCTTGCAATTGCCAGGTCATTCGCGGTCCTGTGACAAGGGAAGAGAGCGATAGCGGCGTCCGGTCGCGGCGAACAGCGCATTGGCGATCGCCGGCGGGGCGACCGCCACTCCCAGCTCGCCCGGATCGAACGCCGGCCCCTCGCTGGCGACCAGTTCGAGAGCGATTGCGGGCGTCGTCGCCAGCCGCGGCAGATTGAGCCCGCCGAGACGCCGCGGTACCGGCCGTCCGCCCTCGTAGGACGCACTGCTGCCGGCGGCCAGAGCTAGCCCGAAGATCAGCCCGCCCTCGATCTGCTGGCGGGCGATGTCGAGATTGACGATCCGCCCGATGTCGGCGACCGCGGACAACCGGCGCACGCTGAGGGCTCCGTCGGCGAACGAGGCTTCGGCGACGCAGGCGATCACGCCGCTTGCCATGTCCTCGCCGTCGCTGCCCATCTTGACGAGGGCAACGCCCTGCCCGCTGCCCTGCCGGCCGCCGTCCCAGTTGCCGAGGCGGGTCGCGCGGCGCAGGACCTCCGCCAGCCGCGGGGCCTGCCCCAGCAAAGCCATGCGGTACAGGAACGGGTCGCGCCCGGCTTCGGTCGCCAGCTCGTCGATGAAGGATTCGGTGAAGAACGCGGTGTACGTCTCGCTGCCGCCGCGCATTCGCGTGGTCGGCAATGGCAGTTCGACCGGCACATGCTCCACCGCGACATGCGCGATGGCATAGGGCGGCAGCGCGCCTTCGCACGCAAGCGCGTCGGCCCGCCCCGCGCTGTCGGCAATGGCGCTTTGCGGCGTGGTATTGGCGAAGAGCCGGCGGCCCATTTCATGCATGGTCGGGGGCATGACCAAGCGGGTGCGCAAGGCGGCGGGCTCGCCTTCGCCCGAGAATGCCGCGACCAGCTCGGCGCGAACGGGCGGGCGCGGCGGGGTTGCCTGCAAATCCTGGGTTCGCGACCACGTCAGCTGAACCGGGCGCCCGACTTCGGCGGCAATCTGCGCTGCTTCCACCGCGTGCTGGACCTCCAGCCGTGCATCGAAGCTGCCTCCGGCACCCACGGGATAGAATACGACGTCGGCCGGGGACAGCCCGACTGCGGCGGCGGCCGCCTGCCGGGCCGCTTCCGGCGCCTGCGCCGCGGCCCACAGTTCCAGCCGCCCACCTTCGAGGCGCGCGGTGGCACAACCGGTCTCGAGCGGCGCATGAACTGCCGGGGCGATTGCGTACCGGCGGCGCAGGAGGGCGGTTTCCAGCGCCGCGTCGGGATCGCCCTGCGTAACGATCCGTTCGGACCGGTCTTCTCCGGCATCCAGCCCGGCGTCGAGCAGCGCCTCGATTCGCGCACTGTCGACCCCGCCCGGCCCGCCGAAGCTCGCCCGCATCCGTGCGAGCGCGCGATCCGCGGCCCACCAGTTCGTCGCCACCGCGGCCAGCCAGCGCCGGCTCTTCACTACCCGGACCAGCCCCGGCATCCCCGCGGCCGCCTCCTTGTCGAACGCGCGCAAGTCCGGCGTATTCCACGGCCCGTGGCGGATCGCGGCGAACAGCATGCCCGGCAAGCGAATGTCGGCGGCAAAGCGATAGCTGCCGTCGATCTTCGCCGGGAGATCGAGCCGCGGAAAGGCAGGCGCATCTCCCGCGTCCGCGAACAGCGGATCCTCGCGCGCCGGGGTCGATCGCAGCGGCGCCACATCGGGAGGATCAAGGGCTGCGGCATCATCGACCAGCGCCCCGAAGGGCAAGGCCCTGCCGGCATGGGTGATGAGGCCATCGGCAACCAGGCATTCTTCGGGCGCAACGTCGAGCCGTGCGGCGGCAGCCCGGGTCAGCATGTCGCGCGCGGCCGCCGCCGCCTCGCGCAGGGGGATTTCGAATGCGGCAAACGAGGTGCCTGCCGCGGTCGCTGCAAAGGCGTTGCCGCGGGCGAAGCGTTCGACGACAAGGCTTTCGCCCGTGCCGGCCCCGCCGCGCCACGGCGTCCACAAGGGCGCCCAGCGGGCCGCAAGCGGCAGGTTCGCATAAAGGCCCGCAGGCGGTGCCGGTTCGACCGCGATCTGGCGCCAGTCCGCGCCCAGTTCGACCGCGGCGACCTGCGCCAGCACCGTGGTTACCCCCTGCCCCATCTCGAGCTGGGGTATGGCGACCGTGACCACGCCGCTACGTCCGATGGTGAGCCAGCCGCCGAACCCGGCCTCCCCTTCGCCCGGCATCAGCGGAGCGGAATAGCTGCGCGGCCACAGCGACCAGGCGACCAGCAGGCCTCCCGCCGCCGCACCCCCCACCAGCAGCCGCCGGCGGGATACGGCAGGCAGGCTCACGCCCTGGCGCTCAGCCATTCATCGAGCGCCGCGGCGATCCGCTGGAACGGTGCCGCCACGGCTTCGTCTCGCGCCGCCGGGGGGGTGCCGCGATCGCTGCCGAGCCGGATAGCCATGTCGAGCGGTACGCGGCCGAGGAACGGCAGATCCAGCCGTCCTGCGGCCTGCTCGACCCCGCCGGCGCCGAACGGATCGGACATCTCGCCGCAATGGGGGCAGGCATAGCCCGCCATGTTCTCCACCAGCCCGATCACCGACACGCCGCCGGCCTCGAACAGCTGTCCGGCCCGCGCCGCGTCGATCAGGGCGAGATCCTGCGGAGTGGAGACGAGAATTGCGCCCGCCGGCTTGAATTTCTGCAGCATCGTCAGCTGCACATCGCCGGTTCCGGGAGGCAGATCGATCAGCAGCAGATCGGTTTCCCCCCAGTCGGCATCGACCAGTTGCGCCAGTGCGCCGCCAGCCATCGGCCCGCGCCACGCCAGCGCCTTGCCAGGCGCGACGAGATTGCCCATCGACAGCAGGTGCACGCCCTTGCCGGTATCGATCGGCACCAGCTTGTCGTCGCGCGTGGTGGGCTTTTGGTCCTGAACCCCGAAGATGACCGGCTGGGAGGGCCCGTAGATATCCGCATCGACCAGCCCGACGCGCCGGCCCCGCCGGGCCATCGCCACCGCGAGATTGGCGGTGAGCGTGGACTTGCCGACCCCGCCCTTGCCCGAACCGATGGCGATGATGGTCCGCCGAGGCCGCTCTGCCGTGGCGGCGATCCGTACCTCATTGGCGCCGAACTCGGCCAGCGCGGTGCGGCGCACCTCCTGTTTCGCGGCATCCCGCATGGCCGCGTCCAGCCCCGCGACGTCGAGGACGACGGTGACCGCCCCGTCCCTGTCGACGACCGCCGCGACGCGGCCCCGCAGTTCTGGGCCCAGCACGGCCTGCAATCGTGTTTTCGCGTCGGTCCCGTCCATCACCGGGGCTGCTGTAACATCGAAAAGCGCGCCGCAACCCCTGTTTTTCCCCGCCGGCGATACTATACAATGTTCATGAGAATTCTGGACGGGCTTACGGGCGGGATACGCCTCGCCATGGCGGGCAGCAAAAATCCCTGGGGCGGCAAGAGCGAGGGCGACGAGCCGCGGGCCGACAAACCCAGTGGCCCGCGCAACCCCTGGCTTCCTCCGTCCGGCGGCAGCGGCGGGCCAGGCGATGGACGCCGCGGGCCCAATATCGAAGACATCTTCCGCAATCGCGGACCTGAAGGCCCAAGGCGCACGGGCGGCCCCGGGGGGCCGTCGTTCCGCTTGCCCGAACGGTCCAACGGCAAGAGCTGGGTTCCGCTCATTGCCGCCGGGGCGGTCGCGCTGTTGCTGCTCAGCACCAGCGTCCACCTGATCGGCCCGCAGGAGCAGGGCGTGGTCAAGACGCTGGGCAATTACACCCGCACGCTCGATCCCGGGCTGAAGTTTTCCGCGCCTTTCCCGATCGAAAGCGTTCATGTCGAGGATGTGCAGGGCGTGCGTCAGGTGCGCATTCCCGATTCCGGCCAGCAGGCGAAGCTGATCCTGACCGGCGATCAGAACCTGGTCGATCTCAGCTTCATCGTTCGCTGGAACATCAAGGATCTCGCCGATTTCAGGTTCAACCTCGTGGAACCGATCGAGACGGTGAACGAGGTGGCCGAGGCGGCGATGCGTGCAGCCGTCGCCGAGACCAATCTCGACGAGGCGTTTTCCGGCCAGGGTCGCGCCGCGATCGAACAGGACGTCCGCCAGCGGATGCAGCGGACGCTCGACGGGTATCGCGCCGGCATCCGGGTGCTGGGTGTCGAGATCGAGAAGGCCGACCCTCCGGCCGAAGTCGTCAATGCCTTCCGCGACGTGCAGGTGGCCGAGCAGAACGCCGATGCGGCGCGCAATCAGGCGCAAGGCTATGCCCAGCAGATCCTTGCCCAGGCCCAGGGCGAGGCCGAAGCGTTCGACCGGGTGTACGAGGAATATCGCCTCGCCCCCGAAGTCACCCGTCAGCGGCTCTATTATGAAACCATGGAGCGGGTCCTGTCGAAGACCGACAAGACGATCGTCGAGGCGCCGGGAGTAACCCCGTACCTGCCGCTTCCCGAGGTTCGCAATCGCGCGCAGCAGGCCCCGGCACAGCCGGCCGTGCCCGCCCGCCCGCAACAAGGACAATAAGATGGCATTCGACGCACAGCGGATGTGGCAGGACCACAAGCTGTCGATCCTGGCGGTCGCGGCGGTGATCGTCGCGCTGATGATGAGCATTTACATCGTGCCCGAGGAAGAGCAGGCGGTGGTCATCCGGACCGGACAGCCGGTCCGCACGGTCAATACGCTCGAGGGCGATTCGCGCGCGGGGCTTTATCTGCGCATGCCGTTGATCGAACGGGTCGAGCGGGTAGAGAAGCGCCTGCTCGATCTGGAGATGAGCGATGAGGAAGTGCTCTCGAACGACCAGCAGCGCCTGCTCGTGAATGCCTATGCCCGGTTCCGGATCACCGATCCCGTCCGCATGGTCGAGCGTGCCGGTTCGGCCGAAGGAGTGCGCAACGCGCTCGAGCCGATCCTCAACTCGGTGCTACGCCAGGAACTGGGGCGGCGCACGTTCCAGAACATGCTGACTGCCGAGCGCGGGACGGCGCTGGCCAATGTGCGCGCGAATCTCGATCGCCAAGCCAACCAGTACGGGGCCGAGGTGGTCGACGTGCAGATCAAGCGGACCGATCTGCCCGACGCTCCGCTCCAGTCCGCCTTCCGCCGCATGGAATCGGATCGCGAACGCGAGGCCCGGACCATCCGCGCACAGGGTGGCCGCGACGCCCGCATCATTCGCGCCAATGCCGATGCGGACGCGGCACGCATTTACGCCGATTCCTTTGGCAAGGACGCCGAATTCTACGACTTCTATCGTGCCATGCAGAGCTATGACGCAACCTTCGCGCCCGAGAACGGGAATGCGGCGAGCAACATCATCCTGTCGCCCGATAACGAGTATCTGCGCCAGTTCCACGGGCAGCGTTGACGCTTCGTCGAGTAGCCTTGCAGCGTTCAATCGCGATTAAGCGTCGGCGGCGAAATCTTGCGGGGGCCGGACAAGGCAATCGGCGCGAACCCTTCGTGACTGCCCATCCTGCCTGCATGGCCTTGCCCATCGTCTCGTCAATCGTTCAGAGGAAACCGAACCTGTGCGTTATGCCTACTCCGTAACTGCCGCACTTCTGGCCGGCGGCGCCGCCCTGTCTCTTGCCGGCTATCCCGCCGGGGCCCAGGTAGCGCAGAACGACGATACCCAGATGGCGCGGATGGTCCCGCGTCCCGGGGCCCCGGCAAGCTTCGCCGACCTGACCGAGCAATTGCAGCCGGCCGTCGTCAACATCTCCACCCGCCAGCGGGTCGAGGTGCGGCCCGGCGGCAATCCTTTCGCCGGCACCCCGTTCGAAGAACTGTTCAACCGCCGCAATGGCGGCCAGCAGGAACCGCAGTTCCGGGAAGGCCAGTCGCTCGGCTCGGGCTTCATCGTTTCGGCAGACGGCTATGTGGTGACCAACAATCACGTGGTCAGCCCGACCGGGCGCGGTACCGTGGAAGAGATCACGGTGACCATGCCCGACGGCACCGAATACCCGGCCGAACTGGTCGGCGCGGATGCGGCATCGGACCTTGCCGTGCTCAAGATCGCGCGCAGCCAGCCTTTCCCCTTCGTGCGCTTCGGCAATTCGGCCCAGGCGCGGGTGGGCGACTGGGTGGTCGCCATCGGCAATCCCTTCGGGCTTGGCGGCACGGTGACGAGCGGGATCGTCTCGGCGGTCTATCGCAATACCGGTTCGGGCACCGCCTACGACCGCTATCTCCAGACCGACGCCTCGATCAATCGCGGCAATTCGGGCGGTCCGCTGTTCGACATGCAGGGCAATGTCATCGGCATCAATAACGCGATCATCTCGCCCACCGGCGGCAGCGTCGGGATCGGCTTCGCCATCCCCGCCGAGGTCGCCGCCCCGATCGTCGAGAAGCTGCGCCGCGGCGTGGCGATCGAACGCGGCTATCTGGGGGTAAGCATCCAGCCGGTGACCGACGATCTTGCCGCGTCGCTGGGCATTGCCCGCAACCGCGGCGAATTCGTCCAGGGCGTCCAGCCGGGCGAGGCGGCCGAACAGGCCGGCATCCAGGCAGGCGACATCGTGCTCAGCGTCAACGGCCAGAATGTGACCCCCGATCAAACCCTGTCGTTCCTGGTCGCCAACATCGCGCCCGGCACCCGCATCCCGGTCGAACTGATCCGCAACGGCGAACGGCGACGCCTCAACGTCGTCGTCGGCAAGCGGCCGAGCGAGGCTGAACTGGCGCAAAGCCAGATGTTCGATCCCGACGCCGAAGCGCCCGAGGAAGGCGAAAGCCAGCCTGGCAGCGGAGTGGTGCTGGATCGTCTCGGCATGCAGGTCCTGCCGCTGACCCCGCAGATCGCGCGCCAGCTGGGCGTTTCCGCCGACGCGCGGGGCGTGGTCATCGGCGCAGTCGATCCCAATTCGGATGCGGCGCGCAAGGGTCTTCAGCGCGGGGATATCATCCTCAGCGCCAACTATCAGGCGATCACCGGGCCGGAAGGGCTCGAAAGCGCGATTGCCGCCGCCCAACGCGAAAATCGCGGCGCGGTGCTGCTGCAGGTCCAGCGCCGCGGCGGCCCGGCACAGTACATCGCCATACGCTTCAACTGATCCTGTCGTAGCGAACCCATAGCCCCTCTCGCCATTGCGGCGGGAGGGGTTCTTTCTGCCTATCGCCGGGGCAGGCCATCCGGCGGCGGGGGGGCGGGTTCGCGTTGCCGCCCCAGGGCACGGTCGAGGAAGTTGTCGTCCACCGCCTGCGGCTCGCCATCCTCGCCGCGGCCGACGGGCGGAGCAGGGGGTGCAGGCACGGCCCGCCGCGCCGGGGGCGGGATCGGCGATCGACCGCCATCGTCGTCCGGCGCCGGGCGCCCGCTGCCCGGCAGGACGATGCCGTCTTCCAGAGGTCCCACCCCACGGCCGGGCTCGATCAGATTGCCTTGCTCGTCGACGTAGTAATAATCGTCCGGATCGCCGTAGAGATACTCGTCATCGGGCTCGGTCTGCCATTCGGGCAGTTTCAGTTCGGTCTGGAACTCCTCGATCGGGCGATCCTTCACCGCATAGCGCATGTAGGCCGCGAAGGCCTGCGCCGGGGCGCGGCCGCCCTGCAATCCGCCGACCGCGCGGTTATCGTCCCGGCCCATCCATACCCCGGTCGTGATCCCGCTCGAGAAGCCGACGAAATAGCCGTCCTTGTTGGAACTGGTGGTGCCGGTCTTGCCTGCCACGGGCCGGCCGATCTGGGCCGCGCGCCCGGTGCCGGTCTGCACCGCCGCCTGCAGCAGATCAAGGATTCCTGCGGTCACGTAATCGGGGATCAGCTGGGTGCTGCGCTGCTGTTCGTGACGGTAGAGCACCTCGCCCCCGGAGCTGGTCACTTTGACGATGCCGTACGGCTCTACCGACGCGCCTCCCGCCGACAGCGCGGCAAAGGCGCGGGTCATGTCGATGAGGCGCACCTCGTTCGTCCCCAGCACCATCGACGGGTTGGTGGTGATCGGACTGGTGATGCCGAACCGCCGGGCCATCGAGGCAACGGTGCCGAAGCCCACCTCGTTGCCCAGCTGCGCCGCAACAGTATTGATCGAATAGGCGAAGGCGGTGCGCAGGTTGGTTTCGCCGCTGTTGCGCCCGCTCGAATTGCGCGGGCTCCAGCCGCCGATCGTGACCGGCGTATCGACGACCCTGTCCTCGGGCTTGTATCCCGCTTCAAGCGCGGCGAGATAGACGAACAGCTTCCACGAGGAACCGGGCTGGCGCATCGCGTTGGTGGCGCGGTTGTAATTGGTCTGGACATAGTCGGTCCCGCCGACCAGCGCGAGGATCGCCCCGTCGCGATCGAGACTGACCAGCGCCCCTTGTGCGCCCCCCGGTGCGTGCGACTTGATGGCGGCCGAGGCGGCGGCCTGCATGCCGACGTCGATCGTCGTCCATACCTCGATCGGCTCGAAGGTCTCCGGCAGCAGCAGGTCGAGCTGCGGCAGCGCCCAGTCGGTGAAATAGCGCACCGAATTCTGCGACGGATCTTCCTTCAGTCTGACCGCCGAGACGTCGACCGATGCCTGAGCCGGCGAGATGAAGCCCTGCTCCTGCATCAAGCGCAGCACCACTTCGGCGCGGGCGACTGCGGCATCGACGTCGGCGGTGGGAGAATACCGGCTGGGCGCTTTCACCAGGCCGGCAATGATTGCCGCCTCGGCGACCGACAGCTCGGTGCCCGGATGGCTGAAGAACTTGCGGCTGGCGCTGTCGATCCCGTACGCGCCGCCACCGAAATAGACCTTGTTGAGGTACAGCTCGAGGATCTGCTGCTTCGAAAACTTCCATTCCAGCGCCAGCGCGAGGATCGCCTCGCGCAGCTTGCGATCGAGCGTGCGGTTGGAATTGAGAAAGACGTTGCGGGCAAGCTGCTGGGTGATGGTCGAAGTGGCGGAAACGCGGCGATCGTCGGTGATCGAGGTATAGAGGGCACGGGCCAGGCCATAGGGGTCGACCCCCGGGTGCGAATAGAACCGGCGGTCCTCAACCGCGATCATCGCATCCTTCATGACATCGGGGATTTCGCCGGAACTCAGCCATTCGCCATAGCTTGGCCCCAGTTCGACGATGACCGTCCCGTCCCGCGCCCGGACCACGATGGTCTGCGCGTTCTGGGTCGCCTGCAGCTGGTAGAAGCTTGGCAGCGAACGGGCGGCGAAGGCCACGGCGATGCCGAGAAACAGCGCCGCGAGCAGCGCCAGCGCCACGCCCCACAGAAACAACCGGCGGATCCAGATGCGTAACCGGCCATGGCCCGCGGAAGGATCGGAAGCCGCCGCCCGGGGCCGCGTAGTGCCAGCCGCCCGCCTGCGCCGATCGCCTCTCTTGTCCATCCGCTCCCGTCACCCCGATGCTTGTCCAGCGGCGCTATAAAGGGCGCCTCCTGTGATGGCGAGCCGTAACTGGAGGTGAATGCACGGGGCTGGCGGCGTGCCCGGGCAGGTCAGGCAGGCTTGTCTTCGGGTTCGAAATCGAGGGCGGCGGAGTTGATGCAGTACCGCAAGCCGTCGGGGCCCGGGCCATCGGGAAAGACATGGCCGAGATGGCTCTCGCAGCTGGCGCACAGCACCTCGGTACGGACCATGCCATGCCCGGTATCGCGCCGGGTGGCGACCGATTCGCCATGCGCAGGCGCGGTGAAGCTCGGCCAGCCTGATCCGCTGTCGTACTTGTCACGGCTTTCGAACAATGTCTGTCCGCAGGCGGCGCAGTGGTATTCGCCGGCTTGCTTGTTGGTGTCGTACTTGCCGGTAAAGGCGCGCTCGGTCCCTCCTTCGCGCAGCACCCGGTACTGCTCGGGGGTCAGGCGCCTGCGCCACTCCTCGTCGCTCATTCGGCGGTCGTCGGTCATCCGTTATGGTCCTGTCGTGGTCGGTCGGGTAGGAAACCGAAAGCGGTCGGTCATGGTTCCGCGGCGACCATGACACCTGCGGTCGTTTTTCTTGACGGCTCGGGGCCTTGTGGCTAAGTGCGCCGCTTTCCGGCGGTCCGCCCGCCGTTTTTCAACCTTTTGCAAAGATGTTGGCGCCTGCATCGATGGCGGCGCCCGATTGAGGACAGACATGGCCAATACGCCGCAAGCCAAGAAGCGCATCCGTCGCAACACCGTCCGTGCGGAAATCAACGGTGCGCGCACCAGCCGCATCCGCAGCTTCCTGAAGAAGGTCGAAAGCGCGATCGAATCGGGCGACAAGACCAATGCGCAGGATGCGTTGAAGGCGGCGCAGCCGGAGCTTGCCCGCGGGGTCGCCCGCGGTGTGCTTCACAAGAACACCGCCTCGCGCAAGATGAGCCGTCTCTCGAAGCGCGTCTCGGCACTGTAAGGAACGCTGCCGGGCGCGGTTGCCGCACCCGGACAAGCCTCGATCGAAGGGCCGCCTCCCCTTGGGAGAGCGGCCCTTCGGCGTATCTGTCGCCTGCACATTGCACCGCTGCGAGACGGCTTTGGAAAGCCGTTGTTTTCCTGTGATTCTGTTGGCCGATTTTCAGGATATCGAGCAAAATCATGAGGTTGAACGGTTTCCTGCGGCTCCGGCGCGTCAACAGGTTTATTTCAGAATTTTTGCAGGGCGAACTCTTGCGACTCATCGGGTGAGCGACTTAGACAACCCGCCACAGCTTGGGAGGGACAGCCCGGGCTTTTCAAATTGAGGCGACCTTTGGGTGCACGGCGGGATCCTCGCGATTCCGTCCGCGGGCGGGCTTTGCCTGCTCGCATCCGGGGGACGGCGGGGCCGCGGTTCTGGGGGGAAGAATGACCAAGTCGTCAAAAGTTGCAGGTTTCACATGCAAGGCGGATAACGATATGGAGGATGTCGAAGCTGTGAACCTGGCCGCGGACTGGGCTGATATCAGCCAGGGCCTGCGCAAGGATCTGGGACATCAGCTTCACAGCCAGTGGATCAAGCCGATCCAGCTTGGCCGGATCGATTCCGACAGCGGTACCCTGGAACTGTACCTCCCCACCGAATTCAGCGCCAATTGGGTAAAGGATCGCTTCGCCGACCGGCTGAGCCTCGCCTGGAAGATCGCCCGGAGCGAAGTCCGTAAGGTCAAGATCAGTGTCCATCCCGGACGTCGTCAGGTTTCCGATCTGCGCCTTGGCGGGGACGGGCGCCAGCCGGCCAATGATGCGGGCGCGATGCTGGCCATCGGGGCCGATACGCTGGGCGATGCGGGCTTTACCTCGGGCATCGGGCTCGATGCGTCGCTCACCTTCGCCGCCTTCGTCACCGGCGAGGCCAATGTGCTCGCCTTCAACGCCGCCCAGCGGATGAGCGCGGGCGAGAAGCCGCAATTCTCGCCGCTCTATCTCAAGGCGGCCACCGGGCAGGGCAAGACCCACCTGCTTCACTCGATCGGCCATGCATTCCTGCAGACCCACAGCCGCAGCCGCATCTTCTACTGCAGTGCGGAGCGTTTCATGGTCGAGTTCGTCCAGGCGCTCAAAGCCAACCGGATGATGGAGTTCAAGGCCAGGCTGCGCAGCTTCGACCTGCTGCTGGTCGACGATATCCAGTTCATCATCGGCAAGGCTTCGGCCCAGGAAGAACTGCTCTACACCATCGACGCGCTGCTGGCCGAAGGCAAGCGGCTGGTCTTTGCCGCCGACCGCGCCCCGCAGGCGCTCGACGGGGTGGAGCCGCGATTGCTGTCGCGCCTGTCGATGGGGCTGGTGGCGGATATCCAGCCCGCCGATATCGAGCTCAGGAAAAAAATCCTCACCTCCAAGCTCACCCGCTTCGCGCCCCTCGCCGTGCCCGACGACGTGCTCGAATTCCTCGCCCGCACGATCACCCGCAACATCCGCGAGCTGGTCGGCGGCCTCAACAAGCTGATCGCCTATGCCCAGCTGACCGGGCAGGACGTGTCGCTCCAGCTCGCCGAAGAACAGCTGACCGACATCCTCTCGGCCAATCGCCGGCGCATCACCATCGACGAAATCCAGCGCACGGTATGCCAGTTCTATCGCATCGACCGCAGCGAGATGTCGAGCAAGCGCCGGGCCCGCGCGGTCGTTCGTCCGCGGCAGGTGGCGATGTACCTGTCGAAGGTCCTGACCCCGCGCAGCTATCCCGAGATCGGACGCAAGTTCGGTGGCCGCGACCATTCCACCGTGATCCACGCCGTGCGGCTGATCGAAGACCTGCGAACCCGCGACGCCGATATGGACGGCGACGTGCGCAGCCTGCTCCGCCAGCTGGAAAGCTGATCCGGACCCTTCCCCACGCCAGCGACAGGTTCTGCACAGGCTTGTCGACAGCGGGGAGATAAAGTCCCACATGCTGCGGGATGCGCGAACCCCATCCCCTTCCCCGATCCTTTCCTGCGGCGATCTGGCGCGGCTTTCTGTGCCGGTGCCCGCGCTGCGGCAGCGGCGGGCTGTTCCGCCGCTGGCTCAAGCCGGTCGATGCGTGCGCGGTCTGCGGTCTCGACGTGTCGGGCCAGCGCGCGGACGATCTTCCCGCCTATATCGGCATCTTCGTCACCGGGCATCTTCTCGCCCCGGTCATCATCGCCCTCGTCGCGGATTACGCCCTCTCGCCCCTCGCCTTACTGGCGATCATCATTCCGCTCGCATTGGTGATGCTGGTCGTGCTGCTGCAGCCTTCCAAAGGAGCGGTGATCGCCCTTCAATGGTGGAACGGCATGCACGGCTTCAAGCGCGAGCGTGCGCAAGAGGACGAGGCATGAGCCTGCCGCCCGAGCGGCTCGACCGCTTTGCCCGGCATATCGTCCTGCCCGAGATCGGGGGCGCCGGCCAGGTCATGCTGGCGGGCAAGCATCTGGTCCTGGTCGGCCTTGGCGGGATCGGTTCGCCGGCGCTTCAGTATCTCGCGGCGGCGGGGATCGGACGCCTGACGCTGGTCGATGACGACCGGGTGGACGAGAGCAATCTGCAACGCCAGACCCTCTATTCCGAACGCGACGTCGGACATGGGAAGGCCGTCGCGGCGAAGAACTGGGTCTCCGGGTTCGACCATGCGCTGGATGTGATCATCAGCGACCGGCGCATCGATGCCGATCGCGCCGCCCAGCTGGTGGTCGGCGCCGATCTGGTGCTCGACGGGACCGACAATTTCGCCACCCGCCTCGCCATCGCCGATGCCTGCGTGGCGGAACGGGTGCCGCTGATGTCGGCGGCGGTGGGGCGGTTCCAGGGACAGGTCGGCGCCTTCGCCGGGCATCTGGCGGGCGAGGCTTGCTATCGCTGTTATGTCGGCGATGCGTTTGATGCCGAGGATTGCGATACCTGCGCCGAACAGGGGATGCTGGGGGCGATGGCCGGCTGGACCGGAACCTTCGCGGCGCTCCAGGCGGTCCGTATTCTGCTCGGAACAGCGGGCGGCATGGGCCAACCGCAATGGAGCGTCCTTCACCTCCTCGATGGTCTGGCACCCGCCATGCGCCGTTTCACCATCGTCAAGGACCCCCAGTGCCGCACGTGCGGCGCCCCGGCTGCCCCAACGCGCTGAGCGGCTTGTCAAATATCGGAAACATATTACGCTTTCCTCTTAACCATAAAGAAAGATTGGAGAGGATCATGCGCGGAACCCTTCTGGCGGGCGTCACGCTCGCACTGGTCGCCCCTGCGGCTCCCGCTTTTGGCCAGAGCGCCAATCAGTCGGTCACCTCGATCACCGTCTTTGGCGATTCGCTCGTCGATGCCGGAAACATCAACACGCTGAACCCCTCGGTCGCCAGTCCCGCCGCCGGCTATTTCGATGGCCGCTTCACCAACGGATACGACTACACCGATCTGTTGAGCATCTCGCTGTTCGGAACGCCGACCACCGCCTCGCTCGAGGGAGGAACCAATTTCGCGTTCGGGGGCGCACGGGCGACGAATACCTCGGGCGTGCCGGACCTTGGCGAACAGCTAGGCCTGTTCCAGGGGTATCTCGCAGGGGGCGGAGAGGTCGACGAGACCGGCCTGTATGTCCTCAATTTCGGTGGCAACGACATATTCAATGCCCTGGGGACCGGCGCGCCCGCGGGTTATGAAAGCGACAGCGCCTATCTGCTCGCCGCGGCGACCAGCTATGCCCAAGGTGTCCAGACGCTGGCCGATCTCGGCGCAACCAATTTCCTCATCACCGGCTTTCCCAATCCCGTGCCCCTGTCGCTCGAGGCCGAAGGCTACCTGTTCGATGCCCTTGCCGCCCTGCCGCTGGCTGAGGGGGTCACGCTCAATTTCTACAGCTATCTCGACTTCTTCGGGCGCCTTACCGCCAATCCGGCGCAGTTCGGCCTTCCCGCCAACCTCGACTTTGCCACCACTTGCCAGGCGGCCGCGGCCTTCCCTTCATGCTCGGGTTATTTCTCGTTCGACGGAACCCACCCGACTGCGGCGGTTCACCAGGCGGTCTTCACCGACATCCAGGAGCAGTTCGGTTTCGCTGCAGCCGCAGGCGGGGCGGTGCCCGAGCCGGCAACCTGGGCGATGATGCTGCTGGGCTTCGCGTTCGTCGGCTCGGCGCTGCGCGGCGCACGCCAACGTCGGCGGGTCGAGGTACGGTTCGCCTGATCAGCGGCGGGCGAGCATACTCTTCACCCATTCTGGCACCAGCATTCCGGCCGGGCCCTGCCGTGATTCGTGGAACCAGGCAGAGCCTTCGCTGCGTTCGAGGTTGAGTTCGAGCGTTCGCAGGCCGAGGTCGCGCGCATCGCGCACGAACCCGGCGGCCGGATAGACTGCGCCGCTGGTCCCGATCGAAACGAACAGGTCCGCCGCGCGCAGGGCGTCGTAGATCTGGTCCATCCGGTACGGCATTTCGCCGAACCACACGACATCGGGGCGCAATGCCGCGGCGCCGCACGATGGGCATAGCGGGCGGTCGGCCAATGGCGCGGTCCAGCGATGGCGGACCTTGCAGGAACTGCACAACGCGCTCAGAAGCTCGCCATGCATATGCAGCAACCGGTTGGCACCGGCGCGTTCGTGCAGGTCGTCGACATTCTGGGTGACGATCAGCAGACCGCCCGGCCATTCCCGGTCCAGCTGCGCCAGCGCGAGATGCGCGGGATTCGGTACGGCTTCCTGCACCGCCGCACGGCGCGCGTCGTAGAACCGCTGTACGAGGTCGGGATCGCGGGCGAAGGCTTCGGGCGTTGCGACATCCTCCACCCGGTGCCGTTCCCACAGCCCGCCGGCAGCACGGAAGGTGTCGATCCCGCTCTCTGCTGAAATGCCCGCGCCGGTCAGCACCACGATATTGCGGATTTCGGTCATCACGCCCATGAACCACGAAAGGAGGGCGGCGGGCAATGGTGCGTTTCGGAGTCATCGGAAGCGAGGGGGCGATGGGCCGCGCGCTGCGCGCGGTCATCGACACGTCCGACGACGAATATGCCGGGGGCGTGGACCGGGCAGGCGATCCCGCCACGCTGGCCGCAGGCGCGGATGTGCTGATCGATTTCTCGGCGCCCGATGCACTCGCCCGCAACCTTGCCGCGGCACAGGCGGCCAAGGTGCCGCTGCTGGTCGGGACGACCGGCCTTGACCGATCGCATCATGATGCCTTGCGCCAGGGGGCGCAGGAGATTGCGATCCTGCAGACCGGGAACACCTCGCTCGGCGTGACGCTGCTGGCCCATCTGGTGCGCGAAGCGGCCCGGCGGCTGGGCCCGGACTGGGATATCGAGATCCTCGAGATGCATCATCGCCGCAAGGTCGATGCACCCTCAGGCACTGCGCTGCTGCTGGGCGAAGCAGCTGCCGAGGCGCGCGGCATCGCGCTGGCCGACCACCGGGATAGCGGCCGCGACGGGGCCGGTGTTCCGCGCGCGGCCGGCGCGATCGGCTTTGCCGCGCTGCGCGGGGGTACGGTGGTGGGCGAACACAGCGTGATCCTTGCAGGCGAGCAGGAACGGCTGGTGCTTTCGCACGTGGCCGAAGACCGGGCCATTTTCGCTCGCGGAGCGGTGCGAGCGGCACGCTGGCTCGTCGGCCGGCCCGCCGGTCGCTATACGATTGACGAGGTGCTGGGGCTTTGACCAGCGCCTTGCCGGCACGCAGGCCGCGCCCCGCCCGGGCTGCCGCACTGCGCCAAACCTTGTCATGACCCGCGACCAGATCTTCGAGCTTTTCCGCCGCCTGGCAGAAGACAACCCGGCGCCGCAAACCGAACTCGAATACGGCAATGCCTATCAGCTGGTGGTGGCGGTGGCGCTATCCGCGCAGGCCACCGATGCCGGCGTGAACAAGGCCACCCGCGCGCTTTTCGCCGAGGTACAGACGCCGCAACAGATGATCGAACTGGGCGAGGAAGGGCTGATCGGCCATATCCGCACCATCGGGCTGTTCAACACCAAGGCGAAAAACGTCATCGCCCTGTCGCGCCTGCTGGTCGACGAGTTCGGCGGCGAAGTCCCGGGGCGGCGGGAAGATCTGGTCCGCCTGCCGGGGGTGGGGCGCAAAACCGCCAATGTGGTCCTCAACACGTGGTTCGGGCTGGAGGCCTTCGCGGTGGATACGCATATCCTGCGGGTCTGCAACCGGACCGGGCTGGCTCCGGGCAAGACGCCCGAACAGGTCGAAGCCAGGCTCGAAAAACGAGTGCCGCAACCGTTCCGCCTGAACGCGCACCACTGGCTTATCCTTCACGGCCGTTACACCTGCAAGGCGCGGCTGCCGGAATGCTGGCGTTGCCCGCTGGTCGATCTGTGCGCCTACAAGGGCAAGGTCCTGGTCAAGCCTGTCCGGCGCGCCGCTCCGCCCGCGCCCGGCGCCTGATCTCGCGCCTGCCCGCCAGCAGTGGGCTGCGTCTTACACTTCAACCGCGCAATGCCTTGTCAGGCCGGGGCGGCAAGGGGGCCGGTGTCGTCCTCGGCGAGTTCGGGCGACAGGGTCGAGATCGTCTGCGCCGCGACAAGATCGCCCACCACATTCAGGGTCGTGCGGCACATATCGAGGAACCGGTCGACGCCGAGGATCAGGCCGATGCCGGCCGGGTCGACCCCCACCCCGACCAGGATCAGCGCGATGACCGGCAGCGAGCCCCCGGGCACGCCGGCGGTGCCGATGCCGGCGAGAATGCAGATGAGCATGACGAACGCCTGATCCATCAGGCTCAGCCCGACCCCGAAGAACTGGGCCAGGAACAGGACCGTCACCCCTTCGAACATCGCGGTGCCGTTCTGGTTCGCGGTGGCCCCGATGGTAAGGACGAACCGGGCAATCCGGCGCGGAAGCCTAAGCTCGGTATCAGCGACGCGCAGGGCCGTGGGCAACGTCGCGTTGGAGCTGGCGGTCGAAAACGCCATGAGGCTCGCCTCGCGAGTCTGGCGGAAGAACGCGACCGGGCTCTTGCGCGCGACGAAGCGCAGGATGAGCGGGAACACCCCGAACATCTGGATACCCAGCGCCAGCAGGACCACCGCGACGAAGGCCGCCAGCTTCACCAGCAGGTCCCAGCCGAACTGCGCGGTCAGGTTGAACATGAAACAGAAGATCGCGATCGGAGCGAGCCGGATGACGAAACCGATCAGCTTCATCGCCACCTCGAAGACCCCCTCGATGGCATCCTTCAGCGTTTCGGTCCTGCGGGTTTGCACCATCAGCAGCCCGATGCCGAAGAACAGCGCGAAGAACATCACGGCGAGGATGTCGTTGGCGGACATCGCGGCGATGATGTTGCTGGGCACGATGGCGATGACTTGATTGACGCCTGCATCGCTCTCCGCGCTGGCGGCGACGATGCTGCTTGCGCCTTCCGCGCCCTGTGCCAGCAAGTCAGCGGCAGCGGCGGGGTCGATCCCGTCGCCGGGGCGGATGAGGTTCACCAGCGCGAGCGAGATAGCCACCGCGATCGACGAGACGACGACCGTGTAGCCCAATGTTTTGAGCCCCACCCGGCCAAGCGAGCGGACCTCGCCCATCTCGGCGATGCCCACCACCAGCGCGCTGAACAGCAACGGGATGACCAGCATGAACAGCAACCGCAGGAAGATCTGACCGATGGGATTGGTGACATAGGTGATCGCCTGCCCGACCCACGCGGCATCGCGGGCGAAGGTATAGGCCAGCAATCCGGCGATCAGCCCGGCGACGAAGCCGATCAGGATCCGCCATTGCAGTTTGCCATGATCGGGCGCCGTCCCTTGCGCGGCGATCTGCGCTGCCTCGGTGCCGTCCATGTCGCTTTCCCCCGTCTGCTTCATCATGCGCCGCCCGCCAGCGCCTTGCGCGCTACGGCGGCATAGATGCGGCTTAGCGCGTAAAGGTCGGCGATAGCCACAGCCTCATCGGTCTTGTGCATCGTGGCGTTGACCAGACCGAATTCGATCACCGGGCACAGCGCGCGCAGGAAACGCGCATCGGATGTGCCCCCCGTGGTCGAGGGTTCGGGTTCGATTCCGGTCTCTTCCCTCACGGCGCGGGCGATGATGTTCGAGAACTCGCCCGGAGGGGTCAGGAACGGCTCGCCGGACACGATCGGCAGCGCGGTGCCGCCATGCCGCCGGGCGATGGCGCCGACCTTCTCGCTCAGCGAGGCGCCGCTGTGGCAATCGTTGAAGCGGATCGAAAGCCGCGCCTTGGCGAGCGCGGGGATAACGTTGTGCGCATCGTTGGGCACATCGATCTCGGTAATCTCGAGGTTGGATGGCTGGAACCACTCGGTCCCTTGATCGAGCACGAGGGCATCCAGTTCCGCCAACAGCGCGATCATGCGGGGCAGCGGATTATCGGCGAGGTGGGGATAGGCGACATGGCCTTGCGTCCCTTCGATCTCGAGCCAGATGTTGACCGAACCGCGCCGTCCGATCTTCATCATGTCTCCCAGCCGATTGACCGAGGTCGGTTCGCCGACAAGGCACAGATCGGGCTGATGGCCCGACTCGCGCATGAAATCGATCAGGGCCCGGGTGCCGTGAAGCGCCGGCCCTTCCTCGTCGCCGGTGATGATGAAGCTAAGCGTTCCGGCCTCTTCCGGCACGGACGCCGCGGCGGCGACCATGCAGGCGATCGCGCCTTTCATGTCCACCGCGCCCCGGCCGTAGAGGAGTTCGCCCCTGACTTCGGGCGCAAAGGGATCGTCGGTCCACCCGCCGCCCGGCGGCACGACGTCGAGATGGCCGGCAAAGGCGAAATGACGCGACCCGGGCGGCCCGCGGCGGATGGCGAACAGGTTCTCGACCGCGGCTTCGGGCGAACGCGGCGGTCCATCGCCACGGGTGAATCGGATGACCTCGAAGCCGAGGGGGGCGAGCATGGCCTCCAGTTCGTCGAACACCGCTCCTGTCGCAGGGGTGACACTGGGCGCGGCGATCAGACGCCTGGCATAGTCCAGTACGTCGGTCATGCGCGATCTGCGATCTGAAGGCCGGAGCCTTCGCCCAGCCCGATGGCAGCGACCCTGGCTTCGCCCGACATCGTCACCGGGTTTCTGCTGGCTCGGGCCATGCGCCAGGAGCGAAGGCGCGATCGAGGTATTCGGCGATACGCAGACCGGCCTGCGTCACCCGCCGCTCTGCCACGGGTAGTGCGGCGACGATACCCTCTTGCGTCAGGACGGTGGCTGACGGCAACGTGCCATCGCACGGGTCGCAATCGAAGGCGTTGGGATAGACGAACTCGCGCGACAGTTGCCAGCTTTCGCGGCCCCAGTCGGCAGCGGCTCCGCCGCCAAGCGCGGCGCGTTCGGACGCGGAATAGGTCCGCACCAGTGCCGGCTGCGCGGCGCTGATCGCGCGTTCGGCAAGCGGGCCGTCCCAGACCCAGTGGAGGTTGAGCCCCGGGGCAATGCCGTAAGTGGTTTCGCGATCGTTGCCGCCGCGATCATCGTGGTCGCCCGAATGGAGCGGCATGTGGATGTCGCCGGCGAAATGGACCAGAAAAGCCAGTGCCTCCAGCCTCACCGGATCGGGCAGGGTTTCGTCAGCGAGGATGCGGGCATTACGCTCGATCTGCGCCGATACGCAGGCCCCGCCGCTGCAGTTCTGGCGCGCGTCGTATGGCGCGGTGATCGGTTCGGTCTGATAGTGCCAGGCAAAGGTATAGGCCCAGCGCCACGACTGTCCCCGCAGGCAGTCGGGCCAGACGCTGGCATCGCCCAGATCGGTGAGGGGGCATTCCGGTGTCCCCAGCAACGGCGCGGCGCGCAGCAAGCGGGCAATGCTGGCGCGGGTTTCGGGGCGGACATTCGCCTGCGCGATGTCGGCCGTGGTGCGATGCGCGTAAAAGCCCCATGCCTGCGCGTGTCCCGGAACGAGGACCGCGAGTATGGCCAGGAGCGCCGCCAATGCCGCGCGTGCGCCAGTCAAGCCACGGTCTCGTATTGTTCGATGACCCATTCCTCGTCCTCGGCAGCGCGGACCCAGGCCTGCATCCATTCGTGTTCCCACAAGGCCTGCATGTAGGCCGCGGCAAAGCCTGGAACGACGATCTGGTAAGTGATGAACCGACTGACGACCGGCGCGTAGAAAACGTCCGCCGCGCCGAACGTCCCGAACAGGAACGGCCCGCCTGCCCCGAAGCGCGCCCGCGCCTCGGCCCACAGGCCCAGGATGCGGACGATATCGTGCCGCGCGGCGTCGGACAGCTGGAGCCCGTCGAAACGCTTTCTCACGTTCATCGGGCACTCGACCCGCAGCGCCTGATAGGAAGAATGCATTTCCGCCACCATCGCACGGGCCATGCCCCGGGCGGCATCGTCCTTGGGCCAGAACCGTTCGCGCCCGACCTTGTCGGCGCAGTATTCCAGGATCGCGAGGCTGTCCCAGACCACGGTTTCGCCGTCCCACAGGATCGGCACCTTGCCGCTCGACGGCTGGATGTCGCTGTCGCCGTCGCGCATCTCGTCCCAGGCATCGCCATAAAGCGGGACGGTGATCTCCTCGAAGGCGAGACCCGACTGCTTGACCGCCAGCCAGCCCCGCAGCGACCAGCTGGAATAGTTCTTGTTGCCGACGATCAGTTTCATGCCTCGCCCCGGATGCTTGCCCCTGCGCTCTAGGCGGCGGGGACGCGGCTGTCGATGCGCTAAGCGTTGGCGATAGGCAGGACCCGGACCGGACGCTAAGGTTGCGATGATGAGCCTCAGACCGTTCCACCTCGCCTTCCCGGTACACGATCTTGCCGCCGCCCGCCGGTTCTATGGCGAGGTGATGGGATGCGCCGAGGGACGTTCGAGCGAGGAATGGATCGACTTCGATTTCTACGGTCATCAGATTGTCGCTCACCTCGCGAAACCGTCTGGTGATCGGGGGGTTAATCCGGTGGCCGGGCACGAGGTCCCGGTACCGCATTTCGGCATCGTTCTAACCATGCCGCAATGGCAGGAACTGGCTGCCCGCCTGACCGCGGCTGGAATCGATTTCGCCATTGCCCCGACGATTCGCTTCAAGGGCCAGGCGGGCGAACAGGCCACGATGTTCTTCCGCGATCCCAGCGGCAATGCGCTCGAGATGAAAGCCTTTGCCGACGACGCGATGCTATTTGCGACCTGATCCCTGGGCAAGCGCTCGCACAGCGTCCGACAGGGCGCGGTATTGTTCGACCGAGGTATCGGTCAAGGCATCGGCGCGGGTTGACGGGACATCGCGATAGTCCAGCCTCGCCGCGAACTGGTCGGCGGTGAAATCGAACCTTCGCCCATCAATCATATTATACCAGTGCCAACCCCCGCCGGCAGGCGTCTTGGCAAGGTCGCCGCCGAGCCAATCCTGCGCGACCAGCGCGGTGACGCTGCATTGCCCGCAGGACGGGTTGTCGGCGCTGTAAGTCGAAGCACTCGCCGCTGACCAGCATTGCGCCACCAGCGCGGCGAACCAGGCGGGTTCGGTTGCCATCAAGCCAGCATGACGCGGCATACCGAGCGGCGCAAGGCCGCCGACGGACGAAGAAGGGCCGGCCTTGCGGCCGACCCTTCCCGTGGGCGGGGGGCCGATCCATGCCCCCCTCTCCCGTCCGTATTGCCTAGAAGCCGTCGACGCTCTTCGACACGAGGATGTTGACGGCCACGCGGCGGTTCTGCGCCTTGCCTTCCTCGGTGGTGTTGTCCGCCAGCGGATCGGCCTCGGCCATGCCGGTGGGCGTCAGCATGCGGTACGGCGCCCAGCCGCAATTTTGCTGAAGGTAGTTCACCACCCGCGCGGCGCGCTTCTCGCTCAGTGTCTGGTTGAACTCGTAATCGCCAGTCGAATCGGTGTAGCCGACCACCAGCAACAACGCATTCTCGGTCGACTGCGCCTGCTGCGCCGCGGCACACAGATTGCTCTCCGCCTCGCCCGACAGATTGTACTTGCCGGTGTCGAAATAGACGTTGGTCGTGCCCTTGATGTTGTATTTGTCGATGTCGGCCATGCGACCGCGCAGCGCCTCGGTGGCGGCCTCGTTGTCGGTGAAGCGCTGGTCGGTGCCGTTCTGGATCATCGCGGCCGTCTTGAGATCCTTGCTCTTGAGCGCGATCCGGCTGGCGATCAGTCCGTCACCCCACTGCACGGTCTGCACCTCGACCGGAAGACCGTTCATCAACTGGTCCGGCCCGAGCCGGTCCTTGTCCAGCCCCAGGAACCCGCCGCTCGAACGGATTTCGGTGGCCTGGCTGAGATTGACGACCGTATTGGTGCCGCCCGGCGCGGTCACCCGCACGCGGTTGCCATCCCGCGCCGAAACGTAACCGTCGATCGTCGGACCGGCCGGCATGCCTTCAAGATCGGCGGGGATTTCGCCATAGACGGTGGTCAGCACTTCGCTTTCCTGCTGCATCTGTTCGCCGTCCTGTGCGGACAGGGTGGCGGCAGGGCTGGCAAGCATGGCGACAGTTAGCACGCCGGCGGTGGTTTTCGCGGTCAAACGCATCGTAAGCTCCTTCAAACTGTTTACCCGGCGCAGGACGCGCAAGGCCGTCCGGGGCATCTGTCGCGTCGACATCCGGCCCCATGACGACGGGCGCCTCGCAAGGAAAGACCCCGGCGCGGCACCCGAATGCAGTCACCCATCACCCAGCGACCTGTCGTTCAGATTAACATGGTTAACAAAGAAGCTCCTGGCCTCGTCAGCCCGCGCCTCAAATACGGCGAATCGATGGCTGACGGACTGTGGGCGTCAACCGACGAATCGCATTGCCGACCGATCAGCGGGCGATCAGACGCCTGCGTCGGAGAGGACGGCGGCGCGCAGTTCGGCGATACCCATCCCCTTTTCCGCACTCGTCCGATGGACGAGCGGATAGGCAGCGATATGCTTGCGCGCCTCGGCCTCGGTGGCGGCGGCGACCGTGTCGAGTTCGCTTGCCTTGATCTTGTCGGTCTTGGTCAGGACGATCCGATATCCGACAGCAGCCTCGTCGAGCATCTGCATCATCGTCCGGTCGACGTCCTTGAGGCCATGACGGCTGTCGACCAGGACAAGCGTACGGACCAGCACCTGCCGACCGCGCAGGAAGGTTCGTACCAGTTCCTTCCACCGCTCGACCACCTTGGGCGGGGCCTTGGCGAAGCCGTAGCCGGGCATGTCGACGAGACGCAGCAACGTCGGCTCGCCGACCTCGAAAAAGTTCAGTTCCTGCGTCCGCCCGGGCGTCACCGATGCGCGGGCGATCGCCTTGCGGCCGGTCAGGGCGTTCAGCAGAGAGCTCTTGCCGACATTGGACCGCCCGCAGAACGCGATCTCCGGCACGGTCGGCTCGGGCAGGAATTTAAGCTGCGGCGCGGACAGCAGGAAATCGACCCGGCCGGAAAACAGCTTGCTCGCCTGCTCTTCGAGTTCAGCCTGCGCCGGCTCGTCCAGATGCCCGGTCCCCTCCATCTCAGGCCTGGGCGGCAGCCTTTTCAGCCTGCTCCTTCTCGGCCTGCGCCCGCAACTGCGGATGGCGGGAATAGAGATACTTCTGCTGCGCGACCGTCAGGATATTCGAGGTCACCCAGTAAAGCAGCAGCCCGGCCTGGAACGGCGCCATGACGAACATCAGGATCCACGGCATGAAGCTGAAGATCTGCTGCTGCACCGGATCGCCGGTATTGGGGTTGAGCTTGAAGGTCAGCCACATGGTAAAGCCCAGCAGCAGCGCAAGCACGCCGATCGCCAGGAACCCGGTCGGCTGGAAAGGCAGCAATCCGAACAGGTTGAGAATGGTCGCCGGGTCGGGGGCGGACAGATCCTTGATCCACAGGAACTCGCGATGGCGCATTTCGATCGCCAGGATCAGGACCTTGTAGAGCGCAAAGAAGATCGGGATCTGCAACAGCATCGGCAGGCAGCCGGCGACCGGATTGACCTTCTCCCGCTTGTACAGCGCCATGATTTCCTGCTGCTGCTTCTGGCGGTCATCCTTGTACTTGTCCTGGATGGCTTTCATCTTGGGCTGGATCGCCTTCATCGCCGCCATGCTGGCGAACTGCTTCTGGGCGATCGGGAACATCACCAGACGAACAAGGAAGGTTAGGATGATGATGGCCACGCCGAAATTGCCGACCAGACCGTAGATGGTCTTGAGGAGCCACAGGAACGGCTTCTCGAACCACCGGAACCAGCCCCAGTAGATCGCCAGCCCGAACTTGGAAATGCCGGCATCCTCGTAGCTGTCGAGCAGGGCGCTTTCCTTGGCCCCGGCATAAAGGCGCGAGGTCGTGGTGACGGCTGCCCGGGCCGGCACGGTGACCGGCTCATAAATCATGTCGGCCCGGTAAATCTCGTTGCCAAGCGGGCGGAAGGTCACATCGGGCTGGGTGCCCGACTGGGGCACAAGCGCGGATAGCCAGTAGATATCGGTGAAGCCGAGCCAGCTCGGCCGGCCGACCGGGCTGATCCGGCCGTCCTCGTCGAGGGTGGAATAGTCGACGTCGTAATTCGCCGCGTCGCCGAACACTCCGATCGGGCCGGAATGGGCGTTGAAGAGATCCTCGCTCGCCGTGCGGCTGGTGCGATTGACCAGACCGAAAGGACGCACGATCACGGGCGCGGCACCGCGGTTGATCACGCTTTGCTCGGCCGTCAGCATGTAATTGTCGTCGATCGACAGCCGGATGCGATATTCCTGGCCCTGGCCGTTGTCATGGCTGAGGGTTACAGGGCGGCCCTGTTGCAGGACCGGACCATCGGGCTGCCATACCGTCGTTGCATCCGGCACCGCCACGCCCGAGCCGGTCCAGCCGAACTGGGCGAACTGCTGCGCCGGTGTCCCGCGCGGGCTGAAAATCCGCACCGGATCGCTGTTTTTGGCCGTCGTCTCGGCATAGTCCTTGAGAACGATGTCGTCGATCAGGGCCCCGCGCAGGTTGATCGAACCGGCGATCCGGGGCGAATCGATCCGCACCCGTTCACCGGAGGCGAGCGCGCTGGCTACGTCGACCTTCTCGCGCGCCAGATCCGCCGGATCGACGAGGCCGCCGGTACGCGAATGCTGCGCCGCCCGCTCGCTCGGCGTGTCGATCTTTCCGGCCTCGGGCTGGGCGTTCTCGGGCTGCGGATAGAAATACTGCATGGCCGCGTCCCAGCCAAACAGCAGCAGCACCGACAACAGCACGGCGAGAATTAGATTGCGATGGTCTTGCAAGTTCGATCTCTCTGAATGGGCCAAGGTGTCCTATAAGCCTAAGACAGCCTGAATGCGAGGCTCAAGGCACCGGATCGTACCCGCAGCCCCCCCATGGGTGGCAGCGCATTAGCCGCTTGAATGCGAGCCATCCACCCTTGATCGCGCCATATCGCTGCAGTGCCTCGATGGCGTAATGACTGCACGAGGGCTGGTAGCGGCACGATGGCGGCAGGATGCGGCTCGGCCCCCATTGCCACAGCCGCGCGATCAGGATGAGAAGCTGGCTCATGCCCGCCTGCTGCGCCCCCCATGACGCGGGCGGCGGGGGGCATCCCCCTTGCCGGCGGCTGCGCGTGACAGGGCCTCGGCGAGATCTTTGCCGAGCGCTTCGAAATCACGCTCGACCCCCGCTTCGCGGCCGATGAGCACGTGATCGTGATCGGGCAGCCCCCCCTTCGGCAGTGCGGCGCGGAGCAATTCGCGAAAGCGGCGCTTCATCCGGTTGCGCACCACGGCATTGCCGATTCGCTTGGTCACCGTGATGCCATAGCGCGTGCCGCGCCCGCCGTTGGGAAAGGCCAGCAATACGAATCCCGGACGTGCCACCCGCACGCCGCGGTTGGCGGCGAGGAAATCGGCCCGGCGGCGCAGGACCGTGACGGCCTGATTGCCCTTATCGCCCATGCCTATCGCATACGACAACGGGCCCCCGACCGGGAGCCCGCATGATCCGTGCCTCGTAGCAAAAGGGCAGGCGCACCTGCCCCGCCCGAAAGCTCAGGCGCAGAGCTTCTTGCGACCGCGCGAGCGACGCGCCCGCAGGACCTTGCGCCCACCGGGAGTCGCCTTGCGTGCGAAAAAGCCGTGGCGGCGCGCACGCACGAGGTTGGAAGGCTGGAACGTCCGCTTCATCGCACTTACCCTTGAACAATCGATCTTGCCGCGAACGGCCAAACACAAATAGGCCGCCGACGGGCGACCGATGCCTGGCCGCCCCGTTAGGCAAGCCCGCCCCCAAGGTCAAGGGCATTCCCGGCCCTGCCGGGCGCAGCTTTAAGGCCCGGTTTGTTAACCCGGCTGCGGCTAGGCGGCGAGCCTGTCAGGTCTTTGCCAAGGGTCGTACATTGGTTTCAACCGTCCGCACCGTCGCCTATCTGGGGCTGGAGGCGCGCGCCGTGGAGGTGCAGTGCTCACTCGCACCGGGATTGCCGAATTTCGGCATTGTCGGGCTAGCCGACAAGGCCGTTGGCGAAAGCAAGGAACGGGTCCGCGCGGCCCTGTCGTCGATGGGCCTGGCCCTGCCGCCCAAGCGGATCACGATCAATCTCTCGCCGGCCGACCTACCCAAGGAAGGTTCGCACTACGACCTGCCGATCGCCCTGGCCGTGCTGGCGGCAATGGGCATCACCGATGCCGAGCAACTGGGTGACTGGATCGCCGTAGGCGAACTGTCGCTCGATGCCCGCATCGCGCCGTCCCCGGGCGTGCTGCTTGCCGCGCTTCACGCAAGCGCCGAGGGCCGCGGTCTGATCTGCCCGGCCGCCCAGGGGAGCGAAGCCCAGTGGGCCAGCGATGTCCCGATCCTCGCCGCGCCCGACCTGTCCCGGTTGCTGGCTCATCTCAAGGGCGATGCACAGTTGCCGGCGCCTCCCCGGGGGGCGGTCGAGCCACCGCCGCCCTGCGCCGACCTTGCCCAAGTCAAGGGCCAGGAAACCGCCAAGCGCGCGCTGGAGATCGCCGCTGCCGGCGGCCACAACCTGTTCAACTTGGCGTCGCCGGTAGTTGCATTCAGCGCAATGGCCCCTTTGCGCCCCAATCTTGGACATTCGATAACTCTGGTGGCTTGCCCAAAAAAAGACATCGAGATCGTTGCGGGGTGCCGATTTAGATAACAAGGCTCACGCAAAGCAGGATCGTCTTGGTTTACATATGGGCAACCAAGATATCGAGTACCCCGCTCTACCCATTGCGAGAGGCGCAAACCAGCGAAGGGCAGCAGCAAACTACTCGATCGTAGTCGGATAGCCATTCGCCACACTCGACTTTCAGTTGGCGACCGGAGGACTTCGTATTGCTATGGTTAGCAGCGCCATCGCAGCCTTCGTGACATGGTGGCACTAAAGAGTTCAGATCATAGTTGTTCGGAACCAATGCCATCGACCTTTTTTGTATGTCATGGCCGAGGCAAGGTTGGCGTTTTCCGCTGAACACGCTCTGTGCTCTTCAATGGAAACGTTTCTGGCTGGGAAGCTATGGAGGAAGCGAATGAAGACTTCGATGAAATCACTTTTACTAGGCTTCGTGGACAAACCTTGACCTGAGACTCGCCCTTCGATTCAAGGCTGCCTTTTGGAGGCGGCCTTGGGCGAACGGATCGGAGTATCGGACGAAGAGTGGGAATTGATCGGGCCACTGTTGCCGACGGAGCGTGGACGTGGTTGCCGACCTGCGCAGGATAATCGACGTTACTTCGAAGGCATGATGTGGATCGGGCGCACCGGCGCGCAGTGGCGACATTTGCCGGATGAGTATGGCAAGTGGAACAGCGTCTTCCGGCGCTACCGAAGATGGGTCACGACCGGCGTGTTCGATGCCATGCTCGAGACGCTGGCCGAACTGGCAGGACGGGACACTGCCGCCGACATGATCGACAGCACGGTGGTCCGGGCACATCATTGTGCAGTTGGCTTAAAAAGGGGACTCAGCAAACAGAGGGGCTCGGCCGATCGCGGGGGGGCTTCACCACCAAACTCCACGTCAGATGCGACGCCAGAGGCCTGCCACTCGGCTTCGTGCTGACGCCCGGCCAAGCTCACGACGTTCAAGGCTTTGCGTCGCTCTTCCGGATGATCGGTGACCGCATCGAAGCGTTCCTCGCCGACCGCGGCTATGATGCCGATGCCATCCGCGAGGAGATCGCCGCTGCCGGCGTCGAAGCGGTCATCCCTGCCAAGGCCAATCGCCGCACACCTGCACCGCACGACCGGGTAAAATACCGCTGGCGGAACCTCGTCGAGCGGCTCTTCAACAAGCTGAAGAACTGGCGCCGGGTTGCCACTCGATACGACAAGACCAAAGAGTCCTACCTCGGCTTCGTCGCTCTCGCTTCAGTCAAACTCTGGATACCCTTTGTCCACGAAGCCTAGGCTTTACCGGTGCGATGGCGCTTCCTGCTCTTGCGCAGGAAACCCCGCCGGAGCCACCGGAGTTCAGCGCAGACGATATCGCCACGTCTGACCGGGAGGCATTGGCTGAAGCCTACGCCGCGACGACCGGTGCGCCGAAGTCTAAGGCGATCGAGCAGCTCCGGCTGCAGGAGCAAGCGGTGAGCTGGGTGAACGATCTCGTCTCCTCCTCAGTGGGTCAGACGATCGTCGACGTAGAGATCCGCCATGCCCCAGGCTTCAAGGTGGTCGTCTTCTACGAGGAAGGGTTCGAGCAGCAGAACGCAACTCGTGGGGCTCCGGTCGAACTTCGTCGATATCTGATATTCAGGCCCGCTAAGAAGGACAAGAACTCCGTCCAGACCGAGCGCCGTCAGATCGCTCAGGCCCTACGCACAGCGCGAATTCCCTTCGGTCTAGGATATGAACCGGAAAGCGAGCGCTTCATCGTGACCATTCCCGATGGATTTGACGAGCAATTGGTCCGGAACGCGCTACCGTCCGCCCTCGCTGCGAACGTGGAAATTAAAACCGGTGCGACTTCCGTGGATTCCGCGACGCTCTACGGCGGCTGGTTCTACGAGAAGAGCAACAGCGGCACACACTGCACGGCCGGCTGGCCGATCCGAGACAGCGCTGGCAAAGAAGCTATCCTGACAGCAGGACATTGCCGGACGCCAAGCAATACGATGAATTTCTACTATCAGAACGCGGTCCTGTCCAAGGTGTCGGCATACGCCAACAGCAACAACGGTTGGCAGACCCTGGATTATGCGATGTATCGCTTGGGAACCCATGCGACCGCTCCCTACATCAACATCGAGAACGGAAGGACAGTGGAAGGGGAGTACGTTTCCGTGCCTGGCTACGCCACGAATTATTACCCGATTGACTATCCCAAGGAACCCGTGCGGGGACAGTTCATCTGCAAGATGGGTGTGAACACCGGTCTCACTTGTGGGCGGATCACCGAGCTCAACTACACCGATAGCGAATACAGCAACCTAGTCAGGATGAGCGAATCTGCTCAGCGCTACATCGGCTTGAGAGGCGACAGTGGAGGTCCGGTGTTCGCATTCCGTACATCGGATAACGCGGCCGTCCATCCTATTGGACTTGCGGTGAAGGCATCCGTCATTGGAACATATCGCGGGACCGAGAAGATCTCGGAGCGCCCATGTCGAAACACCTCCACCGTTGGGGCGAACAACACGACATGCCATGTTCTCTTCATGCGTCTTTCGACGATACGTGGCTACTCGCCTTACACGATCAACACCATCTCGGGATTCCGTGCGCCGTGAACGTTCGATCGCTCATGCTGGCAACGTTCGCGGTCTTGGCTGCGACGGGTTGCTCGAATTCGAGCTTCGAACTGAGGGATGACGGCGTCATTGTGTTCGATGGCAAAACTTCATCCTTGCGGAACATGGACGAGAGCACGGGAGTCTTCGTTCGTGAAGGTGGATGTGTTCTATTCGAGACGTCAGACGGGAGGCGGGTCGCTCCAGTTTTGTTCGAAGGTATTAGGTTCGGCGATCAGGACCTACCTGAAGAGGGACTTTTGGTATTAGGTCGGGAGTACCGGGTGCAGGCCTTGACTAACGGCAGTCCATTACTCGAAGATGATAGCGCCGACCAACTCGCCGCGGAATGCGGCGCACCGTTGGCTTTTGCCGGCGCCGTATCCCCGATCGAAGATGGTTTCGATCCGAAATTACCCCCGACCCCGAAGGCGTTCCCATAGACCGGAACTGATGCGAAGTTGGTTGCGTGCCTTGGAGGCCGGGGCGCGCAGAGCGGCCTCGTGGGTTCGTTCATGCCTTGGAGCGGCGATCACTGGGCTGACTGTTCTGCTCTGCTCGATGAGGATCCTAATTGCGGACCGTCTGCATGCGACCCCATATTGGACAAAGGGCGAGCCTTAGGGGTTGCCCAAAAGCAGACGTATCGAAAGCCGTTGACTTCAAACTCTACATATGTAGTTTGGTGGTATGAGGCGACCCCATTCATCCCGACAGGCTCTTACCGTTCTCGCAGCTTTGCACGATCGTCCTCAGGCATGGCGTCACGGTTATGAGTTGATGGGCGAAACGAAGTTAAAGTCAGGCACTCTCTACCCACTCCTCATGCGTTTGGCGGATGACGGACTGCTCGAATCCGAATGGCATGCACCCGTTCCCCCTGCCCGTGCTCCGCGTCATGCATACCGGCTGACCGCTGCGGGCCGTGCATTTGCGGAGGCAGCGCTCGCAAGCGAGCAGCGACAACCCGAAAATCGAACTTTCGGATTGGCGCGATGACTGCTCTCGTCCGCTTCCTCGCCATCATGCTGGTTCGCTTGAGCGCGACCTTATTGCCAGCAGGTCGCAGCCAATGGGCGAAAGCCATGTTCGCAGAACTCCAAGCGATCGAGGATGATCGTTCCGCATTGGACTACGCATTCGGCTGCCTTTGGGCATCCACCAAGGAATGTATCCTGACGTTGAGTTTTGTTGCCCGAGTAGTGCGCATCGGGACCCCTTCCGCCTTGCTCATACTAGCGCTGATTGCAGTCGGCCTGACCGTCCGTAACGCTGAGGTCAGCCTGCAGGTCGCGACGGTTTTCGGCTTGTCCGCAGCCATCTTCGCGAGTGCGGCAACCCTTTTCCTGCTCAAGGGGATCGCGGCGTTCGGTCGCGCGGCCGGTGCTTTGACCGTTCTCTATTCAATCGCGTTTCTACTCGTCCATTCGTTGGGAAGCTTCGTGGCCACCGATGCAGCGACAAATCTGTATCGCGCACTCACCATCGAAGGAATTTTCCTCTGGTCGGCGCTATTTATCGGCACTGTCTTTCTGATCCGTATGGACCGCGCCGTTAATGTCGGTGAAGGGTGACGTGGAGATGACTGGCACTCGAACCGTCCGCGCTGTCTGGGTCGGATCAGCCTTGCTCACGGTCGGTGCATTGTTCCATCTTACCGGCTACGCCTCAATTCCTACTGCAGATCCCGCCGGCGCGCCGGAGAAGTTCTTCGCTGCCGCGTTGCATGCCCTTTGGTTGTTTGCGGGCCTGCACTGGCTGCTGATCGCTACGATCTGCGTCCTTGCTGGCAAGTCCGGGGGGCGCTTCGTCCGTCTGATATTGTTGTGCTGCGCTAGCATCATTCTCATCGATGCGGCACTTCTCTTCTGGTTCCTGGGACCGTTTATTGGTGCGGCGATATTGGCTGCCGCCGGCACCGCATTTCTGGTCGCGTCTTTTCAAATCTCATCGGGAGCGAAAACTGCCGTATAAGCAATGTGGTTTCGCGGTCTATTATGGTCATGAGCGCCCAATAGGAGACCGGCAGGAAACCACCCAGTTACAGTCGGATCAGTGCGTTTGCGTTGCCGCCAACAGCGGCCATCGGGCAATGCCCGATGGCCGAATTGATGATCAGATTTCGGTGCGCTCGGCGAGGATGAGCGCGTCCTCCACATCGACGCCCAGATAACGAACGGTGTTTTCGATCTTGGAGTGTCCCAGAAGAATTTGAACCGCGCGTAGGTTTCCGGTGGCCCTGTAGATCATCGCCGCCTTGGTGCGACGCATCGAGTGCGTGCCATAGTCTTCTCGGCGCAGTCCGATGGCTGTGACCCACTCGTCCACGAGCCGGGCATATTGGCGCGTGCTCATCGGGCGGCTGAGATCAAGACGACTGGGAAAGACATACCCATCGGCTGTCCCGCCACGACGCTGGAGCCATGTGGCAAGGCTGCCGCGAGCGTCAGCGGTAATCTCGAATTGCACCGGCCGTCTTGTCTTCTGCTGGATGACGAGAGCGCGGTTCCGAATATCGGACCCCGCCACAAGGTCACCGATCTTGAGCTTCACGAGGTCACAGCCGCGCAGCTTGCTGTCGATGGCGAGGTCGAACAGCGCGCGATCGCGGAGCCGCTCCTCTCGGTCGAGGAAGAATCGGATCGCCCAGATCTGCTTCTGGGTGAGCGGTCGCTTCGTTCCCACGGTCTTTCCCGCATTCCACGCCACGCGGTTGTGCATTGCCGGGTCTAAGTGCGAGTAGGTCATCGTCATTCTCCGTGGCCGTGATTGGCCATGGAGTAGAACGGGCTCGGACTGGCCTGCCTCGACACAAGGCGGCCTTACAGTGCGAGATCTCTATGACCGCTTCTGGGAAGCGCGGGCGATTGGTCTAATGACCGGGATGAGGGCGCTGAACGGACTGGCAGGAACTGGGCCTAAGGAGACTGTCCGCTGTTTGGCGCCTGAACGCACAAAGCGGCCATTCAACTTGCGACCATAATGTCGGCCGATCAGCGCATGTGAGCGGAAACCTAGGGTTCGGACTCATTAGAGCCACCATGTGACGAATGCTGCGATGGCGATGGTGGCCATGAAGGTCTTGATGTTGCGGTTGAAGCGAGTGGCGACGCGGCGCCAGTCCTTGAAGCGGCAGAACATGCGCTCGACGACATTGCGCTGACGGTAGATTTGCCGGTCGTGCGCGATCTGGACTTTGCGGTTGGACTTTGACGGGATAACCGGCGTGGTGCCGCGCTCGGTCAGCCAGGCGCGCAAGGCGTTGCTGTCATAGCCCTTGTCGGCGACCAGATAGCGGGATGGCGGCACGGCGTTGATGGTCTGTATGGCGACCTTGGCATCGTGCGTATTGCCCGGCGTCAGCAGGAGGACGTGCGGGCGGCCTTTCTCGTCGCAGACGGCATGGAGCTTGGTGTTGCGTCCGCCTTTGGTGACGCCGATACCATGAGCCAAGGCCCCCCTTTTGCGCCGCCGGCGGTGCGGTGGACCTCGATGCAGCTGCTGTCGATGAAGAGCCTTTCAGGGATGCCATCGACCCGGCGAGATGGGCGAAGATCCGTTCCCACACGCCGCGTTCGGCCCAGCGCCGGAAGCGGTTGTAGAGCGTCTTTTTCGGACCGTAGACATGTTCCGGGCAATCGCCCCAGCGACCACGGCTCTTCAGAGCCTGGACAATCCCGGAAAGCACGCGCTGACCCGGTGCGGAACGGAGATGGAAGAGGCCAAGGCCTCGTGCCGCTGGGTGGTGCGGGCGCAGCCGGAACGGCGAGCCACGGTCAGCAAAGAAGGCCTTGCGGGGGAGGGAGAGGCAGAGCCTTCTTCATCCCCACTATCGTGGGGGGTAGTGCGCCGGCCTTGCCGGCGGGCAATCGGGCGCGGGCAAGGCCGCGCCTCATGCGTCAGGGATCGTCACTCGTATGGGCAGAAACCGCTGTGCGGGTTCCGTTGCGCCAGCGATAGAGCGCGGCCCGAAGGGGACGCAAAACAAATGGGATCAAGACTTACGTACCGCTCGACGATTTAACGGTTTTCAGTTCCGGTTACTGTCGTTTCTCTATTGGCATAAGGGGGGGGGGGATTGAAATAAAGAGTGGGTCGTCCGGTGCGACGACTCACGACGAAATGGGAAAGGGAATGTATGAACTATATGAGTCAAGCGGATTTCGCTCCGGTGAGCGGCATTCAGGAATTGAGCTTCGAAGAAATCGAAGTAATTGATGGCGGTGCGTCGGCACGAGATGTCATAGACTACGGAACGGCAGGCGCTAGGGTCCAAACCCAATCAGCCTCTTGAAAGTTTGCGCACACCTTGATTCAGAGGGTCCTCGCTGAATCAGGAGGTCCTTGGGTATGTCGCGTTCGTTGTTCTGGCTGTCGGATGAAGCATGGGCGGCGATCGAGCCGCACTTGCCGAAGATCCAGCCCGGAGCGCGACGGGTCGATGATCGCAGGGTGATCTCGGGCATCATCCACATGCTCAAGTGTGGTGGCCGCTGGGCGGACTGCCCGTCCGAATACGGCCCTTCGACGACGGTCTACAATCGCTGGAACCGGTGGAGCCGCCGCGGCATCTGGACGCGCATCCTGGCGGCGCTGACCGAGCAAGGCTGGATCGCGGAGACCGGCCAGATCGACAGCAGCTACATCAAGGCTCACCGCTCTGCCGGTGGCGCAAAAGGGGGGCGCGGGCCAATGCCATTGGCATCTCGCGTGGAGGCAGGACAACGAAGATCCACGCGCTTGTCGATGTTCTCGGAAGACCACTGCGCCTCGTCCTGACGCCCGGCAACACGTCGGATGTGAAGGGCGCGGACCTGCTGATCGGCGAGACCATCGGCATGAAGCGGGTGATCGCCGACCGTGGCTATGATGCAAACCGCATCAGGGTCGCCTTGCGTGAGCAGGGCACGATCCCTGTGATTCCCGGACGGCGCAACCGCAAGCGCCCGATCCAGTATGACGAACGCCGCTATAAGGACCGTTGGCGGGTCGAGGCCATGTTCTGCCGCCTCAAGGACTTCCGCCGCATCGCTACCCGCTACGACAAGCTCGCCAGAAACTTCCTGTCAGCCGTAAGCCTCGCTGCCGCCGTAGCATTCTGGCTTTGAACGAGTCTGGACCCTAGCATAGTTGGTGGCGCCATTGGTGTCGGGCTGGCCTTCTCTGCAGGGGGGCCTGTTGGCTTTATGGTCGGATTTGGACTCGGCATGGCAGGCATCTTCGGAGGAAGTGCGGCACTCGCCTCGAAAATTTCTTCGAAATGAGCTAGAAGCTAGTTGATAACTGTCGGCGGCTCGGCTTTGGCATCAGGGCCGAGCCGCTTGGAGTCCATTTATCATGAAAATTTCTCTTTATGTTGCGCTACTCTGCATTGGGTTAATATTATATTCGGCAGGAACTATGATCAATGTTGTTCCAAATGAACTTCAATTGCCTTTCGTTAGAGACTACGCACCTATCATAATAGTTCTGTCTTTGATCGCAGGAGTGTTTGTGGCAAGAAAAATCTAGCGAGGGCGATTGCTCGATTGGCTGGCGCTCCGCGCCGACGACTGGGTCAATACAACGTTTCGTGTTTACCAGCTGATGGACGATCAACTCGCAGCGCCGCCAACTTGATGGCTGCTATTAGGAGTATCGGCCAGCAGCCTGAACGGCAGATATTGGGGCGCAACGCGGCCATTGCGCTAAATGCAACTACCGGCGATGCCAAGTTGAGCAGGTTAGATATGCCTACACTCACTCAGACATTTGCTGTGGAAGAGTGGCGAAATGGCGGGAATTGGGCCGTTTGCCGTCAGTCCGGTTTTTTCGGTGGAACCTCAAAGCTGACGGTCGGCTTTTAGGCGCAGTGCGGGTGAGGCTGAACGTCTGGAATTGGGTGGAAAGCGGACACTCGGCGATCAATGCGCGCCAAGCTTGAAGCGAATGCCTCCGTTCAAGATAAAGCCCTCGTTGGGCGCCCAGCCGTCCACGGTCCAGCGTCCGTCCGCAGCGCGACTAGGCCGCAAGAGCGGATCATACTTGGTCTGGCGGACGTCGAGGATGTTCTCCGCATTGAGAAACAGGCGCACCTTACCCAGCACGATCTCGCCCATTAGCCCCAGCTCGAAATATGGCCGACCCTGAGTTCGATAGGGGTTATCGTCCAAATCCTGCTTGCCGGTGTAGTAGACCTCCACCCCTAAGCGACCCTTGTCGTGCTCTTCCCACATGCCCACGAGGCCCGCTGTGTGACGGGGCGTAAGCGGAACCTCTCTGCGCCCGAACCCGTCCGGGTCCGGCTCACTGGCATCGATGAAAACATAACTGCCGGTGACGGTTAAGCCATTGCTCCGGTAGCGAGCCAGCAGTTCCGTGCCCCGGATTTTCGTCGTGCCTGGCTCGTTTTCGAGGCGAACACGATCAGCTGCGATCGGCTGGATCACGGTGGTGTTCTTCAGGTTAGAGCCGAAAAGCGTCGCGTTCAGCTCAAGCGGTCCGCGTGCATATCCAACATCCAGCGAAGCGGTTTGCGCGGTCTCTGGCTCTAGTTCACCCAACGGTTCAAGCCGCGACAGACCCGCCGCCTCGATCTCTTCGACGAATGGCGTGGGGGCATAAAAGCCGCGTCCACCGGAAGCGCGGATCGTCCAATGGCCCGGCTTGTATAGCACCGAGAGGCGGGGGCTGAATTGTGTCCCATATTCGTTGTGGAAGTCCACGCGGGCGCTGGTGGCAAATGTGAGGTCGAGCCCCACGTCCTGCTCCACCTGCGCGAAAACGCCCGGCACCCGGTATGTGTAGTAGAACAACGGGAAGGTCTCGGATCGGAAGGCGTCCACCTGATAGGCCACGCCCCCGACCCATGAGGTCCCCCCGTTGCTGCCAGAGGTCGAAAGCTCCGCAAAGCCGGTGCGGTGCTTATCGATCTCTATGACGCTCCCAAACCGGTGCCGATGATCCTGTTGCATTCCCGAGGCGCGGAAATGCACTTTTCCCAGGCCATCGATTGGCAGCTCAGTGACAAGGCCCGCATCCAGCCTGTCGGTCTCTCGGGTCTGCGGGAAAGGGTTTCCGTCCGGCGTCGTGCGCCCCGGCAGCGTGCCGCCGACGCGGGTCTCGCCCATCGCTCCCACAGTCAGATAGGCAGTTGCGCCGCTATCGGACTCTAAGAAAGCACGCGGCCGGATCGTCCAGCGATCATAACCTGGCATATCTAGCCAACCGTCGCCGTCTAAATCCTGTTGGCTTTGGCGATGGAAGCCGCCCGTCAGCGACGCCCCCACAGCTCCGCTCACCGGCGTGGATATGTAGCCCGTCAGGTCCTGACCATCCCGGCTGGTAAGGTTAGCCATCAGATCAGCTTCAAGCTCGTCTCTCGGACGACGAGAGACGAGGTTGATCACCCCGCCAAGCGCCGACGGCCCATAGAGCGCGGAGGCCGAGCCTTTGATGACCTCCACCTGCCCTAGGTCCGTTGGCGGGATCTGAAGCAACCCAAGCGAGGACGCCTGACCCCCATAAAGCGGCAGGCCGTCAGCGAGGAGTTGAGTGTAGCGACCTTCCATTCCCTGAACGCGAATGTTGGAAGCGCCTAGCGCCGGAGAGGTCACTTGCACGCGCAAGCCACCAGTCTCGCTCAGGACCATGGCGATGTTGCCCGGCCGCATGAGGGCCTTTTCCTCGATCTCCTCCTGGCCAAGCACCTCAACCCGCACTGGCTCGTCCTGCACCCTTCGGCCAGAGCGCGTAGCTTGGACGATGATCTCTTCGTTTTCTTCTTCGTCTACTTGCTCCGCCGCTTCCGGTGCCGACTGAGCGAAGACAGGTGACGTAGCTGGGAGCGAGAGAGCTGCACCCGCAGCAAGCAAGATTGCGCGCAAGCGCACGCGAGAGGGAAGCATCTTAAAGTCCTATGATTGGGGAGGGGGAAGCGTGCTTGGCCGTAACTCTGCGGCCAGATCGTCGGGCAACGGCATGGGCTTGAACGCGGAAACATCGGAGCGGGCAGTGTTGCCTACCGGCAGTCTTTGAAATGCATGGCCAACCGGCACAAGCGCGAGCCGGAAGAGCTGGCCCAAAGTTTCGCGAAAGTCGCGGCGCTCGATCGCGTAGAGCAGCATCAGGGTGTGCGCTTGGGCATGCAACACGAACGCCCCTTGGGAGACGATGTGGGCCCTCTCCAGAGCTCACCACGCAGCTTGGACTTCGCCGTCGCCCCTGTATGTCTGAAAGCGCGCTAGTTCGCGCTCCACAAGCACCTTGAGCGGCTGGTTGGCGCTAGGCATGTTTTGGGTCTGCCTCGTTCGCCAATTCCGCGCGAGCTTGACGGATGATCTGATAGCCGCCTGACAAGCCAAGGGTTGCAAGCACCCCGGCCACGATGAGGTCTGGCCATGCTGTCCCGGTGCCAAAGACCCCAGCCGCCGCCGCCACCACTGCGACGTTGCCGATGGCGTCGTTGCGCGAACAAATCCATACGGAGCGCATATTGGCGTCGCCAGACCTGAAACGGAAAAGCATCAGCGCGACGCCAACGTTCGCGAGCAAAGCGAGAATCCCGATCACCCCCATCGTCCCTGCATCCGGCGAAGCACCTGACAGGGCGGCGTAAACGGTGCTGCCGAGCACCCACAGACCGAGCGCGATAAGGGTCCAGCCTTTGAATAGGGCGGCGCGGGCACGCCAGCCGAGGGCCAAGCCAGCAACGCCGAGGCTAATCGCATAGTTGGCAGCGTCGCCCAAGAAATCGAGCGCATCGGCCATGAGGGCGCGGGAGTCGGCAGTGACACCGGCCGCCAGCTCAACCGCAAACATGCCAGCGTTGACGGCCAAGGCGGCCCACAGGGCGCGCCGCCAGCGAGGGCTATTAAACTCGCTGCTGCTCGCGCAGCCACTGTCCGAACAGCTCGCACTCATGGTCTACCTCCTCGACAATTCGAGTCGGCACCTCATATGGACCTTATACCAACTAGAGGGTCAAGAGCTTGGGACTCACAATCGGGCAAATGAGCAAAGCGACGGGGGTCAAGCCCGTAACCATCCGCTTTTACGAGAAGAGCGGGCTGCTCCAGAAGCCGGAGCGGACAGGCGGTAATTATCGCGCTTATGAGGACGTAGACCTTGCCAGGCTGTCCTTCATTTGCCGCGCCCGCAGCCTCGGCTTCAGCCTCGACCAAATCCGAACTCTGCTGACCCTCTCGGACGACCGAGAGCGTGACTGCGCCAGTGTGGACGATATTGCACGAGCGCATCTAACAGAGGTTGAGCGCAAGCTTGCAGACCTCACCGCGCTTAAACGCGAGCTGCGAACCGTCATATCCTCATGCTCAGGAGGAACGGTAGGCGATTGCCGGATAATCGAGGCGTTGGCCCCGATAGCTCGTCAGTGATGCTTATTTGAGCTTAGGAGTTATTTCGACGGGGCGCTGCCGTGCTTGCTGTGGTCCGTTGCAGGCGAGCCGTCGTCGTCTTTGGCCATACCCTTGCAACAAGCGCAGCCGTCGCCCTTCGCCATCTTCTCGCAACACGCCATCTTCTTCTCCGCAGATGGCATTGGTGCTGCTGTGGGGCGTGGTGCGGGCGCTGGCTGAGCAGCCACGGCGGCCGCCACGAGAGTGGAAATGATCATGGTTTTGCTCCCTAGCGATCTGACAATCCCATACCTGCTGAAGGTCCGCAATGGGGTCGTTTCCTGACAGGCAGCTTTAGCTTGAAAAGCTCGGATCGCTGCCTGTCCGGTTCCAGGCCTTGGCGAGCGAGAGATCTATGTCTCATTAGAGGGTGGATTGCTGCCAATCAGATCTTCTTAGTCGACGGGTGGAGGAAACCGTAAGCTACCGACGCAGCCGTCCAGCCGACCAAAAACGACATCTCAATCACTGTTCCCTGAGCGTAGTTGATTAGGCTGTATAGTCCTATCCCCCCGCCCCAGAACAAAAGTGCTGTGAGAAATCGTTTCTTCATTCCCCGGTGCCCAATCATAGAGGTAGAACCGATAAAAATATGCGAGTGGTTGCGATGGTCCGCAATGGGGTCGTTTGCGGCTGGTCCGCTCTTAGGCTGCGTCAAGACACGCGTGAGCGGCTCAAGATGGGTGGGAAGCGGTCACATCAGCCACCGCGCAGAATGCGGCGGCGAGACCCCAGAATGCCTGCAAACCCGGCCACTCCAAAGAGCCCGAAGCCACCGACAAGGAAGGCTGCTTGAACCTCTTCGGACGAGGTGAAGGCAAACGAAGCAGCCAAGGCACCTGATACGGCGGTTGCGAGAATGTAGCGCCACTTTGCATTTTCGAAGTCGTAGAAATCCGCGACGATTTCATCCTTCCGAGTTTCCATCCCCCATGCCGCGTGACCCATGTATTGCTCCCATGACCAATCCATCAAAAGCAAAGCGCCAAGGCTGAACAGGCCCACTGCTGGAGGGGAAGAAGGGGAAGAGAAAGCAAGCATCGCAATTGCCATCAGAGCACAGCTTAAGGCGAGCAGACCCCATCTCATTGTCCAAAAATGCCCTCGTTCTCTCCTGTCCGCAATCGGGTCGTTAGCCGATTGACAGCTTTTCGCGTCGTGGTTCGGATAGCGGACCGTCCGTTACCGGCCCAGATCATGCCTTGTGCCTATAGCAAAGATTGATAATGGGAGGCCAGTTGCCCGATCGCCTCACGCGGAAGCAATTCCAGCTTTGTCCGCTGGTGTTTCGACCGGCTGATCCCGTTCAACGCGTTCGGAATACCGATCGACCAGTTGATCTGAGTGCGGCCTTAGAAGCACGGTGAACCGGACCAGTTCTTCCATCACATCGACGATGCGGTCGTAATAGGCCGATGGCTTCATCCGGCCCGCTTCGTCGAACTCTTCATAGGCCTTGGCCACCGATGACTGGTTAGGGATGGTGAACATGCGCATCCATCGCCCCAGCACGCGCAAGGTGTTGACCGTGTTGAAGCTCTGCGAACCGGCACAGACCTGCATCACGGCGAGCGTGCGGCCCTGCGTCGGCCGCAGGCCTTTGTAAGCCAGCGGAAGATGATCGATCTGCGCCTTCATGATCCCAGTCATTTGGCCGTGCCTTTCCGGGCTGCACCAGACTTGCCCCTCCGACCACAGCGAATGCTCGCGCAGTTCGTGCACGGCGGGATGGTCGTCATCCTTCACCTGATCAGGTAGCGGCAAGTCCGACGGATCGAATATCCGCGTCTCGCAGCCGAACACCTGCAACAGGCGCGCCGCTTCCTCCACCGCCAGCCGCGAAAAGGACCGCTCACGCAGCGAGCCGTAAAGCAGCAGGATGCGCGGAGGCGGGTTCATTGTGCCTAGGCCAAACGCGGGATTGCGATGGAGATACTCAGCCCGCAGCGCAGGCAGGTGTTCGGGATCGGATAGGGTTCACAGGCGGGACATGGGTTCGCTCTGTCTCAGGAGTGGGGGAAGCGGTCGCGCGTGCGATTGGCGAAAGCGACCAACGACAGCATCACCGGTACTTCCACCAGCACGCCGACCACAGTCGCCAGCGCCGCGCCGCTGGTGAGGCCGAACAGGCCAATGGCAACGGCCACCGCGAGCTCGAAGAAGTTGGAAGTGCCAATCAGCGCGCACGGCGCGGCAATGTTATGCGGCACCTTCCACGCCTTGGCCGCGGCATAGGCGATGGCGAAAATGCCATAGGACTGGATGATGATCGGGATGGCGATCAGTACGATCAGCAGCGGGTTGGAGATGATTGTGCCTGCCTGAAAGGCGAACAGCAGCACCACGGTCGCCAGCAGGCCGATGATCGACCATGGCTTGAGCCGCGCGGTAAAGGCATCGACCGCCGCTGTGTCACCGCCGTGCGAGCGAATGACCTGACGCCGCGCAATCGCTCCTGCCAGCAGGGGGATGACGACATAAAGCAACACCGAGAGCAGCAGCGTCTCCCAGGGAACCACGATGTCGGTCACACCCAGCAGCAGCGCCACGATGGGCGCAAAGGCGACAATCATCACAAGGTCGTTCACCGACACCTGCACCAGCGTGTAGGCTGGATCGCCCCGCGTCAGTTGCGACCAGACGAACACCATCGCGGTGCAAGGTGCCGCGCCCAGGATGATGAGCCCGGCAATATACTGGTCGGCATCGCTTTCCAACATCAGCCCGGCATAGAGGTAGTCGAAAAACAGCACCGCCAGCACTGCCATCGTGAACGGCTTGACCAGCCAGTTGACGACCAGCGTGATGACCAGCCCCTTTGGCTTGCGGCCGATATCCTTGATGCTGGAGAAATCGACGCCGACCATCATCGGGAAGATCATTGCCCAGATCAGCACGGCGACCACCAGGTTGACCGAAGCGTACTCGAGCCCGGCCAGAACGCCGACCGCATCCGGAGCGACCAGCCCCAGCGCAAGTCCCGCGAGAATGGCGAGGAAGACCCACACCGACAGGTATCGCTCGAACAGGCCCAGCGGCGATGCATCGGCGCTCATGCGGCACCTTCCATCGCGCCGATGTCGGCGAGCGCAGCCTGTAAAGCGCGCTGGTCCATCGCTGCCCGATCAAGCGCGAGAAACGCCCTCACCCGCATTTCCAGCAACCTCCAGGTTTCCTCGAACGCCGCGTCGACCTCAGCCTCGGAACCGGTTGCATCGGCGGGGTCCGGCAAGCCCCAGTGCGCTCGCAATGGGCTGCCGAAAAACACGGGGCACGCTTCTCCCGCCGCATTGCCGCAGACTGTGATGGCAAGGTCGATGGGCGGGCTGGCTGTGCCGGTGAACTCGTCCCAGCTCTGGAGCGGAAGGGTGCGGTGTCGATCCCGCGCCTTGCCAGCAATCTGAGCGCACCGGGATGCGGCTCGCCCTTGGGTTTACTCCCCGCGCTGAAGGCGCGAACATCGCCGCCGCCCAGATGATTGAACAGAGCCTCGCCGAGGATCGAACGGGCGCTGTTACCTGTGCACAGGACGAGAACGTTGAAGCATTGGTCAGTCATGTTCGGATTCATGCGTCGGCGGCTTGATCGGCGATGCAGGCAAGATCGCCGAGCAGGTCGCCGCACATTTCCGGGGCGCCCTGGCAGCAATCATGCATCAGGAATGTCAGCAGTCGTCGCATCCCCGGAAAGTCAGCGCGGTAGTGGATCAACCGGCTCTCTCGCTCGGACTGCACCAGCCCTGCCCGCTCCAGTGTCGCAAGGTGATGCGACATGGTCGATGGCGGCACGCAGCAATATTCGGCGATCGCGCCCGCAACCATGCCCTCCGGTCCTGCCCTCACTAGCGCACGGAATACCGACAAACGTGTATCATGGGCGAGCGCGGCAAGCGCATCCACGGCCCAAATCTGGGAATTGAGATCAGCCACCAGTACCACCTTTCGATGATTGTCGAAATACGGCCACCGCACCGGACGTCAACCTAAAATTCGAGAACTATCGAATTTAGTGGATCGCTGTTAGTGATGGCCAACCCTCTACCGCCGATTTCTTAACTCCGGAGGAGGATGCTTTCGTTTCAGCTCGCACTGTTTGCGATTGTGCCGGCCAGCCTCAACTCCATCCCGCTGCCACTGGCTCGCCATTCAGGGACGATATTCATCGAGGAGGCGATGGACTGAATTACCCGCGTTCCCAAGCCTGTACCTTTCGCAGCGCGTTCGGCTTCCGCCGCGCCTGCGGTCCCGTCGTCCCGGCAAACCAACGTCAATCGACCAGCCCGTACTTCGATATCGACAGTGATCGAACCGCGTCCTGATCCGAAGGCATGCTTGACGGAATTGGCGACGAACTCGTTCACTACCAGGACCAGCGAATTCGCCACTTTCGGACCGATCCGATCGTCATCCACATTTATAGCGAACTGTATCCCTTCAGGGAGCAATTGGCGCAGGTCGGTCTCGATACGGGCAAAGAGCGATTTCAGGCTTATCAGTTCCTGACCACCCAGCTCGTGGAGTTCTGCATGAAGCGATGACAGGGAGCGAATGCGACTGCTCGCATCTTCCAGCGCGCGCCGCACAGCTATATCTGTTTCCCTCCGCGCCTTCATCGATAGGAGTGCGCCTATCGACGCGAGCGAATTCTTGACCCGGTGATCCACCTCTCGCCGCAGCGTCTGCTCCTGGTCCAGCGCAAGTCGCAGGTCCAGTTCGCGCATGATGTGCCGCGACAGGACGCGCAGCACCCTACGCTGATGCTCTGACAATTCCCGTGGCTTGTGGTCCAGGACACACAGCGTGCCTAGGGGAAGACCGTTGGCTCCTTTGAGAACCGAGCCAGCGTAGAAACGAAATCCCGGATCGCTGCTGCACAGCGGATTATCCGCCATTCGTGCATCGTTCAGCGTGTCGGGTATCTCGATATAGTCGCCCTGCAGGATCGCGTGGCCGCACAGGCTGGTTTCAAGCGGAGTTGATCTCACGCCGAGACCGACTTCTGCCTTGAACCATTGTCGACCGTCGTCGATAAAATTGATGACCGACACGGGCGCTTCGCAGATCTCCGACGCTATCTCGACCAGCTCGTCGAACTCGCGTTCCCTGTCAGTGTCGAGGATTCCATAACGACGCAGCTCTTGCAGGCGATCATCTTCAAGCGGGTGCAAGGCGGGCTTCATGCGCGTCAGTTAGCAACAACGCGCCGAATGCGGAAGTTATCTGACAGATCCGAAGTACCTTCGTCAGCCAAGCAACGGCATTGCACTCAAAGATTCGAACGGACTTTCGACACGGGCAGTCAAGGCGTTTGGTGAAACGACCGGTTTGACGCGCGCGTCGCTCAAATGCGGACCGACTGCTACCGGCCCATTTTCAGCCGGTCCGCAAAGCGCCCCAATATTGGACATTTGATCGGTCTCGTCGCGATCCTGAAACCTGCCACTGGACTAGGTAGCAGCTGAGGGCGGCTTCGTGCCCTCAATTCGGAAATCGGAGATACAAATGCCGATCTCGAAAGCCGACATTCTCCAAGTGCAAGGCAGACTGTTCGCGTAAGGCTTTTGACAACACCAGATCAATGATCTAGCAGTTTGACTTCGGGCACTTATTCCGGCGCCCGGTAAGGCAATGCGCCCAAGTCCGGCTCGATGAGCTGTGTGCGAAGGACGCGTTGATGAATTCTCCCGCTAATTCAGGTTCCGTAGAACAAACTCCGATCCCGTTTTCCGAAGGGGTGCGTGTCTGGGCGCGCGTGGCCGCGTTGAGCTTTGGTGGACCAGCGGGCCAGATCGCGGTGATGCACCGCATTCTAGTCGATGAAAAGCGCTGGATCGGGGAGAACCGGTTCCTGCATGCGCTCAATTACTGCATGCTCCTGCCCGGACCGGAAGCCATGCAGCTTGCCACCTATATTGGCTGGTTGCTCCACGGCGTTCGCGGTGGCCTCGTCGCAGGATGCCTGTTCGTCCTTCCCGGCTTCCTCAGCATTATGGCGCTTAGCGTGCTCTATGCCAGTTTTCAGGAGGCCAGCTTCGTCCAGGCGATTTTCTTCGGCATTAAGGCGGCGGTGCTCGCCATAGTCATCGAGGCCCTGCTGCGCATCGGGAAAAGGGCGTTGAAAACTTGGCCCATGTATCTGATTGCCGCCGCAGCCTTCGTGGCGATATTCGCATTCGATGCACCTTTCCCGCTGATTATCGCGGCCGCCGCGCTGGTCGGTTTTCTTGGAGGGCATTTCGATCCTGCACGGTTTCTGGTCATTCGCGCCCGTGAAACGACCGAGGACGGGAAGAGCGAGCCGGAAGCCGTGCTTCATACAGGTGGCATGGCGAAAGCGCAGTCTACATGGCGCGGAGCAGTCCGCACGGCCTTGATCTGGGGCAGCATCTGGGCAGCTCCCATAATTGCGCTGATCCTTCTTGTTGGCCCAAATCACGTGTTCACGGAACTGGCGGTTTTCTTCTCCAAGCTCGCGGTCGTGACATTCGGGGGCGCGTATGCCGTGCTGGCCTATATGGCGCAGGAAGCCGTGCAGACGCATGGCTGGCTTGCCCCCGGTGAAATGCTCGATGGATTGGGCATGGCGGAGACCACGCCGGGTCCACTGATCCAGGTCGTCCAATTCGTGGGGTTCATGGGGGGATATCGCGAAGCAGACATGTTAGGCCCGGTGGCTTCGGGCATCGCGGCTTCGGTGATCGTCACGTGGGTCACGTTCGTGCCGTGCTTCCTATGGATTTTCCTTGGTGCGCCATTTATCGAAAAACTGCGCGGCGTGAAGCTTCTGACAGCGGCGCTTTCGGCGGTGACGGCAGCAGTCGTCGGTGTGATCCTAAACCTTGCCATCTGGTTTGCGCTGCACGTTGCCTTCGCACGGCTTGACGAGGTTCGAGGTTACGGCGCACGCCTGCTCGTGCCGGACTTCGCCACGATCGACGTCGCCTCCGTCGTCATTGCCGCTGCGGCCCTGATCGCCATGCTGCGCTTCAAGATCGGGATGTTGCTCGTTCTCTTCGTGAGCGCACTCATTGGGTCGCTGTATTACCTCGCAATGATGGCTGGCACCTGAAATCACATCCAAGGAGAACTAAGATGAAGCAATTACGCAGAACATTGTTCGTCGGCGGCTTGGCTCTATCGCTATCAGCGATGTCGGCGGCTCTTCACGCGCAGGATAATCTCGGCAATCTCGAGGCACTGATTTTCGAGGCATCGCACTCGGAGGTCACCATGACCGACGATGGGGTCGCACGCATCGGTTGGACGCGCGCCGACGTGCCGGTGATGGTCGACGGCATGCGCCTCGATCCCCCGGCAGGTCTCGGCTCATGGGCTGCCTTCAAACCCGTCGATGGCGGAGTGATGGTCATGGGCGACACGGTCGTATTCGAGGATGAGATAACAGCCGCGATGGACGCTGCCCTCGCCAACGGGTTGACCGTCACCGCGCTGCACAATCATTTCATATTCGACGATCCGCCGGTCTATTTTATGCATATCGGCGGGCATGGGGAAACCGCCAAGATGGCAGCGGGTGTAAAAGCCGTCTGGGATGCCATCAAGGAAGTGCGCGCCGCCTCGCCGACGCCGCAGCGCAGTTTCGGTGGCATGACGCCGGATGCAAACGGCACGATCGAAGCCCTGGCGCTGAGCGAAATCTTGGGCACCGAGCCAAGCATCGCCGATGGTGTCGTGAAATACACCTTCGCTCGCCAAGGCCGCATGCACGGCGTTGAGATCGGTGGTTCGATGGGGCTTACGACCTGGGCGGCGTTCTCGGGCACCAACGACCTTGCCGCCGTGGATGGTGACTTCATCATGACCGAGGACGAAGTCCAGCCCGTGCTCCGCGCACTGCGCGAGCGGGATATCCATATCGTAGCATTGCATAACCACATGATCGGCGGTGAACCAATGTTTTACTTCCTCCACTACTGGGGAGTGGGTCCAGCAAAAGAGCTTGCAGCGGCGATTGCTGCTGCCCGTAACGCACAGGCCGAAACCGGATAGGCGCAACCATTCCGATAAAAATCAGTAAGGCAGCGATCGCTTGCACCTCATTGCGACAGGCATTGTCTTCGAAATGGCAGGGAACGTGAGTTATGTCGCTAGCTGGTGGGCTTGTCTTTGAATGCGATGTGGATGGGACACGGCCCCGCGATTTGAATCGCGACCGGATTGTCCGTTTTCTTAGGAAAGCTCCCGAAACCAGACTGTCTCGAAGCGGCCCATTTTCAGCCGGTCCGCAAAGCGCCCTCATGTCGGCCATTTGAGCTCGCTTGAATCTTTTCCGAAAGCTGACTGTCGTCAGCATCAGCCCAGATGGCAGCTTCGCACCTTAGCAACCACTCCTTGCGATCGGCGTGCTGACCCCCCCCCGAGAGTGGGCGTCGGTTCAGCACAAGGGATCGCTGCAAATGTGCGCTCCTATTGCGACCGCCTTGGTCGGCAGCGCCGAGGCATTGCATAACAAATGCAACGATAACGGGTCGGTATCCTCGCTAGGCTCAGGACTCATTGCGGCAGCCAGAAGATGACGGTTGCAGCGATACATATGGCGGACATGAAGGTGTGGGCGCATCGGTCGTAGCGGGTGTGGATGCGTCGCCAGTCCTTGAGCCTGCCGAACATGTTCTCGACC
>NZ_JBHWMI010000096.1:0-15320 GCF_043423005.1 Qipengyuania sp. | reverse complement strand
CGGTTTGAATTGAACCAGAACTGCGTTCCCTCGGCCCAGTATTCCTGGATCGTGGTGACGGTGTATTCGTCCCGCCAGAGCCCGGTTTCCAGCGCATTGGCATAGGCAGCTTCGACCTCACGATAAAGCGGCTGGTCGACGGCCTCGATCGCATAGAGCACATTGTGCGCCAGTTCGTGAACGAAGATCGTTTCGCCGTAATAGCGACTGCCGGGTTTGCCGAGCACGTCTTCTTCCGCCGCCGCCATCCGCCGGCCCCCGATGCCGCGGGCGCGGGCATCCCAATAGGCGCGATCGGTCAATGCGCCGATACGGGTATCGTAATGCTTGATCTCGCAGCGGGTCAGCCGTGGATCGTCCCGGGTCGGCTTCTTCCAGTCGCGGTTCTCCGGCAGATCGAGCAACGCCTCGTCTTGCGCGATGATCGCGATGCGATAGTCGTTAGCCGCCAGCCATTGCGCAAGGTCGGGGCGGGCGGACAGCATCTGGACGGCCATCGACCGTGCCGCGACGAGCGCTTTGGGAGAAACCCGGTCCGACGAGAGGATCGCAATCCCGGCCGCCGAGACATGGCGGGTGTAGAATGCCGGCGCGCCCAGTGCGGGTGGTGGCCGCCCGACCCCGCCCGCGCAGCCTGTGACCGCAAACGCGGCGAGCGCGAGCGCCCACCGCGCACCCATCATCAATAGACCCGCTTCTTCGGCTCGATGTATGCGACATCGTCCGTGAGGGTGTATTCGTGGACCGGACGATAATCGATCCTCATCGCCCCGCCGTTGCCGCCCCAGCCTTCGAACCAGGCCAGCGTATGCTTCATCCAGTTAACATCGTCGCGATCGGGATAATCCTCGTGCGCATGAGCGCCGCGGCTTTCCTTGCGGTTCTCTGCCGAAGCAATGGTGACGTTGGCCTGCGCCATCATGTTGTCGAGTTCCATCGTCTCGACCAGGTCGCTGTTCCAGATCAGCGAGCGGTCGGACACGTGAATGTCCTCCATCCGCTTGTTGACCCGGGCCAGCAGATCGACCCCTTCGGCCAGCAGCTTGCTGTCGCGGAACACGGCGGCGTGCTTCTGCATGCCCTTCTGCATTTCCGCCCGCACCTGCGCCGTGGGCGAGCCGCCATTGGCGTGGCGGAAATGGTCGAGCCGGGTCAGTGCAAGGTCGGCGCTGTCCCTGGGCAGTTCGTCAAGCGCGGTGCCGGGCTTGAACTGATCGCGCAGTCGGTGCCCGGTCGCACGGCCGAAGACGACAAGATCGATCAGCGAGTTCGAGCCGAGCCGGTTGGCGCCATGCACCGAAACGCAGGCCGCCTCGCCCACGGCGTACAGCCCTGGGACCGTCTTTTCCGGATCGCCCGGATCGCCGGCGATGACTTCGCCGTGATAGTTACAGGGAATGCCGCCCATGTTGTAATGCACCGTGGGCGTCACCGGCAACGGCTCGCGCGTAAGGTCGACCCCGGCAAAGATCTTGCCGCTTTCGGTAATCCCCGGCAGCCGTTCGCCAAGCACCTTGGGATCGATATGGTCGAGGTGGAGATAGATGTGGTCCTTCTCCGGCCCGACGCCTCGCCCTTCGCGCATTTCCAGCGCCATCGAGCGGCTGACGACATCGCGGCTGGCAAGATCCTTGGCCGAAGGGGCATAGCGTTCCATGAAGCGCTCGCCTTCGGAATTGGTCAGGTAACCGCCCTCCCCCCGCGCGCCTTCGGTGATGAGAACGCCGGCCCCATAGATGCCGGTGGGGTGGAACTGGACGAACTCCATGTCCTGCATGGGCAGGCCCGCGCGCAGCACCATGCCGCCCCCGTCGCCGGTGCAGGTATGGGCACTGGTCGCGGTGTAGTAACAGCGGCCGTAACCACCCGTCGCCAGCACCACCGCGTGGCTGCGGAACCGGTGGATCGTCCCATCGTCGAGGCACATGGCGATGACGCCGCGGCATTCGCCGTTGTGCATGATCAGGTCGATGGCGAAATATTCGATGAAGAACGTCGCGTCGTACTTCAGGCTTTGCTGATACAGCGCGTGGAGCATGGCGTGCCCCGTCCGGTCCGCCGCGGCGCAGGTGCGCTGCACCGGCGGGCCTTCGCCCATGTTCTGCATGTGCCCCCCGAAGGGGCGCTGGTAGATCGTCCCGTTCTCGTTCCGGCTGAACGGCACGCCCGCATGCTCGAGTTCGTAGACCGCCTGAGGGGCTTCGCGAACCATGTATTCGATCGCGTCCTGATCGCCCAGCCAGTCCGAACCCTTGACGGTATCGTACATATGCCACGACCAGTGATCGGGGGTATTATTGCCGAGGCTCGCCGCGATCCCGCCCTGCGCCGCGACCGTGTGCGAACGGGTGGGAAAGACCTTGGAGATGTTGGCGGTCTTCAGCCCGCTCTCGGCGGCGCCCATCGTCGCGCGGAGGCCGCTGCCGCCCGCGCCGACGACGACGACGTCATAATCGTGATCGACGATCGGATAGCTGCGGCCGCCGATTTCGAATGCCGAATTGAACGCCATCAGGCGGCACCTCCGAATGCGAGGCGGGCGATCGAGACGAGTCCGAAGGCCGCGCCGCCAATGGTCGCGAGATTGAGCAGCAGGATGAGGGCGAATTTCGAGCCGCCCTCATGCACATAGTCCTCGATCAGCACCTGCAGACCAAGGCGCGCATGCCAGAATACGCTGATGATCAGCAGCGCCAGCGCCGTGGCAGGCAGCAATTGCGAGGCCCAGCCGCTCATCGTGGCATAGTCGTAAGCCGGCAGCAGCGCGAGGCTGACGACCAGGAACAGGACCAGCACCAGGTTGCCGACCGCGGTGAAGCGCTGCAGCAGCCAGTGGCTGACCCCGTGATGGGCCGATCCGAGGCCGCGCACCCGGCCGATAGGAGTTCCGTCTACCATGATCTCGTCACTTCAGGAGGATGACCGCCCAGAACAGGGCAGTGAGGACAACGCCGGCAGCAAGCACGATGACGGACCAGGTCTTGTTGGTCGTCAGCTCGTATCCCGCCCCGATATCGAGCACGAAATGGCGCAGGCCGCTCGACATATGGGTGAAGAACGCCCAGCTCAGTCCGACCAGCACCACCAGGCCGAGCGGCGAGCCCATCACGTTGGCGAAAGTTTCATAGGCCCGCGGCCCGGCGGCCATCGCCCCCAGCCACCACAGCAGCACCGCCAGACCGACCAGCGCCATCCCGTCGCCGGTCACGCGGTGGAAGATCGAGACCGCCATGTGCGGGCCCCATTTCCAGATTTGCAGATGCGGCGAAAGCGGGCGGTTGGCCATGGATGAAAGCGTCCGTTGGATAGCGTCGGAAGGCTACTTAGCGAGAATGGCGGCAAGGGCAAGGCGGCCAGCCTCGACAAATGCCGCAAATATCGAAATAGCCCGGTGCATGACCTGCATCCTTCTGACCGGCGCATCGCGCGGGATCGGCGCAGCCGCGGCACGCCTGCTCGAACGACGCGGGGCGCATGTAATCGGCCAGTCGACCGCCGCCGGCGGGGCGGCCACCCTTGCCGCCGATTTTGCCGACCCCGCCGCCCCCCGCCGCCTGTGGGACGCGGCGCTGCACGAAGCCGGCGGCACGATCGACGTGCTGGTGAACAACGCCGGGGTCTTCCGGGCCAACCCGATCGACGCGGACGATGCGCAGTGGCTGGCCTCGTGGGAAGAGACCTTGCGCATCAACCTGACCGCCGCGGCCCAGCTCTCGCGCCTCGCGGTCCGGCACTGGCAGGATCGCGGCGTCGGCGGGCGCGTCGTCCACGTGGCGAGCCGTGCCGGACACCGGGGGGATTCGCCCGCGCACTGGCATTATGCGGCAAGCAAGGGCGCGATGCTGGCGCTGCACAAGACGATCGCCCGCGCCTATGCCGCCGAGGGCATCCTGAGCTTTGCGATAACCCCCGGCTTCACCGACACCGCGATGGCGGACGATTACCTTGCCAGCCGCGGCGGGCCGGGTCTGCTCGCCGACATCCCGCTCGGCCGGGTGGCGGAGCCTGGGGAAATCGCTACGCTGATCGCCTTCTGCGCGCTCGACGCCCCGCCCAGCCTGACCGGCGCCACGCTCGACGCGAATGGCGCAAGCTATGTCCGCTGACAGCTGGAAGGTCGTTGGCTTGTGCGACAAGGCCAGCGCCAAGGCGGCGCTGACGGCACAAGAGGGCCTTGCCGAATGGCCGGACACCTGGGTCGTCTCGGGGATGGAGATCGCCGAAGATCGGCCCGACGAATGGAGCCTCGAGGTCTATCTCGATCGCAAGCCTGGCGCCGCCGACCTCGCCCTGATCGCGCGCCTGTTCGGATCAGGTGCCCCCGAATTGAAGACCGAACGACTGCCCGAGACCGATTGGGTGGTCGAAAGCCAGAAGGGCGTCGAGCCGATCCGGGCGGGCCGGTTCCACATCCGCACGCCGGACCACCCAGCCGACGGGGGGATGATCGATTTGGTCATTCCCGCCAGCCAGGCTTTCGGCACGGGCCAGCACGAGACCACCGCCGGCTGCCTCGCCATGCTGGACCTGATGCGCCGCGAAGGGGTCCGCGTGCGCGATCTGGCGGACATCGGCACCGGCACCGGGCTGCTGGCGATGGCCGCACTGAGGCTGTGGCCGGATGCCCGCGCAACCGCCTCCGATATCGATCCGGTATGCGCCGGCGTGGTGGCCGACAATCTCGCCGCCAACGGGATGGCGCAAGGGCCGGGCCGGGGCGCGCTGCTGATGACCATCGCCGATGGCATGGACGATCCGCTGATTGCCGCGCGCGGGCCGTTCGATCTGATCATCGCCAATATCCTTGCCGCGCCGCTGGTCGAACTCGCGCCCGATTTCGGTGCCGCGACGCGCCTTGGCGGGCACCTGCTGCTGGCAGGGCTGCTCACCCGGCAGGAGGAAATGGTCCGCCGGGCAGCCTATGCCGCCGGCTTTCGGCTGGCCCGGCGCATGGTCAACGGCGACTGGTCGATCCTGTGGCTGCGCCGTCGCCGCTTTCGCTGATAGCGCGGATCGGCGGCCGGCTGATCCTGTGGCCGGTTGCGGCTGTAGCAACGCTGGCCACGTTTTTCCTGCTCATCGCCTGGATCGGCAGTTCCCTGCCACGCAATCGCGAATGGCGCGCGCCGGCGGACGGCATCGCGATCATGGTCGAAAGCAACGGCGTCCATACCGGGATCGTCATGCCGGTGATCTCGCCCGTTCATGACTGGCGAGCGACCTTTCCTTCGGCCGGCACGCCGCGCGATGCGGACGGCTGGATGCCGACTCACATTGCGGTCGGCTGGGGCGAGAAGGAGGTCTTTCTCGAGACGCCGACATGGGCCGACCTCAAGCTGTCGACTGCCCTGCGCATTGCAGTCAGCGGCGGGCCGGGGCTGATCCGCGTCAGCCACTACGTCAACCCGCAGCCTTCGCCGCATCACCGCGTGTTGCTCCTGCGCCCGGCGGAGTACGCCCGCCTCGCGCAGCGGATCGCCGCTGCCCTCCCCCCATTGCCGCCCGGCGCTGCCCGGCCGACCTATCCCGGTTTCGAGCCAGCCTCGCGCAATTACGACGCGGCGGGGCGCTATACGCTCGTCAATACCTGCAACCAGTGGGTCGCCGATACCCTCGCCCATGCGGGTGTCCGGATGGGCAGGTTCACTCCGCTTGCCGGGGGCGTGATGAAGTGGATACCGGAGCATCACGAGCAAGTGCGGGCGCGATCGGCGGCAGCTGTTCGTGATACGCGGCGACGGCCCGGGTAACGCCCTGCATCATCGCCATCCGCTCGGCATAGGAGGCGCGGGTCCGCTGGATCATCACCGCCACCGCATAGGAACGGCCATCGGGCGCAAACAGCAGGCCGACATCGTTATAGCCCGATTGCTCCCCGGCATATTCCTGCCCGGTGCCGGTCTTGTGCGCGATGGCCCAGCCGGGCGGCAGACCGCCCTTCAGGCGGCGCGGCCCGCTTTTCGTGCGGTTAAGGGTCTCGATCAGTTTGTGCGTCGTCGGCCTTGCCAGCACCTCGCCCCGGGCGATCCGGGCAAGGGCCACGGAAATGCCCTGCGCGCTCGCCCCGTCCATCGGGCTTGCCAGATAACGCTCGAACGCCGCCTTTCGGACCGGTTCGGGCAGGGCGGAACGGGCATCGTAGAAGCGGCGCCCGATGGCATAGCTCGGCCGCCATTCCAGACCCGCAATCTCGCTCTGCTTGGTGATTTCGTCCGTCCCGAACGTGATCCAGCGCAGGTTCTTGCGGTCGATCATCCCTTCCACCGCCCGCGGCCCGCCGACCCGGCGCAGGATGAGGTCGTTGGCGGTGTTGTCGCTTTCGGTCAGGGCCCGCGCTAGCAGTTCGTCATAGGTGGTGACGAACTGACCTTTCTGGCGGACGATCTCGCGAATAGGCTGATGGAACACGGTGAGATCCGCGGCGCGAACCACCACCGGCTCGGTGAGGTCCAGCTTGCCCCGATCGACCTGATCGAGCGCGGTCAGCGCCACCCACAGCTTGCTGACGCTTTGCTGGGGCATCGCCATCTCGGGCCGGTATCCGACTGTCACTCCGGTGGCGACTTCGGTGACCGCGATGCCCACCGTCCCGGCAAATCCTTGCCCCAGCCCGGCCAGCGCGGCCTCCAGCTGCCTGTGTTCCGGGGATGGCGTCATCAACGGAATGGGCGCGCCGCTCAGCCGCACCCGCTCGACCCGCGCGGCAGGTTCGGAGACCATCGTGAACAGAAGCAGGAAGCCCGAAAATCCGAACAGGACGAGGGCAAGAATGGCATTGCGCGACACGCCCGTGCGATTGCCCGATTGGCGGGCGCGATGCAACGCGTGTCAGCCGGCTTCCGCCACGATTTTCGCCCAGGCCTGCTCGTCGATGATCTCGATGCCGAGCGCTTCGGCCTTCTTGATCTTGCTGCCCGCGCCCGGCCCGGCGACCAGCAGATCGGTTCGCGCGCTGACCGCGCCGCTGGCCTTGGCACCCAGCCGTTCGGCCTGGGCCTTGGCCTCGTCGCGGCTCATCGTCTCCAGCTTGCCGGTGAAAACCACCGTCTTGCCGGCGACCGCGCTGTCTCGGGTCTCGACCTCGTAGCGCGGCGGGGAGAGTTCGCGCAGCAGGTCGTCCCACACTTCGCGGTTGTGCTCCTCGTGGAAGAAATCCCCCAGTGCCTCGACCACGGCGGCGCCGATCCCGTCGATCGAAGTCAGTTCCGCACGCGCCACCTCGTCGCCGCGGTGCGCTTCCTCGGCGGTTAGCCGCAAGGCGGGCAATTCGTGAAAATGGCGCATCAGGTCGCGCGCCGTAACCGCGCCTACGTGCCGTATCCCGAGCGCGAAAAGCAGGCGTGCGGCATCAGGAGCGCGGCGCGCCTCGATTGATGCCAACAGGTTATCCACAGACTTATCCTTCCACCCCTCCAGCGCGCGAATGTCCTCCCGGCGCTGGTGCAGGCGGAAAATGTCGGCGGGGCTTTCCAGCCAGCCGAGGGCAAAGAACTGGTCGATGGTCTTCTCGCCCAGCCCGTCGATATCGAGCGCACCGCGCGAGACGAAATGCTTGAGCCGCTCGGTCCGCTGGGCCGGGCAGACCAGCCCGGCGGTGCAGCGGACGTCCACCTCGCCCCCCTCGGCGACCGCTTCGCTGCCACATTGCGGGCAGTGGTCGGGGAACCGGTAGGGCGGGCGATCGACATCGCCGGTGAGGTTTTCGACGAGTTGCGGAATGACGTCGCCGGCGCGCTGGACCACCACCCGGTCGCCCGGTCGCACGCCCAGCCGCGCGATCTCGTCCCGATTGTGCAGCGTCACGTTGGTCACCGTCACCCCGCCGACGAGCACCGGGGCCAGCCGGCCCACCGGGGTCAGCTTGCCGGTCCTGCCGACCTGGATGTCGATCGCCTCCAATGTCGTTTCGGCCCTTTCCGCGGGAAACTTGTGCGCCAGTGCCCAGCGCGGCGCCTTGGCGACGAAGCCCAGCCGTTGCTGCCAGTCGAGCCGGTCGACCTTGTAGACTACTCCGTCGATCTCGTAGGGCATGGCCGCACGCTCGGCCCCGATACGGTCGTAATGGGCAAGCATGGGCTCGAGCCCTTCGACCCGGGCGAACAGGGGCGATACCGGCAGGCCCCAGTCCTCGATCCGGCGGACGATTTCTTCCTGTGTGGTGCCGGGCAGATCGCTTGCCGCACCCCAGCCATGCGCCCAGAACCGCAGAGGCCGCGCGGCGGTAACCTTGGCGTCCTTCTGGCGCAACGAACCGGCAGCGGCGTTGCGCGGATTGGCGAACAATCGCCCGCCCGCCGCCTCTTGCGCCGTGTTGAGCGCGGCAAAATCGGACTTTGCCATGTAGACTTCGCCGCGCACCTCGAACACCTCGGGCACGGTGCCGGCAAGCTGCTGCGGAATGTCGGCGATATGCGCGACGTTGGCGGTGACTTCCTCGCCAACCTCGCCGTCGCCCCGGGTCGCGGCGCGAACGAGGTGACCGCCTTCATAGCGGAGCGAACAGGAGAGGCCGTCGATCTTGTCCTCCGCCGTCACCGCCAGCGCCTCGCCATCGGCAAGCGACAGGAACCGCCGTACGCGGGCCAGCCATTCGGCGACCTCTTCCGCGGCGAAGGCGTTGTCGAGGCTCATCATGCGAACCTCATGCCGCACCTTGCTCAGCGGCGACGCGGCAACCGAATGGCCGACGCCGGCGCTGGGCGAATCCGCACGAACCAAGTGGGGAAACGCCTTCTCGAGCTCGGCATTGCGGCGAACCAGCGCGTCATATTCCTGATCGGTGATCTCGGGCGCATCCTCGGCATGGTAGAGCCGGTCATGCCGGGCGATCGCACGGGCGAGCCGCATGAGTTCGTTGGCAGCCTCCGCCTCGGTCGGTTCGCTCACACCCCCTCCAGCAGCCGGTCCGCCTGCGCGCGGGCCTCTGGCGTAACTTCTGCGCCGCTCAGCATTCGGGCGATCTCTTCCTGCCGGCCCGCCTCATCCAGCAAGGCGACGCTGGTGCGGGTGACGGTCCCATCGCTCGACTTGGCGATCATGTAATGCGTCCGCCCCCGCGCGGCGACCTGCGGGCTGTGGGTGACGGCCAGCAGTTGCCCCCCGCTGGAAAGCCGCGCCAGCCGCTCGCCGATGGCGCTCGCCACCGCGCCGCCGACACCGCGGTCGATCTCGTCGAAAATCACCGTCGCCGCCCCGCCCTGCTCGGCCAGAGCTACCTTGAGCGCGAGGATGAAACGCGACAGTTCGCCCCCGCTGGCGATCTTGGCCAGCGGCGCGAAATCGGCGCCCGGATTGGTCGCGATCAGGAATTCGACGGCGTCCATCCCCGCCGGACCCCAGCGGTCGTCGGGCAATGCGGTCACCGCCGTCCTGAACCGGGCGCTATCGAGCTTGAGCGGTGCCAGTTCCCGCGCGACCGCCTCGTCCAGCCTGGCGGCGGCGGCGACCCGCGTCCGGTGCAGCGCCTCGGCCGCCTCGCGATAGCGTTTCGCCCCATCCTGTGCGGCGGATTCCAGCGCATCGAGCTCTGCCTCCCCGCCTTCGATGGAGTCGAGCGCGGCGCGAAACTCGCGCATCTTGGCAGGCAGTTCGTCGACTTCGCAGCGGTGCTTGCGAGCCAGTGCGCGCAGATCGAACAGACGGGTTTCCGCCGCCTCCAGCGCCTGCGGATCGTGATCGAGCGCATCGGCGGCTGCGCGCAGGGCATCCTCCGCCTCGCCCGCTTCGATGACCGCCCGGTCGAGCGCTGCCAGCGCATCGCCGAGCAGCGGATGCTCGCCGGCGATGCGATCGAGCCGCCGCGCGGCTAGGCGCAGGCTGGCAAGTGGGGAATCCGAGCCCTCCCAGATCTGCCGCAATTCTTCCAGATCGCCTGACAGCCGCTCGCCCTTCTGCATATCGGCACGGGCCATCGCCAGCCGCCCTTCCTCGCCGGCCTGCGGTTCGAGGGCGGTCAATTCCGACAGATGCGCCAGCAGCAGGTCCTGATCCTCCTTCGCCTGGACCAGCGCCCGCCGCGCCTCGTCGAGACGGCTTTCCGCATTCCGCCATGCTGCATAAGCGGCGGCCACCTTCGCCGTCTGAGCGCCGGCGAAACGGTCGAGCAGATCGCGGTGCCCGCGCGGATTGACGAGCCCGCGATCGTCATGCTGGCCGTGCAGTTCGACAAGGAACGGCGCAAGGTCGCGAAGCAGCGCGACGCCCACCGGCTGATCGTTCAGGAACGCCTTGCTGCGGCCATCGGCACGAACCTGCCGCCGGATCAGCAGCGGCTCCCCGCCGTCAAGCTCGATATCGGCACCGTCCAGCAGGTCGAGCATCGGCTGCGGCAGCGCGGCAAACTCGAAACTGGCGGTCACGCTGGCCTTTTCCTCGCCCGCGCGCACCAGCCCGCTGTCGGCGCGGTTGCCCAGTACCAGCCCCAGCGCATCAAGCAGGATCGACTTGCCCGCCCCGGTCTCACCCGTCATCACGCCAAGCCCGCGCGCGAACTCGAGATCGAGTGCCTCGATGAGGACGACATTGCGGATGGCGAGGCGAGTCAGCATGCGTTGCGCCTGCTCTATACAAGCGCGCGCGTCGCGTCACCGGGCAACCGCCCGGGTGGCGACAATCAGCCGCCGGGCAGGGGCATTGCCGGCCGCGCATGGGTCCAGCGCCACGACTGTGCGGGATCGACGTCGCCCGGCAGATCAGGCCACTCGACCAGCGCCAGATCGTCCATCTCGACGGTCTTCACCCCCGTCTCCCTCCCGTCGGCAAAGTCGAACCGCAGGATGATGCGGAACGCCCGGGCGATCCCCGGCTGCTCGGCCGGCAGCTCGAAATCGAGGCTCAGCTTCTGCGGGCCGCCTCCCCCCGGGTGCAGGGTGACCTGGCCGACGGTGTCGCCCAGGATGGACGGGGTGGCCTCCTCGCCCTCCTGCGGCCGCGGCTTGGCGATCAGGGTCACGGTGGTCTGGCGCGGGACATGGACATCGGCCTGCAGCGTGAAGCGCCGCGCCGAAACATCTCGGATATAGCTCTTGGAGAAGACGTAGAACGGTTTTGCCGCGCCGAGCGGCAGGATCGCAAGCCGCGTGTTGCCGCCCGCCTCGCGGTAGTCGACCGATGCCTCGCGGCCGACCCAGAAGCGATCCCGGGCATAGCCGACGGCGACGTTCTCGAAATCGCCCCGCGGGATCATGTTGCGTCCGAACTGGAAGTCCTTGGCGGGACATGCAGGCGCGAGTGCGGCCAACCGAAATCGTGCCGGAGGTGCGCAGTCGGTTCTGGCCGCCCCCTTGCGCCGTGCCCAGACTGCCGCGTGTCCGCCGCTTTGGTGCAACGTGGTGCCCATCTCCCCCGACAGCCAGTAAAGCCGGCGCAGCACCGCCTCTCGCATCCCTCCCACTGCGGGGACCGGCCGGTAGTCGAGCATCTGCATCGGCACCACCTCAGCGCGCAGGAAGCGGCCATCCTCGAGCCAGACCTTCAGCCCGTAGGTAACGTGGGTGTGAGGATGCTCCTGATCGAACAGGAAATTGCCCAGCGAATGAGCGATCAGGCCTCCGCGATAGATCTCCAGCCCCTGTGTCACGTGGGGATGGTGACCGATGACCAGCGGCGAGCCCTTGTCGATCGCGGCGCGAAAGCGCGGCAGGGACATGCTGCTCGGCCGGTCGGCATATTCGAGATTGCCGTGAAACTGCATGATCGGCACGTATCCCGCCTGCCGTTCGCGCACGGTGATCCGCCTCACGGTACTGGCCAGACCCCAGGCCGCCCCGGCCTTTGTCGGCGTGGCGGTCTGGTTCGGCTCCCACGTCCCTCGCCAGCCGACGAAGCCGTAGATGGCGACCTTCTCCTGCCCGAGATCGAAGCGCGAGGCGCGTTCCGCCTCCTCGAGGTCCATTCCCGCGCCCGACCATGCGACCCCCGCGGCATCGAGGGCATCGATCGTGGTTCGCAGCCCCGCCGCCCGGTAATCGGCCGTGTGGTTGTTGCCGAGCGAGACATGGTCGATCCCCGCCCGGGCCAGCGCCAGCGGCAGTTCGGGAGGCGAGAAGAACAGATACTTCTTCGGCGCCGGCGGCCCCGGCTGGGTTGCGGCGACCACCGATTCCAGATTGATCGAAGCCAAGTCGCTGTGCGCGAAATAGGGCCGGATGGCCGTGAACAGGCGGTCGAGATCGCGGTCCAGCGTCACCCGGTCGAGCACCGCCTTCTCGCCCTCGCCCGCTTCGAAATAGCGCCGTCCGGCCATGCTGTCGCCGCCGAAGAACAACTCGACCCGGCCTTTCCTGCGCGCCACCAGCTCGATGGGCGGAATGCGCAGGCACTGGCAGTTCTCGTCGCGCAGCTCGGCATTGCCGAAAGTCTGCATCGTAGGAAAGATCGCCGCGCCGTTCGCCTCGACGTAGTAATAGCGTGACAGCGGCACCTCGGCCGCGAAGCCGCCCTGCCCGTCACTGCGCGCCGGCAAGCCGTTGACGGTGACCTCGATCCCGGAAAGATCGATCCGGTCCTGCGCCCCGTCGAGCGTGCCTTCGAAGCGCACCGCCGGTTCCGGCTCCTGCGCCCCCACTCGGGGTATGAGGCCGCACAGGGCAAGGACGATTACGGCAAGCGATAAGACCCGGCGCGGCATGGGCCGGCTTTACGCCGTCAGGGATGATTACTGGTTAACGCTTTCGCCCGCTGCGCCGCCGAGGGATGGCGACGGTCAGCTCGCCTGGACGCCGGCGGCGTGTTCCTCGACGAGGGCATAGGCCTTTTCGTACCATTCGTTGCCGGGATAGTTCGCCCCGAGCACCGCTGCGTATTTAACCGCCTCTTCCGGAATGCCCAGCGCCAGGCTGGTTTCGGTGAGCCGGAAGAGCGCTTCGGGCGCGTGGCTGGTGGTCTGGAAATTGTCGACCACGTTCTGGAACCGGATCTGCGCCGCGATCCACTTGCCCGAGCGTTCGTAATAGCGCCCGATCTCCATCTCCTTGCCGGCGAGGTGATCCTGCACCAGATCGATCTTGAGCGCCGCGTCCGAGGCATACTGGCTGTTGGGGAAGCGGCGGACCACCTCGCGCAAGGCCGTCAGCGCCTGCTCGGTGATCTTCTGGTCCCGCTCCACATCGCTGATCTGCTCGTAGTAGGAAAGCGCGATCAGATAGAAGGCGTAAGGCGCATCCTTGTTGCCCGGATGGATCGACAGGAAGCGCTGCGCCGCCTGGATCGCCTTGTTGTAGTCCGCCCCAACGTAGTAGCTGAAGGCGCTCATCAGCTGGGCGCGGCGGGCCCAGGGCGAATAGGGATGCTGGCGCTCCACCTCGTCGAACAGCGCGGCGGCGACCATCGGCTGCCCGCGATCGAGCCGCTCCTTCGCCTCGGAATACAGGGTCTCGACATCGCGGGCGACATAGGCGGTGTCCTTGGGCCGGTTGTCCCCGCCCCCGCAGGCGGCAAGCACGGTGGTGGCCGCCAGCGCCGCAAGGGCAAGCGAACGGGTGGTGCGCAGAGGTCTCGTCATGCGAGGCCCTATAACCGCGCCGCCCGTGAACGCCAAGTGAAGTGACGCCCCTTGCCACACTGTCGGAAAGGCCGAGCGGTGTCACACTTGTCACACAGTCCTGGGGGGAGAAATCCGTCTCCTTGCGCGAGCGGTTGCTTTGGGCGGCGGGAATAGCGGGGGGAGCGGGTGTAGGACAGGGGCTCTAGTGCTTGAAGCACTGCTCCCGGTGCCAGCGCAGGAACTGCGGAAGTGGCCTGTCACTTGCGCGCGCCGGCGCGATCGCCTTGCCGCTGCGGTTGATGATCCCTTCGACGCTAGCCGGGTCGTTGACGTGGCGGGATATCAACACCACAAGATCGTCGCTCAAGCTGATAAGGCCGCGGTCGAACATCCAGTGCGCGGTGCCTGAGAGCGCGAGGCCGTTACGCACGCTGTCTGGGCCGCCGTGTTCGACGGGGCGGATATGCGCCGCCTCGGTTTCCAGCCGCCCTCCCCCGTTGACGAGCTTCCACCCGGTGACCGCACAGCGCCCGTCATAGGCGTGGAGAACCGCGCGACGAAAGGCGCGGTCGCGGAAGGGGCGGTTGACGAGCGATTGCACGATGGGCCGCTCGATCTCGAACGGCACCTGCCCTTCGCGCACGCGCTCCAACGGCTCGATCTCGCCGACGCGCGGCAGCGTATCGTCCTCGGGCAACCCCAGAGCGATGATGCGCGCGAAGTCGGAATTGGACAGCGGACGCACGGCCGCCTGCGCATTCGCCAGATCACGCTCGACCGGCTGGCCGTCGACCTTGTGCGGGACGGTGGGCGAGAACGGCAGGTAGCTCCCCGGCTCGATCAGCGCGCGATAGCGATCCGAAATGTCGGGGTCAGGCACGACCCGCTCGACCTTCGCGACGGCAAAGAAGCCTTTCGACTGTGGCATCTTCACGGGCTCGCGATAGACGATCCAGTCGCCGACCATCCGTTCGGCGCGGCTGAGGTAGCTTTTCGGAAACTGGTAATGCACCTCGGGAATATCGTCATAGATCGACCCATCCTTGTGCATGAATACGCCGAAGGTCATTGTTCTTCTGCGGTGACTTTAGTTGTGGCGCCGGGGACCGGAACAGGGGAGTTACTTGGTGTAGGTGTCGGAAGCAAAGGAGCGGCAGGATTGATTAGGGTCCGGACTCATTAGAGCCACCATATGACGAAGGCGGCGATGGCGATGGTTGCCATGAAGGTTTTGATATTGCGGTCGAAGCGTGTGGCGACGCGGCGCCAGTCCTTGAAGCGGCAGAACATGCGCTCGACGACGTTGCGTTGGCGATAGATCTGGCGGTCGTGTTCGATCTGGACCTTGCGGTTGGACTTTGACGGGATGACCGGCGTGGTTCCGCGCTCGATCAGCCAGGAGCGCAAGGCGTTGCTGTCGTAACCTTTGTCGGCGACCAGATAGTCCGAGGGCGGCACGGCATTGATCGTCTGGATCGCGACCTTGGCATCATGCGTGTTGCCCGGCGTCAACAGGAGGACGTGCGGACGGCCTTTCTCGTCGCAGACGGCGTGGAGCTTGGTGTTCCGGCCACCTTTGGTGATGCCGATACCATGAGCCAAGGCCCCCCTTTTGCGCCTCCGGCAGTGCGGTGGACCTTGATACAACTGCTGTCGATGAAGAGTTTGCCAGGCACGCCCTCGACCCCGGCAAGCTGGCGAAGATGCGCTCCCACACGCCGCGCTCGGCCCAGCGCCGGAACCGGTTGTAAAGCGTCTTCTTCGGCCCGTAGACGTGCTCGGGACAATCGCCCCAGCGACCGCCGCTCTTCAGAGCATGGACAATCCCGGAGAGCAC
>NZ_JBHWMI010000066.1:0-54744 GCF_043423005.1 Qipengyuania sp. | reverse complement strand
CACTATCGACAATCCGCGCACCCCGGGCGACTGGAGCTACGCGCAGGTCGCCGGCGGGACCATCGCTCGCTATTCCGCCGGCGGCGCTCCGCTGTTCGCGATCGGCTGCGATACCGCGTCCCGCCGCGTCATGCTGACGCGTGAAGGCGTAACCACAGGCCCAGGCGGCGGTATGACGATCCGCACCGAGACAGCCGATCGGACCCTGCCCGCCACCCGCAATGCCGCCGGCACCGCGGCGAGCGCACAGGTCGCCGCCCGCGAGCCGCTGCTCGATGCGATCGCCCTGACGCGCGGCCGGTTCGCGGTGGAACTGGCCGGGACGCCGAACCTCTATCTTCCGAACTGGGCCGAGGTTTCCCGGGTGATCGAGGATTGCCGCTGAGCCTGCTGCGGTGCCGCTGAACAGGCACCGGCAAGGCGGGAAAGTCTGACGTGGGAAAACTTTTTTACAAGGCTTGTTTTCGCGCGCGCGGCGACTCAAATATGTCCCCGGGATCGGCGGCGCACGCAGGTCTTGAACCCCGGTGAAACGCGGGTTCTCAGCTCACTAGCTTGAAAGGAGGTGATCCGATGTCTCATGGTTCAGTAGCGAGGTCGGTGAAGATCCGCGCGGAGCATATTCGGTAAACCTCATTGCCGAGTAAGGCGACGTGAGCGGCACTTCCGGCCGCTGACCATGCGAAGGGCGGTTCCTCTCTGACGAGGGGGCCGCCCTTCTCATATGCGGGGCGCAGGTTCCCCGGCGCTCGCCTTGCGAAATCGCCGGAGTCCGACTACCCGCGCGGAATGATTTTCGAGCAGCGTCTGCACCCCGCCCCCGTCCCCTCGGCCATTCGCGACGAGGCGCTGGCGGATCCTGGCTTCGGCAAGCTTTTCACCGATCACATGATTGTGATCGACTACGACGCCGATCAGGGCGGCTGGCACAGCGCAAGCATCGGCCCGCGGGAACCCATCGCGCTCGACCCGGCCGCCGCCGTGCTGCATTACGCGCAGGAAATCTTCGAAGGAATGAAGGTCTACAAGCAGGCGGACGGCAGCCTTGCCCTGTTCAGACCCGAACGCAACGCCGCACGCCTCAATGCCAGCGCCCGGCGGATGGCCATGCCCGACCTGCCCGAAGAACTGTTTCTGGAAGCGGTCCGCAAGCTCGTCGACATCGACCGCGACTGGGTACCGACGATAGAGGGAAGCTCGCTATACCTGCGGCCCTTCATGTTCGCATCCGAAGCGTTCCTCGGTGTGCGCCCTGCCCGGCAGTACAAGTTCGTCGTCATCGCCAGCCCCGCGGGGGCCTATTTCAAGGGCGGTGCCAAGCCGGTGCGGCTGTGGGTCAGCCGCGATTACGTCCGCGCCGCGCCGGGCGGGACCGGGGCGGCCAAGACCGGCGGGAATTACGCCGCCAGCCTGGTGCCGCAGGCCGAAGGCATCGCCCGGGGCTGCGACCAGGTGGTGTTCCTCGACGCGGTCGAGCGCCGCTACGTCGAGGAACTCGGCGGCATGAACCTGTTCTTCGTCTTTGCCGACGGACGGGTGGTGACCCCGCCGCTTTCAGGCACGATCCTGCCCGGCGTCACCCGCGACAGCCTGATTACCCTCCTGCGCGAGGAAGGGTACAGCGTCAGCGAAGAACCCTACGGCATCGATGACTGGCGCGCCGATGCCACCAGCGGCGCGCTCAGCGAAACCTTTGCCTGCGGTACTGCCGCCGTGGTCACGCCGGTGGGCACGGTGATGGGCCCCGCGGGCGAATTCACCATCGGAGGGGGCGAGACCGGCTCGGTGACGGCACGGATGCGTGAACTGCTGCTCGGCATCCAGCTCGGCACGGTCGCCGACCGGCACGGCTGGATCACCCGCCTCTGACGATCGTCAGTCCGGCAGCGTTCCGGGCGGCAGCGCACGGCGCAGATCGTCGAGCCACACCGTCGCCACCGCATCGCTCGGCGCGCGCCAGTCGCCCCGTGGCGAGAGCGACCCGCCCGCGCTGACCTTCGGCCCGTTGGGAAGCGCGCTGCGCTTGAACTGGCTGATGGCGAAGAACCGCACGCAGAACGTCTCGAGCCATTTGGCGATCGTCGGCAGATCGTAGGCGTTCTTCGCGGTGTCCGGAAAATCGATCGGCCACATGCCCTGGGCGGCATCCTTCCACGCATGCCACGCAAGGTACGCGACATGCGATGGGCTCTGCCCGAAGCGCAGGATGTGGTGGAGGAAGAAGTCGTGCAGCTCGTAGGGCCCGATGATCGACTGGGTCGACTGCACCGCGCCGTCCTCGCCCGCCGGGACGAGTTCGGGGCTGATCTCGGTGGCAAGGATGTCGGTCAGCACGGCGTCGGTTTCGGCATCGAACTGGCCCGAGCGCACGCTCCACGCGATGAGGTATTGCATCAGCGTCTTGGGCACGCCGGCGTTGACGCCGTAATGGCTCATCTGGTCGCCGACGCCATAGGTGCACCAGCCAAGCGCGAGTTCGGACAGGTCGCCCGTCCCCAGCACGAAGCCCTTGTGCTGCCCGGCAAGGCGGAAGAGGTAGTCGGTCCTGAGGCCCGCCTGCACGTTCTCGAAGGTGAGGTCGTAGACCGGTTCGCCCTTGGCAAAGGGGTGGCCGAGATCCTCCAGCATCAGCCGCGCGGCGCGGGTTATGTCGATCTCCTGTGCAGTGATGCCGACCGCCTTCATCAGCCGCCAGGCGTTCGACTTCGTCCCTTCGGACGTGCCGAAACCGGGCATCGTGTAGCCGCGGATGTCCGTGCGCGGGCGACCCAGCCGGTCCATCGCCTTCGCCGCGACGATCAGTGCGTGGGTGCTGTCGAGCCCGCCTGACACCCCCAGCACCAGGCATTTGGAACCCGTCGCCTCCAGCCGCCGCTCCAGCGCATCGACCTGGATGTTGAACGCCTCGTAACAATCGGCATCGAGATGCTCGCGCCGGTTGGGGACGAAGGGGAACCGGCGGATCGGGCGCTTGAGCGCGCGGTCCGCGCCCGGCGGATCGAGCCGGAACGGCACCCGGCGATAGCTGTCTTCGGGACGCCCCGCCGCCTCCGCCGCATCGCCCCAGGTCTGCATCCGCAGCCGATCATTGACGATGCGCCGGGTGTCGATGTCGCAGATGCACAGCTCGGGCTCGCGGTCGAAGCGCACGCTTTCGGCCATCAGGTCGCCGAGTTCGTAGATCATGCCCTGCCCGTCCCAGCTGAGGTCGGTGGTGCTTTCGCCATGACCCGAGGCCGAATAGGCATAGGCGCACACGCCCCGGCTGGAACTGGCCTTGCACAGCATGTGCCGTTCGTCCGACTTGCCGATGGTGATGTTTGAGGCCGAAAGGTTGAGCACGATCGTCGCCCCCGCCAGCGCGGCCTTGACGCCGGGGGGTTCGGGCGCCCAGAAATCCTCGCAGATCTCGAGCCCGACGACGCAGCCGGGGATCGCTTCGTCCGCAAACAAGAGGTCGATGCCGAACGGCACGGTCCGCCCGGCCGCCTCGATCGTCAGACCGACGCAGCCCCGCCCGTGCGAGAAGTAGCGCTTCTCGTAGAACTCCCGGTAGTTGGGAAGAAAGCTCTTGGGCACCACGCCGAGGATCTCACCCTTCGCAACCACGACCGCGCAGTTGTAAATCCTGGCATTGCGGCGCAGCGGTGCGCCGATGACCAGCACGGGCCGCAGGTCGGCCGATGCATCGACGATCTCGCCCAGGTGCCGCTCGACTGCATCGAGCAGCGCCTGCTGCAGATGCAGATCGTCGAGCGCGTAGGACGACAGCGACAATTCGGGATAGAGCAACAGATCGACATCGTGTTCGCCCGCCAGCCGGGCCTGTTCGATGATCCCTTCCGCATTGAAGGCTACGTCGGCGGTGCGCACCTTGGGCGTACTTGTCGCGACGCGCACGAAACCATGGCGGTGGCGATCGAAGAAGGGGTGATCCTGGCTGTCGTTCATAAGGTCTGGCATTCCTTCACTGGGCAAGGTCGCTCCACCTTGGCGGGCACCCGGCGCGGCGGCAAGCGCAGCTGGTGGCAAGGGTCAGGCGATCTGCAACAGGTCGCGCGATCCCGGGCAGCCTTGCAGCAACTCGATCACCGCCCGTTCCTCACGCGTGTGCCAGCGGGTCGGGCGCGGCAGCTTGAGCTGGTCGCGCCAGCCTTCCTGCTCTTCGATCAGGGCGAGCACCGCGGGATGGATATAGCTTTTGCGCGTCACCGCCGGCGTATTGCCGAGGTGCGCCGCAACCGATTCGAGCAGCGCCTTCATCGGCACATTCTCCTGCGCCTGCCGCAGGTAATCGAAGCCCAGCACGGTTGCATGCCAGGTGCGGAAGTTCTTGGCGGTGAAGCGTTCGCCCATCGCCGCTTCGAGATATTCGTTGACGTCGCTCGACCCCACTGCGCGGACTTCGCCGCCATCGTCGACGTACTGGAACACCCGCTGGCCGGGCAGGTCCTGCATCTTGCGCACCGCCCGGGCAAGGCTGGCATCGGTAAGCCGCACGTCCTGCATCTTACCGGCCTTGCCCTTGTACCTCAGCCGCAGCTTGCGCCCGGTAACCTCGGCGTGCCGCTGGCGCAGCGTCGTCGCGCCGAAGCTGTTGTTGCGTTCGGCATAGCCTTCATTGCCGACCCGGATCGCCCCCAGATCGAGCAGGCGGACAACGCTGGCAACAGCCTGATCGCGCGAGATTTCGCGGCCCCCGGACAGATCCTCTTCCACCCGCTTGCGGACCAGTGGCAGAAGGTTACCGAACGCCAGGCAACGGTCGAACTTCTCGCTTTCCCGGGCGGCGCGGAACTCGGGGTGATAGCGGTATTGCTTGCGGCCCTTGGCATCGAGCCCGGTTGCCAGGATATGGCCGTTGGGCGCGGGGCAATACCAGCTGTCGGTGTAGGCGGGCGGCAAGGCGATCGCGTTGAGGCGGCGCTTTTCCGCACGATCCTTGATGAGCTTGCCCTCGGGATCGTAATAGGCCCACCCCTTACCCACCCGTTTGCGGGTGATACCGGGAAATTCGTCGTCGACGTAGATAAGCCCGTTCATGCCCCACAGATACCGCCATGCAGTCCTGCGGTTCCCCCGGCCGGGCCGGCGAGGTCTGATGGCTGACTGTAACGGGGAAGAGATTGGCTGGGGTGGCAGGATTCGAACCTGCGCATGGCGGTACCAAAAACCGCTGCCTTACCGCTTGGCTACACCCCAAGGCTCGCGGTCCCTATAGCGGGGCGAGAAGCAAAGGAAAGAGGGTGATATGCAAGAGCGCGCTGCGGCCGAGCGGGTGCCGGTCATCGTCGGGGTCGGACAGGTCAACGACCGGCCGGCCGAACCGGCTCGCGGGCTCGATCCGGTTGCCCTGATGGCCGAGGCGCTGCGCCGGGCGGACACCGATGCGGGCGGCGGCGTGCTGGCCGATTGCGATATACTGGCGGTGGTCAGGCAGATCGCGTTTCCGAAGCTCGCGGATGTTCCGGGCAACATCGCCCGCACGCTCGGCATCGCGCCGCGCAAAATGGGCGAGACCGACAAGCCCCATGGCGACAGCCCGGTCCGCCTGCTCAACGAGGCGGCGAACCTGATCGGTGCCGGTGAGGCCGTAATCTGCGCGGTGGTGGGCGGGGAAGCCTTGCGCACTGCTGCGGCACTGGCTCTTGCCGCGAGCGCGGATGGCGACACGCGCTCATCTGCAGCCGCGCTGCGCAATGCGCCTCACCGGGTCCGCGAAGGCTATGCACAAAGCCATGGTCTCGTCCTCCCGGCCGATATCTATCCCCTGTATGAAAATGCCTTGCGAGCGCGGTACGGCCAGACGCTGGCCGAAGGGCAGGCCGAAAGCGGCGCGCTGTGGGCCGGGATGAGCGCGGTTGCCTCCCGCAACGAGGCCGCATGGCTGCGGCAGGAGAAGCGCCGAAGACATCGTTTCCCCCGGCCCGGGCAATCGCCCGCTCGCCTTTCCCTACACCAAGCTGCAGGTCGCCAATGCGGCGGTCAACCAGGGGGCCGGGTTCCTTGTCACCAGCCTTGCCGAAGCCCGGCGGCGCGGCATCCCCGACGGTCGCATGGTGCACATCGGCTATGGCGCGGCGGCACAAGAGCCGGACGATATCCTCGCCCGGGCGTCCTACGATCGTTCGGCCAGCCTCGAGGTCGTGCTGGAACAGACGCTGTCGCTCAACCGGATCTCCCCCCGGGATTTGGCGTGGGTTGAGCTGTATTCCTGCTTTCCCTGCATACCCAAGCTGGCGCGGCGGGTGCTGGACTGGCCGCTCGACCGGCCGATCACCGTGCATGGCGGCCTGACTTTCGGGGGCGGGCCGATCGGCAATTACATGAGCCATGCGATCGCCGCTATGACGAACCGGCTACGCGGCACGAACGCCGCCGGGCTGTTGTTCGGCAATGGCGGCTATGCGACGACCAATCATGCGATCGTCTTGTCAGGCACGCCGACCGGGGCGGTCTTCCCGCAGGATTTCGACATGCAGCACCGGGCCGATGCCCGGCGGGGCGCGGTTCCGGCGATAGACCCGGCGTATGCAGGACCGGCGCGGATCGAGACCTACACCGCCTTTCCCGACGAAAGCGGCGACTATTCGCACGGCGTCGTGGTCGCCCTCACCCCGCAAGGCAAGCGCACGCTCGCACACAGCGACACTTCCGCAACGCGCCGGATCATCGCGCGTGCGCGACAAAAAGGGGGCGGCATTAACGATACGGGATTGATTAGCCGCGACAGGGCAGGCATTGCCGTCTGGAACCCGGCACCTGATGCTTGATCCCCTGTTCCCGATTGCCCGAAGCAGACAAAGCTTCACGAAGGCCGAACCCTGGACACCGATCCGTCACGTGCGGGTGGGTGATCAATGGGTGGCGCTTGCCAGCCGCGCGGACTTCGTCGCCGCCGCGCACGAGGATGCGGACTACGCGGAAAATTACGGCCGGGTGCGCACCCGGCTCGTGTTCGATGCCAACGGACAGGGCATTGCCCTGGCCAAGACCGACCCGGCCTTCCGCGACGCGTTCGGCCATGCCAACATCGTCCATGCCGACGGCCAGTTCATCGTCGCCGTCTCGCGCCGCTATTGCGAGGAGCCGATCCCCGAGCGCGCCCCGACGACCGACATGATCCACGATTTCGCCGCGGCTTGCGAGAAAAGCGGGCGCAGCTTCTACCTTCTCGGCGCGCGCGAACATACCAATGCGGGTTGCGCCGCAAGGCTGAAGGAGTTGTATCCGCGCCTGCGGATCGTCGGCCGCCACCACGGGTTCTTCAAGGGCCGTGAGGATGCGATCCTCGAGGACATCCACCGCTGCGCCCCGGACTTCCTGTGGGTGGGCCTGGGCAAGCCGCTGGAACAGGAGTTCTGTGCGCAATACCGCGAAGATCTGAATGCGGTGTGGACCATCACCTGCGGCGGATGCTTCAACTTCGTCACCGGCGAATACAAGCGCGCGCCGCTGTGGATGCAGGATGCCGGCGTCGAATGGGTGCACCGGATGATGACCCAGCCTCGTCATCTCGCGATGCGCTATGTCCGCACCAATCCGCGGGCACTGATGCTGGCCCTGACCCGGTCGGACCGGCAGACGCGGGTCATGGCCTACGAAGGATAATCCGCGGCCGACGGGGTATCCGGGGGCGAGCCTTCACAAGTCGAAGTCGAACCCGGCCCACAGCGTACGGGGCACCCCCAGATCGATCGATCCCCCGCTGTTGCGCGTGACGATCGTCTCGTCGGTCAGGTTCTCTGCGCGCAGCACCAGCGCAAGCCCGCGCCGCACCGGCACCTTCGCATAGGCGCCGAGCGTGGTGTAGGCCGGCAGGCGATCGGTTTCGAGATCGTCTTCGAACTGGCTGCCCACGTGCAAAATGCTGAGCGAAAGCACGCTATCCTCCGCCGGCGCCCAGGACAGCCGCCCGCTTGCCACGATCCGCGGGGTCTGTGCCGGGCGCTTGCCGTCGAGCGGATCGCCTACGCCGCCGTTTCGCATCTCGGCATCGGTCAGCGAAAGCGAGGCGTCGAGCGAGAGGTTGCCGCGCCGCCAGCCGCCACCTGCTTCCAGTCCGCGCGCCACGATCGCGTCGATATTGCGCCGCTGCCGCAGGTTTTCCCCGATGGTGACATTGGCGATCGCATCGTCGAGCCGGTTGGCGAAGGCGGTGGCGAACAGGCGCAGCGTCCCGCGCTCGTAATCGACACCAAGCTCCGCCCCACGCAGGGTTTCGTTGCGCAAATCGGCATTGGCCCGGGTCTCGACCGGAAAGACCACGAAGGGCCGGTACAACTCGTTCAAGGTCGGCAACCGCAGCCCGGTGTAGGCCGCGGCGCGCACGGCGATTGCGTCACCGAGGCGAACCAGCGCCCCGCCGCGGAACGAGGCGCGCCACCCGCTCCGCCCGGGAAAGGCGGTGTCCTGAATGATCGTGCCATCCGGCGCTTGCGCTCGAAAGAAGCCGTCGGCGATCCGGTAATGATCTGCGCGCGCGCCAGCGGTCAGCGTCACCGGGCCTAGCGTCGCATCATGCTCGGCAAACAGGCCGAGATCGGTGTTGACCCCGCCCGCCCGCCGCCGTTCGGTCACTGCGCCCGTTAAAGCACTGAGCGCGACCTCGTAGAGTTCGCCATCCGCCTGGCGATAATCTGCGCCCACTCGCAGGGTGTGCCCGCGGCCCAGAGGCGGGCGCAGTTCGATCTTGCCGCCGATGCCGGTGGACGGGGTTGCCCGCTGGTCCAGAACCGGGACGAAGCGGGTGGAACTGTTGACGATATTGCCGAAATCGCGCTCCTGCACATAGCCCAGCAGGTCGAACTGCCACCGCCCCCGCCCGACCAGCCGCACGGATGCATCCTGCGCCTCGGACCGGCTGGTCGCGCCGGCGAAACGCAGCTCGCGCGTATCGCGATAAAGCAGCGCCCGCGTCTGAAGCTCGATATCGGAGGTGATCGGGACCGCACTGCGCAGGCCCACGGTCCAGTCCTCGAAGGAGGCGCGCACGCTGGCGGCCACGCGTTGATCGGCCGGCGTGGTGTGGAACCCCGGCCCGCGGTTCCAGCGCGCGAAGCCGGCAACAAATCCCCGGCCGAGCGATCCGGACAAGCCCACTCCCGCCTCGGTATCGCCGCGCTGGTTGACAAGCGCTCTGAGGGCGAAAGGCGGGGTGTCCTCCGGTCCGGCGCTGGCCAGTTCGATCGTCCCTGTAAGGGCGCCGGCGCCGAAGGGTCCGGAACCGCCGCCCCGGGCGACCCGGATTTCGCCAAGCTGTTCGGGGGCGAAGGCGTTGAACGGCACGTAGCCGAAGAACGGATCGCTCATCGGAACGCCGTCGAAAAGGACGAGCGCGCGGCTGGTGGCGTTTCCGCCTAGTGCGCGCAGGGTGGCGCCCTGGGCGGAAGGGTTCGCCGAACGGCTGTCGGACCGGCGGAACTGCTGGAACCCGGCGACCAGCGCCAGGGCATTCTCCACCCGGCCCGATGGCTCGCTGACGATCTGTTCGCGCGTGATGACCTGGGTATCGTAGGCCGGCGCGGAAGGGGTGTCTTCGAGCCCTTGCCCGGTGACGACGATCACCGGGCCCGGCTGGTCCACCGCCGGATCGACCGGTTGTGCCGCGGCGATGACGGGAACGAAAGCGGCGGGAACGACAAGAAGGGTGCGGACGGTCATTGCTTGCACCGCCCCTAGCAAGATCGGGCGCAGTGGACAGCCCGTTGTCTCCCGGCGCAAACGCCCGGCGATCAGCGCAAACGCCGGCGATCAGCGAAAACGGTTGTCGAGATAGGCCGAGGTGTCCTGCGCGAAGCGTTGCCATGCCGCCCGGTCCATCTCGCGGTCCATGCTGTCGAACTGGATCTGCAACGGGTCATCGCCAGCCGAAAGGGTAACTATCGCCTCAGCCGCATCCGGGGTCGGCGCAGCGAGCGTAATTGCCGCAATCCGCGCTGCATGAGCGCCCGCGCCCAGTGCCGCGACGAATTCCTCGCACGCCCCGTTCGCCCGGGCCGCAGAGGCGGCCTTGCCGGTCACCGTGCAATCGATCATCGCCCCATCGCCCGTCTTGCCTGCATCTTCTTGCCCTGTCCCTGCCGCCCCGTTCACCCCGCTGGCACAGGCACCCAGCGCCAGGACAGCCGCAAGGGCAGCGGCGAGAACTTCGGGCACCGCCGGCAGCCTTGCGCTTAACCGATGGCCAGCGGGGCGATGGCGAGATCCTCGGCAGCCGACTGGTTTGCCGGAGCATTGCCGATCGCGAGAAAATCGCTCGCGGAAAGCGCCGTGCCTGCCGCGACGCTGGCAAACAGCACCGCAGCCCCCTGCCCCGAACCGTCGGCGTCGTAGAACAGGCTGCCGGTGGTCTGATCGTAGACGATCCGGTCATCCGCATCGAGCGCGGCCGTGCCGATCACGAAGGCCCCCTGCGCCAGCGTGCCTTCGTTCGGCAGGGCGGCGAATCCGGCCCGCCGGTCGAGGAGGATGCGGTCCACCCCGCTGGCAAAGTCCGTCATGATGTCGGCATTGGCGATGCCGGTATGCTCGAACACGAACTGGTCCGCGCCATTGCCGCCGGTGAGCGTGTCTGCCCCGAGCCCGCCCAGCAGCCGGTCGTTGCCGACCCCGCCGTCCAGCGTATCGGCCCCGATGTCGCCCACCAGCCGGTCCCACCCCGCACCGCCGAGGAGGACGTCGTTGCCGCCCTGCCCGTACAGCACGTCGTTGCCGTTCTGCCCGTCGATCATGTCCTGCCCGTTGCTGCCGTAAGCGACGTCGTTGCCCTGCCCGCCGAACACGCGGTCGTTGCCCTCGCCGCCGAGCAGCTGGTCGTCGCCATCGTCGCCGCGCAGGGTGTCCGCCCCGTCACCGCCGCGAAGGATGTCGTTGCCCGCGCCGCCCCACAGGACATCGTCGCCAAGGTTGCCGTCGAGCACGTCGTTATCCGCCCCGCCATCGAGCTGGTCGTTCCCATTGCCGCCCGCCAGGCGATCCGCGCCCGTGCCGCCGAACAGGCTGTCGTAGCCGTTCGATCCGCTCAGGTTGTCGGTCCCTTCGTCGCCATAGAGGATATCGTTGTTGAGCCCGCCGCGCAGGGTGTCCGCCCCGCTCCCGCCGCGCAGCACGTCTTCGCCGAGGTTGCCGTCGATCTGGTCGTCGCCGTTGCGGCCCTGGATCGTGTTGGCTGCGGCATTGCCGATGATTACGTCGGCACCCGAACCGCCGATCGCATTCTCGATAACGGTGCCGACCGCGATCGAGACGTTGCCGACCTCGCCCAAAACCGAGGAGAAGGTTTCGGAGTTCAAGTTGATCCGCTGCGTCCCCGTGTACTGGCTGTAGTCTAGCGTATCGAGGCCGCCGTTGTCGATGATCGTATAGGCGATGTCGCGGTATTGCGCGGCATCGTAGACCGCACGGCCCGCATTGGAATTGAACCCGTAGGTCGTGTCACCCAGGCGGGTCGTGGTCGACAGGCCGTAGAGCCGCGACATGGCGATGATGTCCGCCGTCATCGGGGTGACCACCCCGGCAAAGGTGAACCCTTCACCGGCGAAATAGCTGTTTTCGGTCTGGTCGAAATACGACATCACCGAAACCGCCCAGGAATCGTTGAGATAGGTCGCATCGGAGGCGTAGCTCGCCTCGCCGTTGTAGTCGCCCGCATGACCGAGGCCGAGGGCGTGGCCGATCTCGTGGATATAGGTCTGGAAGGCATAGCCATCAAGCGAGGTGCCGTAATCGGCCACCCAGTCGGACGAGACGTTGACGACCGAGGACAGGATCGTGGTCCCGGCGCGAGACGAGGTCGCATACGCGCCTTCATCGGTATTCTGGAAGGTAATCTGCCCGCCCGAGTTTATCTCGATGAAGCGCACCCCGATGACGTCGGTCCACAGGTCGAGCGCGGCGCGGGCGAGGTTTTGCTGGCTTATCGGCAGAGCGGTGAGGTTGACGGTGATCCCGCCGCCGGCAATCGTGAAGGCCCGCGATTGGCCGCCCCAATAGCCCGTCATCAGCTGGTCGGCGATTTCCTCGTTGCTGAGCAACGCCAGCGGCGCCGCCTCGGCCACGGTGATAGTGTAGTTGCCGATCTCCTGCCCGTCATAGCAATCGGCTTCGATATAGTAGGTGCCGCTGGTCGTGGCGGTGAAGCGAAGCAGCGAATTGTAGCTGTCGCCCCCATCGTCGTTCTGCACCAGCAGGGTGCCGTCGTCATCGTAGAGCCGGAGATAGGGATCGAATACGGGAGAGGGGCCCGACCCGTCGAGCGCGATGGTGACGGTCTGCCCGGCGACCAGCTGGACCCTGATCCAGTCACGATCGCCAAAGGAATCGAGCTGGCCTTCGTATTGCCCGCCGACCGTGACGGTGGCGGTGGTGCTGACGTTGCCGGGAACGTCCGGCCCGGCGGCGAAGACAGCGTCACCCTTGTCGCCGCTGGCACCGGTGGCGGCGGAGAACCGGTCGGCATCGGTCGGCACGAAAACCGCGCCCCCGCCCGGCCTGCGAAATGCCATGCTCAAGCCGTCATCCGCAGCAAGGCCGCCCCGTAGATTTCCAAGTGCCATTCGATGCTACCCCGTGATCGGCGACGTGCCGAAGATGTTGCACAGACTATCGCGGCCGAGCTTTAAGAAAGCCATGTGCCGCAGCCTTAAGAAGCGGTGAAGTGCCGACCCCGAGGTCTTTTACTCGCGAAATGCGGTTTCACTCAACCGTGTTATCGGCGTCAGCAGATATTGCAGCACCGTGCGCTTGTCGCCCAGCAGGCTGACGTCGGCCACCATCCCTGGGCCGATCACCAGTTCCTGCCCCGCCGGCCCCTGCAATGCATTGGCGGCGGTCGCCACGCGGACGACGTAGTAGATCTCGCCGGTATTGGGATCGACGATGGAATCGGGCGAGATCGTGCGCACCCTGCCTTCGAGCGAACCGTATACCGACTGGTCGTAGGCGGTGATGCCGACCTTGGCTTCCTGCCCGATCCGTACCGAGCCGATGTCCTGCGGGCGGATGCGCACCTCGACCAGCAGTGTATCTTCGTCCGAGACCAGTTCGACCAGCGGGGCGCCGGGCGAAACCGCGCTCCCTTTCGTGGTCACGAGTACGCGGCTGACTTCGCCGGCGGTGGGGGCGCGCAGCGTGGTTCGTGCCAGCCGCTCCTGCAGTGCCGGCAGACTGCTTGCCCGCGCTTCGTAATCGGCCTGCGCCAACGCCAGCTCGCCCGCCGCCTGTTCGCGCCAGTCCTGGCGGATGCGGGCGAGATTGGCATTGGCCTCAGCCACCTGGGCGCCGGCCTGCGACAGGGCGGCCTGGGCTGCGGCAAGGTCGCTTTGCGCGGTCGCCTGCTGCGAAACCGCGCGGGTCAGCGTCATGCGGGGCTCGATCCCGTTGTCGACCAGCGGGCGTACCGCGGTCACCTCGCTCTGCGCCTGCGTCAGGGCAGAACGGCGGGCCTGCACCGCCGCCTGCGCCTGGGCCACGCCCTGCCGCGCGTTCTGGACCTGCGCCTGCCCTGCGGCGAGCGCTGCGGAAAGCGCCGCCTGGCGCGAGGCATAGAGCGATTGCTCGACCTGCAACTGACGGGCGGCCTCGGCATCGGCGGGCGCGGGATAGGCTGGCGCCTGTCCGGCGACCTCGGCCCTCAGCCGGGCGATCTTCATGTCGAGGGCGATTGCGGTGGCCGAGGTGCTGCCCAGTTCCGCCCCGCTCTGCGTCGGATCGAGCCGCACGAGCTCGGCCCCCGCTGCGACCCGCTGGCCCGGCTGAACGAGGATATCCTCCAGAACCCCGCCCTCGAGGCTGGTGATGACCTGCAATTGCGAACTGGAGATGACCCGCCCCTGGCCGCGCACCGTGCGATCGATCTCGGCCAGTGCCGCCCAGGCGAACAGCACGACGAAAAAGATGGTGATGCCCCAGAACAGCAGGCGCGAGGCCTTGCCGGGTTCAATATCGTCGACCACATCCTCGATATGGCGCCGCCGTGAGGGGGCTTCGTGGACTTCGCCGTCAAGCGTGAATTCGTTGGGCGCGTTCATGCCTGCCGCCTTATCGGTTGAGTGCCACCATTGAGCTTCGCAAGCACCTCGTCGCGCGGACCGTCGGCAACGATCTTGCCCCGGTCGAGGATGACGATGCGGTCGACCAGTCGCAGCAACGGCTGGCGGTGGGTGACGACCACCAGCGTACGGCTGCGCAATTCGCCTTCGAGGCGGGTGATGAGGTCGGCTTCGGATTGCGCATCCATCGCGCTGGAGGGTTCGTCCATCACCATGATCGGCGGCTGCCCGGCAAGCGCGCGTGCGATCGCGACCGACTGCCGCTGCCCCCCTGACAACCCCTCGCCCCGATCGACCAGCCGCAGATCGTACCCGTTGGCGATGTTGGAGACGAACAGGTCGGTGCCGGAAACCCGCGCCGCGCGCAGCATCTCCTCGTCATCGACGAATTCGCGTTCGAGCTTGATGTTCTCGCGGATCGAACCGGAGAACAGCGCGGGTTCCTGCAAGACCGAACCGATCCGCGACCGCAGCGAGACGGGATCGAACTGTGCGAGGTCGACGCCGTCGATCAGGACCATGCCCTCCTGCGGCGGGTACAGCCCCAGGATCATCCGCGCGATCGTCGACTTGCCCGAGCCTACCCGGCCGAGCAGCGCGACATGCTCGCCCCGGGGGATCCGCAGGCTGACATTGTCGAGCGCCGGTGCGCTGGCTCCCGGATAGGTGAAGGTCACCCCGCGCAGCTCGACCGCACCGACCGTGGGGCCGAGCTGCAAGGGCTCGCTCGCCGGGCCTTCGCGCGGCTGATCCATAAGCTGGCGCACCTGGCGATAGGCCGTGCGTGTGGCGGTGATCCGTCCGACCAGCTGCGAGATCTGCGCCAGCGGGGCGATCGCGCGGCTGGCCAGCATCGAGCAGGCGATGAGGCCGCCAAGGGTCAGGCGGTTGTCGGCCACCAGGAACACCCCGACGATCACCACCCCGGCATAGCTGAGGGTGCCCGCGGTGGTCGCGAACGTGGTTCCGATGGACGAGATCAGCCGCTGGCGCATATTGCTGCGCGCGTGTTCGCGCACCGCGCCGGCCCAGCGACGCTTGAGCATGGTGTCCGCGCCGGAAACCTTGACGTGCTCGATATTGCCCACGGCCTCGACCAGCACCGATTGCTTGAGCAGCCCCTGCCCCAGCGTGGTCGCCGCGATCCGCTGCAAGGCGGGCTGCGCGGCGAGGCCGACGAGGATGACCAATGGCACCAGCAGGGCCGGCACCATCACCACCCATCCCCCGATCATCGCGACGACGATCAGCGTGATGATGATGAACGGAACGTCGACCACCGCCACCAGCGTTGCCGAGGCGAAGAAATCGCGGATGGTCTCCAGTTCGCGCATCATGCCGGTAAGCGCGCCGGTCGATCCCTTGCGCAGTTCCAGCCGCATCCCCAGCAGGCGCGAAAAGACGTCCTCGCCGATGTCCTGATCGATGCGGGCGCCGGCATGATCGACGAAATAGGCGCGCAGCAGCTTGAGGATGAAATCGAAGATCAGGATCACGCCCAGCCCGATCGACAGGGCGAGCAGCGAACCGAACGCGGCGTTCGGCACCACGCGATCATAGACGGTCATGGTGAACAGCGCGCTGACCAGACCGAACAGGTTGATCAGCACCGCGGCGACCGCGACCTTGCTGTAGGTGCGCCAGTTGCGGCGGATCGGCTCCATCAGCCATTCGCCGATGCGTCTTTGCGGAACGGCAACGAGGGTCTGGTCGCTCACAGCGGAATCTCCGTATCCTCGATGGCAAGCAGCTGCGTCATCCGACCGGTGCGCAGCAGCAGAACATAGCGCGCCGCATCGAGTTCGGCGAGCGAGCGAATGTAGGAACTGGCGGCATTGAGATAGACGCTCTGCGCGTCGGCCACATCGAACAGCGAACCGCGCAGGGCGCCGAACCGCGCCACCACGATGTCGCGCGACTGGCGGGCCGCGCGATACGCCTGATCGAGCGCGGCGACCTCGTCCTCCAGCGCCTGCACGTCGGACCACGCGATGGCGGCATCGCGCGCCGCTTCCTCGCGCACCCGGTCGGCCACTGCAGAGGCGGCGTCGGCCTCGGCCCCCGCCGCCCGCGCGCGGGCCCAGACACCGCCGCCGAACAACCGCCAGCCGATGTTGAGAGTGCCGCGCAGATCGTAATCGATCTTGTCTTCCAGAATGCCATAGCGGCCATAGTCGACCCGGCCCGAAATCGTCGGCAGCTTGCGCGCATTGGCGGCGCGCGCCTCCTGCCGCCGGGCCTCGGCCAGCGCGGCATAGCTCTTGACCTCGGGCGTGTTCTGGGAAGCCAGCTCGGCAAAATCCTGCGAGACGCGCGCCGAATCGAGCAGCGGCGGCCGCATGAGGCGCTCGGGTGCGGCAAAACCGCTCAGCTGCTTGAAGCGGGCCTCGGCGCCGCGCAATTCGCGGCGCGCCTGGGCCAGCTGCACTGCGCCCTGCGCCCTCAGCGAGGCGACCCGCGCCCGGTCGCCCTCGGCGGACACGCCCTGAAGGATGCGGCGTTCGATCGCCTCGTCAAGCCCGTCCTGCGCGGCAAGAAAGCCTTCGAACAGGCGCTCGAGCCCCTGATAGCCGAACACCCGGGTCCAGGCGATTACCATGTCGCCCGCGACTTCGCCCGCCTTGGCCTCGCGCTGGAATCCGGCCGCACGAAGGCGCGCCGCCGCTGCCCGTGTGGTGGCCGCGGCGCTGCCGAAGTCGAAGATCGGCTGGACGAAATTGAGATTGAAGTCGGTTCGCGCGCGGGGACGCGACCGTTCGATCAGGTTCTGCGGATCGTTCGTGAACTGGCGGTCGAACGTGCGAAAGCTGGCGAGGTTGACGTCGATGACGGGCAGGCGGGCGCTGCGGGCCTCGGTGACGCGGGCGGCGGCGGCATTCTCCAGGGCGATCGCCTCACGCGTCGCGGGGCTGTCCTGCAAGGCGGCGACCACGATGGCGCGGAAGGTTTCGGGATCGGCGGTGGTCTGTGCCAGCGACAGCACCGGATCGTCGGCGAAATCGATCTTCAGCGGGGCGGTTACCGGTTCGGGCAGATCAGTTGCATCCTGCGCACCGATCGCCTCGACCGGCAGGCGGTTGGCGACGATATCCTGCGCGTGAACGGGCGTCGCCAGCACGAGCGCACCCGCGCCTCCCGCCAGAATTGCCGTTCCCCGCCACGATCGCATTCGTCTCACCCGTCCCGCACGGCATTCCCGTTAGCAGCCAATCATCGCTCGGTAACCTTAAATTCGGCTTAAGACTGACCGCGGACGGCGACGCCACGCGCCCCCGACAGTGCGGCGAACATGCCGACGTCATGACTCCTGCCGCTGGCGAGCAGGAGATCGAGGTGCACGAGGTCGGCCACCTGCCACAGGCCGATCATCGGGTTGCCAATCGAATGCGCCGGCGAGGGCGCCAGTTGGCGCACCAGCCCGGCAGGCGGCGGGGCGAGGTCCGCCGGCCAGGACAGGACATGCCGCAGCCCCCGTTCGCGCGCGTGGCGGAGCGCCGCCGCCAGCAGGCCGAGCGGTCCGGCATTATCGCGCGGCCATGGGGCAAGCATGGCATCGCCGGCATTTGAACCGCCGACCGTGCAGACTTCGGCGCATTGCTCTTTCAATGCGCGCAGCGCCCGGGCAGCGGCCGCCCCCTCGTCATTCGCAGCCGGGCCTTCGCCAAGCATCAGCACCGCACCCAGCACGCGCATCAAAAACGTCTCCTGTGGACAGGGGGGCGGGTGAGCGACCTCATACGACCCCAACGCACGGGGAGCGATTTGGCCGCCTGAACATTCCCACGCCATGCAGTCCTTCGATGATGTGAGCACGATCCTGCGCGCGGCCGCGCAACCGCTCGGCGCGGTGACCGTGCCCGTGGCCGCGGCTGCGGGCCATGTGCTGGCGGGCGATGTCACGGCCCGGCTCGACGCGCCCCGCACCGCGGTTTCGGTGATGGACGGGTATGCAGTGCGCGCGGTCGACCTGCCCGGACCGTTCCGGCTTGTGGGAACTGCCCCGGCGGGCACGGCGGAGGCCCTGTCGCTTTCCCCCGGCGAAGCGGTGCGGATATTTACCGGGGCGCCGCTTCCGGCGGGAGCGGACCGGGTGCTGGTGCAGGAGATCGTTTCGGCCGAAGATGGGCAGGCCCGCCTCGTCGGCCAGTTAGGCGACGATCCCTTCATTCGCGCGCAAGGGTCGGATTTCGCCGCGGGTGCGGTGCTGCTCCACGCAGGCGAGGCCATCGATCACCGCAACATCGTCCTTCTGGCAGCGTCGGACCGGGCCGCGGTGCGGGTCTGGCGCCGCCCGCGGGTAGCGATCATCGCGACCGGCGACGAACTTGCCGAACCGGGCACCGCGCTCGAGACGCCGGGGGCGCTGCCGGAAAGCGTCACCCTGGGGGTGGCCGCCCTCGCATCCTCGTGGGGTGCAGCGGTGATCGAGCGCCGCATCCTGCGCGACGATCCGGCCCTCATCGCCGCCACCGGAGCCGAGCTTGCCGCGCTGTGCGATGTACTGGTCATCATCGGCGGAGCCTCGGTCGGGGACCGCGACTTTGCCCGCCATGTCGTGCCGCAAGGTGGCTATTCCCCCCTGTTCGAGAAAGCGGCGATCCGCCCCGGGCGGCCGATCTGGGCAGCGAAGGGCGGACCGGGCCAGTACGTCCTCGGGCTGCCGGGCAATCCCACATCGGCGCTGGTGACCGCGCGGCTGTTCCTCGCCCCCCTGCTCCATGCGCTGGGTGGCGGCGACTATGCAGCGGCGCTCGACTGGGTGGAAGCGCCGCTTGCACGACCGCTCCCCCCGGCGGGCGGGCGCGAGCATTTTGCCCGCGGGATCATCGAAGGCGGGCGCGCCATCCCGTTCGACGATCAGCGCTCGAGCGCGCAGGCGACGCTGGCCCGGGCGAGCGTTCTCATCCGTCAGGCGGCGGGCAGCGCGGCGCAGCCGGCAGGCTCCAGCCTGCCGTGCCTGCGGCTGTGACGCGGTTGTGCATCGGGCCGCGAGCCCCTAGGTCTTGACCATGCCCCCCCTGCAAAGTCCGACGGCTCTGGTCGACGGCTTCGGCCGCACCATCGATTACGTGCGCCTGTCGGTCACGGACCGGTGCAATCTGCGCTGCACCTATTGCATGGCCGAAACGATGACCTTCCTCCCCCGGCATGATCTGCTGACATTGGAGGAGCTGGCCCTGCTGGCCGAACATCTGGTGGGCCGCGGGGTCAGGCGGGTGCGGATCACCGGCGGCGAACCGCTGGTGCGGCGCGGCATCGAGACCCTGTTCGACCGGATCGGCGCGCTGATCGGGGCCGGGCTCGACGAACTGACGCTGACCACCAACGGCACGCGCCTCGCCGGAATGGCGGAGGCGTTGCAGCGGGCCGGGGTACGGCGGGTGAATGTCAGCCTCGATACGCTGGACCCGCACCGGTTCGCCGAGGTGACGCGGGGCGGCGATCTGGCGCAGGTTCTGGCCGGGATCGAGGCGGCGGGCGCCGCGGGATTGGGGGTCAAGATCAACGCCGTCGCCATGAAGGGGGTGAACGAGGATGAATTCGGCCGCCTCGCCCGGTGGTGCGCGCGCGACGGGCACGACCTTGCGATCATCGAGACGATGCCGCTGGGCGAGACGGGAAGCAACCGCAAGGACAGCTACCTGCCCGTCAGCGTCGCACAGGATGCGATCGCCGGCCATTTCGACCTTGCGCCCTCGCGCTATCGCACCGGTGGGCCGGCACGCTATTTCGAACTTGGCGACAGCGGCGCACGGGTGGGTTTCATCTCGCCCCTGAGCAACAATTTCTGTGCCACCTGCAATCGCATCCGCATCGCCGCGACGGGCACCGTCTACGGCTGTCTCGGCCATGATCAGAAGGTCGAACTGCGCGACATCATTCGCAGCGGCGGCGCGCCTGCCCTCGATGCGGCGCTCGACCGGCTGCTGTCAGGCAAGCCCGAGCGCCACGGCTTCGACCTCTCCCGCCCCGCCCCCGCGGTGGCCCGGCACATGAGCGTTACCGGCGGCTGACCCCGTCCGCCGCCCGCCGCCCGCACTTGTCTTCGCGGGTTGTTCGCGCCAAGGCCAAGGCGGACCGGAGGAGATCGACATGACCCGTCAGGGGGCGATGCGGCAGTTCGCGCGCTGGCACATCAGGCTGGGCTGGCTCGTCGCCGTGCCGCTGCTGCTGTGGACAGCCAGCGGCCTGGTGATGGTGGCGCGGCCGATCGAGGAAGTGCGCGGCGATCACCTGCGCCTGCCCGTGGCAGAACGGCCCCTGCCCCAAGACACCCGCATAGCGATCTCGTTACCGGCGGAAGGCACGCGCCCCGTGCGTTCCGTCATCACCCGGGTCGAGGGCGGCGAGACGATCACCCGCATCGCCTATATGGATGGCACCAGTGAACGCTTCCGCGCCGATGGCAGTGCCATGGGCCCCCTGTCCGAGATCGAGGCGCGGATGATCGTCGCCCGCGGCATCCGCGGCGGAGATCAGGTGACGGAGGCGACACGGTTCGAGGCACAGGATGTCCCGCTCGATTACCGCCGCCCGGAAGCGGTCTGGCAGATCGTGCTGGACGATGGCACCCATGTCTATGTCGGCGTCGATACCGGCGAGATCGAGGCGGTTCGCACGCGCTGGTGGCGAGTGTTCGACGTGATGTGGGGGCTGCATATCATGGACCTTCAGACCCGCGAGGATACGCATCACCCCGTCCTTGTCGCCTCCGCCGCGCTGGCGCTGGCGGGAACGGTACTGGGCACCGCGCTGCTGTTCCGCCGCCGGCGCCGCACCCCGCGCCCGGACGCCTTGGGGACATGAACGAGGAAGTCCTCACCCCTGTCCTCGACTGGCTCGACCTGGCGGGCGTGGCCATCTTCGCGCTCACCGGGGCGCTGGTCGCGGCCAAGGAGCGGCAGACGCTGGTCACGCTCTGCTTCTTCGCGCTCGTCACCGGGGTCGGCGGGGGCACGGTGCGCGATCTGCTGATCGGCGCGCCGGTATTCTGGATCGTCGACCCGTGGGTGGCGGCAGTCTGCCTGTTCATCGCGTTGTTCGCATGGGTCACGCCCACAAGGTGGTGGGAGGGGCGGATCCTGTCTTTGGCGGATGGCCTGGGGCTTGCCGCCTATTCGGTGCTCGGCACGGCAAAGGCGCTCGAATACGGGGTACCGCCCGTGCCGGCCTTCACGATGGGGGTGGTGACAGGATGCGTGGGCGGGATCGTTCGCGATATCCTGGCGCAGCGGCCGTCGATCCTGATGCGACCGGAGCTTTACGTGACCGCGGCGGCGCTTTCGGCCAGCCTGACGGTGCTGGGCGATCTGGCCGGGATCATGCGCTGGTGGGTCTGGATCGCGGCAACCACGGCGGGGTTTTCCCTGCGGTTGCTGGCGATCCACTGGAACCTGGCCCTCCCCGCCTATCGCGAGCGCCGCTGACTCCGGACGTCAGATGTAGTCGTCGTCATCGTCCGGCGAGCCCTCGTCCTCGCCGGGCAGCGGGCCGCCAGGATACGCAGGCTGTGCAGTGTCATCCACCACGGGCGGGCGCCCCGCCTGCCGGTCGAGCCGCTCGCGCTCTTCGGCATAACGCCGGGCATCCCACTGCCGATCGTCGCGGTCATCATCGTCATCGCCAGCGCGATCATCGTCATCGTAGCGATCATCCGAGTAGCGATCGTCATCATAGCGATCGTCATCATAGCGATCATCGTCATCGCCTCGATCGTAGCGGTCATCACGCGGTGGACGAACGTCGCCGCCCCGGTAGTCGATTCCGCCGATCATGCCGTCGTTGCCGATCGTGCAGGTGAACGCCCCGCCGCCCTCGGTGGTGCCGCTGACGATCCACCCCGACGCCCGTCGATCGACCTGCTCGACATCCTCGCCACGCCGTTCACGCTCGACCTCGGCAACACACATATCCGCAGCCCTGGCCAAGCCGTCGCTGGCCCGGTAGTCGCCGCGCCAAGTGCCGCGGTCAGATGGATAGGGGTCGCGTGGCAACCGCTCGCGGCGGTCGTCGTCGCGGCTCGCCGCACCGGCGATGGCCGCTATGGCGCCGATCACCAGCACGCCTGCGACCACCTCTCCGGCATCGATGCCGCCGCGATCGCGCCGGTGATGCCAGTGGCGGTGATTGTAGACCGTGCCTGGGTCGGCGCTCCAGGCGGGCGAAGCGACGCGGTAAGGCGCCGGTGCGGCGGCGGCCGGCGGCACCGTCAGGGGCAGCAGCGCCGCCATGACTGGAAGGGCGAACACATGTTTCCCGATCGGCATGGAGCACTCCGCTTTGCTTGATTTGCGAAAAAAATAGGCGGCTCAGACTGTCGCCAATCTGAACCGCCTTACAGCTTCATCTGCGGTGGCTTAGCGCAGACCGCGGATACCGCCGAAGTTCACGTCGCGGACACGGCCACGCTCGACCAGGCAGGTGAAAGTGCCGTTGTCGGTGCCGCGATAACCGCGACGATCATAGCGGTCATACCGTCCGTAGCCGCGCGTATCGTCGACCGCGACGCGGCCCTTGACCTGCCAGCCATAGCGAGTGTCTCGCACATCCCGGATGTCGGTCACCTGGGCATAGCGAAAGCCATAGCGGGACAGTTCGCTGCGTGCGGCATTGACACACCGTTCTACCGCGCCCCGGGGGTTGCCCCGCTGGCGATAGGCGTTCCGGCGGTACTCATAGCCATCGTCGTAATAGCGTCCGTCGCGGTAATAGCGATCGCCACGATAATAATCGCGGTCGCGGCTGGCGGCGTTGGCGATTGCGGCGATCCCGCCGATGATGACCGCACCGGCGATCACGTCGCCTACCGAAATGCCGTCGTCGTCACGGTGACGCTGCGCCGCCGCCGGAGTAGCGCCGGCCAATGCGACTGCGCCGACCGTGGCTGCCGCGATCCCACCCTTCGCAAGCTTCCTGAAATCAAAAGTCATGAGGGCCTCCCTCGAAAGGAACCGGGGCGGGATTGCCTCGGCCTTGGGACGACTCATACGCATGACTTGCTATTGCGATGCTGAATCACTTGCTTAGCCTTCGTTCATTTTTGAGCGCCGCAAACTGAACGACGAAGCACAGAAAAAGGGCCGGAGGTTTCCCCCGGCCCCTAAAGATTGCCCCTTATTTGCGATCACGCGGCGGCGTCGTATTCCTCGTCGTCGCTCATCACCGGGCCGCTATCGAGGCCCTTGGCGTCGACATCGCGGTCGACCAGTTCGATGACGGCCATCTGCGCCGCATCGCTGCCGCGATAGCCCGCCTTGATGACGCGGGTGTAGCCACCGTCACGATCGCCGTACCGCTGGGCGATGACATCGAACAGCTTCTTGAGCTGGGCTTCATCGCCGAGGCGGCTCATCGCGAGGCGGCGATTGCTCAGCCCGCCACGCTTCGCCAGCGTGATCAGCTTTTCGACGTAGGGCCGCAATTCCTTCGCCTTGGCTGCGGTCGTGGTGATCTGCTCGTGCTTGATCAGCGCCGCTGCCATGTTGCGGAACAGGGCCTTGCGGTGGCCGGTCTTGCGCTGCAGCTTGCGGCCGGAAATCTTGTGGCGCATTTCTTGTACTCCGTTCGATAAGGGCCCGTACGAGGTAGCCCGAAGCCGGTGACCGTCGGGGCCGTCACCTTCGCCCGTTTACCCGTTTGCGGCCGATAACGCCGGCCTCGTACATGCAGGGCCGGCGCCGGATCGGCTGACAATCAGCCGAGCAGTTCCTGCTCGAGCTTCTTGGCCATTTCCTCGATGTTCTCGGGCGGCCAGCCCGGGATATCCATGCCGAGGCGCAGGCCCATGCTCGAAAGCACTTCCTTGATCTCGTTGAGCGACTTGCGGCCAAAATTCGGCGTCCGCAGCATCTCGGCCTCGGTCTTCTGGACCAGATCGCCGATGTAGATGATGTTGTCGTTCTTGAGGCAGTTGGCGCTGCGAACCGACAGTTCCAGCTCGTCGACCTTCTTGAGCAGGTAGCGGTTGAGCTGGTTCGTATCGCTTTCCTGCGATTCGACCGGCTGCCCGATCATCCCGCCGCTCGGCTGCGGCACGCCGTCCTCGAAGTGCACGAACAGCGAGAGTTGGTCCTGCAGGATGCGCGCGGCATAGGCCACGGCGTCCTCGGGGGTGACGGTGCCGTCGGTCTCGATGGTCAGCGAAAGCTTGTCGTAGTCGAGCTCCTGCCCGACGCGCGCATTTTCCACCTTGTAGCTGACCTGGCGCACCGGCGAATACAGGCTGTCGACCGGGATCAGCCCGATCGGCGCATCGACCGGACGGTTCATGACCGCGGGGCGATAGCCCTTCCCGATATCGGCAGTCAGCTCCATGTTGAGCGTCGCGCCCTCGTCGAGGTGGCAGATGACGAGGTCCTTGTTCATCACCTCGATATCGCCCGAAACGGCAATATCGCCGGCGGTGACGGCGCCCGGACCCGAGGCCGAGAGCTGGAGGCGCTTGGCACCCTCGCCTTCCATGCGCAGCGCGATCTGCTTCACGTTCAGCACGATATCGGTCACATCCTCGCGCACGCCGGCAAGCGAAGAGAATTCGTGGAGCACGTTCTCGATCTTGATCGCGGTGATCGCAGCGCCCTGAAGGGAGGAGAGAAGCACGCGGCGCAGCGCATTGCCGAGCGTCAGGCCAAAGCCCCGCTCGAGCGGCTCGGCAACGAACGTGGCCTTGCGCTTCTTGTCGCCACCTTCCTTGATGTCGAGAGTATTGGGTTTCTTGAGTTCCTGCCAGTTCTTGGTGTTGACGGACATGGATTTCCCCTGGGGCTAGGTACGGGCGGGACCGGGGCGGGTCGGCATTCGCGACCGGTCCGTGAAGGAACGGGGCTGCCGCCTGTGCGACGCGCCCCGCTGGTCCGCGTCAGACGCGGCGGCGCTTGGACGGACGGACGCCGTTGTGCGGGATCGGGGTCACGTCGCGGATCGAGGTGATCGTGAAGCCGACGGCGGCCAGACCGCGCAACGCGCTCTCGCGGCCCGAACCGGGGCCCTTGACCTCGACTTCAAGCGTGCGGACGCCATGTTCAGCGGCCTTCTTGCCGGCATCGTCCGCCGCGACCTGGGCGGCATAGGGCGTCGACTTGCGGCTGCCCTTGAAGCCCATCATGCCGGCGCTCGACCAGCTGATGGCATTGCCCTGGGCATCGGTGATGGTGATCATCGTATTGTTGAAGCTGGCGTTGATATGCGCCACGCCGCTCGAGATGTTCTTCTTGTCGCGGCGCCTGATACGGCCGGGTTCGCGTGCCATGTGTCGGTATCCTTGTAACTTCGCGTGCAGCAGAAGGGAAAAGCGCGGGGCGGGAGCGCGGCCCCCGCCAGATGCTTACTTCTTCTTGCCGGCGATGGGCTTGGCCTTGCCCTTGCGGGTGCGGGCGTTGGTGTGGGTACGCTGACCGCGGACCGGGAGGCCTGCACGGTGACGCAGGCCGCGATACGAACGCAGGTCCATCAACCGCTTGATGTTCATCGCAGTGTCGCGGCGAAGGTCACCCTCGACCATGTGATCCGCATCGATCGTCTCGCGGATGCGCAGCACTTCCTCGTCGGAAAGGTCCTGCACGCGGCGTGCGTGATCGATACCCAGCTTGTCCGCAATCTCGAGCGCCTTGGCGCGTCCGATACCGTGAATATAGGTGAGCGCGATGATAACGCGCTTGTTGGTGGGGATGTTGACCCCGGCAATACGAGCCACTTAGTTCTCCATGCTCCACAGGGCGGCGCCGATTGGCGGCCCTATCTCATCGCTTTATCCACCCGGCCGCCCATTTCACTGGAACGCGAAGAGACCGGAAGGGCAGCACGAATGGTGCCACCTGCCGGGCTGTAGGGAATTGCCGAATGAAGCGCGCGCTTAGTGGGATTCGCCCATGTCGTCAACAACCGATTAAGCCGGGGCTCGGCTCGTGCGTCCGGACTCAAACCAGAAGCGCGTCGATTTCGCTCGTCACCGTCTCGATCGGTGCCATGCCATCGACCCGGCTGACGATCCCGCGGGTCTCGTAGCCCGGCAGGATCGGTGCCGTTTCCGCGCGATACACCGCCATCCGGTGACGAACCGTCTGCTCGTTGTCATCGGGCCGGCGCTTGAACTCGTGCGATCCGCAGCGATCGCAGGTCCCCTCGCGCTCGGGCTGCTTGAAGCGGTCGTGATAGCCTTCGCCGCAACTGGCGCAGGCATAACGTCCGGTGATACGGGCAACGAGCGCATCCTCGTCGACCTCGAGTTCGATCACGTGATCGAGCTGGCGACCATGACGGGCAAGGATTTCATCGAGGGCGAGCGCCTGTGCCGATGTCCTCGGGTAGCCGTCGAAGATGGCGCCGGTCTCAGGCCCCATCGCGGTCAGCTCGGCGTCGATCAGTTCCGAGACGATCTCGTCCGAAACCAGTTCGCCCCGCTCCATCACCGCCCGCGCCTTGAGGCCCACCGGGGACTGCGCCTTGACTGCCGCGCGCAGCATATCGCCGGTCGACAACTGCCGCATTCCGTGATGCTCCACCAGGCGCTGCGCCTGGGTGCCCTTGCCCGCGCCCGGGGGGCCAAGAAGAATGATATTCATCGCGGTCGCTCCCCTTCCCGCTCGCCCCTATCGCATCCGGCCCTTGAGCTTCGCCTTCTTGATGAGATCGCCATATTGATGAGCCAGCAGATGCGACTGGATCTGGCTGATCGTATCGACCGTCACGTTGACGACGATCAGCAGACTGGTCCCGCCGAGGAACAGCGGCACACCCGTCTGCGCGATCATGTATTCAGGCACCACGCAGACGAAGGTCAGGTAGATCGCGCCGACAACGGTGATGCGGGTCAGCACGTAGTCGAGATAGGTCTCGGTCCGCTTGCCCGGCCGGATGCCCGGAATGAATCCGCCGTTCTTTTTGAGATTGTCGGCCGTCTCTTCCGGATTGAACACTACCGCGGTGTAGAAGAAGCAGAAGAAGATGATCCCGATCGCATACAGCGTCATGTAGAGCGGCTGACCATGCTGCAGATACTGGAGGGCCGTCTGCAGGCTGCCGCCGAGGCTGCTGCTGGTGTCGAGCGAATTGCCGGCAAACTGGGTGATTGTCAGCGGCAGCAGCAGCAGCGAGCTGGCGAAGATCGGCGGAATGACGCCGGCCGTGTTAAGCTTGAGCGGCAGGTGCGAGCGATCCGCCTGCATCATTCCGCGCTGCGTCGCACGCTTGGGATACTGGATCAGCAGCCGCCGCTGCGCCCGCTCGACGAAGCAGATCAGCAGGATCAGCCCGACGACCATGGCGATGAAGCCGAGCAGCACCACCGTTCCGATCGAACCCTCGCTATAGCCTGAACCCATGTTCGAGACGAAGGTCGGAAACTGGGCCACGATGCCGGCCATGATGATCAGCGAGACGCCGTTGCCGATGCCGCGGCTGGTGATCTGCTCGCCCAGCCATAGCAGGAACATCGTGCCGCCGATGAGCGAGATGACCGCACCGATCCGGAACATGAGGCCGGGATCAACCACTGCCTGCAGGCCGCTTTGCGCACCGTAGCTTTCGAGCCCGGAGGCGAGGAACCAGCCCTGCACCGCACACAAGAGCACGGTCCCGTAACGGGTGTACTGGTTGAGCTTCTGCCGCCCGACCGAGCCTTCTTTCTTCAGCGCGGCCAAAGACGGGTGGAGCGCCGCGGCCATCTGGATGACGATCGATGCGGTAATGTAGGGCATGACGCCGAGGGCGATGAGGCTCATGCGCTCCAGGCTGCCGCCCGAGAAAGTGTTGAACAGATCGAGGATGCCGCCGCGGGTCTGATCGTACAGCGTGCTCAGGATCAGCGGATTGACCCCGGGCAGCGGTACGAAGCTCAGGAAGCGAAAGACGATCAGCGCGCCGATCGTGAACCAGATGCGCTTCTTGAGCTCGGTCGCCTTCGAGAAATTGGCGAAGCTCAGATTGCTCGCGAGATTGTCGGCGCGTGTAGCCATTGGATAATCTTCAATCCTGGTATGACGCCGGTCCCTCCCGGCTCAGGAAAGCTAGATAGGCGGCGAGGCCCGACTTGTCGAACCCCGCCAACCTTTTTGTTCCGCTTATTCCGCGGTGGCGCCGTCAGCAGCGTCATCGCTGCCGGCAGCTTCGCCCTTGCGGGGCGCGATCAGCTCAATGCTTCCGCCCGCCTGCTCCACCGCCTCGCGAGCACCTTTCGACGCGCCGCTGACATTCAGCGTGATCTTGCTGGTGAGTTCGCCCTTGCCGAGGACGCGGACACCGTTCTTGCCGCCACGGGCGAGGCCCGCCGCCTTAAGCGCGGCGTGATCGATCGTCGCGCCCGCATCGAGCTTGCCGGCGTCGATGAACTTCTGGATCATGCCCAGATTGACCTCGGCGTAATCCTTCGAGAAGGGATTGTTGAACCCGCGCTTCGGCAAGCGCATGTGAAGAGGCATCTGACCGCCTTCGAAGCCCTTGATGGCGACGCCCGAGCGGCTCTTCTGGCCCTTCTGGCCACGGCCGCTGGTCTTGCCCTTGCCCGAACCGATGCCGCGTCCGACGCGGATGCGGCCCTTGCGGGCGCCAGGATTGTCGCGAAGATCGTTCAGTTTGGTCATGTGTGCACTCGCTTTCGCTTTACTACGCGCTGAAAATGGGAAGGCGGCCCGCTAGCGCAGCAGGCCGCCCCCGTCAAACCTGCAGTCGCTCTCAGTCTTCGACGATCGCGACCAGATGCGGAACCTTGGCCAGAGCGCCGCGCACCTCGGGGGTGTCCTGACGCTCGACGACCTTGTGCATCTTGTCCAGGCCGAGCCCGACCAGGATCTTGCGCTGATCCTTGGGGCGACGGATCGGCGAGCCGATCTGCTTGATCTTGATGGTCGCCATCTTGAATTACTCCACCAGGGCGGCGGCGTCGGCTTCGGCCTCCGCCTCGCTGGCGCCACCACGGCCAAGCAGGTCGGCGACCTTCTTGCCGCGACGCTGGGCAACCGACTTCGGCGAAGTCTGGCTGGTCAACGCGTCGAACGTGGCGCGGATCATGTTGTACGGGTTGGACGTCCCGACCGACTTGGTCACAACGTCGGCAACGCCGAGGCTCTCGAACACGGCACGCATCGGACCGCCGGCGATGATGCCGGTACCCGGAGGCGCGGTGCGGACGGTGACCTTGCCGGCACCGAACCGGCCGTTGCCGTCATGGTGAAGCGTACGGCCATCCTTGAGCGGAACGCGAACCATGTGCTTACGCGCCGCGGCGCTCGCCTTGCTGATCGCCTCGGGCACTTCGCGGGCCTTGCCCTTGCCAAAGCCGACCCGGCCCGAGCCGTCACCCACGACAACGAGCGCTGCGAAGCCGAAGCGCTTGCCGCCCTTCACCGTCTTCGACACGCGGTTGATGTGGACCAGCTTCTCGATGATGCCGTCGTCTTCTTCCTCGCGGCGGTTGCCACGACGATCGTCGCGCCCCCGGCCACGACCGCGGCCGCCATCGCGCCCGCCGTCACGGTTGCCACCGCGTCCGCCTCGGCCGCCCCGCTCGCGCGGCTGACCTTCGGCACCCTGCGCCGCACTCTGGTTCTCGGCAGCTTCGGAAGGAGTATCGGCCACCGCCGGTTCGGCATGGGTTACCGCATGCTGCGTCTGCGCCTCGGCCGGAGCCGTCTCGGCGGTCTGTTCGGCGGTGTTTTTGGTGTTGTCGTTTTCTGGCATCATCAGAACTCCAGCCCGCCTTCGCGTGCGGCGTCGGCCAGCGCCTTGACGCGGCCATGGAACAGGAACCCGCCACGATCGAACACGACGGTCGTCACGCCGGCATTCTTCGCCGCCGCGGCAATATCGCTGCCGACCTTGCGCGCGGCATCGACATTCGCGCCCGTGCCTTCGGCACCCAGCGTCGACGCCGCAGCCAGCGTCTTGCCGGCGGCATCATCGATCACCTGGGCATAGATATGCTTGCCGGTGCGATGGACCGACAAGCGGGGCTTGCCCCCTGCGCGGCTGCGCAGTGCGGTGCGCACGCGCCGGCGGCGGCGTTCGAAAAGAGAAAGCTTTGCCATCTTACTTCTTCTTCCCTTCCTTGCGGAAGATGTACTCGCCGCGGTACTTGATGCCCTTGCCCTTGTAGGGTTCGGGCTTGCGCCAGCGACGCACGTTGGCAGCGAACTGGCCGACGGCCTGCTTGTCGATCCCGCTGATCTCGATCGTGGTCTGATCGGGGGTCTTCACTTCGAGACCCTCGGGCACGTCGAGGTCGACGTCGTGCGAATAGCCGAGCTGAAGCTTGAGCTTCTTGCCCTGGGCCTGCGCACGATAGCCGACGCCGGTGATCTCGAGCACGCGGGTGTAGCCCGCCGTCACGCCTTCGACGAGGTTCGCCACCAGCGTCCGCTGCATGCCCCAGTGGCTGCGCGCGGCCTTGGTGTCGTTGGCCGGATTGATCGCGATCGAGCCATCCTCGATCCGGTAGTCGACCAGGTCGGACATGCCCATTGCGAGGGTACCCTTGGGGCCCTTTACCGACAGCATGCCGTTATCGATGTTGGCGGTGACCCCGCTGGGGATCTCCACCGGGCGTTTGCCGATGCGGCTCATCAGAACACCTCCGCCAGCACTTCGCCGCCGACGTTCTCGTTGCGCGCCTCGGCATCCGAGAGCACGCCCTTGGGCGTCGAGACGATGGTGATGCCAAGGCCATTGCGCACGGTCGGCAGGTCCTTCGACCCGGCATAGACCCGGCGACCCGGCTTGGACACACGGGCGACATGCTTGATCGCAGGTTCGCCCTCGAAATACTTCAGTTCGATCCGCAGCGCCGGGTGGCGGCCGCTGTCATCGGCACTGTAGCCACGGATGTAGCCTTCGCGCTGGAGAACCTCGAGCACGTTGGCGCGCAGCTTGCTCGCGGGCGAAAGGACGCTGTCCTTCTTCGCCTGCTGGCCGTTGCGGATACGGGTGAGCATATCACCCAGGGGATCGGTCATAGCCATCTATCGGTTCCTCACCAGCTCGACTTGGTCAGGCCCGGAATAAGGCCCTTGTTGCCGAGGTCGCGCAGCTCGATCCGGTTAAGGCCGAACTTGCGATAATAGCCGCGCGGGCGGCCGGTGGTGGAGCAGCGGTTGCGCACCCGGGTGGGGTTCGCGTTGCGCGGCAGCTCGGCCATCTTGAGGCGCGCGATCAGACGCTCGCCCTCGTCGAGGCTTTCGTCATCGGCAATCGCCTTCAGCTTCGCGTACTTGTCCGCATACTGCTTGACGAGCTTCTTGCGCCGCTCGTTCTTGTTGATCGAACTCAGTTTCGCCATTGGACTTAAGTTCCTTCCTTATCCTGCGATCCGGAAGCGGCTCACGCCGCCTCCTTCTCTTCCGGCTTCGCTTCGGCCGGGAACGGGAAACCGAACAGGCGCAGCAGTTCGCGCGCTTCGTCGTCGGTCTTCGCCGTGGTTGTCACGATGATATCCATGCCCCGGACCTTCTCGATCCTGTCGTAGGAGATTTCGGGGAAGATGATCTGTTCCTTGAGGCCCATCGCGTAGTTGCCGCGCCCGTCGAACGAACGGGGGTTCAAGCCGCGAAAGTCGCGGATGCGGGGCATGGCGATGGTTACCAGGCGGTCGAGGAATTCGTACATCCGTTCACGGCGCAGGGTCACCTTCGCCCCGATCGGCATGCCTTCGCGCAGCTTGAACTGCGCGATCGACTTCTTGGCCTTCGTGATGACCGGCTTCTGCCCGGCGATCAGTGCCATTTCCTCGGCTGCGGTCTGGACCTTCTTCTTGTCCTGGCTCGCTTCGCCCACGCCCATGTTGAGCGTGATCTTCTCGAGCCGCGGCACTTCGAGGCGATTCTTGTAACCGAACTTCTCGGTCATCGCCTTGACGATCTCGTCCTCGTAGCGCTGCTTGAGGCGCGGAGTGTAAGTGTCAGCCATCGATGGTCTCCCCGGACTTGACGGCAACGCGCACCTTCTTGCCGTCCTTCTCTTCGAAGCGGACGCGGGTGGGCTTGCCGTCCTTGGGATCGGCCAGCGCCACCTTGGAGACGTGCAGCGGCGCCTCGAAGCGATCGATCCCGCCTTGCGGGTTCGTCTGGTTCGGCTTGCGATGACGCGCAGCGATGTTGACGCCTTCGACGACGACCTTGCCGTCCTTGGGCATCACCCTGGCGACGGTGCCGGTCTTGCCCTTGTCCTTGCCGGACAGGACGACGACGCTGTCACCCTTCTTGATCTTGGCGGCGGCCATTACAACACCTCCGGCGCGAGGCTGATGATCTTCATGAAACCGCGCCCACGCAGCTCGCGCACGACCGGGCCGAAAATACGGGTGCCGATCGGCTCCTCGTTCTTGTTGACCAGCACTGCGGCGTTGCTGTCGAAACGGATCACGCTGCCATCGGGACGGCGGACGTCCTTGCGGGTACGAACGATCACCGCGCGGTGCACGTCGCCCTTCTTCACCTTGGTGCGCGGCTGGGCTTCCTTGACGGAAACCACGATCACGTCGCCGACGGACGCGGTGCGGCGCTTCGAGCCGCCCAGTACCTTGATGCACTGGACGCGCTTGGCGCCGCTGTTGTCCGCGACGTCGAGATTGGATTGCATCTGGATCATTGATCCGGTTCCTTCTCACTGGCTTGCCGGGACCATGGCCGATTGCGCCGGCCCGGCAGTTCCTTACGTCTAGTTCAGTTGCCGGCGGCGGCGACGTCGAGATCAGCCTCGACAGCCTGGGTCCCGCCCGCGGTGACCCGGTCCTTCACGGCCCAGGTCTTGGTCTTCGAGATCGGCTTCGTCTCTTCGATCCGTACCACATCGCCGAGCCGGTATTCATTGGCTTCGTCATGCGCGTGATACTTCTTCGAGCGGCGGATGATCTTCCCGTAGAGCGGGTGCTTCACCTTGCGCTCGACGAGCACGGTCACGGTCTTGTCGGTCTTGTCGGAGGTGACGGTCCCGACCAGGATACGCTTGGGCATGGTCTACTCCTTACGCCCCGGTGGTTTTCGAGGCTTGCGCGGTCTTCGCGCGCTCGGACTGCAGCGTCTTGATGCGCGCGATGGTGCGACGCACCTCGCGGATCCGCGACGGGCCCTCGAGCTGGTTGGTGGCAGCCTGGAAGCGCAAATTGAACTGCTCGCGCTTGAGGCTGACGAGTTCGTCGGTCAGCTGATCGTCGCTCTTCTGGCGCAGGTCTTCAAACTTGGTCTGGGCCATCATTCGCCTCCGAGGTGGCTGGAATCGCCGAGTCGGGCGACAACCTTGGTCTTGACCGGCAGCTTCATCGCCGCACGCTCGAACGCTTCGGCGGCAAGCGGGCCGGCAACGCCGTCGAGCTCGAACAGGATGCGGCCGGGCTTCACGCGGGCAGCCCAGTATTCGACCGAACCCTTGCCCTTGCCCTGACGCACTTCGGCCGGCTTCTTCGACACCGGAACGTCGGGGAAGACGCGGATCCAGAGGCGGCCCTGGCGCTTGATGTGACGCGTGATCGCACGGCGGGCCGCTTCGATCTGGCGCGCGGTGATCCGCTCGGGCTCGATCGCCTTCAGCCCGTAGGAGCCGAAATTGAGCGTCGTGCCGCCCTTGGCGTTGCCGTGGATGCGGCCCTTGAACGCCTTGCGGAACTTGGTTTTCTTCGGTTGCAGCATTATCTCTACCTATCCTGCAATCAACGGGCCGGACGCACGCCGGAGGTCTGCGATTCCATCATCAGACGATCCTGCGCGGTCGGATCATGGCCGAGAATCTCGCCCTTGAAGACCCACACCTTGATGCCGATGATGCCATAGGCGGTCAGCGCCTCGGCTTCGGCATAGTCGATATTGGCGCGCAGCGTGTGCAGCGGCACGCGGCCTTCGCGGTACTGCTCGACGCGAGCGATTTCCGCCCCGCCCAGACGACCGCCGCAGACGATCTTGATGCCTTCCGCACCAAGCCGCATGGCCGACTGCATCGCCCGCTTCATCGCCCGGCGGAACGCGACGCGGCGGATCAGCTGATCGGCGATGCCCTGGGCAACGAGCTTGGCATCGACTTCCGGCTTGCGGATCTCGACGATGTTGAGCTTCACCTCGCTCGCCGTCATGGTGGCGAGCTTGGCGCGCAGCTTCTCGATGTCCGCACCCTTCTTGCCGATGATGACGCCCGGGCGCGCAGCATAGATCGAGATGCGGCACAGCTTGGCCGGACGCTCGATCACCACCTTCGAGATCGCTGCCTGGGGCATGGTCTCGACGATGTACTTGCGCAGTTCGATGTCTTCACTGAGCAGCTTGGCATAGTCGCGCCCTTCGGCGTACCAGCGGCTGTCCCAGGTGCGGTTGATCTGCAGGCGCAGACCGATCGGATTGCTCTTCTGGCCCATCTTACGCCTCTTCCTGCTCGCGAACGACGATGCGCAGCCGGCTGAACGGCTTGAGGATGCGCGTGCTCTTGCCGCGACCGCGGGTGTGGAAGCGCTTCATGGTCACCGACTTGCCGACCGAGGCTTCCGCGACCACGAGCGCATCGACGTCGAGGTTGTGGTTGTTCTCCGCATTGGCGATCGCCGAGGCGAGCACCTTGGTCGCGTCCTTGGCCATCGCGCGCTTGGAGAAAGCGAGGATGTTGAGCGCTTCCTCGGCCTTCTTGCCGCGGATCAGGGCGGCGACGAGGTTCAGCTTCTGGGCCGAACCACGGATGGTCGTGCCCACGGCCAGCGCCTCGTTGTCGCCCACGCGGCGGGGTGCTTTCTGCTTGCTCATCAGCGCTTGCCCTTCTTGTCGGCGGCGTGACCCGGGAACGTGCGGGTCGGCGCGAACTCGCCGAGCTTGTGGCCGACCATCTCTTCCGAGACGGACACGGGAATGAATTTGTGGCCGTTGTAGACGTTGAACGTCAGGCCGACGAAGTCGGGCAGGATCGTGCTGCGGCGCGACCAGGTCCTGATCGGCTTGGCGTTGCTTGCATCCTGTGCGTCCTGCGCCTTCTTCAGAAGGCTGAGTTCGACGAACGGACCTTTCCAGACGGAACGTGCCATGTCCGGTTACCTCTTCTTCTTGGCGTGGCGCGAACGGATGATCATCTTGTCCGTCTGCTTGTTGTGGCGGGTACGCGCACCCTTGGTCGGCTTGCCCCACGGGGTCACCGGATGGCGACCGCCGGAGGTCCGGCCTTCACCACCGCCGTGCGGGTGATCGACCGGGTTCTTCGCCACACCGCGAGTGAGCGGCTTGACGCCCATCCAGCGCTTGCGCCCGGCCTTGCCGAAGTTCTGGTTCTGGTTGTCGGGGTTCGACACAGCGCCAACCGTGCCCATGCAGTCGGCGCGCAGGTAACGCTGCTCGCCGCTGTTGAGACGCACGATGACCATGCCGCGATCGCGGCCGACGAGCTGGACGTACGAGCCCGCTGCACGAGCGATCTGACCGCCCTTGCCCGGCTTCATCTCGACGTTGTGGCAGATCGTGCCGACCGGCATCTGGCCGAGCAGCATGGCGTTGCCGGGCTTGGTGTCGACCCGCTCGCCCGCCACGACCTTGTCACCAACGGCCAGACGCTGCGGCGCCAGGATATAGACCAGTTCGTCATCGGCATAGCGAACCAGCGCGATGAAGGCGGTGCGATTGGGATCGTACTCGAGCCGTTCGACCGTGCCTTCGACGTCCCACTTGCGCCGCTTGAAATCGACGTAGCGGTACTTCTGCTTGTGGCCGCCGGCCATGCCGCGCGAGGTGACGTGACCCTTGTTGTTACGGCCACCGGTCTTGCGCTTGCCTTCGGTCAGCGCCTTGACGGGCTTGCCCTTGTAGAGGCCAGACTTGTCGACCAGGATGAGACCACGGCGTGCCGGGCTCGTCGGTTTGTAGTTCTTGAGTGCCATCGGATCAGTTCACACCCTCTGTCACGTCGATCGGATCCTGGCCCTGGGCCAGCGTCACGATCGCCTTTTTCTCGTCGCTGCGACGGTAGGGCTTGCCCTTCCAGCGCTTGGTCTTGCCCTTCACCACGATGGTGTTGACCGCGGCAACCTTGCGATCGAAGATGGCCTCGACAGCCTCCTTGATCTGCGGTTTGGTCGCGGTTCCGGCTACCTTGAAGACCACGGCATTGTGCTCGCTCGCCAGGGTCGACTTTTCGGTGATGTGCGGCGCCAGCACGACATCGTAATGCCGCGCATCGATCGCGCCGGTCTGCTTCTTAGCCATTGAAGCGGCCCTCCAGCTTTTCCACCGCGTCCCGCGTCAGGACCAGCGTATCATGCTTCAGGATGTCGTAAACATTCGCCCCGCGCGCCGGGAGGACGTTGATCCCCACCAGGTTGCCGGCAGCCTTGCGGAAGCCCTCGTTGACGCTGTCGCCATCGATAACTAGGACCTTGCGACCCCAGCCCGCCTTGTCGAGATGGCCCTTGAGGACCTTCGTCTTCGCGTCGGCCAGATCGAGGCTGTCGACGATCACGAGGCCGTCCTTCGCCTTGCTGGACAGCGCCATCTTCAGACCGAGCGCGCGGACCTTCTTGTTGAGCGACTGCTCGAAATCACGCTTGCGCGCACCATGAGCCTTGCCGCCGCCGATGAAGATCGGAGCTGCGCGGTCGCCGTGACGAGCGGTGCCGCCACCTTTCTGGCGGCCGAACTTCTTGCCCGTGCGGGCCACGTCCGAACGCTCGCGAGTCGGGCGGGCGGTGCCGCGGCGGTTCTCGAGCTGCCACGTGACGACACGGTGGAGGATGTCGGCACGCGGCGCGACACCGAAGACCTCGTCGTTGAGCTCGATATCGGCGTCTGCCCCCGAAATCTCGCTACCGTCGATTTTCTGGACCTTCACCTTCACGGGATCAGCCCTCCTTGTTCTCGCCCGAACCGTTGTCGGTCTCGGACGTATCGGTGGTGGTGTCGGTGTCGGTGTCGGCGCCGGCTTCCTGTTCGGTCAGCAGACGCTCCTGCTCCTCGATGGAAACCTCCGGGTTCACCTCATGCTCGGCAGCGGACTCGACCATGCCGGGAGCCGCCTCCTCGTGCTCGAACTGATCCTGGTTCCGGCGCATGACGCCCGGGAACGGCAACTCGTCAGCCGGGGCGATCTTGACCGCATCGCGGACGAGCAGCCAAGCGTTCTTCGCACCCGGGACGGAACCCTTGACGAACAGCAGGCCGCGATCGGCATCGGTGCGGACGATCTCGAGGTTCTGCTGCGTGCGCTGACGGTCGCCCATGTGGCCGGCCATCTTCTTGCCCTTGAACACGCGGCCCGGGTCCTGACGATTACCCGTCGACCCGTGCGAGCGGTGCGAGAGCGAAACACCGTGCGAGGCACGAAGACCGCCGAAGCCCCAGCGCTTCATGGCGCCGGCAAAGCCCTTGCCCTGCGTGTGACCGGTGATGTCGACCTTCTGGCCGGCGATGAAATGTTCGGCCGAGATGAACGCACCGACCGGCAGCAAAGCCTCTTCGGTGTCGACGCGGAATTCCGCGACCTTCATCTTCAACGCGACTTCGGCCTTGGCGAAAGCTTCGCGCTGCGGCTTGTTGACGTTCTTCTGCTTGGCCGCTCCCGAGCCGACCTGGACGCCATAATAGCCGTCGCGATCAGCGGTACGGTGGGCGGTAACCTGGCAATCTTCCAGCGCGAGAACGGTCACCGGCACGTGCCGCCCGTCCTCCTGGAAGAGGCGGGTCATCCCGACTTTCCTTGCGATAACGCCTGTGCGCATCGTCTGAACTCCTCAACAGAGGCACCCGGGCCCATCCCGGGTGCGTGCTTGGCCCGTTTCAGTGATGCATCGCCCCGTCCGGGCCAAATTGCAGCCCCTCCGGGGAGGGGAAGCGAGACGGGGGACGCAGACCCGGATCAGATCCGGCGGTATCCCGTGTTGCACCAGCCGCGGCGGGCTTCGCAACATCCGCACCGCCCCGTGCGGGGCAGGCGGGCAGCCGGCTTACGCCAGCTTGATCTCGACGTTGACGCCAGCCGACAGATCGAGCTTCATCAGCGCATCGACCGTCTGGGCGTTGGGCTGCACGATATCGAGCAGCCGCTTGTAGGTACGCACCTCGAACTGCTCGCGCGACTTCTTGTCGATGTGCGGGCCGCGGTTGACGGTGAACTTCTCGATACGCGTCGGCATGGGAATGGGGCCGCGAATAAGCGCGCCGGTACGCCGGGCGGTTTCAGCGATCTCACCAGTCGCCTGATCGAGAACGCGATGGTCGAACGCCTTGAGGCGAATGCGAATATTCTGAGCTTCCATGTCCTGCACCGATGCGAAAGAGCAAAAGCGAACCAGCGACTGATCCGCGAACAAAAAGAAAGGCCCGCCCTGCAATGCCCGGTGACCCGGTACGGGCAGCCTTTCCAGAATTTCGTGTGGCAGCGACGAATCCCTGCCGGATGGCGCGCGTATAAGGGGCAGGTGCGGGCCTGACAACCCCCGTTATGCGCTAATTCGTCCGGGCCCTGAACGAGCGTTTCCGCGCCTGTAGAACCCAACAAATGCAAAGACCCGCCCCCGGCGAAGGGGGCGGGTCCTGGCCAGCGTCCGCACCACGAAGGTGCGTCAGCCGATTACTTCGAGATCGAAGCCACGACGCCCGAGCCGACGGTCCGGCCGCCTTCACGGATGGCGAAACGCAGACCTTCGTCCATGGCGATCGGCGCGATCAGCTTGACGTTGATCGTCACGTTGTCGCCCGGCATGACCATCTCGGTGCCTTCGGGAAGGATCACTTCGCCGGTCACGTCGGTCGTGCGGAAGTAGAACTGCGGACGATAGTTGGCGAAGAACGGCGTGTGACGCCCGCCCTCGTCCTTCGACAGGACGTAGACCTCGGCGCTGAACTCGGTGTGCGGCGTAACCGAACCGGGCTTCGCAAGGACCTGTCCACGCTCGACGTCTTCGCGCGCGACGCCGCGGATCAGCGCACCGATGTTGTCGCCCGCCTCGCCGCGGTCGAGCAGCTTGCGGAACATCTCGACGCCGGTGACGGTCGTCTTGGCGGTGTCCTTGATGCCGACGATCTCGACTTCGTCGCCGACGTTGACGATGCCGGTCTCGACACGGCCGGTGACGACGGTGCCGCGGCCCGAGATCGAGAACACGTCTTCGATCGGCATCTGGATCGGCTTGTCGTTCGGACGATCCGGGGTCGGGATGTACTCGTCGACCGCCTTCATCAGTTCCTTGATGGCGTTCTCGCCGATTTCCGGATCACGCCCTTCGAGCGCGGCCAGGGCCGAACCCTTGACGATCGGGATGTTGTCGCCGTCGAAATCGTACGAGCTGAGCAGTTCGCGGACTTCGAGTTCGACCAGCTCGAGGATTTCCTCGTCATCGACCTGATCGACCTTGTTCAGGAACACGACCAGCTGCGGCACGCCGACCTGACGGGCGAGCAGGATGTGTTCGCGGGTCTGCGGCATCGGGCCGTCGGCGGCGTTCACAACCAGGATCGCGCCGTCCATCTGGGCCGCGCCGGTGATCATGTTCTTGACGTAGTCGGCGTGGCCGGGGCAGTCGACGTGCGCGTAGTGACGGGCATCGGTCTCGTACTCGACGTGCGCGGTCGAGATCGTGATGCCGCGCTCACGCTCTTCCGGGGCCTTGTCGATGTTCGCGAAATCGACGGCTGCACCCTGCACCTTGGTGATCGCCGCGGTGAGCGTGGTCTTGCCGTGGTCGACGTGGCCAATCGTGCCGACGTTGACGTGCGGCTTGTTACGCTCGAATTTTTCCTTCGCCATTTTCCAATAACCTCTGTTTGAATACGGGATTTATGCGGGGAGGAAACGGCGCCCGCGCAATCAGGCGCCGCCCCTAGACGTGACAGCCTGCTTAGGCAAGCTTCTCCTTGACCTCGGCCGCGACGTTCGCCGGGACCTCGTCATAATGGCTGAACTGCATCGTGTACTGCGCGCGGCCTTGCGTGAACGAGCGCAGTTCGTTGACGTAGCCGAACATGTTCGCGAGCGGCACCATCGCCTCGACCGCCTGGGCATTGCCCCGGCTGTCGGTGCCTTGGATCTGCCCGCGCCGCGAGTTGATGTCGCCGATGACGTCGCCGAGGTAATCCTCCGGCGTCACCACTTCGACCTTCATGATCGGCTCGAGCAGCTTGATCCCCGACTTGCTTGCCACCTCGCGCATCGCACCGCGGCCGGCGATTTCGAACGCGATCGCGCTCGAGTCGACGTCGTGGTACGCACCGTCATAGAGGGTGACGGTGAAGTCGATGATCGGGAAGCCGACGAGGTAGCCGCTCTCGGCCTGCTCGCGGAAGCCCTTCTCGATCGCCGGGATGTACTCCTTGGGGATGTTGCCGCCCTTGATTTCGTCCTGGAAGACGAAACCCTGACCGCGCTCGCCCGGCTCGACCCTGACCTTCACCCGGCCGAACTGGCCCGAACCACCCGACTGCTTCTTGTGGGTGTAGTCGACGTCGACGTTCTTCGCGAGGTATTCGCGGTAGGCCACCTGCGGCGCACCGACGTTGGCCTCGACCTTGAACTCGCGCTTCATGCGATCGACGAGACTGTCGAGGTGAAGCTCGCCCATGCCCTTGATGATCGTCTGCCCGCTCTCGTGATCGGTCGACACGCGGAAGCTCGGGTCTTCCTGCGCCAGCCGGTTGAGGGCGATACCCATCTTCTCCTGGTCGGCCTTGGTCTTGGGTTCGACCGACAGCTCAATGACGGGTTCCGGGAACTCCATCCGTTCAAGGATGATCGGGTTCGCCGGATCGCACAGCGTATCGCCGGTGGTCGTGTCCTTCATCCCGGCGAGCGCGACGATGTCGCCGGCGAAGGCTTCCTCGATGTCTTCGCGGTTGTTGGAATGCATCAGCAGCATGCGGCCGATCTTTTCCTTCTTGTCCTTCACGCTGTTGAGCACCTGGCCCTTGGTCAGCTTGCCCGAGTAGATGCGGGTGAAGGTCAGCGAGCCCACGAACGGGTCGTTCATGATCTTGAACGCCAGCGCGCTGAACGGCGCGTCGTCGCTCGACGGACGCTCGTCCTCCTGGTCGCTGTCGGGCAGCACGCCCTTGATGGCCGGCACGTCGAGCGGGCTCGGCAGGTAGTCAACCACCGCATCGAGCAGCGGCTGGACGCCCTTGTTCTTGAACGAGGACCCGCAGGTGACCGGCACGAAGCTCTGGTTGAGGGTGCCCTTGCGGATGAGGCGCTTGAGCGTGGCGGTGTCGGGTTCGGTCCCTTCGAGATAGGCTTCCATCGCCTCGTCGTCCTGCTCGACGGCAAGCTCGATCAGACGTTCGCGATATTCCGCCGCCTTGTCCACCATGTCGGCCGGAATCTCGACATAATCGAACTTCGCGCCGAGGCTTTCGTCATGCCACACGATCCCGCGATTGTTCACCAGATCGACGAGGCCCTTGAAGCTCCCCTCGGCCCCGATCGGGAGGTACAGCACCGCCGGCGTGGCACCGAGACGATCGATGATCGTCTGCACGCAATAGTAAAAATCGGCGCCGGTGCGATCGAGCTTGTTGATGTAGCACATCCGCGGAACGCCATACTTTTCAGCCTGACGCCATACGGTTTCCGACTGCGGCTCGACCCCGGCGACGCCGTCGAACGCCGCGATCGCACCGTCGAGCACGCGCAGGCTGCGCTCGACCTCGATGGTGAAGTCGACGTGGCCGGGCGTGTCGATGATGTTGAAGCGGTGTTCGGGGCCTTCGCCGTCGTCAGCCTTCCAGAAGGTCGTCGTGGCGGCCGAGGTGATCGTGATCCCGCGCTCCTGCTCCTGCTCCATCCAGTCCATGGTCGCGGCGCCGTCATGGACTTCGCCGATCTTGTAGGACTTGCCGGTGTAGAACAGGATGCGTTCGGTCGTGGTGGTCTTGCCGGCATCGATGTGGGCCATGATGCCGAAATTACGGTACCGCTCCAGCGGATATTCGCGGGCCATGAAGAATTCCTCGGGGTAGTCGGGGGGGCGCAGCTTGCGGCGCCCTCCCATATGGTCACAAAGACGACGGTTTGAAGACGCGCCCTACCAGCGGTAGTGGCTGAAGGCGCGGTTGGCATCCGCCATGCGGTGAGTGTCTTCGCGCTTCTTGACCGCATTGCCGCGGTTGTTGGCCGCATCCATCAGCTCGCCCGAAAGACGGGCGGCCATGGTGGTTTCGGGACGCCCGCGCGCCGCGGTGATCATCCAGCGAATGGCCAGCGCCTGGGCACGCTCGGGACGGACCTCGACCGGCACCTGATAGGTCGCACCGCCGACGCGGCGGCTGCGCACCTCGACCTGCGGCTTGATGTTGTCGAGCGCGGTGTGGAACACCTCGACCGGGTTGCCCTTCGACTTCTGCTCGACCGTGTCGAGCGCGCCATAGACGATCTTCTCGGCAACGGCCTTCTTACCGTCGAGCATGAGGTTGTTCATGAACTTCGACAGCACCAAATCCCCGAACTTGGGATCGGGCAGGATTTCCCGCTTCTCGGGACGACGACGACGTGACATCGGAAACTTCCTTCTTGTCAGGCGGCGGCGGCGCCATGCGCCCGCTCGGTCCGCCGGGAAACCTTACTTCGGACGCTTCGCCCCATACTTGGAGCGGCTCTGCTTGCGATCCTTGACGCCCTGCGTATCGAGGACGCCGCGCAGCACGTGATAGCGCACGCCCGGAAGGTCGCGCACACGGCCGCCGCGGATCAGCACCACGCTGTGCTCCTGCAGGTTGTGGCCTTCGCCCGGGATGTAGCTGATGACTTCGCGCTGGTTGGTCAGGCGCACCTTGGCCACCTTGCGCAGTGCCGAGTTCGGCTTCTTCGGCGTCGTCGTGTAGACGCGGGTGCAGACGCCGCGCTTCTGCGGGTTCTGCTCCATCGCAGGGACCTTGGACTTGGCCTTCTGCGGTTCGCGGCCCTTGCGGACCAGCTGGTTGATCGTCGGCATAGACTTCTTTCTCTTCACCGTGTGGCGGTGACGACTGGCAGGACGGGCGATGTTCCGGATCGCGGCAAACCGGGCCGGGAGCGCCTTACCGGCACCCCTTGCGAACTGTCTGCGCGAGCCTGAAACACTCCACCCGAAAAGCCTGGCCACCGGGTTACTTTGACGGTTGCCCCAAACAGGTCGAACCTGTTCCAATAGACAAGAGCCATGCTGCGAATGGCAGCTGGCCCTTGGGACATCACCGGCAATGTTCAGCTCTATCTGGCCGGGCCGGACGCGAATCCGGCATCGGATAGGCGCGCCCTTACGCTTCGCGAGCGACCCGGTCAAGGCTCTCCCCCGGCGGTACGGCGCGCAGGAACGGCTGGCGCGCAGCCGCGCTATGGTCATATGGCAAGCCGATGTTCTGCACCGCCTTCGAAGGCATCCGCCGCGATGCCCGCTGACACCGCCCCTCCGGTCACGCCTGCCGCTGCGGTTAAACCGCCTGCGGCATCGGGCGCACGCTACGTCAACCGCGAGCTCAGCTGGCTTAGCTTCAATCGGCGCGTCCTCGCCGAAAGCGAGAACGAAAGCTATCCCTTGCTCGAACGGCTGCGCTTCCTGTCGATCTCGGGCAGCAATCTCGACGAGTTCACGACCGTTCGGGTCGCCGGGCTCGAAGGTCAGGTGCTGCGCGGGATCGAGACCCCGGGGATAGACGGCCTGCCCCCCCATCAGCAGCTCGAGGCGATCCGCGCCCAGTTGCAGGCAGTCGAGAAGCGCCAGCAGGCCAGTCTCGAAACCTTGCGGGCGCAGCTTGCCGACGAGGGCATCCTGATCGGCCGGGTGAGCGAACTTTCCGCCCAGCGACGCAGCTGGCTGGAAGAGTATTTCACCACCGACATCGTGCCGCTGATCACCCCGCAGGCCATCGATCCCTCGCATCCCTTTCCATTCGTCGGCAATGGCGGCATGGGGGTGCTGTTCCGGCTCAAGCGAGGCCGGCGCCAGCCCGATCTGGTCGAAATGGTGCTGATCCCGAGCGGGGCCCCGCGCTTCGTCCGGCTGCCGGGGGATCAGGCGATCTTCGTCGCCATCGAACAGCTGATCGTCGCGTTCGCCAGTCAGCTGTTCCCGGGCTTTCGGATCCTGGGTGACGGGATCTTCCGCGTGCTGCGAGACAGCGACATCGAGGTGGAGGAAGACGCCGAAGACCTCGTCCGCTACTTCCGCACCGCGATCCAGCGCCGGCGCCGCGGGCGGGTCGTGCTGCTCGAGCTCGACGAGGATTGCGATCCCGCCGCCGAGGCGCTGCTGCGCGAACAGTTCGAGGTCGATGCCGCGATGATCGTCAAGAGCGCCGGGATGCTGGGCATCCGCGATCTCGGCGCGATCTGCGGGGAAGCCCGGCCCGATCTCAAGTTCAAGCCGTTCTCCCCCCGCTATCCCGAACGGGTGCTGGCGCACGATGGCGATTGCTTCTCCGCCATCCGCGAGAAGGACATGGTAATTCATCACCCCTACGAAAGCTTCGAGGTGGTGGTCGACTTCCTCCATCAGGCCGCAACCGATCCCGCCGTAGTCTCGATCAAGCAGACCCTCTACCGTGCAGGCGACCAGTCGCCGGTAATCGCGGCGCTGATTGAGGCGGCTCAGAACGGCAAGGCGGTGACCGCGGTGGTCGAGCTCAAGGCGCGGTTCGACGAGGAACGCAACATCCGCTGGGCAAGCGAACTCGAACGCGCCGGGGTGCAGGTGATCTATGGCTTCACCGAATGGAAGACACACGCCAAGGTCAGCCTCGTGGTCCGGCGCGAGGAGGAAGGGTACCGCACCTACTGCCATTTCGGCACCGGCAATTATCACCCGACCAACGCGAAGATCTACACCGACCTCAGCTTCTTCACGGCCGATGCGGCGCTGGGCCGGGATGCTGCGCGGATGTTCAATTTCATTACCGGCTATATCGAACCGCAGGATCTCGAAGCGATCGCCATCTCCCCGCTCGACCTGCGCGAGCGGTTGTTTTCCCTCATCGACAGCGAGATCGCCAATGCCCGCGCGGGCAAGCCTGCCGGCATCTGGATCAAGGTCAATTCGATTACCGACCGCCTGATGATCGACAAGCTTTACGAGGCCAGCGCGGCCGGGGTGCAGATCAACATGGTGGTGCGCGGCATCTGTTCGCTGCGGGCGGGCGTGCCGGGCCTGAGCGAGAACATCAGCGTCAAATCGATCATCGGCCGCTTCCTTGAGCATGCGCGCCTGTGGGCCTTCGCCAACGGCAAGGCTCTGCCCAGCCGGCAGGCCAGGGTCTTTCTCTCCAGTGCCGATGCCATGGGCCGCAACCTTTCCCGCCGGGTGGAGGTCATGGTGCCGATCACCAACAAGACCGTGCACGATCAGGTCCTCGGCCAGGTCATGCTGGCCAATATCCTCGACACCGAACAGAGCTGGTCGCTCGGACCGGATGGACAGTACCTCCGGATGCGCCGGGGCGAAGGCGGCTTCAACTGTCATGACTATTTCATGGCCAACCCTTCGCTATCGGGTCGCGGATCGGCGCTGCACCGTGAAGAGGTGCCGCGTCTGGCGCTGAAGGATGCCGGAACTTGACCCCGCGCCGGAGCCGCCGTGCAAGACAATCCGCGCGAGCGGTGATCGATATCGGATCGAATACCGTTCGCCTCGTCATCTACGACGGACCGCGCCGCGCGCCCGAAGTGATCTGGAACGAGAAGGTCGTCGCCCGGCTTGGCCGAGACCTTCAGGCCAGCGGGGCTATTCCCGAGGACGCTGCACAGGAAGCCTTGCGGGCGCTTGCCCGTTACAAGCTGCTGCTGGACGATCGCGGGATCGCCGATGTGCAAACGGTCTCCACCGCCGCCTCGCGCGATGCGACCAATGGGCAGGCCTTCCTCGAACAAGTAGAGCGGCTGGGCCTCGCGCCGCGGCTGCTGTCGGGCGAGGAGGAGGCGCTGGCCGCCGCGCTGGGGGTGATCGGCGCCTTCCCCAATGCCGATGGTATCGCGGTCGATCTTGGCGGCGGCAGCCTCGAACTGGTGCGGATCGCGAACGGGGACACCGGGCAGCCGACCAGCCTCCCCTTCGGCACGCTGCGTCTCCCCGGCCTGCGCAGCCAGGGGCGGTTCGGGCGGACTTTCGACGAAGCGTTCGATGCCGGCGGATGGGATGGCGATGGCGGCCAGCCGCTCTACATGATCGGCGGCACATGGCGTGCGCTGGCCGATTTCGCCATGCGCGAGGCGGCCTATCCCCTGTCCGATCCGCACGGCTTCCGCCTTCCCGCCGCCGCGGCGGAGCGACTGGCCAAGCGGCTGTCACAGACTCGCCCGGGCGAACTGGAAAATGCCGGTCTATCGCCAATGCGGGCCGCCTATCTGCCCGATTCCGCCGCCCTGCTGCGGCGCCTGATCGGGCGGCTTGCCCCGCGCAAGCTGATCTTTTCGAGCTGGGGCCTGCGCGAGGGTCTCCTCTTTGCCGGGCTCAGCCCGCTGCAAAGGCGGCTCGACCCACTGCTGGCCGGGGTGCAGGCCTTCGCCGAGCCGCGCGATGCTACGCTGATCGATGCGACCCGGCTCGCCGGATGGACAGCCGACCTTGCCGCGGCCGCGCCGCCCGCGGCAGAGCGGCTGCGATTGGCGGCGGCGCATCTTTCCGCGGCGTTGCAAAGGGTCGAGCCCAATCTGCGCGCCCGCCACGCAGAGGAATGGTCGCTCGACAAGCGCTGGATCGCGCTCGACCCCGCGGGACGCGCAGTGATCTGCGCCGCACTCTATGGCAGTCTCGGCCGGACCGTCTGGCCGGAGATGCTCGACAAGCTGGCGAGCAAGGATAGCCTGCGCGACGGTGTCGCATGGGGTCTTGGCTTCCGGCTGGCCCGTCGGTTGGGCGCCGGATCGCAGGTGCCGCTTACCCGCAGCCAACTGCGCCTCGAAGACGGTCGGCTGACCCTGGCGGTCGATCGCAGCCGCGAGAAGCTGATCACGCAGCCCGTGCGCAAGGAGCTGGCGGCGCTGGCATCGTGGACCGGGCGCGAGCCGGGGGTGGACATCATTTCGCTGGAACCTAGCGACCGCTCGCCGAACTGAATCGCTAGTCGGCAGTTGCCGGTGCGGCGAGCGGGAAGAACGGGATCCTCACTTCGAACGGCGATCCGTCCTCGCGGTGGAAGGTGTAGAACCCCTCCATCGATCCGAACGGAGTTTCGAGCGGGCAGCCCGAGACGTAATCGTGGCTCTGCCCGGGGCGCAGCTGCGGCTGTTCGCCGATGACGCCCTCTCCATCGACATGGGCGACCATCCCGCGGCCATCGGTGATGCGCCAGTGCCGCAGCATCAGCCGCACCGTTTCGTGCGAGGCGTTCTCGATCCGGATGTGATAGACCCAGAACCACTTGCCCGCTTCGGGCTGCGACTGTTCGGGCAGGTAATTGACTGCGACCCGCACGGTGATCCCGTCGGTCATGGCGTTGTGCTGGAACAGTCCCTTGATCACGCCCCCAACCTAGTTTCCCCGCCCCCGCGCGCAAGGGCCGGGAGCGCGCTTTTCGACATGGGCGCGACGAAGCGCGCTAAAGCCCGGCAGCCGTCAGCGCCCGGTCGAGGTCGTCCTTCAGGTCTTCCACATCCTCGAGCCCGACGTTGATGCGGAGCAAGCCTTCGGTGATGCCCATTTCCTCGCGCGCATCGGTGCTCATTGCGGCATGGGTGGTACTGGCCGGATGGCACATCAAGGTGCGCGCGTCGCCGATATTGTTGGAGATATCGATAAGCTCGAGCGCGTCGAGCAGAGCGAAGGCGGCGGCGCGGTCGCGCAGGTCGAAGGCGAAGATCGGACCCGCTGCCGACATCTGCCGCATCGCCAGCTCATGCCGGGGATGGCTGGGCAAACCGGGATGGCGCATCCGTTCGACCCGCTTCTCGATGAAGCGGCCGACTTCCAACGCATTCTCGCTCTGCTGCCGCGACCGCAGGTCCAGCGTTTCCAGACCCTTGAGCACAACCCAGGCGTTGAAGGGCGAAAGGTTGGGCCCGGTGTTGCGCTGAAAAGGGAGCAGCGCCTCCTCGATCCACTCCTTCGAGCCGCAGACCGCGCCCGCCAGCACCCGGCCCTGCCCGTCCATCAGCTTGGTCGCGCTGTAGGCGACGACATCGGCCCCGAAATCCATCGGCCGCTGAAGCGCGCTGGTGGCAAAGGCGTTGTCGACCACGGTGACGATACCGTGCGCCCGCGCCAGCCCGCAGACATGCGCCATGTCGACGATATCCAGCGTCGGGTTAGCCGGCGTCTCGAAGAAAAACACCCGGGTGTTCGGCCGTATCGCAGCGGCCCATGCGTCATTGTCGGCGCTGTCGACGATCGTCGTCTCGATCCCGAAGCGCGGCAGCAGGCTGTCGAGCAGCCAGCGGCACGATCCGAATGCCGCCCGCGCGCCGACCACGTGATCCCCGGCAGACAGCTGGCACAACAGCGCCGCCGTCATCGCCGCCATTCCGCTGGCCTGGGCGCGGCACGCCTCCGCACCCTCGAGCAGCGCGATCCGCTCCTCCAGCATGGCGACGGTGGGGTTCTGCAACCGCGAATAGGTCATGCCTTCGGCGGTGCCGGCGAACCGGTCGGCCACCGTCGTCGCATCGTCGTAGGTGTAGCCCGAGGTCAGGAACAGCGCCTCGCTGGTCTCGCCATGCTCGCTGCGCCAGGTGCCGCCGCGGATCGCCTGGGTTGCGGGACGCCAGCGGGTGGTCTGCGAACGGTCGGTGCCGGTGGTTCTCTTCATGAACCCGGTCGCTTAGGAACGCTGTGCGGGCGTGGCAAGCAAAGCCTGTTGTTTCGCATCGGCCCCTCGCCTAAGCACCCGCGCCGATGCCCCGCCCGCCTGTGCATGATCGTGATCCCCGGCTGTGGTGCGCGGGTCTGGCCCTGGCCTTCTGGGGCCTGCTGCTGGCGAACCTCGCAGTCCCCTCGGCCGATTATTTCGACGAGATCCACTACATTCCCGCCGCGCGCGAGCTGCTCGCGCTCGACCGCTTCGCCAATCGCGAGCATCCGTTGTTCGGCAAGGAACTGCTGGCCCTGTCGATCGGGCTGCTCGGCGACAATGCGTGGGGCTGGCGGTTGCTCCCGTCGCTCGCCGGGATGCTGACCCTTTATGGCGCGATGCGGGCGATGTGGTTCGCTTCGGCCAGTCGCTATGCCACGATCGCCTGCGGCGTTCTGATCGCCAGCGGCTTTCATCTGTTCGTGCTGTCACGCATCGCGATGCTCGACATCTTCATGCTGGCGGCGGTGGCGCTGGCCTACTGGCAGATCGCAGCCGCGATGCGCGAACCGGAACGCGGCCGCGTCCGCCTTGCCGCCGCCGGGGTCGCGCTGGGGCTGGCGATCGGGGCGAAGTGGAACGCCATCCCGCTCGTCGTCCTGCCCGGCATCGCCTTCCTGGTGCTGCGGTTTCTCGCCGGCAGGCGCAACCTCCTGTTCAGCCGGCGGGGGATGCCGGTACCGGGAATGACCCTGATCGAGGCTGCGGTATGGCTCGGCGTCGTTCCCCTGCTCACCTATGCGGCGACTTTCCTGCCCGGCTGGTTCTATGCCCATGATGCCATCCCGGGCGGACTGATCGAGCATCACCGCTTCATGCTCGAATTGCAGGAGCAGGTGCGAAAGCCGCACCCCTACCAGTCGACCTGGTCGCAATGGGTGCTCAATACCCGCGCGATCTGGTTCCTGTACGAGAACGTCGACGGGGCTCAGCGCGGGGTAGTCTTCCTCGGCAACCCGCTGACGATGTGGCTGGGGCTGCCCGCGGTCCTGTGGTGTGCATGGCAGGGCCTGATCCGTCATCAGCCGGCGCACGGGGCGGCGGCGGTGCTGTATGCGGCGAGTCTGGGAATGTGGATCATCGCCGCCAAGCCGATCCAGTTCTACTATCATTATGCCTTGCCGGGGCTGTTCCTGCTCGGCGCCCTCGCCCTGGCGCTGGACGATCTGCGGCGTGCCGGGTGGCGCCGTACCAGCGGCTGGACGCTTGCCGCCAGCGTGGCCCTGTTCGTGCTGTTCTTTCCGATCCTCAGCGCCCTGCCCCTCCCCACCAAAGGTGCGTTCGCGCTGTGGACGTGGTTGCCCGGCTGGCGCTGACGCCTAGTAACGGCCCCAGACGAAGCGGCTCGACAGCGCATAGTTCCAGACCGAGCCGATCGCGATCCCGACGAGTGCCGCGGGGAAGGTATGAAAGCCGGCATCGTGCATCGTGGTGGCGACCGCGACATTGGCGAAGGCACCGATCGAGCACGCGACGATGAAGCTGACCCACCCCCAGAACAGCCGATCCGGCGTATCCAGCCGCTTGTCGCGATAGGTCAGCCAGTTGTTGAGCCAGAAGTTGAACGTCATCGCCCCGAAGGTCGCGATCGCCTGGCTCCAGCTGAAGGCCGTCCCCACGGTGAGGATCAGACCATAGAGGATCGCCATGTGCACCAGCACGCCCAGCGCGCCGACCGTGCCGAACAGGGCGAACCGGGTGGGAATGATGCGGCCGAAGCTCTTGTCGTAGAGGCCGGCCAGGAAATCGAGCGCGATCGCCCGATCGAGCTTTGATTCGCCGGACCGGCGGGCGGAGAAGTTCATCGGAAAGTCCTTTACCCGCAGCGGCGTATCGGCGGTGGCAAGCAGATCGAGCAGGATCTTGAACCCGATGCCCGAAAGCCGCGGGGCCAGTGCCCGGGCGGTGGCGGTGGGCAGCAGGAAGAACCCGCTCATCGGATCGGACAGGTCCACCCCGGTCAGCTTGCGCGCCAGGGTGTTGGCGAGATTGGACAGCTTCTCGCGGTCGGGGCGGTTCCAGTCCGCCATGCTCGCACCATCGGCAAACCGGCTGGCGACGGCGACCTCTGCCTCCCCCCCGCGGACGGCGGCCAGCATGTCGACCAACAGCAGCGGATCGTGCTGGTGATCGGCGTCCATCACCGCGACATAGGGCGCCGCGGTGGCGCAGAAGCCTTCGATCGCCGCGCTCGACAGGCCGCGGCGGCCGATCCGCTGGATGACCCGCACCCGCGGGTCCGTGCGCGAGAGGCGGCGCGCCTCATCCGCCGTACCGTCCCTGGAATCGTCGTCGACGATCAGCACTTCCCACCCCGCCGGGCCGAGCGCGTTCTCGATCCGCTCGACCAGCGGTGCGAGATTGTCGCGTTCGTTCAGGGTCGGCAGCACGATGGCAAGCTCGGGTCCGCCGGCGGTGGCAGGCTTGCTATCAGTGCGCGGTTGCAGGGAGGGCGTCATGTCCATCGCCCTTGCCGCTTAGCGGCGAAATCTCAAGAGATGGTTAGCAACATGCAAACAGCCGACTTGCCTCACCCGCCAATGCGTTGCAGCCGTTCGCGCAGCAGGGTGCGCGCGGCGTAGATATCGGCCCGGGCATCGCCCAGCAGGTGGCGCTGGATCGCCGGGCCGATCCGGTCGAGCAAGGACATCGCCTCGGCCAGGCCGGCGATGGCGGGCCGGTTGCCGCCATAGCCCAGCTCGCGCAGCATCAGCACCTCGTACGAGGCGAGCGCCGGAACCCATCCGCGCGCCGAAGGAGCGGTGCAGATCGCGTCGAGCAGTCCGCCGAGCGCGGCGTGGAGGGCGGGATAGGGATTGCGTTCAGGCAGAGCCGAGGCGGTCAGCGCGCAGACCCAGGCGATGGCGGCGGCGGGCAGCGGCTCCGCCAGCCACGGACCGCGGCTGCGCACCAGTTCCAGCCGGGCGAAGGGCAACTGGCTGTCGCTGCGCGCGCGGACCTCCGCCTCGACGAGATTGCCAGGTATCACCACCGGGCGAAGGTTCCGGCCGCGCCCGCCAGCCACGTAGCCGGCGACGACCCCGTGCTCGGCAGTCAGCAGCCGCGCGATGACCGCCGTTTCGCCATGCGCCCGGGCGGCAAGAACGATGGCTGGCGCGCGCAGATGCATCGTCAGCTGCGGTCCGCGTCAAGCGGCGGCGGTGGAAACCCCGCTCCCGTCATGAGCCGGATCGGACTGGCGCAGCGAGGCTGCGACCGCGGGGCTCTGTGCGCGGCCCATCGACCAGTTCTTCTGCATCCGGACTGTGGGATTGGGCGCACACCAGATTTCACCGGTTTCGTCCATCGCGGTGATCCACAGCAGGTTATGTTCCTGCCCGTAATCGATGATACCGATTGCATATCCGTCCCCCTTGCCAAGCACGTGAAGGGGTATCGTCGGATCGAGCTGCGTGAACATGACAGGGCACCTTTCGCCAGCCCAACGGGCGAAGCGGTGCCGGGTTTCAAACCTCGGAAAGGTTGGCGCTTTTGCCGTCTGGCCGCTTCTCCAGCGCAGCGACCCGTTCGGCCAGGCGTTCGGTTTCTTCGCGGGCGCGGGCAGCCATCGCCTTGACCGCGTCGAATTCCTCGCGGCTGACGAAATCCATTCCGCCGAACGCCTCCTTGGCGCGTTCGCGGGCTGCCTCGCGTGCTTCACGGGTCATGCCGGCGAATGTCCCGGCGGCGGCGTTGGCAAGCTTGACGAAATCGGCGATCAGCGGGTTCTGGCTCTGCATGACGAGGCAGATGGGCGCGCGGCAGGGGTTTGTCCAGCCTGCTTCAGCCGATCCGAACCCGCTCCGTCGCGCCGCCCGGCAGTCCGCCATCGGCCTCGGGGTTGAGCTGCAGGAACTGCCAGTTCAGCACGCTCGCGAACAGGACCCAGGCAAGATAGGGCAGCAGCAGCATACCCGCGATACGCCGCACCTTCCAGAACAGCGCGATCACGATCACCAAGGTCACGTCGACCAGCAGGATGACGATCAGCCCCCAGGTCAGTTGCTGGGCACCGAAGAATGTCGGAGTCCAGGCAAGGTTGAGCGCGAAATGCACGACGAAAGCGACAAGTGCCGCAGGCCGGGCGCGCGCACCCCAGGCCGCACATACCAGCGCCAGTGCGATGCCGATCAGGACATAGAGGATGGCCCAGACGATCCCGAAGGTTGCCGGCGGCGGGAAGGTCGACGGCTTGTCGAGCGACTGGAACCACGCGCTCTCGGGGCTGCCGCTCTGGCCCGAGAGGAATCCCAGCAGCACGATCAGCGGCACGGTGAACAGCGCCCAGCGTAGCAAGGAGGCGCGCAGCTGTCCGTTCGATGCGAGCATGTTCATCCGTGTCGTCCCCCGCCCCTGATTCGCCGGCGGTCCTTTTGACGGCCGGTTGCCTGCCGTGCAATGCCCGCCCCCGATCCGTGCCGCGGCGACACCATCGTCCCTACCGCATCAGCACCAGTTCTTCGGCCATCGTCGGGTGGAGGGCCACGGTGGCGTCGAAGTCCGCCTTGGTCAGCCCCGCCTTCACCGCGATCGCGGCGGCCTGCATGATCTCCGGCGCCTCGGGCCCGATCATGTGGAGGCCGACGATCCGGTCGTTATCGCCGTCGCAGATCATCTTGTAGAGACTGCGCTCGTTACGCCCGGCAAGGACGTGCTTCATCGGCCGGAAATCCGATTGATAGACCTTGACCGTGCCGAGCTTGTTGCGCGCCTCGCCCTCGGTCATGCCGACCCCGGCCATCGGGGGATGGCTGAACACCGCGCTGGGTATGGCATCGTAGTCGACCGTGGTGGGGTTGTTGCCGAACACCGTATCGGCGAACGCCTGCCCTTCGCGGATTGCCACCGGGGTCAACTGCACCCGGTCGGTACAATCGCCCACCGCATAGACGTGATCGCGGTTGGTGCGCGAAAAGCGGTCGACCTTGACCTCTCCCTTGTCGCCCAGTTCGACCCCGATGCTCTCAAGCCCCAGTCCGCCGGTATTGGGAACGCGGCCGGTGGCGAAGAGGACGCAATCGACCTCGATGTCGTCGTAACCGGTCATCGCCACGCGCAGCGCCCCGTCGTCGGTCTTCTCGATGCCGCGGAACTCGGCGTGAAAGCGAAAGTCGATGCCCTTGGTGACGCTGATCTTCAGCAGCCGATCGCGCAGGCTCTCGTCGTACTGGCGCAGGATCAGGTCGCTGCGGTTGACGATGGTGACGTGCGCGCCGAACTGGTTGAAGATGCCGGCGAATTCATTGGCGATATAGCCGCCGCCGGCGATCAGGACGCGCCGCGGAACATCGTCGAGATGAAACGCCTCGTTGCTGGTGATCCCGAGTTCGGAACCGGGGCATTCCGGCACGTGGGGCGTCGCCCCGGTGGCGACGAGGATGTATCGCGCCGTCACCGTCCTGCCGCCGGCGAGGGTGATCTCGTGCTCGCCGGTGATGCGGGCGCGCTCGTGAAAGATTTCCACCCCGTGGTTCTGCAAGGTGTCGGTATAGGCGCCGTTCAGTCGGTCGACATCGGCCAGTACGTTGTCACGCAAGGCCTTCCAGTCGAAGCGGCATTCGCCCAGCGTCCAGCCGAACTTGCGCGCGTCCTCCAGATCCTCGGCAAAATGCGCGCCGTAAACGAGCATCTTCTTGGGCACGCAGCCGCGGATGACGCAGGTGCCGCCCACCCGGTATTCCTCGGCCACCGCAACCTTGGCGCCATGGGCCGCGGCAACCCTGCTGGCGCGCACTCCGCCCGAACCCGCGCCGATGGTGAAGAGATCGTAATCGTAGTCTGCGGGCATGAAGCGGCTCCGGTTGCGGGTGAGCCGGCGATATGGCGGCGGGGGCTGCCAAGGGCAACCGCTCCCGCACGCCAATCACCATGCCCCGAGGGGCCGCGCGTTACCGCCCGCCGCTGCCGCGATTGCGGCTCCGGGCCGGTCGCTTGCCCTGCGGTGCGCCGCCCTGCCCGCCTTCGCGGCGGGGCTGGCCGCCATCCCGGCGAGGCTGGCCCCCATCGCACAA
>NZ_JBHWMI010000048.1:0-7197 GCF_043423005.1 Qipengyuania sp. | reverse complement strand
TGCGTATGGCGGGCCACAGCCCGCCGCTACTGTCCGCGTCTCCCGCGGATGATGTGGAATCGGCCATGGCCGCTCAACGCGCTCCTCTTAATCGCGATCCGCATATGGGTTCGCTATCCCCATCTTGGCAAGCGCCGCGATTTCCAGCGCCTCCATCGCCTCGGCCTCCTCGTCGCTGTCGACATGATCGTGCCCCGCAAGGTGGAGCAGCCCGTGGACGATCAGGTGCGCGGCATGATGCGCGATCGGAACGCCCTTTTCCGCCGCCTCGCGCGCGCAGGTCTCGTGGGCGAGCGCCAGATCGCCGAGCATCTTGGGCGGGCCATCGGGAGCAAGTCCGGCAAGCTCCTCGCGACCGAGCATCGGAAAGGACAGCACATTGGTCGGCTTGTCCTTCCCCCGCCATTCGCGGTTGAGCGCATGAACTTCGGCATCACCGGTGAACAGGAGCGAGGCGCTGAGCCGGGGGTTGGCAAGCAACGGCTCGACCGCTTGCGCCGCCGCCAGCGCGCGGTCAGCCAGCGCGTCCCATTCGGCATTCGCGGGCCAGCCTTCGCTGTCGATATCGAGGTCCATCAGCCAGCACCCGCCGAGGACGTGTCACACTTGTCACACTGTCCTGGGGGGGAAAAGCGGCCTCCGGGTTTAGCCATGAGAGTGTGCAGGAGTTTGGACGAGGTCAGAGCCATTCGGTTCAGCTAGCCGAGCAACGCCGGGTAGGAAAGATTGTGCGAAGCTCCGCTATTAGTGGGAAGCGGAAGGTCTGGTCTTGAAGCTATGGCCTGAGATAACAACGTCATTTTTCAGTCAAGGTCGCGGGACGGATCACCGGTTTGCCTAGTCGCCTCATCGCCGGAGCCCAGCCATGCTGGTGCTTCGGCCGACCATTCCTCGCCGCGCTCGTATCTGAGCTCGCCAAGCTGCTGCGATTTTACCGCGTTGTGGATCGAGCGGAGAGCTTCCTTCCACTCGGCCCCATTCGCAAAAATATACGCATCGAACCGGACTTCATCACGCCCCCCCAAATCGAGACGGCCGCTGACGAATATCTGAGTGCCAGGTTCCTCGCAGATGCTGATTTGGAACCAAGGGAAGTCATTGCCTAACCTGACATCACGTCGGATGGCCCAATAGTTCGAACGTTGGAACTTCTCGAGAATCGCTTCGACCTTAGGCCACTGATCCTTCCCGGCCAGAAGGGTGAATCCAGCAATAGGGCTGATCGAGGTCGCGCCATTTCTCCCCGGATTATGGCAAGTCCTATCCCTGGTGAGGCTGGTCGTGGTGAAAGCCGCAACTAGCACGCAAGCAGCAGCGCCCACTAGGATGGCTATGCGGACGTTACCGACTTCCGCAGGATCGCCTGGACCATGGACAACTGCCCAAAACGCTGCGCCGCCTATAGCACCAGCTGCGCCAAAGCCGAGGATCATTCCGAGGTTCTGAAGCCACCCGACGACCGTGTAAGAGCCGTCAACCACCGTTGCGGTTCCGCCGACTGAAGCGGTGTCAGCCGCCGGTCCCGTCAGCACCAGAAGGGTAGGAATTGCTGCACCGACAACGAACCCGGTTAGCGCCGCTGTTACCAACGACGCTTTGCCGGCGGAATCTGCCGCCAAGTAAAGAGGCAGGCCCACAGCAAACGCCAAAACTCCCGCGATCGCAAAGTTAAGGGGGAACTCGCGCATTCCCCCCATCACTAACGAGATCGCCAACGCAACCAGCCCAGCGGCGATAACCAAGCTGCAAATAACAACAATGGGTTTTCTCAAGACGCTGCCCTCCCGGTTCCATGAGCACTGGCATAGGATCAAGAGGTTGTCAGCAGGACGCCAACCATTCGTTTTGGGGAAATCTCTTCAATTCAAATCCGAATGGCAGATTTGCAGAAAAACAAATTAGTTCAGCAATGTCCGCAATTTGGGTCGTAACCAGCCTTCGCGAGTCTACTCCCCCCGCCCCTCGTAAGCCTCGACGATCCGGCCAACGATCGGGTGGCGCACAACGTCGGCGGAGGTGAAGCGGATAGTGCCGAAGCCTTCGACGCCTTCGAGCTTCTCCACCGCATCGGCGAGGCCGCTCATGCGGTCGCCGCCGGGAATGTCGACCTGGCGGGGGTCGCCGCAGACGACCATGCGGCTGTTCTGGCCGAAGCGGGTGAGGAACATCTTCATCTGCTCGCGGGTGGTGTTCTGCGCTTCGTCGAGGATGATGAAACTGTCCGCCAGGGTGCGCCCACGCATGAAGGCGATGGGCGCGATCTCGATCTCGCCGCTCGCCAGCCGTCGCTCGACCTGCTCGGGCGGCATGCAATCATACAGCGCGTCATAGAGCGGGCGCAGGTAGGGATCGACCTTGTCCTTCATGTCGCCGGGCAGGAAGCCGAGCTTCTCCCCCGCCTCCACCGCCGGGCGGCTGAGGATCAGGCGCTGGACACTCCCCGAAATGAGCTGCGCCACCGCCTGGGCCACGGCAAGATAGGTCTTGCCCGTCCCCGCCGGGCCGAGTGCGAAGATGATATCGTCCCGCACCAGGCTGCGCATGTAGGTCGCCTGCGTGGCGCTGCGCGGCACGATGGTCTTGCGCCGGGTGCGGATCATGATCGGCGGACCCTTGAGATCCGCGTCCATGATCCCGTCCAGCGTGGGTTCGTCCGACATCGCGATCAACGCCTCGATCGCGCCCTGATCGAGATCCTGCCCCAGCGCGAGGCGGTCATACATGGCGTTAAGCACATCGCGCGCGCGGGCGACGCTATCCTCGGGCCCTTCGACGTGAAGCTGGTTGCCGCGCGCGGAAATGAACACGCCGAGACGGTTCTCCACCTGCACCAGATTGGCATCGAACTGCCCGAACAGGACGCCCAGCAAGCTCTGGTTTTCGAAACTGAGATCGACCTGCGCGCGGCGAATCTGACGCTGCGGACGGGGCGAGGGGCTGAAGGCAGGTTGTGCCTCGCGGACGGGTTTGCGGGCCATGCGCTCCTTTCGATTGCGAGTCGGAATTTAGGCGCTGGCAGCGGTCACGCAAGCCGGGGCGCGACGGGGTAGTGGAAATCGCTCTGCGACGCGTTCAGGCGGCGCGGACTTGGCGCAGGGCCCCGCGCATCGAATTGGGACCGGCCTCGACCAGATCCGCCGTCACGACATCCCCGATCGCCGCGCCGTGCCCGGGTTCGTCGGCAAACCATACGCTTTGCAGCCAGGGCGACTTGCCGAGCCACTGGCCGGGGTGCTTGCCCTTGCGTTCGACCAGCACTTCGCAGGTGCGGCCCAGCGTGTTGCGATTAAACGCCAGCTGATCGCGGTTGAGCGCCGCCTGGAGGCGCTGCAGCCGCTCGTCCATCACCTCCGGCGCGATCTGGCCGGGCATGGTCGCCGCCGGGGTGCCCGGGCGCGGCGAATACTTGAAGCTGAACGCCTGCGCGTAACCGACGGCATCGACCAGGGCCAGGGTATCGGCGAACTCGGCCTCGCTCTCGCCCGGAAAGCCGACGATGAAATCTCCGCTTAGCGCGATGTCCGGCCGGGCGGCGCGGAACCGGTCGAGGAGGTTCAGATAGCTTTCCGCCGTGTGGCTGCGGTTCATCGCGCGCAGCACCCGGTCGCTCCCCGCCTGCACCGGCAGATGGAGGAACGGCATCAGCTTGTCGATCTCGCCATGTGCGGCGATGAGATCGTCATCCATGTCGGCCGGGTGGCTGGTGGTGTAGCGAATGCGCGCAAGGCCATCGACCTCGGCAAGGTCGCGGATCAGCCCGGCGAGGCCGATGCGGTGGCCCCGGTCGTTCGCGCCGCTCCACGCGCTGACGTTCTGGCCCAGCAGGGTGATCTCCCGCGCACCGGCATCGACCAGCTTGCGTGCCTCGGTGACGAGATCGGCATAGGGGCGGCTGATCTCCGCCCCGCGGGTATAGGGGACGACGCAATAGGTGCAGAACTTGTCGCAGCCTTCCTGCACCGTCAGGAACGCGGCCGGCGCGATGCGGCGGCGTTCCGGCAGTGCGGCGAACTTGGCGATGGCCGGCATGTCGGTATCGGTCGCGCGCTCGCCCTCGACCGCTCTGGCGAGCATTTCGGGCAGCCGGTGATAGGCCTGCGGGCCGACGACCATGCTGACCGCCGGCGCGCGGGCCATGATCTCCTCGCCCTCGGCCTGCGCGACGCACCCGGCGACCGCGATCAGCGGCTGCTTTCCTGCCGCCCGGCCCGCCTTGGTGAGCCGGCCGATATCGGAATAGACCTTTTCCGCCGCCTTTTCGCGGATGTGGCAGGTGTTGAGGACGACGAGATCCGCTTCCTCCCCCTCCGCCGCTGGCGCGATGCCCTGCGCGGCAAGCAGCTCGGCCATGCGCTCGCCGTCATAGACGTTCATCTGGCAGCCGAAGCTCTTGACCCGGTAGGTCTGGGGGGCGGTCCTGGTGGTCATGGGAAAGCGCGCCTTAGCCACTCGAGATGTCGCTATCAACGCGTAAGGCGCGCCTGTCGCCGCTGTTACCTCACCCCACCGTCGCCTTGACGATCTTGCCGGGATTGCGCGGCGGTTCGCCCTTGGGGAGCGCGTCGACGTGCTCCATTCCGCTCTCGACCTGGCCCCACACCGTGTACTGCCGGTCAAGGAAGGTCGCATCGTCGAAGCAGATGAAGAACTGCGAGTTGGCGCTGTCGGGAACGCTGGTGCGGGCCATCGAGCATGTGCCGCGCACGTGCGGTTCGGCGTTGAACTCGGCCTTCAGGTCGGGCTTGGTCGATCCGCCGGTGCCGTCGCCGTTCCCGCCGTCGCCGCCCTGGGCCATGAAGCCGGGGATGACGCGGTGGAACGGCACGCCGTCGTAGAAGCCTTCCTGCGCCAGCTCGGTGATCCGGGCGACGTGGCCCGGCGCAAGATCGGGGCGCAGCTTGATCACGACATCGCCGGTTTCGCCATTGCCGGTGTCGAGGGTGAGAGTCAGCGTGTCGGCCATAGTATGTTTCTCCATGCGTTCGGGCCCGGTGCGGCCGGGCCGGCGTGCCGCTTCTCTAGCAGCACATCCGCCGGTGTCACCGCTTGCTTTTCGCCGGCCTCCGCCTAGAGCGGCGCCATGTCGGACCAGCCGCGCCATCCTGACGACGACCTGCTGCTGGAAACCCCGCCGGCCGAGGAGGGCCGCCCGGACGACCGCATCGACGACGAGCGGATGGACGAGGAGAACACGCTCAAGCGCGGCTTCGTCCGTGCGGTAAGGGATGCGCTGGCAGCCGGCGATACCGGCGCGGTCTACGATCTGGTCGAGCCGCTTCACCCGGCCGACGTCGCCGACCTGCTCGAACTGTTCGAGCCGGACGAACGCCATCGCCTCGCCGCGGCGATCACCGACCTCATGACCTCCGACGTCGTTGCCGAGCTCAACGACTATGTCCGCGACGAGATGATGGAGGCGCTGCCGGCCGAAGCGGTAGCCCAGATCGCCGAACAGCTGGAAACCGACGATGCGGTCCAGCTGATCGAGGACCTCGACGAGGATGACCAGCGCGCCATCCTGGCCGAACTCGACCCCGAAGACCGCATCGCCATCCAGACCGCGCTGGCCTATCCGGAAGAGACCGCCGGCCGCCTCATGAGCCGCGAATTCGTCGCCGTGCCGGGGCACATCACGGTCGGCGATCTCATCGATTACCTGCGCGACGGGCGCGACCTGCCGGACGATTTCCTCGAGGTGTTCGTGGTCGACCAGCGGCACCACCCGGTGGGCACCTGCCAGCTTTCGTGGATCCTGCGCACGCCGCGCTCGATCCCGCTCAGCGACGTGATGAAGCGCGATCAGACGCTGATCCCCGCGACCCTCGATCAGGAAGAGGTCGCGCTGATGTTCCAGAAATACGGCCTCATCAGCGCTGCGGTGGTGGACGAGGACGGGCGGCTGGTCGGCCAGATGACGGTCGACGACGTAGTCCATATCATCGCCGAGGAAGCGGGCGAGGACGCGCTGCTGATGTCGGGCGCGGGCGAAGGCGACATCAACGAGCCGATCCGCGAAGCCTATTCGAGCCGCGTGCGCTGGCTGATCGCCAATCTCGGCACGGCGCTGGTCGCCAGCGTCATCATCGCCATGTTCGGGGCCGCGATCGAGCAGCTGGTGGCGCTTGCCGTGCTGATGCCGATCGTCGCCAGCATTGGCGGCAATGCCGGCACCCAGACGATGGCGGTGACGGTGCGCGCGATCGCCATGAACCAGCTGACCCGCACCAACACCCGGCGCATCCTGTGGCGCGAGTTCCGCGTCGCCATGCTCAACGGCATCACCATCGCCGTGCTGATCGGCATGGCGACGGGGGCGGTGTTCACGCCCCGGCTTGGAGGAGTGATCGCTGCGGCAATGGTGGTGAATGTCGCCACGGCCGGGCTCGCCGGGGTGCTGGTGCCGGTGGCCTTCGACCGGATGCGGCAGGATCCGGCAGTCGCCAGCAGCGTGTTCGTGACGATGATTACCGATTCGATGGGCTTCTTCGCCTTTCTCGGCCTTGCGGTGGCGAGCGGGGTTGCCGGCTAGTCATCCGGTGCCGACAAGGCGCGAACCGAAGAGGCGGATGACCCGCGGAAGTCGCGCGCGGGTTGAGAGATCGCCGCGGTCCCCCATATGCCTGCGATGCCGCTCAACCTGACCAAGATCGCTTTCGGCGCGCAGACCTATGGCGATATCGAAAGCTGGTTCGCCAACCGCCCGCGGGTTTCGGTCCACACCCGCTATCGTCCGACACGCTGGGAAGAATGCATCGGCGGCTCGCTGTTCTGGATTCATCAGCACAACATCGTCGCGCGTTCGCCCGTTACAGGCTTCGAGCAGCAGGATAACGGCTGCTGGTTCATTCACCTCGAACCCCGCCTTGTCCCGGTGCTGCCCCGCCCCAAGCGCGCGCATCAGGGCTGGCGCTATCTGAAGGGCGAGCCGCCCCGCGACCTTGCCGAGGGCGAACATCAGGGCGACATCATGCCGGGCATCCTTGCCGGACGGTTGCAGAAACTCGGGCTGCTCTGAACCCCCCTGTTTACGACATCGATATGCCGGCAGCTACCGATGGGTTGATACACAGTCCCACCGCCGCCGGGGTCACCGGATGGAAGGGCGGCACATGGGCGGCAAGCTGGCGCGGCAAAACGGCCTTGCCGCGCCACGAGGGGCCAGGAAAAGATGGAAGAACGACACCTGCCGAAAACGCG
>NZ_JBHWMI010000043.1:0-39197 GCF_043423005.1 Qipengyuania sp. | reverse complement strand
GGTGTGTCAATTCCTTTGAGTTTTAATCTTGCGACCGTACTCCCCAGGCGGATAACTTAATGCGTTAGCTGCGCCACCCAAGTTCCATGAACCCGGACAGCTAGTTATCATCGTTTACGGCGTGGACTACCAGGGTATCTAATCCTGTTTGCTCCCCACGCTTTCGCACCTCAGCGTCAATACCTGTCCAGCGAGTCGCCTTCGCCACTGGTGTTCTTCCGAATATCTACGAATTTCACCTCTACACTCGGAATTCCACTCGCCTCTCCAAGATTCTAGCTTTCCAGTTTCAGAGGCAGTTCCGGGGTTGAGCCCCGGGATTTCACCCCTGACTTAAAAAGCCGCCTACGTGCGCTTTACGCCCAGTAATTCCGAACAACGCTAGCTCCCTCCGTATTACCGCGGCTGCTGGCACGGAGTTAGCCGGAGCTTATTCTCCAGGTACTGTCATTATCATCCCTGGTAAAAGAGCTTTACAACCCTAAGGCCTTCATCACTCACGCGGCATTGCTGGATCAGGCTTTCGCCCATTGTCCAATATTCCCCACTGCTGCCTCCCGTAGGAGTCTGGGCCGTGTCTCAGTCCCAGTGTGGCTGATCATCCTCTCAGACCAGCTACGGATCGTCGCCTTGGTGAGCCTTTACCTCACCAACTACCTAATCCTACGCGGGCCCATCCAAAGGCGATAAATCTTTGGTCCGAAGACATTATCCGGTATTAGCTCAAATTTCTCTGAGTTATTCCGAACCTAAGGGCAGGTTCCCACGCGTTACGCACCCGTGCGCCACTAGACCCGAAGGTCTCGTTCGACTTGCATGTGTTAGGCATGCCGCCAGCGTTCGTTCTGAGCCAGGATCAAACTCTCAAGTTTGTGTCACACACCAAACAAGCACGGGGGAAAGCCCCGTCCGCCTGCATGGCATGAGCTTCAAGGAGCCGATACCTGCACTGTCAAACGTAATGGATACGAATGAACATGCTTGCCATCCGGGCAGGCGTGGAGCCCGCGATCGGATGTGGCGATCGGCTTAGGTTAACCGGTTACCGGAGCCTTGAGGTCCCCGGACCGGGCGCCGTCGCCCACATGTCCCTTCATCAAAAACCAACAATGTCAAAGAGCCGCCGAGACAGTGTTAGGCGGACAACGTATGGTCCCCGATTTGAACCGGGGGCCGGTTGTCCGTCTCTGTTGGCGACCGTTGCGGGTGGCGGTGGAAGCCGTCAGCGCCGCGTCGGTGAGGGCCAAATAGGTGGGGGTCGGGATTCGGTCAACGGCTTTTTACAATTTTATTGCGCTTTTCTTCAAAACTCGCGGAAATCCGCCGTTTTTGACCAGCCAAATCTCTGATCCCTCCCATGGCTTCGCCTGTCAGAGACGACTGAATCGAACCCAGATCTCGATTTCGAACGCCGGAAGCGCGCTTCTGGCACCGATTCAGCGGGCCGTTCGCGCGATCTATCGGGTGATTCACGCCTCGATCGCGAATCTCTGCCAGCGAATCGGATTTTCGCACGTCTCGCCCGCTCGCCCGGCCTGCTTGCGCACGCCATCGCCAGCGACCAGATTGCAGCGCGATGCCCCCCGATACCGTAACCTCCCGCGATCGCGACAGCGCCGACAACTGGTCGACGCTCAAGCGTTTCATCCCTTATCTGTGGCCCAAGGGCGAAGAGCAGCTGAAGAAGCGCATCGTCGGGGCGATGCTGCTGGTCCTGATCGCCAAGGCGACCACGCTGGTGCTGCCTTACGTCTACAAGCGTGCCGTCGATACGATGACCGCCCCGGCGAACGAGGCGGCAATGGTGGCGATGGCCTTCGTCGTCGCCTACGCCGCGGGACGCTTTGCCTCGGTCGGCTTCGACAATGCCCGCAACATCGTGTTCGAGCGGGTCGGACAGGAGGCGACCCGCAACCTGGCCGAGGATACCTTCGCCCGGCTCCACCGCCTGTCGCTGCGGTTCCACCTTTCGCGCCGCACCGGCGAAGTCACCAAGACCATCGAGCGCGGGACCAAGAGCATCGATTCGATGCTCTATTTCCTGCTGTTCAACATCGCCCCCACGATCGTCGAGGTCGTGGCGGTGGGAGTGATCTTCTACATCAACTTCGGCTGGGGCCTGGTGCTGGCGACGGCGCTGACGGTGGTCGCCTATGTCGCGGTGACCCGCTGGATCACCGAATGGCGCACCCGGCTGCGCAAGCAGATGAACGACCTCGACGGGCAGGCGCTGGCCCGCGCGGTGGACAGCCTGCTGAACTACGAGACGGTCAAGTATTTCGGCGCCGAAGGGCGCGAGAAGCAGCGGTATTCACGCGCCGCCCACGCCTATGCCGAGGCCGCGATCAAGAGCGAGAATTCGCTCGGCCTGCTCAACATCGTGCAGGCGCTGATCATGAACCTGCTGATGGGCGCCGCCATGGCCTACACGGTCTGGGGGTGGAGCCGGGGTGACCTCACCACCGGCGACCTCGTTTTCGTCAACACCTACCTTACGCAGCTCTTCCGCCCGCTCGACATGCTGGGCTGGGTCTATCGCACGATCCGCCAGGGCATCATCGACATGGCGGCGATGTTCGACCTCATCGACCAGCAGGTCGAGGTGGCGGACCGGCCCGGCGCCCCCGCCCTCATCGTGCGCCGGCCCTCGATCGTGTTCGAGGATGTGGTGTTCGGCTACGAGAAGGAGCGCACGATCCTGCACGGCCTCAGCTTCGAGGTACCGGCGGGCAGTCATGTCGCCATCGTCGGCCCCTCGGGCGCGGGCAAGAGCACGATCGCCCGCCTGCTGTTCCGCTTCTACGACCCGACGAGCGGCCGCATCCTTATCGACGGGCAGGATATCGCGGCCGTCACGCAAGCCTCGCTGCGCGCCCATATCGGGATCGTCCCCCAGGACAGCGTGCTGTTCAACGACACCATCGGTTACAACATCGCCTATGGCCGCGAGGGCGCGACCAATGACGACATCGTGGCCGCCGCCGCCGCCGCCTCGATCACGTCACTGATCGAGCGGTTGCCGGATGGTTTCGAGACCGAAGTGGGCGAACGCGGCCTGAAACTTTCGGGCGGCGAGAAGCAGCGTGTCGCCATCGCCCGCACCCTGGTGAAGGATCCGCCCATCCTCCTGCTCGACGAGGCGACCAGCGCGCTCGATTCGCGAACCGAACAGGACATCCTGCGCACCTTGCGAGAAGTGAGCGAGAATCGCACCACGCTGGCGATCGCGCATCGCCTGTCGACCATCGCCGATGCCGACCGCATCCTCGTGCTCGAACAGGGCAAGCTGGCCGAAAGCGGGCGGCATGGCGAACTGCTGCGCGCCGGCGGTCTCTACGCCGAGATGTGGGCCCGTCAGCAGGCCGAAGCCGAGGATCTTCCCGACGCAGCCGAATAGGCTGGCGATCAGCCGGGGTAGCGGGCGAAGGCTGGCAGGCCCGGCAGTCCTGCCTCCCACGCCAGCGCGTCGTCCATCTGGACGTGCAGTTCGGGCGGATAGGCTTCCGGATTGTCGACCGTGGCGATCTGGATATCGACGAGGCCGGGAAGCACCTGTTCGTTCACGTAATAGAGCCCGCTGCCGCAATCGCCGCAAAAATAGCGTTCGGTATTCTCTGACGACCGGTAGAGCCTCGGCTCCCCCCGTTCGATCGCAAACTGGTCCCGCGCGACAGACAGCCAGGCCACTCCGGTCGCCCCCGCACAGCGGCGGCAATCCTCGCAGTGGCAGACGGACCTATGGCCGGGTTCGCCGGTAAAGCGGTAAGCGATCTTGCCGCAATGGCAGCGACCTGTGGGCATGGCTGGAACCCCTGTTTGCAGCTGCCGGAGGTTAGCCCGCGGTCAGCCGGTCACAAGATGTATTTCGACAGATCCCGGTCGCCGGCCAGATCGTCCAGTCGCTCGCGCACATAGGCCGCATCGACCGTGATCGTCTTGCCCGCATGATCCTCGGCCTCGAAGCTGATTTCCTCGAGCAATCGTTCCATGACCGTCTGCAACCGACGGGCGCCGATGTTCTCGACGCTTTCGTTGACCCGCGCTGCGATCCGGGCAACTTCGGTTATCGCATCGGATGTGATGTCGAGAGTGACCTCTTCGGTGGCGATCAGGGCACGATACTGCTCCACCAGATTGGCCCGGGTCTCGGACAGGATGCGGACGAAATCCTCTTCGGTTAGCGCCCGCAGTTCGACGCGGATCGGCAGGCGTCCCTGAAGCTCGGGCAGCATGTCGGATGGCTTGGCGACGTGGAACGCACCGCTGGCGATGAAAAGCACGTGGTCGGTCTTCATCGGTCCGTACTTGGTCGCGACCGTCGTACCTTCGATCAAAGGCAGCAGGTCGCGCTGCACGCCTTCTCGGCTGACCGAACCGCCGCGCACGTCGCTGACCGCGATCTTGTCGATCTCGTCGAGAAACACGATGCCATTGGTTTCGGCGTTCTCCAGCGCGACCCGGGCGACATCGTCCTGGTCCATGCGCTTTTCCGCCTCTTCCTCGACCAGCTTGTCCCACGCATCGGGGACCTTGAGCTTGCGGCGCTTGGTCGGCGCGCGGCCCATCGCCTTGCCGAGCATGTCGGACAGGTCGATCATCCCGACATTGCCGGGCATTCCGGGGATCTCCATCGAGCTTGCCGGCGCGTCGCGGACCTCGATCTCGACCTCGGTCTCGTTCATCGCGTTCTGGACGATCCGTTCGCGAAACGCCTCGCGCGTGGCGGTGCTGGCATTATCGCCGACGAGGGCGCTCAACAGGCGGTCCATCGCTGCCTCGCTGGCCTTTTCGCGCACCGCCTCGCGGCGCCGCTCCTTCTCCAGCCGGATCGCTTCCTCGACGAGGTCGCGGGCGATCTGTTCGACATCGCGGCCGACATAGCCGACCTCGGTGAACTTGGTCGCCTCGACCTTGACGAACGGCGCCTCGGCAAGCTTCGCCAGGCGGCGGCTGATCTCGGTCTTGCCGCAGCCGGTGGGGCCGATCATCAGGATGTTCTTGGGCGTCACCTCGTCGCGCAGATCGGGTGCCAGCCGCTGGCGCCGCCAGCGGTTGCGCAAGGCCACCGCAACTGCGCGCTTGGCCTCTTTCTGGCCGATGATGTGCTCGTCGAGCGCCGCGACGATCGCCTTGGGTGTCAGATTGTCCATGAAGCCTCAGACGGTCTCGACCGTCACGTTTCCGTTGGTGAAGACGCAGATTTCGGCCGCGACGGCCATGGCCTTGCGCGCGATGACTTCGGCGTCGGCCTCGTAATCGGCGATCGCCTTGGCCGCCGCGAGCGCATAATTGCCGCCCGAACCGATCGCGGTGATCCCGCCTTCGGGTTCCAGCACGTCGCCATTGCCGGTGAGGACGAGAAGATTGTCCTTGTCGGCAACGATCATCAGTGCCTCGAGATTGCGCAGATATTTGTCGGTCCGCCAGTCCTTGGTGAGTTCCACCGCGGCGCGCAGCAACTGCCCGCTGTACTGCTCGAGCTTCTTTTCGAGCCGTTCGAACAGGGTGAAGGCATCGGCGGTGGCACCGGCAAACCCGGCGACGACCTTGCCGCCCTCGCCGATCCGCCGGACCTTGCGGGCATTGGGCTTCATCACCGTGTTGCCCATCGACACCTGCCCGTCACCGGCGATGACGATGCGGTCCCCCCGCCTGACGCCGATGATCGTGGTGCCGTGCCACCGGGTCAGTCCGTGGCTTTCGTCTCTGCCTCTCATGCGGCAGGATATGGGGCGGCTTGCCCTTGCGTCAAGCAAGCTGCCGGACCGGGCCGTACCTCAGCCGCCAGGGCCCGCCGGCCCGGTGGCACCGCCGCCCAGACCGGGCTGGCCGACCGTCCCGATATTGCCGAACAGGTCCTCGAGGAAACTGCGCTCCCGGCCCAGGGTCGGCGTCTCGTCACCGTCGGGCGAGAGATAGACGACCTTCTCGATCCCGCTGCGATCCGCAGCGATCACGTTGCCCGCGCGGTCGAACTTGACGGCCAGCACCTGCTGCTGGCGAATTTCGGGACGGACGAACGGCTTGCGACCCGTCACGCTGGACACATAATACCACGTGGGCTCGCCGAACTGGCTGGTGAAAGTCGGCCGGCCCAGCGTCGCCTCGACGCTGCGCTGGTTGTCGATCCCGGGCTGCACCACATCGACCAGCGTGGCGTCGACGACATACCCGCGGGATTCGCGGATGGAACTGCACCCGGCGCTGCCGATTGCGGCCGCGGCCAGCACACTCAATGCGGCGATCTTCGATGCGTTCATGGGAACCTGCAAAACTCCGTGATGCGGCACCGGCTTGGCGAGCGCGGCCGGCGCCTTATATCGACACGCGCCCTAGACCGCGGTGCATCATCGTGCAACGTGCGGCGATGGATTGAACCCGGGTGCCTTCGTCGGCGCACCTTGAATTGCCACTGAACGACGCCAGCCGGAGCCTGCCTGCAATGTCCTTCTTCGCCCGCCTGTTCGGAACCGCGCCCGATCCGCGCGAACAATGGCGCCCCCTGTGGCATCGCATCGTCGCCGAGGCGCGCGATCCCGAATATTACCGGATGTGCGGGGTCGCCGATACGCTGGAAGGGCGGTTCGACATGGTGACGCTGGTGCTCAGCCTGGTGCTGATGCGGATGGAAGACGAAGCCGAACTGACGCCGCACACCGCCCTGCTCACCGAGTTGTTCATCGAGGATATGGAAGGCCAGTTGCGCGAGGCAGGCATCGGCGACCCCACCGTGGGCAAGAAGATCGGTACCCTGATGAGCAGCATGGGCGGACGGCTGGGCGCCTATCGCCGTGCGATCGCCGAGGAGGACCGCGGCGCGCTGGCCGCCGCCCTGCGCCGCAATGTCACCCTCGCGCAGGAGGACGAGGCAGAGGCCCTTGCCGAACGCATGATGCGGCTGGACGCCCGGCTCGAACGCACCAATGTCGCCCAGTTGCGCGCCGGCGAATTTGCATGACCGCGCCCGCTGAGATGACCCGCCCCGTCAAGGTCCGGTCCTTGCCGGCGGCGGACATGCGGATCGAGGCGAGCGAAGACGAGCGCGCCGCCCTCGCCCGGCGGTTCGCCGTCACCGCGATCGAGCGGTTGATCGCCGAGGTGACCTTTGCCGAAGGCGATGAGGGGATCGCCGCGACCGGCCGCCTCGACGCCGAGATCGTCCAGCCGTGCGCCGTCACCCGCGAGGATTTCTCGTATCGTATCGCCGAGGATATCAATCTGCTCTTCGTCTCCGATGGCCGGCTGACCCGTTTCGACGAAGACGAGGAAATCGAATTGGCCGGGAATGCTCCCGACGAGGTCGAGTATCAGGGCGACACGTTCGATATCGGCGAGGCGCTGGCGCAGACGCTGGGCCTTGCCATCGATCCCTACCGCGAAGGTCCGGATGCCGAAGCAGCGCGCGCGGCCGCCGGGATCGAAAGCGACGAGGACGCAAGGCCCGGCGGACCGCTGGCCGAGGCCTTGCGCGCCCTGAAGGGGGACGGCGCCTGACCGCCTGGCCGGGCGGCGGAAGCTGTCCGTTAACGTCTCTCTGCAATCAGGGCACCTGTTCGCAAGGGAGGTGGCCGAATGGACGGGACGGAAACCTGGACGAGCCTCCAAAGCGCCTTGAACGCGCAATTTCGCGGCCATGCGACGCGCGATTTTGCCGAGTGGCGCGCAGCCCATGCTTACGAGGCGGCGGGCGACATTCCCGAAGCCGCCACCAAGGCGTGGATCGGGCGGCAGAAGCACAATTATCGCGGGCTCGGCTCCCGACGGAACCTGCGGCACCTGATCAGCGCAAATGTCGATCAGGCGTTTCTCAAAGAGATCGCGCAGCTTGCCGATCTCGTCCGGCTCGAGCTGGAGTGGCCGATGGTCGCCAGGGATCTCAGCCCTCTTCGCGCGTTACGCTCCTTGACCTTTCTCAGCATCGATAGCCCGCGCAATATCGCGGACTTTCGCCCCCTGCTCGAACTGCCATCGCTGCGAACCCTGATCATCACCAACCCGAAGAAGATGACCGATCTCGAGTGGCTGCGCGATGCCCATCATCTCGAGGTGATCGGCATCGAAGGCGGGATGTGGAGCCCCTACACGATCCCCAGCCTTGCACCGCTTGCCGGACTGCAATCGCTGACCGCGTTCCTCGGCGTCTCCACCAGGCTTGGCGACAAGAGCCTTGCCCCCTTGGGCCAATGCCCGCGGCTCACCTACCTTGGTATCGCCCGCGTCGCATCGAGGGATGAATTCGAGCGGTTGCAGCAGGCCCGGCCGGAACTGGCATGCAACTGGTTCCGCCCGGAAATGTGGGCTGATTGAGCGACCCGTCCCGGCAGCAGGCCGCAATTGCCCGGGGGCCGAAGGACAGGGCCTTTCCTACACCGGGCTTCGCCAGCACTCTGCGCCGATGACCGCCGCCCGCCATGCCGCCAGCACAGCGAGCATTTCCGCCTCAGGACTGTGTGACAAGTGTGACACCGCCCGGCCTGCAACCGACATGCCGGGCAATATCAGCGGCTCAGAACGGGATGTCGTCGTCTAGATCGTCGTAGTTCGATCCGCCGCCGCCCTGCGAGCCGCCGCTGGAAGAGCCGCCCCCGCTGCGCCAGTTGTCGCCGCCCGAGCTCTGACCGCCGCCCTGGTAGCCGTCACCCCCGCCGCTGCGCTGATAGCCGCCACCGCCGCCGCCACTGCCGCCGCTACCCCCGGTGCCGCCCGGACCGTCCAGCATGGTGAGCGAACCGTTCAGGCCGCGGATCACCACTTCGGTGGAATAGCGGTCGTTACCCTGCTGGTCCTGCCATTTGCGGGTCTGCAGCTGGCCTTCGACATAGACCTTCGAGCCCTTGCGCAGATAGCGTTCCACCACGCCGATCAGCCCTTCGGAGAAGATCGCCACGGTGTGCCATTCGGTGCGTTCCTGCCGTTCGCCGCTGTTGCGGTCCTTCCAGGTCTCGCTGGTCGCGATGCGGAGGTTGGCGACCTTGCCGCCGTTCTGAAAACTGCGCACCTCGGGATCTGCCCCGAGGTTTCCGATCAGCATGACTTTGTTGAGGCTTCCGGCCATCGATTCGTCCTTCGTCAATGTAGGAGCGGGCCTATCGAAGGCTTGCGCGCGGTGCCAGTGCGGAACCGACCGTTTTGGACAAACCCGATCAAAGCCCGAGGGCGGTCGCGATCCAGAAGGTCGCCCCGGCGGCCAGCCAGGCGAGCGCGAACAGGTAGACGACCATGACGATCGGCCACGTCCAGCCATTGGTCTCGCGCCGCGCGACGGCGATGGTCGAAAGGCACTGCGGGGCAAATACGAACCAGGCAAGGAACGCCAGCGCGGTGGGCAGGCTCCACAGGGCGGCGATCTTGCCGGTCACCCCCTCTGCGGCGATGTCCTCGTCCTCCGCGTCGACCGCGTAGGTCGTGGCCAGGGCCGACACGGCAACTTCGCGCGCCGCGAGTGCCGGGATCAGGGCAAGGCTGATCTCGCGATTGAAGCCGATCGGTTCCAGCACCGGATGCAGCGTATCGGCGACCGCGCCGGCAAAGCTGGCATCGAGCTGGCTCTCGCCCGGCTCGGCCTTGGGGAACGACAGCAGCAGCCACAGCGCGATGGTGGCGACGAAGATGATCGTCCCGGCCCGGCGCAGAAACACCCACGCGCGTTGCCACAGCCCGATCGCCAGGTCCTTGATGCGTGGCAGCTGATAACGAGGCAGTTCCATGATGAAACCTCCCGCGGTGCCCCTGGTAACCGTCCGCCGCAGCACCAGCGCCACGATCATCGCACCCAGGATACCGGCGAGATACAGCGCGAACAGCACCAGCCCCTGGAGCCCGATGCCCGGACCCACCGTGCGCGCGGGAATGACCGCGGCGATGACCACCGCATAGACCGGCAGCCGTGCCGAACAGGTCATCAGCGGAGCGACCAGGATCGTGGTCAGCCGGTCCTTCGGATCGGGGATGCTGCGGGTCGCCATGATCCCGGGGATCGCACAGGCGAAACTCGACAGGAGCGGAATGAAGCTTTTGCCCGTCAGCCCGACGGATGCCATCATCCGGTCCATCAGGAACGCGGCCCGCGCCATGTATCCGCTCGCCTCCATCACCAGGATGAAGGCGAACAGGATGACGATCTGGGGCAGGAACACGACCACCGAGCCGACCCCTGCAAGAACGCCCTCGACGATCAGGTCGCGCACGAACCCTTCGGGCAGGGCATCGGCGACTGCGGCGGCGAGCAGCCCGACCAGCCCTTCGAGCGCATCCGCGAACGGGGTCGCCCAGGCGAACACCGCCTGAAAGACCACGAACAGAAGGCCGAACAGGATCAGCGGGCCGAGCCAGGGGTTGAGCAGCACCTTGTCGATGCCGCTGGCGACGGTGTGACGGGTCGATTTCGACAAGATCGCGGCCCGGGCGATGTTCCTTGCCGCGAGCCGCCGCTCGGGCAAGGTGAGGTGCCATTGCCGGCGCGCGTCCTCGTCCGCGTGGGTTTCCGCCTCGGCGATCGCCTGATTGAGGGCGTCCAGCCCGCGGCGGCGAACCGCGACCGTCGGGATCACCGGCACGCCCAAAGCCTGCGACAGCGCCTCCGGATCGAGGGTCAGCCCGTCACGCTCGGCAAGGTCGACCATGTTGAGGGCAACCACCGTGGGGCGGCCAAGTTCGAGCACTTCCTGAGCGAAGACGAGGTGCTGTTCGAGATTGGCCGCGTCGAGTACCAGGACGATGACATCCGGCACCGCTTCGCCCTCGAGGTCGCCGTGGACGACCCGGCGGGTGACCTCTTCATCGGGGCTGGCGGTGTCGAAGCTGTAGGAGCCGGGCAGATCGAGCAGTTCGACCGGTTCCCCCGATGGCAAGATCAGCCGCCCCGCCTTGCGCTCGACTGTGACGCCGGCGTAATTCGCGATCTTCTGCCGCGCGCCGGTCAGCGCGTTGAACAGCGCGGACTTGCCCGAATTGGGGTTGCCGACCAGAGCGGCGCTGCGTCGCCTCGTCACAGCGGCTCGACCTCGATCGCGCGGGCATGCGTTCGCCGCAGAGCGATCGTCATCTGCCCCAGCTGCACGGCAATCGGATCGCGTCCGCCGAAGATGCCGCGGTGGAGGATGGAGATCGTCTCACCCTGATCGATGCCAAGGGCGCGCAACCGCTTGCCTTCATCGGCGGCAAGTGCGGACCATTCGACCGCGACGATACGCGCGGATTTCCCGGAGTCGAAGCCATCCAACGTCATGGCCATGCCCCTGTCAGGTCAGCGCGCTAATTGCAACTGGTTATCAATAGCGTCAGGTTGAGGGATAGCGCAGTCGTCCGAGGAACCGTGTCACGCTGAACGTCTCACGCTCGGAATTGAGCCACCGGGCCTTGACCTTCTCAAACTGCATGACCCCGTCGATCCGCCGTTCCAGAAATGCGCGCGTTTCGGACTTGCCCTCGCTCTCGTCGGCGACGAACACGGTGAGCGTCGCGGCGTAGATAGAGGCGAGTATCGCGCGTTTGGTATAGTGGTTGTAATCCGTCGCCGTATCGCCGGCCAGGCGCCACATGACGTCCGCGCTTCGCCAACCGAGTTTCAACGCGCGCGCCGCATTCTGTGGCATCGCCATGATCGACAGTGCGCGGCGCAGGGCTTCTTCCTGGCCTTGCACCGCGTCGAGGCGGTACTGGACCAGCACCTGGATCCGTTCGCGGATCTTCAGCTTGGCAAGCTCGGCCGGCGGAAGCGCCGCCGCCATGCTCTGGTCGATGGCCTCGATCCAGGCGGCAATCATTTCCATCGCGCGCGAACCATGGCCGCCCGCCTTGAATGCCAACCGCGCGACATCACGGTCCGCGCCCAGATCGGCTGCGGCCATGTCAAGGGCAGCCTCGCTCCATCCATCGAAGACAGCAGCATCGGCGATCGCAGGCGCAAGCGCGAGCCGCAATTCAGCGAGGGTCAGGTCCTCGACGCCCGTGGCCGGCTCGGCGCCCATTACCTCGGCCCGTAGATTTGCGCGGCGGGCTGACGCGTCTTCGCGCTCGCCTCGATCGCGGCGAGGATCGGATTGCCGGCCCCCATCAGCAGCGCATAATCGCGGGCGCTGCGCCCCGAATTATCCGTCCGCAGGGGGTTGGCGCCATGGGCCAGAAGCAGCTTGACCATTTCAGCATCGCGCCGATGGACGGCGCCGATCAGCGGCGTTTCCCCTGTCGTGTCCGCAACGTCGACATTGGCACCGCCTTCGACCAGCGCCGCCAGCCCCTCGATGAAACCCAGCCTTGTGGCGACCTGCAAGGGAGTGACTCCCGCATTGTCGCCCAGATTGGGGTTGGCGCCTTGTTGCAGCAGGAACCGCAGCCACGTCAGATCGCGCCGCTGGACCACCAGATGCAACGCACTTTCCCCGCTTGCCAGATCGCGGGCATTGGCCACCGTCGTGCCCGGCTCGTTCAGCAGTTCGGTCGCGACGGTTCCGTCGCGGTCCTTGACGGCCTTGAGAAACTTGGCGCCGTCCGAACGCACCTGCCCGGCGGCCGGCGATCCGGCGAGGGCGGCCGCAGCAAGGGCAATGCCCGCCCGGGTCAGAAACAGTCTCACGCGCACTACGCTCTCCATCTGCGGCAAATTCACGGATCGTTCGAGGAGCCGCCCTCTTGAAGACGGCGCTTTAGCAGACCATGAACCGGCTTGTCATGCCGCACGCGCTCCGTTTCCCTTTCGCCCTCCTCTTGCCAGCCATCCTGGCCATCGCCGGCTGTGGCGTCTCGTCCAGCGCCCCCGACGAGGCTCCCCCGCTCGAAGGGGCGACGATCGGCGCCGATTTCACTCTGACCGGCGAGGACGGCACCCCGGTCAGCTGGAACGATTTTGCCGGCCGCTATCGCATCGTCTATTTCGGCTATGCCTTCTGCCCTGATATCTGCCCCACCGACGTCCAGCGGGCCATGGCCGGGCTCAAGGCTTTCGAGGCGCAGGAGCCGGCACTTGGCGCGACCATCCAGCCGCTCTTCATCAGCATCGATCCGGCGCGCGATACGCCGCAGGTGCTCACCGAGTTCACCGCCAACTTCCATCCCCGCCTGATCGGCCTTACCGGCGAGACGACAACGCTGGAGCAGGTAGCCAAGGATTTCGGCACAACGTTCTCCCGCGGCGAGACGCAACCTGGCGGCGGATACCTGATGAACCATTACGGCTACACCTACCTTTTCGGCCCCGACGGTGAGCCGATCACCATGCTCCCGACCGATCAGGGTGCCGAGGCGGTGACCGCCGAACTGACCAAGTGGGTCCGTTGAGAGACCGGTTCTGGGAAAAACCGCTCGCCGCCCTCGATCGCGAAGAGTGGGAGGCGCTGTGCGACGGGTGCGGGCGCTGCTGTCTGCACAAGATCGAATACGAGGATACCGGCGAGGTCGAGGATACCAACGTCGCCTGCACCCTGCTCGATTGTTCGACCGGGCAATGCCGCGACTATGCGCGGCGCAAGGCCTTCGTTCCGGATTGTCTGCAACTCACCCTGCGCCTGGTCGAACAGGTGCGCTGGCTCCCGGAAACCTGCGCCTATCGCCGGCGAGCCGAAGGGCGTCCCCTGCCGAGCTGGCACTATCTTATCTCGGGCGATCGCGATGCGGTGGTGCGGGCAGGCGTATCGGTGGCCGGCCGCGTCATCAGCGAGGATGTCGCAGGCCCGCTCGAACATCATGTCGTCTGCTGGGAAGAGGACGAGGAAAGCGCGGACGCGCCATGATCGACTGGCTGCGATCCCCCGCCCTGCCGACGCGGATCGACATTGCCGGGCGAACCCTGCCTATCGAACTGAAGCGCCTGGAACGGGCCCGGCGGCTTACCCTGCGGCTCGCGCCCGACGGATCTGCGGTGAAAGTGACCTTGCCGAAATGGTGCGCGGCGCGCGACGCTATCGCCTTCGCCCATGCGCGGGCGGATTGGCTGGCGCGGCAATTGGCCAAAGTGCCGGAACCCTGCGATCCGGCAAGCACGGGCCGCGTACTGTACCGGGGGACGACGCTCGCGATCGACTGGTCGCCTTCGCATTCGCGCCGCCCCCTCACGGCTGTCGGAACGGTACGACTCGGCGGCGCGGAACAGACGATCTCGCGGCGGCTGGCGCGGTGGCTCGAACAGGAGGCGGCCGCACATTTCGAAGCCGATGCAGCGCACTATTGCCGGCGCGCCTCCCTCCCCTGCGCGCCGGTCCGCCTGAGCCGCGCAAAGCGGCGCTGGGGCAGTTGTTCGAGCGCGGGGGTCATTCGCCTGAACTGGCGTCTGATCCAGGCGCCCGACGCGGTTCGCCGCTCGGTGGTGGCGCACGAGGTCGCGCATCTTGTGCAATTCGACCATTCGCCCCGCTTTCACGCGCTTCTCGGCGAGATTTACGAGGACGATATCAGCGCGGCCAACGCCTGGCTTTCCGCGCATGGTCGCACGCTTTACGCGGCCTTCGGCTAGCGTTTCGGGCGCGCTTTTCCTATCTAGTTCGCATGCGCTTGATGAGTCGAATGAACCCGGTCGGGGGCGTGGCCGATTTCTGGGAAGAATTTCGGCGTCCCAACCCCTACCGATGGCCCGTCCTCGCGGCCTCGCTGGTCATGACGGGAACGCTGCTCGCCTGGGTGACGCAGGAAGATTACTTCGTTCCGCCCGCACCGCCCCAGGTGACCTACATCACCACCTTCGCCGAAGGCCGCACGGACGAGGAAATTCGCCGCTCGAACATCGAGAACCAGCGGCGCAAGGATCAAATGGCGGCCGAACTTGCCGCCCGCGAAGAGCGCCGCAAGGAACTGTATCGCGCGCTGGGCCGTGCCACCGGCATCGATGTGGACCGGATGGAAGCCGAGGCCAGGGTCGAAGAGGCACGCGAGGCCGCCGCCCTCAAGGCACGACTGGAGCAGGGCGCTGCGGCCCGCGGTGAGCGGAGACAAACGGACCCCGCCCCTGCCGACTGATGCGCAATGGCTGGATGCGGCGGCGGGCCTTGCATGGCGCGGGCGGCCGTCGGCCTATCCCAACCCCGCCGTCGGCTGCCTGATCGTTCGCGATGGCCGAACCGTCGGTCGCGGCTGGACCCAGCCGGGCGGGCGCCCCCATGCCGAGGCGATGGCTCTGGCCGAAGCAGGCGAAGCCGCACACGGTGCCGACGTTTTCGTCACGCTCGAACCTTGCGCACACGACAGCGGGCGCGGTCCTGCCTGCGCCGACCTCCTTGCCGCTGCCGGTCCAGGGCGAGTGATCGTGGGAGTGCAGGATCCCGATCCGCGCACTGCCGGACGGGGCGTGGAGCGCTTGCAGGCAGCAGGTATCGCGGCTGAATTCGGCCCATTGAAGGCGTGCGAGCAAAGCCTTGCCGGCTATCTCATGCGACAGCGTTCGGGCAGGCCGTTTGTCACCCTGAAACTCGCCGTGTCGCTCGATGGATGCGTCGCCCTCGCAAATGGCTCCAGCCGATGGATAACCGGAGCGGCGGCCCGGGCACACGTCCATTCGCGCCGCGCTCTCAGCGATGCGATCCTCGTGGGCGGCGGCACCTGGCGGATCGATCGGCCGAAGCTGAATGTCCGCCTCACAGGGCTGGGCCAGCTCAGTCCGCGCCCGATCGTCCTCACCCGCGGCGATGTGCCCCCCGGTATTCTCGCGATTCGCGAGCCCGCCGGCATCCACGCCATCGATGCGCATTATCTGTATGTCGAAGGCGGGGCGATGACCGCGGCAAGTTTCCTTGCGCAAGACCTGGTCGACCGGCTCGAACTCTATCGCGCGCCGATCGTTATCGGCGGCGGGGTCCCGGGCATTTCCGACCTCGGACTTCACGATCTGGCATCAGCCCACGGGCGATGGCGCTTGGCCGAACGACGCACCCTTGGTAGCGATCTGTTCGAAGCTTTCACCCGCATCCGCTGAGAAGAACCGCACATGTTTACCGGGATCGTCACCGCCATCGGAACCGTCTCACGCACCGAAGGGCGCGGCGATCTTCACGCCGTCATCACCTGCCCGTTCGATCCCGCGACGATCGATATCGGGGCTTCGATCGCCTGTTCGGGGGTGTGCCTGACGGTGGTCGAACGGGGAGCGGACGGTGCTGGCGCATGGTTCGCGGTCGACGTTTCGGACGAGACAGTTGCCCGCACGGCCGATTCCCGATGGCGCACTGGAGCCCGGCTCAATCTCGAGCCTGCGCTGCGCGTGGGCGATGAGCTTGGCGGGCATCTGGTCACCGGCCATGTCGATGCGATCGGCACCGTCGCCTCCGTCGAGATTGTCGGCGGGTCGAAGCGCCTCGACATCGATGCACCTGCCGAACTGGCTCCGTTCATTGCCGAAAAGGGTTCGATCACCGTCGATGGCGTCTCGTTGACGGTCAACGCGGTAACCGATCAGCCCGACGGCACGGCACGGTTCTCGCTCAACATCATTCCGCACACCGGACAGGTTACGACGCTGGGCGACCTTGCCGCCGGCGATCCGGTCAATCTCGAGATCGATACGATCGCCCGCTACCTACAGCGAATGCAGACCCTGCGCACGCGCTAGGCAGACAGACGGCATCCGGGGGAACGGCGGTTTGGATGCCCCGTGAGGATTCGAACCTCAATTGACGGAGTCAGAGTCCGTAGTCTTACCATTAGACGACGGGGCATCAGGCGCGCCCTTGCCTTGGAGACAGGGTGGGCGGCGGGAAGGACGGCGCTCTAGATTCGGCAGCGCGCAAGGTCAAGTGGCTGTTGCGCGGCTGCTTGCCGGGTCGCTGCAACCTCGCTAGCATCCTTTCCAAGTCCCCGCGGCCAGACGCGTCGCGGGCGGAATTTGGAAAGACACCCCATGGCGGACAATCCTCCGCCGGACATGATCAAGGGGCACGGAAAGCGCGGGGGCGGATCGTCCGGCAAGGTAGCCGATTTTCGCTACAAACGCCCCCCCCGGCCCGAACCACGCAGCGTGGGCACTCGCAAGCCGCGTGCCCTCACAGCCGAAGGCCCCTCTTTCGCGCCGAAGGGGCCAGCGGGTTCCCGCCAGGCCTATGCTGCGCTCGATCTCGGGACCAACAACTGCCGGCTTTTGATCGCCCGTCCCTCGGGCGAGAATTTCACGGTGATCGATGCGTTCAGCAGGGTCGTGCGCCTAGGCGAAGGCTTAGCGATGAACGGGCAGCTGTCGGATCAGGCGATGGAGCGCACGATGGCCGCATTGCATGTCTGCGCCGAGAAACTGCGCCGGCGCCACGTTCGGCTGGCCCGCTCCGTCGCGACCGAGGCCTGCCGGCGGGCCAGCAACGGCGCCCAGTTCATCGAGCGCGTGCGCGAGGAAACCGGGATCGCGCTCGACATCATCTCGGCCCAGGAAGAGGCGCGGCTGGCCGTGCTCGGCTGCCATGTCCTGCTCGAAGACGGACCGGGACCGGCGGTGATCTTCGACATTGGCGGCGGTTCGACCGAACTGGTGCTCGTGGAGCCGAGCGGCGCGGTCCCGCGGATCATCGACTGGATGAGCGTGCCTTACGGCGTGGTCTCGCTGAGCGACACGGTGGGTGGCTCCGATGACGAGCTGGCCGCGCGGCAGGAACGCTATGCCCGGATGAAGCATGCCGTCCTTTCGGCGTTCGAGCCCTTCGCCCAGCGGGTGCGGGCCTTTGCGCGCGACCGCAGCACGATTCGCCTGCTCGGCACCAGCGGGACTGTGACGACTCTCGCCAGCGTGCATCTCGGCCTGCCGCAATACGATCGGCAGGCCGTCGACGGGCTGATCGTGCATTCGAGTGCGATGCGGGACATTTCGGCGCGGCTTTCGTCCATGAGCCCTGCCGAGCGTCAGGCGCTCCCGTGCATAGGGGATGACCGGGCCAGCCTGGTGGTGGCGGGCTGCGCAATCCTCGAATCCATTCTCGACATCTGGCCGGCGCCGACTTTGGGCGTCGCTGATCGCGGCATCCGTGAAGGGATCTTGCGCAGCCTCATTGCCGCCGACGCGCAAGGTGAGCGCAGCCGGGCGGAAATCCTGGCGGCACGAGGAGATGCAAAGTGAGCCGTTCGGGCAAGGATCGCGAAACCCGGGTCAAGACCGCGGCCCGGCGCACTGCATCGTCCACCCGCTGGTTGCAGCGCCAGCTCAACGACCCTTACGTCAAGCAGGCCAAGCAGGACGGGTATCGCAGCCGCGCGGCCTACAAGCTTGCCGAGCTGGACGATAAGTATGCGTTGCTCAAGGGTGCAAAGCGCGTGGTCGATCTGGGTATTGCACCCGGAGGGTGGAGCCAGGTAGTGCGCAAGCGTGCCCCGCGAGCGGCCGTAGTTGGCATCGACCTGCTGGCGACCGAGGCGATCGAAGGGGTGACGATCTTCGAAATGGACTTTATGGCCGAGGACGCGCCTGCAAAGCTCGAAGCAGCGCTGGGCGGAAAAGCCGACCTCGTGCTGAGCGACATGGCGGCAAACACCGTCGGCCACAAGCAGACCGATCATCTGCGCACCATGGGTCTGGTCGAGGCCGCCGCATGGTTCGCCGTCGACAACCTTGCCCCCGGCGGCGCGTTCGTCGCCAAGGTGCTTGCCGGCGGCACCGATCAGGACCTGCTCGTTCTGCTCAAGACCCACTTTCGCAGCGTCAAGCATGCCAAGCCACCCGCCAGCCGGAAAGGCTCGAGCGAGTGGTACGTCATTGCCCAAGGTTTCAAGGCCGCAAGCTAGCGCCCCCCACCGCTCGACCCGATCAGGTTCAGATCAGTTGCCTTCGCCCGGCTTGGTCGCCCCGTCGTTGCGGGTGGCGGACTGCGAGGTCGGGACAGGCTGATCCGCGCTGGCCCCGCCCGCCGCCTCGGCTTCGCCGACCGGCGCGCCTTCGACCGGACCCGGCCCCGCGCCGGGCGCGTCTGAGGCGCCTTCGACCGCTTCCGCGCCTTCTGCCGCTTCTTGCGCCGCCGGTGCCGGATATTCCGGCCCGCCGCCATTCGCCTTCATATAGGCGATCACGTTGGCGCGATCTTCCGGCTTGCTGAGGCCGGCAAAGCTCATCTTCGTGCCATTGGCAAAGCCGCGAGGATTTTCGAGCCACTTGTCCATATTGGCATAGTCCCACACGCCGCCATGGCCCGACAGGGCGGACGAATAGGCAAAGCCTGCGGCGTGCTTGCCGATCGGCACGCCGATGATGCCGTAAAGGTTGGGCCCGATGCCGTTGGCACCGCCCTGGTTGATCGTGTGGCAGGCGGTGCACTTGGCAAACACCTTTTCGCCCGCTGCCGGATCGGCTGCGGCCAGCAGCGTTCCGAGATCGTAGCCGGCCTCGTCCCCGCCGCCCTCTTCCGCGCCGACGATCAGCTTGCCCGGCTTTTCCGGCATTTCCGGATTGTCGCCATGGAAATACATCCCCGACACAATCGATGCGCCAAGGGCGACGATACCGGAAAACAGGAGCCATCCGGCGGCGGTATTGAAACGATCATCCATCAGAGAAAAGCCTGCGAAGTCCGAGTGTGGGCACAGTCGCGGCTGCTCTAGGCAAGGGCGCGCTCTGGCGCAAGGGGCTAGCCGCGGTGCAATGCCGCTTGTCCGGGCTCGCCGCGCCTACTAGCGCGATGACGATGGACGCCTTTGCCAAGCCCGCCGCAACGCTTGCCGCCCTCATGCACGAGGCCGCATCGCTGGCGCCGGCGCGGGCCATTGCGTTCGGCGGGGCGCCAGGTTCCAATTCGCATCAGGCCGCGATGCAGTTCGCGCCCGAAGCCCTGCCCCTGCCCTATGTCGGCTTCGAGGACGCGCTCGATGCGGTCCGGCAGGGCGATGCCGGATGCGCGATGATCCCGATCGAGAATTCGCAGCACGGTAGGGTGGCGGACATACACTTCCTGCTCCCCGAAAGCGGGCTCGCCATCGTGGCGGAACACTTCATGCGCATCACGCATGATCTAATGGGGACGGGGCAAGGGCCCTTCCGAACGGTCTACAGCCACCCCCAGGCGCTGGGCCAGTCGCGCAGGTTCCTGCGGGAGCGCGGGATGATCGGGCTCAGCCATGCGGATACGGCAGGCGCGGCCGCTTTCGTGGCGGACAGCGACAATCCGCATATCGCCGCCATCGCCCCCCCGCTCGCCGCCGATCTTTATGGTCTGATGACTATCGAGCGCGCGGTCGAGGATGCGCATGACAATACGACCCGGTTCGTCGTGCTGGCCAAAGACCCGCTCGATCCGGCGACCTTGCGGCCAGGCAAGCTGATGACGACCCTGATCTTCGAAGTGCGGAACGTGCCGGCGGCGCTTTACAAGGCGCTCGGCTGTTTCGCGACCAACGGCGTCAACATGACCAAGCTGGAAAGCTATCAGCAGGGGGCGAGCTTCGCGGCGACGATGTTCTATGCCGATATCGAAGGGGCGCCCGGCGACGCCGCAGTCGATACCGCGCTTGACGAGCTGGCGTTCCAGGCGAACTCGGTGCGCCTTCTGGGCACCTACCGTCGCGCGCGCGAACGCGGGCAAGCTTACTCGTCGGCGTAGATCGCTACTTCGTTCAAGCCGGCGCTGTCGGCCCGGCCGCGATACATTCCGCCGGTGTTGAAGCTGAACACCGCTTCGCCTTCGTCCGACACGACGATCACCCCGCCATCCCCGCCAAGCGCCTTGACCTCCGCCAGCACCGTGTCGCTTGCGACCTGCATGTCCTCGCGCAGCAAGAGCCGGCGGTCGCAGATCGCCTTGGCGACGCCCACGCGGATGAAATACTCGCCCCAACCCGTGGCCGAAACCGCACAACTGCGATTGTCGGCATAGGTGCCGGCACCGATAATGGGGCTGTCCCCGATCCGGTTCCAGCGCTTGCCGGTCATCCCGCCCGTCGAAGTCGCCGCGGCGAGATTGCCGGCCCGATCGCGTGCCACGGCGCCGACCGTTCCGAACTTGATGTCGACATCGAGGGCGGACACCTGCTCGCTCTTCACCTTCTCGAGCGCCTCGCGGCGTGCTTCGGTGTCAAACCAGTCCGCCGGCATGGTGGCGACGCCATGCTCTGCGGCGAAGGCTTCGGCACCCTTGCCCGACAGCATGACGTGGGGGCTCTCTTCCATCACCTTGCGCGCCAGCGTGATCGGATTGCGGATACCGCCGACCCCGGCGACCGCGCCGGCCGAACGATCGCGCCCGTCCATGATCGCCGCATCCAGTTCGTGACCGCCATCCCAAGTGAACACGGCGCCGCGCCCGGCGTTGAACCGCGCGTCATCCTCGAGCTGCATGACGACCGTCTGCACCGCGTCGAGAGCGGACCCGCCGCCTGCAAGCGCCCGCACACCGGCGTCGAGCGCGGCCTGCAGCGCGGCACGATATTCCCGGTCGCGTTCGGGCGTCATGTCGCTGCGCGAAAGCGTACCTGCGCCGCCGTGGATCGCCAGCGACCACTCGGGCCCCGGCGCCTGCCGAGGTGCGGATCGGTCCTGAGCCATCAGCGACGTCGAGCAGGCAAGGGCAGCGAGAAGGACGAGGACGGTGCGCATCAACGCATTCTGCCGAACCGCCGAAGCATTGCAAGTCGCCCTTGCGGCTCTCTGTGCCTGTCATTGCTCCTTCATGGACGGCTCCCTATAAGACCGGCATGTCTTCCATCCGTCCGTGGCGCACGATCGAGCGCCGACCCTCACGCCAGATCATGGTCGGCGCCGTACCGGTGGGCGGCGATGCCCCGATCAGCGTCCAGACCATGACCAACACGCCGACCGAGGATGTAGCCGCCACGATCGACCAGATCCGCCGATGCGAGGATGCCGGAGCGGACATCATCCGGGTCTCGTGCCCGACCGAGGAATCGACCGCGTATTTCGATCAGATAACCCGCGCCGCCCGCGTGCCGATCGTCGCCGACATCCATTTCCACTACAAGCGCGCCCTCGAAGCGGCGGACAAGGGTGCTGCGTGCCTGCGGATCAATCCGGGCAATATCGGCGGCAGCGACCGGGCGGCCGAGGTGGTCCGCGCGGCCAAGGCCAATGGTTGCGCGATCCGCATCGGCGTTAATGCGGGCAGCCTGGAACGCCACCTGCTCGAGAAATACGGCGAACCCTGCCCCGAAGCGCTGGTCGAAAGCGCGCTCGATCACATCAAGCTGCTGCAGGATCACGATTTCCACGAGTACAAGGTCGCGGTGAAGGCATCGGACGTGTTTCTTGCCGTGGCCGCCTATCATGCCCTTGCCGAAACGGTCGATTGCCCGCTCCATCTCGGCATCACCGAGGCTGGGGGACTGGTCGGCGGCACGGTCAAGAGTTCGATCGGAATGGGCAGCCTGCTGTGGGCCGGGATCGGTGATACGATCCGCGTCTCGCTATCCGCCGAACCCGAGCAGGAGGTCAAGGTCGGCTTCGAGATGCTGAAGGCACTTGGCCTTCGCACCCGCGGGGTCCGCGTCGTCTCGTGCCCGTCCTGCTCGCGTCAGGGATTCGATGTCATCCGCACGGTGGAAGCGCTGGAGAAGAGGCTCGAGCACATCAAGACGCCGATGAGCCTGTCGGTCCTCGGCTGCGTCGTCAACGGCCCGGGCGAGGCGCGCGAGACCGACATCGGTCTGACCGGTGGGGGCAACGGCCGGCACATGGTCTACCTGTCCGGGGTCAAGGACCATCATATCGAAAGCGATACGATGCTCGATCACATCGTGCGCCTGGTCGAGGAACGTGCGGCGGCGATCGAGCGCGAGATGAGCGACGCCGGCATGGCGGAAGTCGTATCGTGACACGATCCGGCGCGCTGTGCGTGCTGTGGGTCATTGCGTGCGGCGCGATACGGCCCGGGCCTCAGGATCGCTAGACCTGCTGCACGTCGTCCATCATGTCGATTACATGGCCCCGCCGCCCGAGCGCGGGAGCTTTCGCTTCGACAAGTATATGCTCGTGATGAGCGCGCTGCGCGATAGCGGTTATCCCTTGTGCGAACACGCCCCGCCGCCATGTCCCCGCGAATGGCTGGAAGCCGTGCATTGCCCCGATTACGTGGCCGAAGTTTTCGCGGCGAACGTCCCGCGCGAAAAGGAGCGGCGCATCGGCTTTCCCGTGACCGCGCGCATCCGCGACCGGGTTCGCCATACCAACGGGGGGACCTGGATGGCAGCCCGGCTGGCGATGCGCCATGGCTATGCCGCCAACAGCGCCGCGGGAAGCCATCATGCCCTCTACGATACAGGCGCCGGCTATTGCGTGTTCAACGATCTCGCCGTCACCGCTAATCGCCTCATCGCCGAGGGGCTGGCCCGGCGGGTCCTGATCGTCGATTGCGACGTCCATCAGGGTGACGGCACGGCAAGCCTCACTGCCGGGCGGGACGAAGTCTTCACCCTTTCGCTGCATGCGGAGAAGAACTTTCCGGTGCGCAAGGCGCGATCCTCGCTCGACATCGCTCTGGGCGATGGCACGACCGACGCCGGCTATCTCGCGGCGCTGGCCGAAGCGCTGCCGGCGGTATTCGACACGTTCGGGCCGGACATCGTGCTGTATCAGGCCGGGGTCGACGTTCACCAGGACGACAAGCTCGGCCGGCTCGCGCTTACCGACGAGGGGATTGCGGCGCGCGATGCGCTGGTCGTGGGCGAGAGCAGGCGGCGGGGCGTCCCTGTCGCAAGTGCGCTGGGCGGTGGCTATGGCGACGATCCGGCGATGGTCGCGGCGCGGCACGCCCATTCGATGATCGCCTGCGCGTCTGAAAATGCGCGCTGGAAGCCGCCCATCTAGAAATAGATGTCGACATAATCGGTCAGACCGTCGCACCATTCGAAGTCGCGCAGACGCCAGTAGGGTCGATCCTGCGTGATGGCGAAGCGCCAGGTCCGGTCCGCTTCGCACCGCCGCCCCTCGTCGGGTGTATCGGCGATGCGGATCGTTCCTGCGAAAATGAAATAGTCCGTACCGATCTCCTTCACCCAGCCGTCCAGGTAAAGCTTTCCCGGGCCGGATTGTGCGGATTGCGTACCGGTAAGGAGGATGCGTCCATCCACCGTTCGCGCATTGAGCGAGCCCCGCCGGTTCCAGTCGATCCACTGGAGGGTGATCCCGCCGGCGGACAACAGGCGAGCGGCAGCTGCGCGATCATGGATCAGCGTGGCCTGCCCGGACGGTGGCGACGGTGCGATGACCGGTGCGGGACCGGCAGTCGGCAAGGTGCCTGTCTGAGCGGTGCAGGATGCGAGTGCCAGCGAGGCGGCGAGGACAACAGTTCTCATCATGCAATGGCAATCGTCGCCACGATGCCCCGTTCCATGGCGGCCAGGCCATCGTTAATGGCGCCTCTATCAATCAGGTGATAAACACACTTTTCATGAACCGTCGCGATCTTCTGAAGGGCAGTCTTGCCGTCGGCGCCGCAGCCGCATTTCCCGCTCGGGTCTTTGCCCAGGTCAACCCCACCGCCCGGCGCGATGCCCGCCTGCTCGACGTGGCGCGGGCGCAGGTCGCGCGGGTGGGAGACCGGATCTGGAAGCGCGACATGGTCGGCATCGCGGATTTCGCGCTTCATTCCGCGCAGCCGCGATTCCATTTCGTCGACCTCGCCAATCAGCGCGTCGAGAGCTTTCTGGTGACCCACGGGACCGGCTCGGATTCCGAGCATGACGGATGGCTCAAGCGATATTCGAATATCGAGGGCAGCGAAGCGACCAGCCGCGGCGCCTACATGACCCGCAGCTGGTATGTCGGCAAGTTCGGAACCTCGATCCGCATGGACGGCCTCGATCCGACCAATTCCAACGCGCTCGATCGGGCCATCGTCATGCATCAGGCCGAGTACGCCCGGCCCGAACACGTATCGCGATGGGGGCGTCTCGGGCGATCCAACGGTTGCCTTGCCATGGGGCCGGAACAGTTCGACCGCGCGTTGATTGCGCTGTCCGGCGGGCGGCTCATCTACGCCGAAAGCCTGGGCTTTGCCGAGGATGGCACGATCGTACGGCCGCCCCGCCCACAGGCCGATCTGATTGTGCGCGACGGAGGCGAGATCATCGAACGCATCGCTCCGGGCGCTGGCTGAGCTTGAGTTATCGCCCGACCTACGAAAGCAGGCCCGGCGTCGTGGCGCCAGTTGGCGCGATAGTTCCCGCCAGCATCGGCGCCGCCGAGATCGGCGTGCTGGTGAACGCCGCCATCGTTATCTTCACGTTGCCGGCTGACGAGTTCGCAGGCGCAAGCCCGGCGGAGCTTCTTCTGATGATCGGGGCGGCGGGATTCGCCCTTGCCTTGGTTGTGGTGGGCGCCAGCTTTGTGATCGCCTTTTACCTTACCATCTTCGGACTTCCGGTCGCATGGTTGCTTGGCGATCGTATCGCTCATCCCCTTGCGCTTGGGCTGGCCCTTATCGATGCGACGATCGCTGCCGCGTTTGCGGTCGCCAGATCGAGCTTCCTGTCATCGGAAGCGTCAACCTTTTCCTGGATCGCATTCCTGATGGTCGGCGCCTTCGCCATTCCCGCCGGTTTCCTGTACCGCCGGCAGGTCATCATCGCGCGCGAAGAAGCCGAACTTTCCGCCTAGACCCTTGTCAGGTCTGCATGTCGTCGATGATCTCGACCGCTTCCTCACTGGTCTTGCGCGCCCGATCACGCTGACGCGGCGCATCAAGCGCGGCGAGCACCGGCGCATCGCGGCCATAGACGTCCGCAAAGCTGCGCATCGATCCTTCGACGTCGGTCCCCATCGTGAAATAGGTGATGTAGACGGGCCACTGCTTCGTCATCGGATAACGTGTGTACTTCCCGCTGGCGGTAATTTCGCTGACCTCCTGCTGGATCGCCGGAATATCCTCGCGCGTCTGCGCATTGCCGAGCATCGACATCGTCATGGCCAGTTCGCGTGCGCCCTCGACGCGGATGCACCCGTGGCTGAGCGCCCGGTTGTCCTGCGCGAACAGATGCCTGCTCGGCGTGTCGTGAAGGAAGATCGCATGCTCGTTCGGCATGTCGAGTTTCATCAGGCCGAGCGAGTTGTTCGGCCCCGGCTGCTGCACGACGGTGATCCAGCCGTTCTCGCCCTTGGTCGCCTTGTAGCCGGCCGCGCGCGCCCAGCCGGGATTGCCCAGCACCTTGGCGCCCAGTCCCTCGCCCTTCACGATCGACTGCGGCACCGTCCAGGTCGGGTTGAAGATCACCGCCTCGACCATCTCGGCAAGCTGCGGGGTCGCGGTGCGCCCCGGCTTGCCGACCACGGTGCGATAGCTCTTGATAATCCGTTCGTTGACCGTCAGCCGCAACTGCATCTCAGGCACGTTGGTCAGCAGATACTGCCGCCCGAGATCTCGCGGCAGCCAGCGCCAACGGTCCATATTGGCGCGGATCAGCTTGCGCTTGGCCGGATCGGTCGTCGTTGCAAGCTGCGCCTTGAGACTCGCATAATCCGCATGGACCGGAGCCAGCGTCTGCAGCGTCTCGGCGATCCTGCCGCTGGCCAGTGCGTCCTCGAGCAGCTTGTGAGTCGGCAGCCGGTCGGCGTCGGGATCGACGACGAACCACTGGCGCCGGGCCTCCATGGGGGTGCGGCCGTCGCGCAGATCCTCGACCAGCCAGACGAACACCCGGCTCGCGATTTCGTTCAGCTCGGCACCCTCGCCGCGGGCGATGGCGTCGGCCAGTCCGATATCGTAATCCTTGGGATTGAGCCCTTCGGCAGCAACCGTGGGGATGAAGGCGAGCAGTTGCCGCGCCTGCGCCGCGCTCCATTCGCCGACCAGCACCGGCACCGGCTGCACCACCTCGCCCGATTGCGCGGCGATGTCGCCGAACGCTTCGCCGACGCTTTGACGGGTTGACCCAGCACTTTCGGCAGGCATGTTCGCGGACGGCAGTATGCTTTGCGGCGCCGCTTCCTGCGCCAAGGCGACCGGTGCAAGAACCACCGTGCCGATCATCGTACCCATCAAACTCGCTGCGATTTTCATCCGTTCCACCGATTGCCTGCCGCCGGCGCAGCACTGCGCCCGGCCCGTTCATGTGCGTTCTAGCGCCCTCACCTCGAACAGTCACGCTTTCCATCGGCTGAACCGCAGTTGCAGGATGACGCGGCGACCGTGCGAGGCTATCGCCAGCCGGTGACCGGTGCCACATCCCCCCTCCGCCCCGTCCTCGCGGCTGCGGCGGGGATCGCGATGCTATCGCTGATGGATGTCTTCATGAAGCAGGCGTCGCTGGCCATGGGCGCTTACATGGCGGCGCTGCTGCGTGCGGGCGCAGCGTTCGCGATCGCCCTGCCCGTGTGGCTTGCCGGCCGCCCGCTTTGGCCCGGACGGCGGGCGATGCGCATTCACCTCGTCCGGGGCACGGTTGGGGCGTTGATGGCGCTGACTTTCTTTTTCGCACTGACGAGACTGCCGGTGGCCGAGACCATCGCAATCTCGTTCTTCGCCCCGATCCTCGCGCTTTATCTCTCTGCCGCCCTCCTTCACGAACCGATCCATCCGCGGACAATAGGGGGTGCCGTGCTAGGCCTTGCCGGTGTTTTCGTCATCATCGGCGGCAAGCTGAGCGGCGGCGGCCTTTCTAACGAGACCTGGGGTGGCCTTGCCGCGATCGGCTTTTCTTCCTTGCTCTATGCCTGGAACCTCGTGCTCCAGCGCCAGCAGGCCCTGATCGCACGCCCGACGGAAGTCGCGACATTCTACTTCGGGGTGGCCAGCCTCGTCTATTTGCTTGCGGCGCCGTGGCTGTTCGCCTGGCCCGGCTCCGGTCTTCCCGCCGTCGGCGTCGGGGCGATCCTGACGGTGGGCGGCGCCCTGACCATGGCCTGGGCCTATGCCCGTGCCGAGGCGCAGCTGCTGGTCCCGCTCGAATACTCGGGTTTCCTCTGGGCGACAGCCTTCGGCTGGCTCCTGCTAGCCGAGCATGTCACGCCAAGCGCCGCGGGCGGAGCGGTCCTGATCGTGGCCGGGTGCTGGATCGCAACCCGGCGCCCCGCGGCCCCGACCCCCGCCGGGTAAGAGGGGCGCGCCCGGGGGGCTGCCCTTGATTTTTGCGGCCGTCCGTCGCAGACGCGCGGCACATTCCGCCGTCCCGCCCATTGATCGGCTGACGGCTCCAGACAGAAAGGACTACCGCCCCCCATGACGCAGGTTGGCAAGGACACGCTCTCGGTTCGTTCGACGCTTACGGTGGGCGGCAAGTCATACAGCTATTATTCGCTCGCCAAGGCTGCGCAAAAGCTGGGCGATGTCTCCCGCCTGCCGTTCAGCCTCAAGGTGCTGCTCGAAAACATGCTGCGGTTCGAGGACGGGGGCTTTACCGTTTCGGTCGAGGATGCACAGGCCATTGCCGACTGGCAGAAGAACCCGGCGACCGGCAAGGAAATCCAGTACCGCCCTGCCCGCGTCCTTTTGCAGGATTTCACCGGGGTGCCTTGCGTCGTCGACCTTGCGGCGATGCGCGATGCCATCGCAACGCTGGGCGGCGACACCGCGAAGATCAACCCGCAGGTTCCGGTGAATCTCGTCATCGACCACTCGGTGATGGTCGACGAATTCGGCCATCCCAAGGCGATGGAACGCAACATGGAGCTGGAGTACGCCCGCAACGCGGAGCGTTACGACTTCCTCAAGTGGGGCTCGAAGAGCTTCCGCAACTTCTCTGCCGTTCCGCCGGGCACCGGCATCTGCCATCAGGTGAACCTCGAATACATCGGCAAGGGCGTGTGGTCGTCCACCACGGATAAAGGCGATCTGGTCGCCTATCCCGACACCTGCGTTGGAACCGACAGCCACACCACCATGATCAACGGCCTCGGCGTGCTGGGCTGGGGCGTCGGCGGGATCGAGGCCGAGGCAGCGATGCTCGGGCAGCCGATCTCGATGCTGATTCCCGAAGTAATCGGCTTCAAGCTGACCGGCGCGATGGCCGAAGGCGTGACCGCTACCGATCTCGTGCTGACCTGCGTGCAGATGCTGCGCGAGGTCGGGGTGGTCGGTCGCTTCGTCGAGTTCTACGGACCGGGCGTCGCCAATCTCACCCTCGCCGACCGAGCGACGATCGCCAACATGGCCCCAGAATACGGCGCGACCTGCGGCTTCTTCGGGATCGACGAAAAGACGATCGACTACATGCGCCTCACCGGCCGCGACGAGGAGACGCTGGCGCTGGTCGAGGCCTATGCCCGCGAGCAGGGGATGTGGTTCACGCCCGAGAACGAACCCGTGTTCACCCGCACTCTGGATCTCGACATGAGCCAGGTCGTGCCCAGCCTCGCCGGGCCCAAGCGTCCGCAGGACCGGGTGGCGCTGCCGCAGGTGGACGAGTTGTTCAACAGCGAACTCAAGACGGTCTATGGCAAGGACAAGGCACGGCGTTTCGCCGTTGCCGACGCGCCGCATGACGTGGGCGATGGCGACGTGGTGATCGCGGCCATCACCAGCTGTACCAATACCTCCAATCCCGATGTGCTGATCGCCGCCGGTCTCGTGGCCAAGAAGGCGCGCGAGCGCGGGCTGAAGCCCAAGCCGTGGGTCAAGACCAGCCTTGCGCCGGGATCGCAGGTCGTCACCGATTATCTCGAGAAGTCCGGCCTTCAGGACGATCTCGATGCGATGGGCTTCGACCTGGTCGGTTATGGCTGCACCACCTGCATCGGCAATTCCGGCCCGCTGGCCCAACCGATCAGCACCGCGATCAACAGCAACGACGTGGTTGCGGCCAGCGTCCTGTCCGGCAATCGCAACTTCGAGGGCCGGGTGTCGCCCGATGTGCGCGCCAACTTCCTCGCCAGCCCGCCCCTGGTCGTCGCCTATGCGATCAAGGGCACGGTGACCCAGGACATCACCGAAACCCCGCTGGGAATGGACCAGCAGGGCAATCCGGTGATGCTGGCCGACGTCTGGCCGAGCAACGCCGAGATCGCCGAACACCGCGCTGCCAACATCGATCGCGACATGTTCGTGCAGCGTTATGCCAACGTCTATGACGGCGACGAGCACTGGCAGGCGATCCGCGTCGAGGCGTCGGATACCTATCGCTGGAACCCGGGCAGCACCTATGTCGCCAACCCGCCGTTCTTCCAGGGCATGAGCATGCAACCGGCACCGGTGACCGACATCGTCGGAGCCAGGGCGCTGGCGGTGCTGGGCGACAGCGTCACCACCGATCACATCAGCCCCGCCGGCTCGATCAAGGAGGATTCGCCCGCCGGCGAGTATCTGAAGAGCCATCAGGTCGCGAAGGCGGACTTCAACTCCTACGGCAGCCGGCGCGGCAATCACGAGGTGATGATGCGCGGCACCTTCGCTAATATCCGCATCCGCAACGAGATGGTTCCGGGGGTAGAGGGCGGCGTTACCACCTACAACGGAACTACGATGCCGATCTACGATGCGGCGATGAAGCACCAGGCGGACGGGACGCCGCTGGTCGTCATCGCGGGCAAGGAATACGGAACCGGATCGAGCCGCGACTGGGCGGCCAAGGGTACGGTCCTTCTGGGCGTGCGGGCGGTGATCGTCGAAAGCTTCGAGCGTATCCACCGGTCGAACCTGGTGGGGATGGGCGTCCTGCCGCTGCAGTTCCGGCAGGGCGAGAGCCGCAAGACCCTGGCGCTCGACGGCAGCGAGACCTTTGCGATCAAGGGCCTCGGAAGCCTGACCCCCGGTCAGGACATCGAGGTCGAGGTCACGCGGCAGGACGGCAGCACCGCCTCCTTCACCGCGCTATGCCGCATCGATACCGCGAACGAGATGGAGTATTATCGCAACGGCGGCATCCTCCAGTACGTACTGCGCAAGCTGGCGACTGACTGATCCTGCCTGCCGGGGTCGTCGTTTCGGCGGCGACCCTGCGGCAGCCCCTAGGGCCGGCGGAACATCAGTCGCCGTCGTCGAACAGCCCCCCCTGGGGCGCACCGGGCGGCGTCAGCCCGAGATGCCGCCAGCCGCCTTCGTTGAGGCAGCGCCCTCTCGCGGTCCGCGCGATCAGGCCGAGCTGGATGAGATAGGGCTCGATCACCTCTTCCACCGTGTCGCGCGGTTCGGCTAGCCCCGCGGCCAGCGTTTCCACCCCGACCGGACCGCCCCTGTAGGTGTGTGCGATCATTCCGAGGTAGCGCCGGTCCATCGCATCGAGCCCCAGCCGGTCCACCTCGAGCCGGGTCAGCGCATCGTCGGCCACCCGGGCGGTGACGCCGGGCTCGCCCAACACATGGGCGAAGTCCCGCACCCGGCGCAGCAGCCGCCCCGCGACCCGCGGCGTCCCGCGCGAACGGCGGGCGATCTCGCGCGCGCCGCCTTCGTCCATGGCAAGGCCCGTCAGCCCGGCGCCGCGGGTCACCACCTTGAGCAGCTCGTCCTCGCTGTAGAAGGAGAGCCGCACCGGGATGCCGAACCGGTCGCGCAAGGGGGTGGTCAATAGCCCCTGCCGGGTCGTCGCGCCGACCAGCGTGAAAGGCGGCAGGTCGATCCTGACGCTGCGCGCCGATGGCCCTTCGCCGATCATGATGTCGAGCGCGCGGTCCTCCATTGCCGGGTAAAGCACTTCCTCGACCACTGGATTGAGACGGTGGATCTCGTCGATGAAGAGGACATCGTGGGGCTCGAGATTGGTGAGCAGCGCCGCGAGATCGCCCGCCTTGGCGATCACCGGCCCGCTGGTTGCCCGGAAACCGACGCCGAGCTCCCGGGCGACGATCTGCGCGAGCGTGGTCTTGCCGAGACCGGGCGGGCCGAAGAACAGCACATGGTCCATCGCCTCGCCCCGCCCGCGCGCCGCCTCGATGAACACGCGCAAGTTCTCCCGCGCCGCCGCCTGCCCGACAAATTCGGCCAGCGATTTCGGGCGCAGCGCGGCGTCCGGGTCGTCCGGCTGGCGCTGAGGGGTGTGGAGGGGCGTCTGATCAGTCATTCACGGCCACCTTTGGCGCGCTGAACGCGGCCGCTTGCACCACGTGCTGCACCGCCGTTCCGGCGAAATAGGCGATTACGTCGCGCCAATCGGCGGTCGAACGTTCGCTGACCAAAGGCACGATCCCTTCCCAGACCACCACTGCCCCCGCGGTAAGTGCGAGCTTGCCCCCGAGCGTACCGGGCAGCCTCGATACCGAGACATCATCGAAAGCCAGTGCAATGACCGAAGGCAGCGCCACTCCGGCGAGGAAGTCCGTCGTATGGAACCGCAGCCAGCCGCTTTCCGGCGCGATGCCGATGCGGACCGTCATATAGGCCAGCGCAACGAAGGCGATGATCGTCAGGTGAAACTGCCGCGCGCTCACCCCGCCGCCCTCTTCAATGCCACGCGGATGAGGTCGCCTTCCGCGGCCTCCCTGCCCAGTTCCTCCACCGCGCGGGCCACCGCCTGCGCGGCCACCGCCGGTTTGAAGCCGAGGTTCTCGAGCGCGCTGGCCGCATCCGCCTCGCGGCTGCCGGCCGGCAGCACCGCCACCGCGCCTGCGGCTCCGCCGCCGCCCGGCAGCGCGCCGGCCTTGTCCTTGAGCTCGTTGACGATCCGCCCGGCGAGCTTGGGCCCGACCCCCTGCGCGCGCGCCACCATCGCCGCGTCGCCCTTGGCGCAGGCCGCTTGCAGTTCGCCCGTGGTCAGGGCCGAAAGGATCGCCAGCGCGACCTTGCTGCCCACCCCCTGCACCTGCGTCAGCTGACGAAACCAGTCCCGCTCCGCCGCGTCGGCGAAGCCCAGCAGGCGCATGTCGTTCTCGCTGACCTGCAGATCGGTGAAGACCGTGCAGCCCTCGCCCTTCTCGCCCATCTGGCTCAGCGTCCTGGCGCTGCAATGGACGAGATAGCCGACCCCGCCGACGTCGATCACCGCCCAGTCGGCACCGGTTTCGTCGAGCAGGCCCTTGAGCTTTGCAATCATGCTTTGTTCTTGGCCCAGCGGCCGGGCTTTGACCAGTCCCCGCCTCCAATCATCCGCAACCGCCTTTCGGGCGACTGGGCGGGGGGCTGTCACACTTGTCACACAGTCCTGGCGCGAAAAAGCGGGTGCGCCGTGGGCGCGTCGGCAAATGATCCATCAGAGGGGCGCGCGAAACCATGCGCGGGTCTGTTGCAGACCAGGGCGAGGTAGGAAACGCTGCCGCGAACGGCCCCGCCTGTCCGCCCGCTCGACACCGGGCGCGGTTGCATTATGAGGCTGCACGATGAGCTGGAACACCTTCGGGCGCGTCCTGCGCCTCACCACCTGGGGCGAAAGCCACGGCCCGGCGATCGGCGGCGTGCTCGATGGCTGTCCGCCGGGCATTGCGCTCAGCGAAGCGGACATCCAGCCGTTCCTCGACGCGCGCCGCCCCGGTCAGAACCGCTACACGACGCAACGGCAGGAAGCCGATGCGGTGCGAATCCTGTCTGGCGTGTTCGAGGGACGGACCACCGGCACGCCGATTTCACTCCTGATCGAAAATACCGATCAGCGCTCGAAGGATTATGGCGAGATCGCCGATACCTATCGGCCGGGTCATGCGGATTACGCCTACGATGCGAAATACGGCTTTCGCGACTATCGCGGCGGCGGCAGGTCGAGCGCACGCGAAACTGCGATGCGGGTGGCGGCAGGGGCAATCGCGCGGCTGATCATTCCCGAGGTTCGCGTGCAGGCCTTCGTCAGCGCCATCGGCGGCGATGCGGCGCAAACGTTCGACGCCGACGAGATCGCGCGCAATCCCTTCTGGAGCGCCGATGCCGCTGCTGCCGTAAGATGGGCCGAGCGGCTGGATCGGGCACGCAAGGAAGGGTCATCGCTGGGCGCGGTGGTCGAGTGCCATGCACACGGCGTACCGGCGGGCTGGGGCGCGCCGCTCTATGCCAAGCTGGATGCCGATCTTGCCGGGGCCATGATGGGTATCAATGCGGTCAAGGGCGTCGAAATCGGTGCGGGCTTCGGCGCCGCAGCGCTCAGCGGCGAGGACAATGCCGACGCAATGTCCCCGGGCGGGCAGGGGCCGGAATTCGCGAGCAATCATGCCGGCGGGATAGCCGGCGGTATTTCCACCGGCCAACCGATCACCTGCCGGGTGGCATTCAAGCCGACCAGTTCGATCCTGACCCCGGTCGCCAGCATCACGCGCACCGGCGAAGCTGCGGCGGTGAGCACGCGCGGACGGCACGATCCCTGCGTGGGCATCCGCGGAACCCCGGTGGTCGAGGCGATGATGGCGCTGGTGCTGGTGGATCACAAGCTGCTGCATCGGGCGCAATGCGGGTAGCGGCCAGCAATGTGAAAGTTCCACGCTACTGATAGAAAATTCCGATGCTCGCAATCGCACAAAATCGCTTTTTTGCGGGCGCACAATACCTATCTCGGCTCCACCAGTTTCATATCAACGGAGTTTCTCATGGGTATCATCGGCAGCCAGCTCAAACCGTTCACGGCAACCGCATTTCAGGCGGGCAAGGACTTCTTCGACGTGACCGACGAAGACGTGAAGGGTAAGTGGGCGGTGTTCTTCTTCTACCCGGCCGATTTCACCTTCGTCTGCCCGACCGAGCTTGAAGATCTGGGCGAACAGTATGCGATGCTGCAGAAGATGGACGTCGAGGTCTATGCAGTGTCGACCGACACGCATTTCAGCCACAAGGCGTGGCACGATACCAGCGACAAGATCGGCAAGCTCCAGTTCCCGTTCCTGGGCGACCAGAACCATACTCTGGCGCGTAATTTCGACGTCTTGCGCGAAAGTGCCGGTCTGGCCGACCGGGCGACTTTCGTGATCGATCCCGACGGCGTGATCCAGATCATGGAGCAGACCTGCGAGGGCGTGGGCCGCAATGCCAACGAACTGGCTCGCAAGATCAAGGCTGCGCAGTATGTCCGCGCCAATCCCGGGCAGGTGTGCCCTGCGGCGTGGGAAGAGGGCGGCGAGACGCTGGCCCCCAGCCTCGACCTCGTCGGCAAGATCTGACCAGCGAAGCTCGCGCCCGCTCTATCCTCCGGCGGGCGCGACAGGCGCCGGGGCAACTGCCCCGAGCGGCCGGAAGACCCGGGGAGCTGCCCCCCCAAACCCCCGGGTCTTCTTTTCTTTTTCCCTACGTCCTGTCCGATTCTATTCTGGAGCCTGCCATGCTCGACCCCGCGATGACTCAGCAGCTTTCGACCTACCTCGCCAACCTGCGCGAGCCGATCGAACTGGTCGCGACTGTCGGCGATGACGAGAAATCACGCCAGACGCGCGAACTGCTCGAAGAGATCGCCGCACTGCACCCGATGGTCAGCGCGCAGTTCGAGGGCACCGATGCCCGCGTGCCGAGCTTCGTCATCCGCCGGGCCAGCGCGGCCGACAAGTGGGTCCGCTTTGCCGGCCTGCCGATGGGGCACGAGTTCACCAGCCTGGTCCTCGCGCTGCTGTGGGCCGGCGGCCATCCGCCCAAGGTCGATGCCGACCTGCTCGAACAGGTGCGCGACCTCGAAGGCGATTTCGCGTTCGAGATGTATTTCTCGCTATCCTGTCACAACTGCCCCGACGTGGTGCAGGCGCTGACCTTGATGGCGTTGGAAAACCCGCGGATCACCGCCACGCTGATCGAGGGCGGGACGTTCAAGGACGAGGTCGAGGCGCGCGACGTGATGGCCGTGCCCGCGACCTTTCTCAACGGCGAACCCTTCTATAACGGCAAGCTGGAACTTGCTGAAATCCTCGCCCGGCTCGACAAGGGCGCCGAGGCGCGCGCCGCCGCCAAACTGGCCGACAAGGATCCCTTCGAGGTGCTGGTGGTCGGCGGCGGTCCGGCGGGCGCAGGCGCGGCGATCTACACCGCACGCAAGGGCTTTCGCACCGGCGTCGCGGCCGAACGCTTCGGCGGGCAGCTGCACGATACTTTGGGGATCGAGAACCTTCCCGGCACCCCCTACACCGAAGGGCCGAAGCTGGCCGGTGATCTGGAACGCCACGTGCGCGAATACGATATCGACCTGATGAACCTCGCCAAGGCTGTGCGCCTGATTCCGTCGGACCGCGAAGGCGGGCTGCATACGGTAGAGCTGGGCAATGGCGCGGCATTGAAGGCGCGCAGCGTGATCCTCGCCACCGGGGCGCGGTGGCGCAATCTCGGCATTCCGGGCGAGGCGGAGTATCGCAACAAGGGCGTGGCCTATTGCCCGCACTGCGACGGGCCCCTGTTCAAGGGCAAGCGGATCGCGGTGATCGGCGGCGGCAATTCGGGCGTCGAGGCGGCGATCGATCTTGCCAAGATTGCCGGGCAGGTGACCCTGATCGAATACGATACCAAGCTGCGGGCCGACGAGGTGCTGCAGGCGAAACTGCGCAGCCTCGGCAATGTCGAGATCGTTACCGGCGGCCAGACGACCGAGATCCTCGGCGATGCCGGCAAGGTCAGCGGCCTCGTCGTCAAGGACCGCAGCTCGGGCACCGAACGGCGGATCGCGCTCGAGGGGGTGTTCGTCCAGATCGGCCTCGTGCCCAATACCGAATGGCTGGCAGACAGCGGGCTGGCGCTCAGCCGGTTCGGCGAGATCGAGACCGACGAGGAAGGCCGCACCAGCATTCCCGGCATCTTCGCCGCCGGCGACGTTACCACCGTGCCCTACAAGCAGATCGTGGTGGCGATGGGCCAGGGCGCGAAAGGCGGCCTCTCCGCGTTCGACTATCTCATCCGGACCGAACCGGTGGACGAGGTCGCGCAGGCCGCCTGACGGCTTTCGATTACCACCTGCATCACCGAAGCGCCGCTTTTCCTGCCGGACGAGCGGCGTTTTCGCGTCCTCGCCCGCACTGCGTGCGCGCAATCGCAAATGCCTTTCAAATTGACCCGATTAATCGATTTGACCCTTTGACATGAGGGTTTCATCGTCCTCTCCTGACATTCGAGTCTATGTATCGAGGAGAGACCTGATGGACATGAAAACCGGAGAGCTCAGCGGCGGTTGCCCCATGGGACACGGCGACACCAGCGTGCGCAGCCTGCTCGGACGGCAGAACCGCGACTGGTGGCCCGACAGCCTCGCACTCGAAATCCTCGCCCCCAACGGCCCGGTCGATCCGATGGGCGCGGACTTCGACTACCCGCGCGCATTCAACGCGCTCAACTACAGGGCGCTGAAGCAGGACCTCCACGATCTGATGACCGACAGCCAGCCCTGGTGGCCGGCGGATTACGGCCATTACGGCCCCTTCTTCATCCGCATGGCTTGGCACGCTGCCGGCACCTATCGCACGGGCGACGGCCGCGGCGGCGCCAACAGCGGGCAGCAACGCTTCGCCCCGCTCGACAGCTGGCCCGACAACGGCAATCTCGACAAGGCGCGCCGCCTGCTGTGGCCGATCAAGCAGAAATACGGCAACAACATCAGCTGGGCCGATCTGTTCATCCTTGCCGGCAATGTCGCGATCGAAAGCATGGGCGGCCCGGTGTTCGGCTTCGGCGGCGGCCGGGCCGACGTCTACGAGGCGGAACGCGACGTCTATTGGGGAGACGAGGACAAGTGGGTCAACGAAGGCGTCCAGACCCGCATCGATCCCGACAAGGACCTGCACGAACTCGACGGGCCGCTGGCCGCGATCCAGATGGGTCTCATCTACGTCAACCCCGAAGGGCGCGGCGGCAATATGGACCCGCTCCAGTCGGCGCACGACATCAAGGAAACCTTCGGCCGCATGGCGATGAACCATGAGGAGACCGTCGCGCTGACGGCCGGCGGCCACACTTTCGGCAAGTGCCACGGCAATGGCGATCCCTCGATGCTGGGCGGTGCGCCCGCCGGCGGCGACCTTACGGCGCAGGGCTTCGGCTGGGTTTCGACCGCGGAGGGCGGCGGCATCGGCGAACATACGGTGACCAGCGGCCTGGAGGGAAGCTGGGTCAACACCCCCACCGAATGGACCCAGAACTACTTCCGCCTGCTGTTCGACTACGAATACGAGATCGTGACCAGTCCCGCAGGCGCGCGCCAGTGGCAGCCGATCAACCAGCGCGAGGAGGACATGGCGCCGGCCGCCTGGGACCCGAACGTCAAGGTGCCGACCATGATGACCACGGCCGACATGGCGCTGAAGATGGACCCCGAATTCCGCGTCATCAGCGAGAAGTTCCGCAACGATCACGAGGCGTTCAAGGACGCCTTCGCCCGCGCGTGGTTCAAGCTGACCCACCGCGACATGGGGCCGAAGATCCGCTACCTCGGCCCCGAGGTTCCGGCCGAGGACATGATCTGGCAGGACAACGTACCTCAGGGCACCATGCCGACCGATGCCGAGGTCGAGGCCGTCAAGGCGAAGATCCGTGACAGCGGGCTGACTGTCGGCTCGCTGGTGACGACGGCATGGGCCTCGGCCTCGACCTATCGCAAGTCGGACCATCGCGGCGGGGCCAATGGCGCGCGTATCCGTCTGGCGCCGCAGAAGGACTGGAACGTCAACGAACCCGAGAAGCTTGCCAAGGTGCTGGACACGCTCGACGGGCTGCGCGGCTCGCTGTCGATGGCCGACGCCATCGTGCTGGGCGGCGTAGTCGGGCTGGAGAAAGCGATCGCGGATGCCGGCTTCTCGGTCCCCGTCCCGTTCACCGGCGGACGCGGCGATGCGACCCAGGAGCAGACCGATGTCGAGAGCTTCCAGGTGATGGAGCACCAGCACGACGCCTTCCGCAACTATCTGCCCAAGAAGCTGCGCGTGAAGACCGAGGAACTGATGCTCGACCGTGCATCGCTGCTCGGGCTGTCGGTGCCTGAAATGGCGGTGTTGATCGGCGGGATGCGCGTCCTTGGTTGCAACCACGGCGAGCGCGGGCACGGGCATTTCACCAAGCGCCCGGGCCAGCTCACCAACGATTACTTCGTCAACCTCTACGACATGACCAATGTGTGGAAGGTGGTCGAGGGCACCAATGACGAGGAATATGTCGCCACCGATCGTGCGGAAGGCCATGAAAAGTGGCATGCCACCCGCTGCGACCTTGTCTTCGGCTCGAACGCCGAACTGCGCGCCGTGGGCGAAGTCTATGCAATGAACGGCAACGAGGAAAAGTTCGTCCGCGATTTCGTGACAGCCTGGACGAAGGTGATGGATGCCGATCGGTTCGACCTGACCTACGCCAAGTATCACGAAGGCTGAAGGCACAGGCATCGCGGTCTGATTGGAAGCCCCCCGGTCGGTGGATCGGGGGGCTTTTTCGTGCGCGCCCGAAGGCGGCTCAGTGCCCCTTGCGCAGGATCAGATAGACCGCACCCTCACCCCCGTGGCGGCGATGCGACGGTCGTATCGCGGCGATGGCCGAGGCTTGGGGGGCGGCAGACAGCCAGTCGAGCTGCAGATT
>NZ_JBHWMI010000040.1:0-21275 GCF_043423005.1 Qipengyuania sp. | reverse complement strand
GCATCCGATCTGTCACCGCGCGATCCATGCGAACTTCACCAATGCCGAACTGGCGCGGATGGGCGAAGACCGCGAGGCTCTGCTTGCGCGCGAGCCTGTGGCGCGGTTCGTCGCCTGGGTAAGCGACAAGCCGCCGGATTTTCACGCCCCGACGCGGCGGCCGAGGTGAAACGAAAAGGGCGGCCCGTCAGAGCCGCCCTTTCCGTGCTATCGGCCGGGCATCACTTGTCCGAGTTGTCGTCCATCAGGCGTTGCATCAGATAGACCATCTGAAGCGCCTGCAACTGTGCGCGCTGCTCGTTATCGACCCCGCCGGAATGTCCGCCGGTGGTCTCCTCGTAATACCAGTAGGGCTGGCCCAGCGCCTTCAATTTCGCCGCACCCTTGCGCGCGTGCGCCGGGTGGGTGCGATCATCTGCGGTCGAGGCCCAGAGGAAGGGTTCGGGATAGTCCACCCCGCCAACCAGCTTCTGATAAGGCGAATACCCTTCGATCCAAGCGCGCTGCTCGGGGATGCGCGGGTCACCATATTCGCCGATCCATGAGGCGCCCCGCCCGATCAGGTGATAGCGCAGCATATCGAACAGCGGGATCTGCACGATCGCCGCGTCGAACAGGTCGGGTCGCTGGGTGAAGGCGGTGCCGACCAGCAGGCCGCCCTGGCTGCCGCCCTGAATGCCGAGATGATCGGGGGTGGTAAAGCCGCGCGTCACCAGATCCTCGGCCACCGCGATGAAATCATCCCAGGTGCGCTGCTTGTTCTCGCGAATTGCAGTCTGGTGCCAGCCCGGCCCGAATTCACCGCCGCCGCGCATATTGGCGAGCACGAACGCGCCGCCCCGTTCGAGCCACAGCTTCCCGGTAGTGCCGAGATAGCTCGGCAGGCGCGGAACCTGAAACCCGCCATAGCCGGTCAGCAGCGTCGCCGTGCCCTGGTTTAGCTCCATGCCCTTCGGCTTGACGATGAAATAGGGAATCTTCGTCCCGTCGGCGCTGGTCGCCTCGTATTGTTCGACCGTCATCCCCTCGCGCTCGAAGAACGCGGGCGAGGTCTTCAAGACCTCGGGCGCCTCATCGCCGTCGGCAAGATACAGCCTGTCCGGCGTAAGAAAATCGGTGACCGAGAACATGATCCGCTCGCTCTGCGGATCGCTGGCGGCGATGCCGAGAGTCGAATTGTCGGGCAGGGCGACGGGCGTGGTCTTCCACGCGCCGTTCTCGAAATCGAGCTTCACCACCCGCCCGCGAACATTGTCCAGCAACGCAATATACATCGAATTGGCGGTGAGGGCCGCGCCCTGGCGGGTCTGCCGGTCCTGCGGTGCCCAGACCAGCGTCTTGGCCGCGCCATTGGGATCGCGTTTCCAGTCCTCGAGCTTCACCGCCACAAGCGAATCTGCCGGGAAGGTCTGGCCGCCGGTCTGCCAGTCCACGTCGGTCGAGAAGAGCAGATGCCCGTCGACGATCCCGTTGAGGCTCGCCTTGGTCGGCATGTCGAGCTTGACCCACTCGCCGCCGTGCCAGACGAAATTCTCGCTTTCATGGAAGCTGACGCCGCGATTGGCGGTGCGCGCATGGACCGTGCCGGCGGCATCGCGCAGCAGGCCGGCCCCGGCCCACACGTCCTTGGGATCGCCGCGAAAGATTTCTTCCGCCTCGGCCAGCGGCGTGCCCCGCTTCCACAAGCGGGTGGTGAAGGGATATTCGCTTTCGGTCAGCGTTCCGGCGCCAAAATCGCGGTTGACCAGCAGCGTATCCTTGTCGAGCCATTCGACATCGCCCTGGCTCTTGGCATCGATCACGAAGCCGCCTTCGACGAAGCTCTTGGTGCGGGTGTCGAATTCGCGCAGGACCGTCGCATCCTCGCCCCCGTCGGACAGGGCGACCATGCACAGGTTCAGCGCCGGCGGCAGGCACGAGGTGCCTTTGTAGACCCACTCGCGCCCTTCCGCCTTGCTCAGCGCGTCGATATCGAGAACCGTCTCCCACTGCGGGGTCGCGCTGCGATAGCTGTCCAGCGTCGTCCGGCGCAGCAGGCCGCGAGGGTTCTGCTTGTCCTGCCAGAAATTGTAGAGCCCGTCTGGCCGGATCGAGACGTAGGGTATCCGGTCCTCGCTGTCGTATATCGTCAGCGCGTCGGCCTTCAACTGTGCGAAGCGCGGATCGGCCGTCATATGGGCGATAGTCCGCTGGTTCTCCTTGCCCACCCAATCAAGCGCACGCTCGCTGCGGGCTTCCTCGAGCCAGAAGAACGGAACCTCAACGGGACCGGGCACGCCGTTCTGGGCGGCGGCGGGGGTGGTTGCGGCAACACTCATGGCAGCGGCCATTGCCAGCACGGATACGAGTTTCAAGAGCGGTCTCCCAATTCACAGGCGCTCGATGCCATAACAGCGCGGCGGCGCAAGGCCCGTGACCCGTTCGACCAATGACAGACCCTGCCAGACGAGGGGTAGCCGTGCAGGATGCGCGAGGGCCCGGGCGGCCTGTTCAGGGCAGGGTGCGGCGCCAGGCGGTGGTGCGCCGGCCGAGCACCTCGCGCTCGATCAGCGGACGATACCGGCTTCTCAGCGTCGTGCGCAGCAATGCCTCAACCTCGGCATTCTGGGGTGTAACCGGATCGGCGGTGGTGACGATGATCGGCGGACGTTGCCGCAGGATCCTGGCCACTTCCGCGCCCTGGGAACTGCCCAACGCGCCGCTCTCCAAGGCATTGTTGAGATGATCGGGATAGATGAAGCGCGTCGGCAGGCAGCTGCCGCTCAGCCGGTAGAGAACGGTCGGCCCGTCATGGATCCACAGGCATCGGCTCTGCCCATCGACATGCGGGGCGATGGCAGCGGCGAGGTCGTCCATTGCAGTCTCGGCCCTGGCGGTCGTGCGCCAGCCGCTTGCCGGATCGACGATATGGACCATGCCGGCAATGAGCAGCACCGCCGGCATACATCCGGCCCGTGCTCGACGATCGATCAGCGGCACGGCCATAAGGGCCGCCGGTGCGGCCAGCGCGGCATTGTAGTAGAGATAGACGGTGGACGGCAGGAAGACGGTGGCAAGCGAGGCCAGCATCCATCCGCAAAACAGCGCATAGAGGCGCGGGTCACGGGGCGGGTTGAGGCGCATCGCGGCATAGAACCCCAGCGCCGCGAGCCCCCAGACCGGAGCGGAGCCATAGGCCAGGTGCAACCAGCGCCCCTCGCCGGTCATGCCGGACCGGGCGAAGAAGCTTTCGAAATTGGCGAACCAGAACGCCTCGAACCCGTCGTGCACGAGGTAAAAGCCTGCGACGAGCATGGTCGGGAGCAGGCCGAGGACGGCATAGGCACCCGCAAGGCCCGCCAGTGTGCCGATGCCCGCACCCCGCCGGTATGCCGAGTGCAGCGCGACCGCGCCGAGCAGCAGGCATTGCGGCAGCACGGTGTATTTGATCTGCAAGGCGGCGCCCATCACCAGCATGGCGAGCAGCGCCCGCGGAGCGGCAGCCCGGTGCCCGGGAGCGTGCAACAGCCACAAGGCCAGCAGCATCAGCGGCGTATGGAAGACCTCGCTCTGCGCCGAATAGCTGCCGTAGGCCGACAGCAGGAGGATATAGAGGGTAGCCGCCACCAGCGACGATGCCGCGTCGACCAATCGGCGTGACAGGGCATAGACCAGCAACGCGCCGGCCAGCACGAAGAGCGCGGCGATCGTCTGATAGGCGGCCGCCCCGGGGCCGAGGGCCCAGTGGCTGAAGGCGAAGATCGCGAAGAGGCCGAAAGGCTTGCGGTCCCACAGATCGATGAAGGGCAGGCGGCCGTCCAGCATCTGCGCCCCGATGAGGCTGTAGAGCTGTTCGTCATAATCGGCGACGGCGTTGCCGAACCAGGGCAAGCGCACCGCGGCGATGATGGCGACGAGGGCGACGACGACGATCGTCCGGCGATGCCAGGCAGGCGTCTGCGGGACGTCATCGCTGCGCAGGAAGAAAGTGCTCGCCAAGCGGGTCTCCGTTCGGCGGTTTTCTTGCGCGAAGGATGGTTAAGATATTGCTGCTCGCGGCTCTTGCAACGAGACAGGGCGACCCCGCGGGGCCGCCCTGCCGTTGCGCTATGCGCAGCCGGTGATCGGTGGCGCTATTCCTCGACGTGCTCGACCAGCACCGTCAGCCCGTTCTCGCCCACCTCGGCGAAGCCGCCGCGCACCTCGATCCGTTCGGGCGCGGTGCCCGCAGCGCGATAGACTTCGACCGCACCGTCGCGGATCGTCGACATGAAGGGCGCATGGCCCTCGAGCACGCCGAAATCCCCGTCGGTTCCGGGGACGACCACCATGTGCACCTCTTCGGACCGGACGAGCCGCGCCGGGGTGACGAGTTCGAAATGCAGCGGCATTCGCTCAGGCGTCCTCGGCCAGCTTCTTGGCCTTCTCGACCGCCTGTTCGATCCCGCCGACCATGTAGAAGGCGCTTTCGGGCAGGTGATCGTATTCACCGTCGACCACCGCCTTGAACGAGCGGACCGTATCCTCGAGCTGCACGAACACGCCGGGAATATTGGTGAACACTTCGGCGACGTGGAACGGCTGGCTGAGGAAGCGCTGGATCTTGCGCGCGCGGGCGACGGTCAGCTTGTCCTCTTCCGACAGCTCGTCCATCCCCAGAATGGCGATGATGTCCTGCAGGCTCTTGTACTTCTGCAGCGTCTCCTGAACGCGGCGGGCGGTCTCGTAATGCTCCTGCCCGACGATACGCGGTTCAAGGACGCGGCTGGTCGAGTCCAGCGGATCGACCGCCGGGTAGATGCCCAGCTCCGAAATCGCGCGGCTCAGCGTGGTGGTCGCGTCAAGGTGCGCGAACGAGGTCGCCGGGGCGGGGTCGGTAAGGTCGTCGGCGGGGACGTAGATCGCCTGCACCGAGGTGATCGAGCCCTTCGTGGTCGAGGTGATGCGTTCCTGCAGATTGCCCATGTCGGTCGCCAGCGTCGGCTGGTAGCCCACGGCCGAGGGAATGCGGCCGAGCAGCGCGGACACTTCCGAACCGGCCTGCGTGAAGCGGAAGATGTTGTCGACGAAGAACAGCACGTCCTGGCCTTCGACGTCGCGGAAGTACTCCGCCATCGTCAGGCCCGACAGGGCGACGCGGGCACGGGCGCCCGGGGGCTCGTTCATCTGGCCGAACACCAGCGCCACCTTGCTGCCTTCCGAGATCGCCTCGCCGGCCTCGTTCTTGGCGATGACGCCGGCGTCGAGGAATTCGTGGTAGAGGTCGTTGCCCTCGCGGGTGCGCTCGCCGACGCCGGCGAAGACGGACACGCCGCCGTGGCCCTTGGCGATGTTGTTGATCAGTTCCTGGATCAGCACGGTCTTGCCGACGCCCGCACCGCCGAACAGTCCGATCTTACCGCCCTTGGCATAGGGGGCGAGGAGGTCGATGACCTTGATGCCCGTGACGAGGATGCTGGCTTCGGTCGACTGATCGATGAACAGCGGGGCTTCGGCGTGGATCGGGGCGGTCTGTTCGGCCCCGATCGGGCCGCGCTCGTCGATCGGCTGGCCGACGACGTTCATGATCCGGCCAAGCGTCTTGGGGCCGACGGGCACGCTGATCTGCGCGCCGGTGTTGACCACTTCCTGCCCGCGGACGAGACCGTCGGTGCCATCCATCGCGATGGTGCGGACGGTATTCTCGCCCAAGTGCTGCGCGACTTCGAGGACCAGCGTGTTGTCGCCGTTGCGGGTTTCGAGCGCGGTGAAGATCGGCGGCATGTCACCTTCGAAGGCGACGTCGACGACGGCGCCGATGACCTGCGAGATGACGCCGTTGGGGCTCTGGTTCAATACGGGTGCGGTGGCCATGATAGGGTCTCCTGGCTCAGGAAGCTGTGTGGTGCGCGCCATGTTCGGCGCAGATCTTGGCGGGGTCGGCGAGAACCCATTCGGTTCCGTCCTCGCTGGCGGTGATGCCGGCCGAATGACGCAGGTAGGTGTCTTCGCCCAGGCCATAATCGCAGGTCACGACATCCGAACCCATCGCCCGCTTGCAGACCGCGGTATTCACCGGCTCGGCCCCTTCGCACGATTCGGCGAAGATACGGGTGAAGGTTTCCTGATCGGGCGCGGGGAGGCTGGGCCCGGCGGCCGGTTCGGCCGTCGCCGGGGTGGCCGGAACCGGCGTTTCCGATTCACTGCCGCAGGATGCCAGAAGGGCGGTTGCGGCGAAGAAGGGAATGACGAAGAGAGCGTTTTTCACTGAATGTCTCGTCCTGCTTACAGCGCTTCGGCGCCGGCGATGATTTCGATGAGCTCGGTGGTGATCGCGGCCTGGCGGCTGCGATTGTACTGGATCGTGAGGCGGTTGATCAGATCCCCGGCATTGCGGGTGGCGTTGTCCATCGCCGTCATCGAGGCGCCCTGTTCCGATGCCTCGCGTTCGAGGAGGGCGCCGAAGATGCGCGTCCGCACGAAGCGGGGCAGCAGATCGGCAAGGATTTCTTCCTCGCCCGGCTCGTATTCGACGACCGCGACATCGCCATCAGGTGCGCCGCCGCCGGCGGTGTCCGACGGGGGCGGGACCGGGATCAACTGCTCGACCGTGGGATCCTGCGCCAAGGCGGACTGGAACACCGGAAAGACCAGATGCGCCACGTCGAACTGGCCCTGCTCGAAGCGGGCCAGCAGATCGTCGGCAATCTCTTCCGCCTCGGCAAAGCCCGGGGTGCGGACGGCAGAGGTATCGAACCATTTCTCGATCCGCTCGGCATAGTCGCGGCGAATGGGTGCGCGCCCCTTGCGTCCGACCAGGTAGAACTGCACGTCCTTGCCTTGGGAAAGAAGGGCTTGCGCCTTCTGCTTGGCGGCCTTGACGATGTTGGAGTTGAGCCCGCCGCACAGCCCCTTGTCGGTGTTGACGACCACCAGGAGATGGCGCTGATCGGCACCCGTCCCGCGCAGCAGCAGTGGGGCCCCGTCACCGGTGACCTTGCCGGCGAGGCTGGCCATGACCCCGGCCAGCCGCGTGGCATAGGGCCGCGCCGCCTCGGCCGCGGCCTGCGCGCGGCGCAGCTTGGCCGCCGCGACCATCTGCTTGGCCTTGGTGATCTTCTGGGTCGACTTGACCGAGTTGATCCGGCCCTTGAGTTCTTTAAGCGAGGCCATGACGGCTCCCTGTTCAGCTCGTTGGGCTTACGCGAACTGCTTGGCGAAGGTTTTGAGAGCGTCGACCAGCTTGTCGCGGGTGCTGTCCTCGAACTTGCCGGTAGTGCGGATCTCTTCCAGCACGCCCGGGTGCTCGGCCCGCAGATAGCTCAGCATCTGGGCTTCGTATTCGGTGACGCGATTGACCGGCACGTCGTCGAGATAGCCGTTGGTTCCGGCATAGATCGAGACGGTCTGCTCCTCGAACGGCATGGGCGAGAACTGCGGCTGCTTGAGCAGCTCGGTCAGGCGCGCGCCGCGGTTGAGCAGCTTCTGCGTTGCGGCGTCGAGGTCCGAGCCGAACTGTGCGAAGGCCGCCATCTCGCGGTACTGCGCAAGGTCGAGCTTCATCGAGCCCGAGACCTTCTTCATCGCCTTGGTCTGCGCCGCGCCGCCGACGCGGCTGACGGAGAGGCCGACGTTGATCGCCGGGCGGATACCTTGGTAGAACAGGTCGGTCTCGAGGAAGATCTGGCCATCGGTGATCGAGATCACGTTAGTCGGGATGTAGGCCGACACGTCGCCCGCCTGCGTCTCGATGATCGGCAGCGCGGTCAGCGAACCGCCGCCATTGGCGCCGTTCATCTTGGCCGCACGCTCGAGCAGGCGGCTGTGGAGATAGAACACGTCGCCCGGATAGGCTTCGCGGCCCGGCGGGCGTCGCAGCAGCAGCGACATCTGGCGATAGGCGACGGCCTGCTTGGAAAGGTCGTCATAAACGATGACGGCGTGCATCCCGTTGTCGCGGAAGAACTCGCCCATCGCACAGCCCGTATAGGGCGCGAGATACTGGAGCGGCGCGGGTTCGGACGCGGTCGCGGCGACGACGATGGAGTATTCCATCGCGCCGTTCTCCTCGAGGCTCTTGACGATCTGCGCCACGGTCGAACGCTTCTGCCCGACGGCGACATAGATGCAGTAAAGCTTGCGGCTCTCGTCGCCCGACTGGTTGGCTTCCTTCTGGTTGATGAAGGTATCGATCGCGACGGCGCTCTTGCCGGTCTGACGGTCGCCGATGATCAGCTCGCGCTGTCCGCGGCCGACCGGGACCAGCGCGTCGATCGCCTTGAGGCCCGACTGCACCGGTTCGGAAACCGATTCGCGCGGGATGATGCCGGGCGCCTTGACCTCGACGCGGCGGCGCTCGGTCGCCTCGATCGGGCCCTTGCCGTCGATCGGGTTGCCCAGTGCATCGACCACGCGGCCAAGCAGGCCCTTGCCTACCGGCACGTCGACGATGGTGTTGGTCCGCTTGACCGTGTCGCCTTCCTTGATGTCCTGGTCGGAGCCGAAGATCACCGCGCCGACATTGTCGGCCTCGAGGTTGAGCGCCATGCCCTGCACGCCGTTGGCGAACTCGATCATCTCGCCGGCCTGCACCTTGTCGAGCCCGTGGATGCGGGCGATGCCGTCCCCCACGCTCAGCACCGAACCGACTTCGCTGACTTCGGCCTCGTTGCCGAAATTGGCGATCTGGTCCTTGATGACCTTGGAGATTTCTGCGGCGCGGATATCCATGTGCGTGTGCTTCCTTAGAGCCTTCAGGTCAGGCTTTCATGGCCTGGGCGAGGGAATTGAGACGGTTGCGGATCGAGGCGTCGATGCGCTTCGAACCGATAGTGACGACGAGGCCGCCGAGAAGGTCGGGATCGACCCGCGAGGTCAGCTTGACCGTGCGCCCTTCGCGCGCGGTGAGCCGGGCCTTGAGCTGATCAAGCTGCGTATCGCTGAGCGCGTGGGCGCTGGTGACTTCGGCGCTGACTTCGCCCCGCTGGGCAGCGGCGATGGTGCGGAACGCGCGGATCATCGCCGGCAGATGCGACAGGCGGCGGTTCTGCGCCAGCGTGCCAAGGAACTTGCCGGTCAGATCGGAGAAGCCGAGCAGGCTGCCGACCTGGGCCAGCGCCCGCTCGGCGACATTGCGCCCCACCTTGGGGCTGGACGTCAGCAGGCGCAGCTCGGCCGATTGCTGCATCCCCGCCTCAAGCCGGTCGAGATCCGATTCGACCGCGCTGACGACGCCGTTTTCGGACGCAAGATCGAACAAGGCCGAGGCATAGCGCCCTGCCAGGCTAGCCTGAATACCGGCGGAAATATCCACGCGTCTCTCGTCCTCTCGGGTCCGGAAAAGGAGTTGTCGAAGCCCTGCCGAATCCGGGCATGCGCAAGGCGGCCCCGGCAAAGCTGGCGCGCGCCTAGCAAAGGGGCCGCGGCAAGGCAAGCGGGCTCGCCCCGGGCCGGATGGGGTGGGCTAGCCGGCGGCCTCGCAGGTATAGACCAAACGCTCGTTGGGCTGGGCGGGAAGGAGGGCCAGGACTTCCGCCTGTCGTTCGCCAAGCACGCCTGCCGCCCCGTCCGCACCGCAAGCTGGTGCGCTGTACCGACGGCGAGCCGCGCGGGCCGCGTCCATGTCGGCTTGCGAGAGCAGATAGCGTTCGACCCGGTAGAGGCGCGCATCGGGATCGAACCGGTTGACCGAGACCGCCTCTTCCCCGTTGGGCACGAACACCCGCGACCAGTCGCCGGAGGCGAGCCCGTATTGCGTGCGATCGTTCACGCAGCCATCGGCAGTCCACGCGAATTCGACCCGTTCTGCAGGAGCGCCGGTGATCCGGCTTCGCTGTGGCTCGAGGGAGCAGACCAGACGCTGCGTTCCGGCAGCCGCCGCGTTCGGGACGGTCCGCGCGTCGTCCGTTCCGCCGACGCGCATGGCGGCCGACGTCCGCCGTTCAATCTCGTCGAGGCCGGGACGCGTCACGTAGGCGATCACCGCAACCACGGCGAGGAAAGCGGCGCTGGCAAGCACCATATGCGACTTGCGCAAGGGGTGAGGGGGGCGCCCGTCAGGATCGGTGCTCTCGGCGGCATTCTGGTCCTCGTCCGTTGCGCGCCGACGCAGCGCGATCCCGTAAAGCGCCGCGGCGAATGCGCCCAGCAGCAGCAGCATCGCCAGCGCCAGCCGGTCCTCGCGCTCGCCCAAGACGGCCATCTGGGCCTCGAGCTGGGCGCGCTCGCGCTGGCCGCGGGTTTCCGCCGTGCGGGCGGCAAGGCGGGCCTGCGCATCGGCCTGCTCGCGCTCCAGCCGGCGGCGCTCTTCGGCATCGAGCTCCGCCAGCGACCGGCAGGGTGCGGTCGCCACCTGCGGGGTCACGCCATTGGCGCGCAGGAAGGGAACCAGTTCGCTGTTGGAAACCGCGAAGAAGAACTCCGCATCGCCGCCCTCGTTGTCGGCGCCGAAGCTGTTGACCCCCAGCACTCGGCCACAGGGATCGAGCAGCGGCCCGCCGGAATTGCCGCGCGCGATCGGGGCGGTGTGGAGGATAGTGTCGAACTGACGGCTCGGCCGCTGTCCCGAGACATAGCCGCGGCTCTGCACCGGCGGCTGGCTCGAGAAGATGTCGGCGATGTCGAGGCCCTGCGCCCGGTCGACATTCATGGGGTAGCCCACGCTGACCACTTCGCCGCTGGCCGCAGTGCCGCCCCCGCCGGCCAGCGCCAGGGGCGGCAACCGCAGGTCGCCGGTAAGGCGAATGAGGGCAAGGTCGTTCTGCGGACTGATCGCGACGATGCGGCCATAAACCGCAGTCCCGCCGCCTGAAGGGACGATCCCGATATCCAACCCCTCGTTGCCGAGCGCCTCGCGCACCACATGGGCGTTGGTGGCGATGGTCACCGGATCGACGGCGAACCCCGTCCCGTGGCTGACCGGGTAGATTTCATCGCCGTCGTTGCCGATGATCACCACCCGCACCACGCCCCTCGCGGCGGCATCGATGTCGCCGGGATCGGCAGCAAGCCGGCCCGGCGCGGCGAGGGCGAGCAGCAGGAACAGGAGCGAGCGCAGGAGGTACATCGCCGCGTCCTATTGCGCGCCGCGGCATTGACCGCAAGCTTCGGGAGGCGAAGGCTGACCATGCCTGCTAGATGAAGGCTCGCACGCCGCCCCTCGCCATGACAGGATCGACCCATGACCACCCGCTCCCTTTCCGACGAGGAACGCTGGCACATCGTGCAGGACAAGGATCGCCGGTTCGACGGACATTTCATCACCGGTGTCCATTCGACCGGCATCTATTGCCGCCCGTCATGCCCCGCGCGCTTGCCGAAACGGGAGAACGTGCGATTTTACGCGTGTGCGGCGGATGCCGAAGCGGCGGGCCTTCGCCCGTGCAAGCGGTGCGCCCCCGATCGCCAGTCAAACGAGGAGGCGGCAGTGCTTGCCATTATCGACGAGGTTCGCCGGGCGGGCGAAACTATACCAACGCTTGACGACCTGTCGCGCATCACGGGCTATTCGCCCCAGCACCTGCAGCGGTTGTTCAAGCGCGCGACCGGACTGTCTCCGGCAGCCTATGCAAGGGCCCTGCGTCATGATCGTGCACAAGCGGCGCTATCTGCCAACGAAAGCGTGACCGAGGCCATTTATGCAGCCGGCTATGGCGCGCCCTCGCGGTTCTACGATGACCAGAAGGGACGGACGGGCATGACGCCGAGCGCGTGGGTGAAGGGCGGCGAAGGCGTGGTCATTCACTGGGCTGTAGTGGCAACAAGCCTCGGCGACATGCTTGTCGCTGCGACCGATAAGGGGGTCTGCCGGCTGTCTTTCGCCGAAGGGCCGGAAGCCTTGCAGCGCCGCTTCCCCAAGGCCGAACTCAACGAAGGAGGTGCGGCGTTCGCCGGTCTGCTGGCCGAAGTGGTGGCGACGGTCGAGGACCCGACGCGCGGCCACGATCACATCCCTCTCGATGTGAAGGGCACCGCCTTTCAGGAGGCGTGCTGGCGGGTGCTGCGAGCCATCCCGGCGGGCGAGACCCGCACCTATGCCGAGATCGCCGCGGCCGCCGGCAACCCCCGGGCGGTGCGCGCGGCGGGCAGCGCCAATGCGCGCAACAATGTCGCGGTGCTGATACCCTGCCACCGGGTCGTGCGGACGGGCGGCGATCCTGGCGGGTATGCCTATGGCAGTGCGATCAAGGCCGAGCTGCTCCGCCGTGAGGGGGGCGGCGACAAGGGCGAGTAGCGGATTGCGGCGGTGGAAAAGTCCGCGCTGGGCACCCGCCTTCACTTGAGCGCTGGCGGCCGGCGGCGGTAATCAAGGTGTCATGACGGACACGTTCTCCGCCTTATCCGACCCGACCCGCCGCCACATCCTCGACCGGCTGAGCGAGACTGGCGGGCTGACGCTGACAGAGATCGGCGCCGATCTGCCGATGACCCGCCAGGCGGTGGCCAAGCATCTCGCGGTGCTGGAGGCGGCCGAACTGGTCGCTTCGCAGCGCGACGGGCGGTGCAAGCGGCATTACCTCAACCCCATGCCGCTCGCCAAGATCGCGCGGCGCTGGCTCGGGCGCTTCGAGGAAGTGCCGCTCGGCGCGATGGCGGGGTACGGCGCCGGCTTCGGTGCAAGCCGCTAGGGTCTAGTCCTCCGGCCCCAGATCCTCATCGAGATCGCGCGGGCGGGTGAAGTGGACGAGCGTGCCGCAGCCATCGGTGAGATCCTCCCACCGGTCAATCGCGAGCTCGAATACCGCGAAGCTGGCGGTCGGAAACTTGGCTTTCGCTTTGTCGAACAGGGCATTCTCGTTCGATGGGGCGACCAGCGCAAAGAGCATATCGCCCAGCCCGGGATTGTGCCCCGCGAGCAGCAGGGCCCCGGCATCGCCGCCGCGTTCGCGGACCACGTCGATGATCGTTTCGGCCGACGCGAGGTAGAGCCGTTCGTCGAAGGTCGGCGTCAGTTCGGGCAGGGCGGCGGCGAGCGTCTGGCGGACCCGCTGCGCCGGGCTGGCAACGAGCCGGTCCCAGCGGGTGCCGTGGGCACGAATATGCTCGCCCATCAACTCTGCACCCTTGGTGCCGCGTTCGTTGAGGCCGCGGTCGAAATCGCGCTTGTCGCTGTGTCCCCAATCGGACTTGGCGTGGCGCAGCAGGCCGAGGGTCTTCACGTCTGCTGGCTCTCCGCTATCGAATCCGTATTGTCGCGATGGGCCGCTCCAACACCCTTGGCGACACGCTGTAAAGCCTCGTCGAGCGTGACGCGCAAGATTGGCGTGCCTTCGGGAAAGGCCGAGCGCAGGCGGGTGGGAAAGGCGGGGGAGAGGAGGACGAAATGCCCGCTGTCCTCGCGCGTGCGGATCAGGCGCCCGAACGCCTGTGCGAGCCGCGCGCGGATGATGCGGTCGTCATGCCGCTGCGCTCCGCCGTCGAGCGCGGCGGCGGCTGCAGCGCGGCGGGCGCGGTGGAGAATCGTCGGGCGCGGCCAGGGCACGCTTTCCATAACGACGCAGCGCAGCGATCGGCCCGGCACGTCGACCCCGTCACGCAGGGCATCGGTGCCGAGCAGGCTGGCACGTGGATCGTCGCGGAAGATGTCGGTGAGGGTGCCGGTGTCGATCGGATCGACGTGCTGTGCGTAAAGCGGCAGCCCGCCCCGCGCGAGGCGATCGGCAATCCGGCCATGCACCGCGCGCATCCGCCGGATCGCGGTGAACAGGCCGAGGACGCCGCCGTCGGACGCCTCGATCAGCCGGGCATAGGCGCCGGCGAGGGCGGGGAGATCGCCGCGTCCGATATCGGTAACGATCAGAACCTCGGCCCGCGCGGCATAATCGAACGGGCTCGCCGCTTCTAATTGCCCCGGAACGAGATCGAGATGCGCCGCGCCGCTCCGCGCGATGGCATGGGCCCAGTCCGGCCCCTCTTCGCCGCGGTCGGTCAGCGTGGCGCTGGTCAGCATGATGCCGTGCGCGGGTTCCAGCACCACTTTGGCGAAGGGTTGCATAGGGTCGAGCCAGTGGCGGTGGATGCCGACATCGAATTCGCGGGCATCGTTGCGATCGACCGCCAGCCAGTCGACGAAATTTGGGTCCGCCGGCCCGCCCAGCCGGCCGAGCAGCGCCTCCCATGCCGCCAGCAGGTCGATTCGCCAGCCGAGCGAATGGCGCGCGCCTTCGATCCGCGCCCTGCCGGCGGCATCGAGCCAGTCGGGCCCGGCCTCGATCACCGCCTCGAGCCGCCCGCCAAGCTTCATCAAGGGCTGGCGGATCGCGGCGAGCGCTTGCGCGGCAATCAGCGCCGCCTCGACCAGCTCGCCGGGAAGCTGGGCGGTCTCGGTCTCGATGCCGTAGCCTGCTTCCTGCCCGCTTTCGTCGCGAGCGTAAGTGACGGCACGGACCTGCGCCAACAGCGACTCGACCGGGCCGAGCGGGGCACCTTCGGCGAGCCGGCCGAGCCAGCCGTCGGACGGAAGATCCTGCGCGGCGCGCACTGCCGCTTCGATCGCCAGTCCGCCGGCATCGTCATAGCTGGCGATGTCGGCCAGTCGCGCCGCCAGCCCGCGCCGCCGCCCGCGGGCACCGCGCTCGGGACCGACGATCCAGCGCCTGAGCTCGATTGCCTCCTGCCCGGTGAGAGCGGCCGAGAAGGTCGAGTCCGCCGCATCGAAGACATGGTGTCCCTCGTCGAACACGATGCGCGTGGGCCTTCCGCCCTGATCGCGGCCCCGCGCCGCGTTGACCATCACCAGAGCGTGGTTGGCGATGACGAGATCGGCCTGCGCTGCGGCACGCGCGCTGCGTTCGATGAAGCATTTGCGGTAATGCGGGCAGCCGGCATAGACGCATTCGCCGCGCTGATCGGTCAGCGCCGCAATCCCGCGCTTGCGGAAAAGCGTGCCGAGCCAGCCCGGCAAATCGCCGCCGATCATGTCGCCGTCTTGCGAATAGGCGGCCCAGCGGGCGACGAGATGGGCCAGGATCGCCGGGCGTCCGGCGAACCCGCCCTGCAAGGCATCCTCCAGATTGAGGAGGCACAGGTAATTCTCCCGCCCCTTGCGCACCACGACGGGAGGCGATCCATCGTCACGCAGGGACGGCCAGGCCCGCCCGCTTTCGCGCCGCAGCTGACGCTGGAGGTTCTTGGTATAGGTACTCACCCACACCGTGCCGCCGGCCTTCGCTGCCCATAGCGAGGCAGGCGCCAGGTATCCCAGCGTCTTGCCGATGCCGGTGCCGGCCTGCGCCAGCAGCACATGCGGACGGCGCCGCGCATCGCGGGGCGCGAAGACGCCGCCGGCTCCTGCCGCGAAATGGCGCTGGCCCTCGCGCCGTTCGGCGCCCTCGCCGGTCAGCCGCTCGAGGTGCGCCTTGATCTCGGGCTCTTCGATCAGGACCTGTGCGGGCTGGGGGCGGTCGGGCGTCTCCTCCCATTCGGGCAGGCGGGTGAACAACCAGCGCTCGGCCCGCTCGGGCTTGCGGATATGGGGGGCGAGCACCTGCGCCCACGGCCAACGCAGACGCGCCAGCGATTGCAGCGCCGACCATGCGCCTTCACGCTCTCGCCACTCGGCACGCTCGCACGCGGCGACGAGCGCGCCGGCGGCGGCCTGAAGGAGGGCGGGGACCGCGGCATCGTTCTGCGGCTCCTGCAGATCAAGGGCATGAGCGAGCCCGCGCGGGGTCGGCACGCAGAACTTGGCGGGATGAACGAAAGCGAAAAGTTCGAGCACGTCGAGACCCGAAAGGTCGGGATACCCCAGCCGGCTCGCCACCAACGGCGCGTTCATCAGCAGCAGCGGCGTATCCGCCGCCGCCATCACGGCCTCGCCCTTGGAGCATTCGCGCGTCTCGCCATTTGCTTCGCGCAGCCACGTCCCCGCATGGCTTGCGTGAAGGGCGGGAAGGGGGAGAGGCTGGATCACTCCCGCCGCGATAGAACAGGAATGGAACACGGGGCAAGCGCCGTGCGTGCTGGCGGCGGCGGCGGGGCATTTCGCACTTGCGAACGTCGCGCACCCGGGCGAATGGCGCGGGGATGAGCATGACCGAACTGATGGCCGCCGCCCGCACGTCCAAAGCCTGGCCGTTCCAGGAGGCGCAGAAGCTGCTCAAGCGCTATCCCGACGGCGTCAAGCCCGATGGCGCTCCGGTGCTGTTCGAGACCGGCTATGGCCCGTCCGGCCTGCCACATATCGGCACGTTTCAGGAAGTCTTGCGCACCACGCTCGTCCGCCGGGCGTTCGAGACGCTGATCGGGGCGAAGCCGGAGGATGGGAAGACCCGTCTCGTCGCCTTTTCCGACGATATGGACGGGCTGCGCAAGGTGCCGGACAACGTGCCGCAGCAGGCGATGCTTGCCGGCCACCTGCACCTGCCGCTCACCCGGGTGCCCAATCCGTTCGGCACCGACCATGAAAGTTTCGCTGCGCATAACAACGCCATGTTGCGGCGGTTTCTCGACCGGTTCGGCTTCGACTACGAATTCGTCAGCGCCGCCGACCGCTATACCTCGGGGGCGTTCGACGCAGCGTTGCAACAGGTGCTGCGGCGCAACGACGCGATTCTCGACATCATGCTGCCGACCTTGCGCGAGGAACGCCGCATGACCTATTCGCCGATCCTGCCCATTTCGCCTGTCAGCGGGCGGGTTCTGCAGGTGCCGGTCGAGGTGGTCGATGCCGAGGCGGGCACGGTGCGATTTATCGACGAGGACGGCAGCCAAGTTGAGCAAAGCGCGCTCGGCGGGCAGGCCAAGCTGCAATGGAAGGTCGACTGGGCGATGCGCTGGTACGCCCTCGGCGTCGATTACGAGATGTACGGCAAGGACCTGACCGACAGCGGCGTGCAGTCGGGCAAGATCGTCCAGGTGCTCGGCGGGCGCAAGCCCGAGGGGCTGATCTACGAGCTGTTCCTCGACGAGAAGGGCGAAAAGATCTCGAAGTCCAAGGGCAACGGCCTGACGATCGAGCAATGGCTCGAATATGGCAGCGAGGAGAGCCTCGGCTTTTACATCTTCCCCAATCCTAAGAGTGCGAAGAGCCTGCATCCCGGTGTGATCCCGCGCGCGGTCGACGATTACTGGCAGCACCGCGCGGCGCTGGCCGAACAACCGCTCGACAAGCAGCTCGGCAACCCGGTGTGGCATCTGCTGCGGGCGACGGGAACGGGCGAGGGGCAGGGGGAGCGCCTGCCAGTGACCTTCGGCCTCCTGCTGAACCTTGCAGGCGTGCTGGGAGCGGAAGCGACGGCCGCAAACGTCACCGAATACGTCCGCAGCTACCTTGGCGAGCCGGTCGATCATCCGGCCTTGCAGGATCTGATCGAGCGCGCGGTGGCTTACACGCGCGATTTCGTTGCCCCGACGCTGGCGAAGCGTCCGCCGCTACCCAATGAAGCGGACGCCTTGCGCGAACTCGACACGCAATTGAATGGCCTGCCCGAGCATGTCGGCGCCGACGAACTCCAGACCATCGTTTACGAAATCGGCAAGCGTCCGGAATACGGCTTCGAGACCCTGCGCGACTGGTTCAGGGCGCTTTACGAGATCCTTCTCGGCAGCGAGCAGGGGCCGCGGATGGGCAGCTTCATCGCATTGTACGGGGTCGCCAATACCCGTCGGCTGATTACGCAGGCGCTCGACCGAACGGGCTGAAAATCATGAGTGTTTGCGGGTGCGATACCATTTGGTGAGCACGTATTTGACGCCCTTGATCACGGGGGTACCGGCATGACGGGTGCCCTCGTTGGGGGCGCCGTCGGGCGTGGCGTTGTTCCAGACCAGCAGGACGCCCGGCTTGGGTTCGATCGAGGCGCCGACCTCGGTGAAATGGGTGTGGCCCCCTTCTTCGACTGTGTTGAGGAAGGCCATCGCGGTCCAGCAGCGCTGTCCGCCGCGCCCACGTTCCTGTAGCCAATACTCCTGATCGGTATAGAACCAGTCGTTATGCGGCTTGAACTCCTGGCCCGGGAGATAGCGCTGGCCCTGGATGTTCTCGCCGCAAATGGGATTCATGCCCAGGCAGTCGTCGATCCGGCGCGAGATCGCTTTGACGAAAGGATCGTGCGGATCGAAATTGCCCGAATAGGAAGTCCGGAACTTCTCGATATAGGCCGTTTCGTGCAGTTCGCTCGGCCGGGCGACGGCATCGATCATCGTGATGAAGCGGCGACATTCCTCCGCACTGAGGAAATTCGGCACGGCGAAGATCTCGGCCTTGTCGGTCGGCACCTGATAAATTTCGGGATCGCCCTGCAACCGCTGGCGAACCTTGGCGCCCACGCGGCGCAAGGCATCCTGATCGGGGATCGTGACACGCGTACTCATGCGGATCGCATTATCATCGCCGCGGCACCCGACAAGGGTTTGGCTTGCCCCGGGGCCGCGAGGCGCTAGGTTCGTGCGCTCTGCGGGAGACGGACAATGGGCATCGGCAATATTGGACAGGCGCGTTATTCTGCCGTTTCGATGATCTTTCACTGGGTCATCGCGGTGATGGTCATCTGGAACTGGCGGCTGGCCGAAAATGCCGAACATGCCACCCGCGAACAGGCGATGGCGATCTTTGCCGATCACAAGGCGCTGGGGATCGCGATCCTCGCCCTGTCACTTGCCCGGCTCTTGTGGCGCCTGACGCATAAGGTGCCGCCGCTCCCGGCGAATTACGCGACGTGGGAGCGGGTGCTGGCCCGCACGACCCATGTGCTGTTCTACGTCCTGCTGATCGGCCTCCCGGTGGGGGGCTGGCTGGCCAATTCCCTGGCCGGACGCGAGATTGACATGTTCGGCCTGTTCACGATCCCGCCGCTGCCGGTCGGCCGCAACGGCGAACTGGGTAGCCGCATCTTCGACCTTCACGCTGCCGGGGGGACGATCATGGTCTATCTCATCGGCCTGCATATCCTCGGCGCGCTGAAGCATACGTTCTTCGACCGGGATGGCGGCATCTTCCGGATGTTGCCGTTCGGCCGGGTGAGCCGCGAGGTACGGCGCTGACACCGATACGCGAAAGCCCCGCCGGTTTCCCGGCGGGGTTCGCGTATTGGGCTGTAGAACTGATTACCAGAAGAAGTTGTGAACCACGTCCACGACTTCGCCGCTGTAAATATCGATCAACAGCACGTCGTCGTAATATCGCACCCAGCGATACGGTCCGTACACCTCGGGCAGGCGATAGCGCCAGGGATCGTTGATCCAGTACCGGCTCTGATAGAACGGACTGCCGATCCGGAAGCCGATGTTGATGCGGTTGTAGCGGTAACTGCGATGGGGCGAATAATAGCGACCGGGCCGGTAGATGCTGCGGTTCGCCTGGCGATAGCCCTGCCAGTTATAGCGGTTGTTGTCGCGCCAGCGGCGGGTGTCCCAGCGGTTGTAGTTGTGCCACTGGCGCCCGTCGTAATAGCGCGCCTGCCGGGCCCGCGTGTCCCGCGCACCGGCACGATAGGCGTCGCGCCGGATCTCGCGATCCTCGCGCGCATCCCGTCGCCGTTCGTCACGTCGTCCGTCGCGATAGGCGTCGCGGCGGATTTCGCGATCCTCGCGAGCATCCCGCCGCCGTTCGTCCAGCCGGCCCTCGCGATAGGTGCGCTGATTGGCGAGGCGGCGCTGCTCGATCCGCTGGCGTTCGATCCGCTCGCGGGCGGCTTGCTGGGCGGCGGCGCGTTGCTGGACACTGGGTGCGCGCCGGTCGGCACGCCGCTCCTGCACGACTTCGCGGCGTTGCTGCACTTGGCCGCGGCGGTCCTGACGAACCTCGCGGCGGTCTTCGCGTCGATCCTGACGGACTTCGCGGCGATCTTCGCGGCGTTCCTGTCGCACTTCCCGGCGATCGTCACGGCGGTCCTGCCGCGCCTCGCGGCGCTGCTGAGCCTGCTGGCGATTGCCGCGGTCCTGCCGTTCGCTGCGAGCCTGGGCACGCTCGCTGGCGGTCGCCGCGGCGGCGGGAAGTGCGGTCAGCGTCATGGCCGCCGCGAGGGCGGAGAAGGCGGTGCCTTTCAAAAACCTGTTCAAAGTCATCTCTTCGGTCCTTCCACTGAGGTGGTCCCGGAAATTTGGACAGGGTGCTAAGCTAATCCCGACCTGAGGAATGGACGGGAAATGAAGAAGACGAGGAAGCGCTACAGCGCGGAGTTCAAGGCAAAGGTGGCGCTGGAAGCGATCCGGGGTGACCTGACGCTGGCGGAGCTGGCAGCGAAGCATGGCATCCACCATACGATGATCGCGGCGTGGAAGCGGCAGGCGGTCGAAGGGATGGCAGGCACGTTCTCGGGGGCAAGTGATGCGGCCCGGGCGGCCAGCGAGGCCGAAGTCGAGAAGCTTCACGCGAAGATCGGTCAGTTGGTCGTGGAGCGCGATTTTTTAGCCAGAGCCTCCGGTCGATGAGCGTGGCACGGAGGCGTTCGATGATCGAACCTGCTCACCAACGCCTGTCTATCGCGGCGCAATGCCGGCTGCTCTCGATCAGCCGGTCGTCCTACTACTATGCACCGGTGCCGGAGAGTGAGGAGACGCTGGCGCTGATGCGGGTGATCGACGCGGCGTTCCTCGACATGCCGTGGTATGGCAGCCGGCAGATGGTCCGGCACCTGCGCCGAGGCGGCTATGATGTTGGCCGACGACGTGTGCGGCGGCTGATGGGCAAGATGGGCCTGTCGCCGATCTACCAGCGACCGCGCACGAGTGATCCGCATCCGCAGCATCGGATTTATCCGTATCTGCTGCGCAAGCTGGAGATAGTGCGGCCGAACCATGTGTGGTGTGCGGATGTGACCTACATCCCGATGCGCCGAGGGTTCCTGTACCTGGTCGCGGTGATGGACTGGGCGACCCGCAAGGTCTTGGCTTGGCGCCTGTCGAACACGATGGATGCGGGCTTCTGCGTGGCGGCTTTGGAGGAAGCGCTGGCGCGCTTCGGTCGTCCCGAGATCTTCAATACGGATCAGGGTAGTCAGTTCACTTCGCTAGCCTTCACCAGCGTGCTGCGGGATGCCGAGGTGCGGATCAGCATGGACGGCCGAGGCCGCTGGATGGACAACGTGTTCATCGAGCGGCTGTGGCGATCTCTCAAATATGAATGCGTTTATCTCCACGCCTTCGAGACCGGTTCGGAGCTGCGCACTGGCCTCCGGCGATGGATCACCTATTACAACACGCAGCGACCGCACTCCGGTCTCGCCGGGCGGACCCCGGCAGAGGCCTACGGGCGGATCAGCGAACCAGATCATGGGGGGCATGCCCCCCACGATCTGATGACCAAAATGGCGGCATAATCACATCCGGGATTAGCTTAACTTCGCCGCCAACCTGTCCAACAAGGCGGGACCACCTCA
>NZ_JBHWMI010000030.1:0-31138 GCF_043423005.1 Qipengyuania sp. | reverse complement strand
CGCTAGTTCGAGATCGCTTTCGACCAGTCCGGCGGCGTCGGGGGCTATGCGCAAGGTGCGCCACGGCGTCGTGAAGGCACCGGTGCGCACGACCTTCGCTCCTCGTGAGGAAGGGGCAAGGGTGGCGCGGAACCGCTGTCCGTCCATCCGCTGGAGCCACATGGCCGAATAATCGACCAGCGCAGCCTCGTGAAGCGACAGGTGCGTGCCGTCCTTCAGCCGGAAGGTGATCGGGGTGTGGGCGGTGGCGACCGCGTCGATCGGCGTATTTTTATAAAGATATTCGTAGCGGTTCCAGTCGCCAGCCTGGATCCACCACGCCTCTCCTTCGGGCGCCAGGGTGAACTCGGTCAGTTCATCGGCGATCCGGGTGACGGGCTTGTCGGCCCGTTCCGGAAACTCGTAGCGGAAGCCGATACCATCGTCGAACACCCGCATCCGCACAGTGAAACTGCGCGCCAGAGGGTCTTTCTGGCGAAAGGTCGCGGACAGTTCGTTGTGCCTGTCGCGGACGTAGCGGCGTTCGCCCCAGGGCTGTTCCCAGGTGCTGTCGGCGCTCGCCTTCGCTTCTGAGACGATCTCGAAATTGCGCCGCAGCGGGTCCTCGTCGGCAAGATTAAAGCCGAGGGCCGAGGGGGCCACGATCGTCGTGCCATCGCGCGTCAACGACCACACGGGCTTGCCTTCCCCGTCGACCTCGAGCGTGGCGCTGATCTTTCCGTCGGGCGAGGCGATCGTGCCCGCAAGCGCCGCATGCGAACAGGTGAGCGCCAGCGCAGCAATAACGAGACGCATGAATCAGATCTCCAGAATTAGGGCGCCGTAGGGGGGAAGGGCGTCAGGGCCCGCGCCATTGGCCGATGCGAGGATGGCGCCGCCGCGCTTTGCAAGCGCGACGTTCTCAGGTCCAAGATTGAAGATGCAGCGCATTCGCTTGCCACCGGCTACACGCTCGAACGACAGAAGATCGCCATCCGCCCGGCACTGCTCGACCGCGCCATGTCGCAGCGCGGCGTGTTGCTTGCGCAGGCTGATCGCCGCGCGCGTGGCGGACAGGATCGAACCCGGATCGTTCTGCTGTCTCGCCACTGAGCGCCGCCGATGATCCTCGCCCAGCGGCAGCCATGGCGAAGAGCTTCCGAACCCCGCATCGGCGCTGTCGTCCCATGGCATCGGGGTCCGCGCGCCATCCCTGCTGAGAGTGAGTGGCCAGTTGGCGATCGCCTCGGGATCGTGGAGATGTTCGAACGGAATATCGACCTGGGTAAGGCCCAGTTCCTCGCCATTGTACAGGATCGCATTGCCCCGCAGGCACAACAGCAGCAGCACCTTCATTCGCGCGAAGGCATCACGGTCAGCCGGCGCGCACCAGCGGCTGATCGCCCGGGGCGCATCGTGGTTCTCGAACGCCCAGCTGGGCCAGCCGGTCTCAGGATCGTCCGCCCATTGGGCAAGAGCGCGGCATACGAGGGCGGGGGTGAGGGCGTCGGCATAGAGGAAGTCGAAGCTGTAGGCCGAGTTGAGGTGCCGGTCCCCATGCGTGAACAGCTGCATTTCCCTTGCGGCATCGTCGCCGCCGACTTCGGCGACGGTGAAAATCCCGTCGAACGTATCGGTCAGCGCGCGGATGCGGCGGATGAAAGCAGGAATGCCCTCGTGGCTTTGGTTATAGGCCTTGATCTGAAAGTCGAACGGCCGGGTGCGGGGACGGCCGTCGTCGGGTGCGGGCGGATTGTCGCGCAGCGCCGGATCGTGCATCGCGAAGTTCAGCGCGTCGATCCGGAACCCGTCGACCCCGCGTTCCAGCCAGAAACGCATCACCGCCAGCACCGCGTCCTGCACCGCCGGATTGTGCATGTTGAGCTGCGGCTGCGAAGCCAGGAAATTGTGCAGATAATACTGCCGGCGGCGGGCATCCCAGGTCCAGGCCGGCCCGCCGAAGACCGACTGCCAGTTCGACGGCGGCGAGCCATCGGGCTTGGCATCGGCCCACACATACCAGTCGGCCTTGTCGCCTGTTCGTGCCGCGCGGCTGGCGATGAACCACTCGTGCGCGTCGGAGGTATGCGAATAGACCTGATCGATCAGCACCTTCAGGCCCAGCCGATGCGCCTCTGCGACCAGCGCATCGAAATCCGCCAGCGTACCGAAGATCGGATCGACATCACAGTAATCGGCCACGTCATAGCCGAAGTCCTTCATCGGAGAGACGAAGAACGGACTGATCCAGATCGCATCGACGCCGAGGTCCGCCACATGGCCCAGCCGGCGGGTGATGCCGGGAAGGTCGCCGATCCCGTCGGCGTTGGAATCCATGAAGCTGCGCGGATAGATCTGGTAGATCGTCGCCCCGCGCCACCAGGGCAGGTCGGCGGCCGACATGAAGTCGGGCTGCATCAGGGTCTGCTCGTTCATTGTCCCCGGTCCGCAACGCGGCACACAGCCCAGCCGAACGCAGGCAGGGCAAATGGCCCGCTGCCCGGAGCCGAAACCTGTGAAGGACACGTGCCCGCCAGCGTCTCGATCCCGCGCGCCTCATAGCCCAGCGTGACGTTCGCGCGGCGAGCGGTCGGCGCAGTATTGAAGACGGCCAAATATTCAGCTCCAGTATCGGGGTCGAAGCGGCTCACTGCGAAGATGCCGGCCTCCTGCTCGAAATGACGCACCTCCTGCCGGCCGCGGGACAGTGCGGGGTGGGCGCGGCGGATGGCGGAGAACTGCGCGATCAGCCGGTAGAGCGGATGCGCCTCGTCAAAATTGCTCTCGGCCGTGGTGGCGATGGTTCCGATCAGGCGATTGTCGTTGTATTCTGCCGTGCGCGAGGGAAACATGTCCTCGCGGGCGAGCTGATCGCCGCCATCGCCGAAAAAGCCTTGTTCATCGCCGTAATAGATCACCGGGCTGCCGCGCAGGGTCAGCATCATCGCGTGGCCGAGCATGACGCGGGCGAGAAGCTCGTCCTGCGTGATCCGGGGGTTGTCGGCCTTTATGAGGGTCGAAAAGCGGCCCATGTCATGATTGCCGAGGAAGGTCGGCAGACCGAGTGCCGTCTCTTTGCCGCCTTCGTAGAGCACGTCGCCATCGAACATTTCGGACAGGACGACGGTGCCCTTGCCGCGGCCGAGCACCTCGCGCATCGCCGCCTGGAACGCGAAGTCGAGTACGGCGGGGAGGCCATCGCGGCGGGTGTACTGGGCAATGTACCCACTGTCGGGCACGTCCTTGTAGACTTCGCCAAACATGTGGAAATTAGGGATGCCGCTTTCGCCCGCGACGTCCTTCAGCGCCGGTACGAAGGCCTGCCAGAAGCCGGGATCGACATGGCGCGCGGTATCGATGCGGAAGCCGTCCACCCCGGTCTTGCGGACCCAGTCCGAGAAGATCTCGATCATTCCGGCGCGGACACGGGGGTGCTCGGTGAACAGGTCATCAAGGCCGGCGAAGTCGCCATACCGGCTATCCTCGCCGGTGAAGGTCGAATTGCCGCGATTGTGATAGTAGATCGGATCGTTCAGCCAGGCGGGAACCTTCACGTCGCGCTCGGCGGCGGGAACTTCCGGCACATAGGCAAAGTCGGGCCGGGTGAGGCGAGCGAAATTCGCCTCGCTCGAATCGCCGTCCCCGGCAAAACCGCGGTTGATCGGTGCGCCGTCGATGCCGCCGCGGGTAGAGTAGGGATAGTCCCCCTTGCTGCGATAGACGTAATCGGCCGCATCGCCATCGGCATAGCGGATGACGTCGGCGGTGTGGTTGGTGATGATGTCCATATAGACCTTCATCCCGCGCCCATGTGCCGCGTCGACAAAGGCCCGGAATTCTTCCGCGGTGCCGAAATGGCTGTCCGGACGGGTGAAATCCGTCACCCAATAGCCGTGATAGCCCGCACTCTCGTCGCCCCTGGGGCCCTGCACCGCCTTGTTCTGAAAGATCGGAGCGAACCAGATCGCGGTGACGCCCAGTCGCTCGAGATAGTCGAGCCGGTTGGTGAGACCCTTGAGATCGCCGCCATGGAAGAAGCCCTTCGCGGCGGGATCGAAACCGGTGACGAGGCGATCGCCTTCAAGGCCGCCGCGGTCGTTCGCGAGGTCGCCGTTCTCGAACCGGTCCGGAAGAACGAAGTAGACGATCTCTTCCGCGGGGAGCCGGTCGCGGAACGTCGCCGGCGGCGGCGCGGCGGCAGGTGCCGCGACCTGGGCCGAAGCGCAGCCGGACAGGGCCAGCGCCAGCAGGGGGAAGGTAAGGCGGATCATGAGCGGGCTCCGGCGGCAGCGGGCTGGACAGGCGAAGCGCAGGTCTGCGCGATGAAATCGCCATGCGCGGGCAGGCGGGCGGCATTGCTGGCGACGATGGTCCGGATATCGGCCAGGAACTGGGTCAGCTCCTCGCGCGAGAGTACATCGGCCAGCGGATGATAGGTTTCGGGCACCAGGTTCTGACCCGTGAGAACCTGGAACCAGCCGATCTCGACGAACAGCTCCTCCTGTTCGCGGAACACCCGGCCGGTGGCGCGGAACAGTTCGATCTTTTCGCGCAGGGTATCGGGGATCGCCATCTCGCGGCAGCGGCGCCAGAAGGGCTCGTCGCGCTGGTTAAGATGATAGTGCAGGATGATGAAGTCGCGGATGCGTTCGTAATCATAGGCCACACGGCGGTTGTATGCCGCGGTATTGGCCGGGTGAAAGCCGCGATCGGGAAAATGCGAGATCAGCTTGGCGATGCCGTTCTGGATGAGGTGAATGCTGGTCGATTCCAGCGGTTCCAGAAAGCCCGAGGCGAGCCCCAGCGCGACGACGTTGCCGTTCCACGCCTTGCGCCGCATCCCGGTCTTGAACGGGATCGTGCGCGGTTCGGCCAGCGGGGGGCCTTCGAGATTGTCGAGGAGGATCCGGGTCGCCTCGTCCTCGCTCAGGTAATCGCTGCAAAAGACATGGCCGTTGCCCGTGCGATGCTGCAGCGGGATGCGCCACTGCCAGCCGGCTTGCCGGGCGATCGATTGCGTATAGGGGCGCGGCGGGCCGGCATTGGCGGTCGGCACTGCCACGGCCCGGTCACAGGGCAGCCAGGCGGTCCAGTCATCATAGCCGGTGGCAAGTTCCTGCTCGATCAGCAATCCGCGAAAGCCCGAGCAGTCGATGAACAGTTCGCCGGAAATCACCGACCCGTCAGCCAAACTGACTGACCCGACATGGCCGGATTCCGCGTTCCGGGTGACGGCGGCAATCGTTCCTTCGGTGCGCGCCACACCATTGGCTTCGGCAATTTCGCGCAGGAAACGGGCATAGCGCCCCGCGTCGAAGTGGAAGGCATAGGAAATGCCGTCGAGTTCGGTGTTGGGGATGCGCGGCACGCGGGCGAAGCGTCCTTCACGGGCGACGCTTTCGTTGAAAGAGTATTGCCCGAGAGGCTCGGCAACCCCTTCCTTGCGGCCCCGCAGCCAGTATTGCCAGAACTCTATGAGGTCGAGGCTTTGCCCGATCTGGCCGAAGGCATGCATGTAGCTTTCGCCTTCTCGGCCCCAGCCGGCGAATTCGATGCCAAGCTTGAAGGTCCCGCCGGTGGCGCGCAGGAATGCGTTTTCGTCTATCCCGACCAGTCCGTTGAACAGGCGGATCGCGGGTATAGTCGCCTCGCCCACGCCGACCGTTCCGATGGCATCGCTTTCGATCAGGCGGATACTGAGCTGTTCGCCCATGGTGGCGGACAGCGCGGCCGCCGCCATCCATCCGGCTGTCCCTCCGCCCACGATGACGACATCGCGGATGCGACTATCGTTCATGGTCGCTCTCCCTCTTCATGCGCCGATCGTGCGATCAGGGGACGTATCGTGCGGGACGAGGCACTGCCCCGTCCCGCCGCTACGCTCAGAAAGAGTAGGTGATGCCCGCCATGAAATTGCGGCCATAGTTCTGGTAGTCGCGGACCTGACGGATATCGTCGTTGTAGTAGGTGATGAACGGCTCGTTCGTCAGGTTGCTGCCCTGCAAAAGGATGCCAAGGCCCTCGAACAACCCGTCCTGGAAGGTGTAGCCGATCTGCGCGTCGATGACCGTTTCGGCCCGTGCCATGATCCGGTCACGCGCCAGGCTGAGTCCGGAGACCTCGGCAAGGAAGCTCGAGCGGTACCGGGCCGAGGCCCGGGCCTGGAAACCGTCCTTCTCGAAATAGACCGTGCCGTTGGCGACCCAGCGCGAGAGGCCGGGCATCGCGATCGGGTCGGCATTGCCTTCGCGCACCCGGCTCTTGGTATAGGACGCGCTGCCCAGCACGCCGAAACCGTCGAGCGCCGTCGAGAACGTCCCGAAGGGCAGCGAGAACGAACCTTCCGCGCCATAGACATGGCCGCCGCGCCCGTTCTGCCACTGCGAGACGATGCCGAAGTTGTAGGTCGGCTCGACACCGCCGGGCGTCGGGTAGCCGGTGAAGTCGAAAATGTCGTTCTGGCGATAGATCCAGTTGTCGAGATATTTGTAGAACCCGCCAAGCGAGACGTAGCCGCCACGGCCGAAATACTTCTCGAGTGCCAGATCGACCGTATTGGCCACCAGCGGGCGCAGCTTGGCGTTACCGACCGTTCCCGACCACGGAGAGTTCTGGATGTCCGCGCCGATGACGTTGTTCGCCTCGTTGAAGCTGAAGCCCGCTCCCGGGTTAAGCTGATCCATGCGGGCACGGGCCAGCATTCTGGCCGCGCCAAAACGGATGAACGCATCCTGCCCGAATTCGAACGAGAGATTTAAGCTCGGCAGAATATGGGTGTACTTGTCTCCGTCGCTAATCGCTTGTGAAATGGTCCCATCGGCGGTGCCGTCACCATCAACGTCCGGATTGTAGGCCGCAAAGCCATCAGCCGACTGATCGGTCCGCACGACCTGCACGCCAGCATTGCCGCGCACAGGGCCGCTGTTGAAATTGGCCTGCAGGAAGCCCGTCAGCACCTTTTCGTACACGACATAGCTGTTGGTCAGGCGGCCTGGCGTCCACAGCGCTTCATCGGTCAGCGTGTAGTTGCCGTCGTTGTAATACCGCCAGCTGTCGAAGGCGACCATGCCCGGGATGCCGATGAAGTCCAGCGAAACGGGATTGTAGAGATAGTCGTTCGGGACCTGCGTATTGGCCGGGTAGTTCTCGTGCGTCAGGACGAAGCCTTCGTCGACGAGTTCCTTGCGCCGGTCGGAATAGTTCGCGCCGATCACCACATTTTCAAGCAGGTCGCCATCGAACGCCTGGATCGCCTGCAGGCGGATCGACTGGAGGCGGTCCTTGATCCGCGGGCGGTTGACGAAGCCGTCCTGGCAGTTGGGAACCGCGCCGCCACAGCTGTTCCAGCCCTGCGGGTCGGTGATGACGAACAGGGTTGGGTCGGCATAGTTGAGCGTTGGGTCGAATGTGACGACCCCACCGCCGGCGGGCATCTCGAAACCGAGCGTATCGGTCGCCCCGACGCCGCCGCCGCGACCGGTGCCGAGATAGACTTCAAGGTTTTCTTCGGTCTTCTTCAATCTCGAATAGCTAAGGTCGAGCCCGAGCGTCAGCGTATCGTTGACGGAGTATTCGGTGTTCAGCCCGCCGGCGAAGATTTCCGAATTGCGGTTGACGACGTCGTTGCGCATCACCGCTTCGACGCCGGTATAGGTGCCCGAGGTAACGAGGCCGTTCTCCTCGGTATAGCCCGGCTGAAGCTGCGCGGCCGACCAGTAGAGCGGCAGTTCGATGCCGCGCAGGCGCTGTTCGTCGCGGAACTTGGACCAGTAACCGTCGAGCGTGGTGTGGAAGCGGTCGCTCGGCTGGAACTCGAGCACGCCCATGATGCCATCGCGCTTGAGCTTGTTCGATTTCACATAGGGCTTGGCACCGCCGATGACCAGCGTGTCGCCGTCAACATTGGGATAGCCCCAGGCGTTCCAACGCTCTTCCTGCGTCGGCGACTGCATGCGGGCATAACCGATCGCCCAGCCGAGCGTGTTGGCATCGTTCTGGCCGACATAGGAAATGTTCGCCCGATACCCCTTGTCCGAGATGTCCGGGTTGAGCTTGCCGAGGTCGTTGATCTCGACGCGGATGCCGAGGACGAACTGGGTCCGCCCGTAGTCGAGCGGACGCACGGTCTGCATGTCGATCGTACCGCCCAGCGCCTGTCCGATGAGCATGGCATCCGGCGTCTTGTAGACGACCGCGCCGTTCAAAAGCTCCGACGGGTATTGGTCAAGCTCGACCCCGCGGTTGTTGTTGGCCGAAACCTGCTCGCGGCCGTTCAGCAGCGTGGTGGTGAAATCGGGTGCAAGGCCGCGGATCGAGACGACATTGGCACGGCCGTCGAGCCGCTGCGTCGCAAGGCCGGGAAGCCGCGACAGCGATTCAGCGATCGAGAGATCGGGCAGCTTGCCCAGGTCCTCCGCGCTGACAACCTCGACGATCGAGGTGTTCTCGCGCTTCTGTTCGACCGAGTTGTTGATCGAGGCGCGGATACCGCTGACGACGATGACCTCGCCAACCTCGTCATCGCTTTCGGTGGTCGCCGGGTTGGCATCGTCGCCCGTGGTCTGGTCCTGCGCATAGGCAGGCGCTGCCAGAGCGATGCTGATGGCGGCGGCACTGATGCCGCTGACGAGGGTGCTGCGAAAAGCCATGTAATCCTCTCCGATCGATCCGGCTGTCGGCGGCCCCTGCCAACCCTCGTCGGATCATGTGCTACGCCCGTTTACCGGACCGCAGATTGCAGCGGATAAATTAGGGCGCTTGAAGCGATAGAGGGCATACGTATACGCGCCCCGCGAACGGGTCCGCGCCGTCATCGGGATGCAACAATAGCTCGCGGCGTGCCCGGTTTGGCCCGGCTGCCGATAGGTGCTACATATCAGTGCTTCGGCGCGCCGGCGCGTTGCAGGGCAGGAGGATCGATGGGCCGCAAGGCGAGCGGGCGACCGACCAGTTTCGACATCGCCTACGCGGCGGGGGTTTCGCAGCCGACGGTCAGCCGGGCGCTGCGCGGCGATCGTTCGGTCAGCGAACAGACCCGCCTCAGGATCGAGCAGATCGCACGCGACCTCAACTACACGGTCGACCGGAATGCGTCGTCACTGCGCTCGCAGCGGACCGATACGATCGCCCTGCTGCTGTTCGAGGACGAGACCTCGGATGGCAGCATGATCAATCCGTTCTTCCTCGCCATGCTGAGCGCGATCACCCGGGCCTGCGCCGATCGGCGGCTCGATCTGCTGATCTCGTTCCAGCGGATGGAGGATGACTGGCATGTGCGATATCAGGATAGCCGCCGGGCCGATGGCCTCATCCTGCTCGGCTACGGGGACTACACCGTCTACCGCCAGCGGCTGGAACAGCTGGAGCAGCAGGGGACCGTGTTCGCCCGCTGGGGTTCGGTGTCGAGCGACCGGGGCTGTTCCACCATCGGGACCGACAATCACCATGCCGGGCGGCTTGCCGGGGAGCATCTGATCGGGTGTGGCCGCACGCGGATCGCATTCCTCGGCCATGCGGACGAGCACTACCCCGAATTCGCCAGCCGCTGCGCCGGGTTGCACGAGGCCTTGCGCAACGCCGGCCATCAGCCGGACGAGGCGCTGCAGTTCGACGCGATCACTACCGAGGAGGCGGGCCAGCACGCAGCCGAAGCGCTGATCGCCAGCGGTCGCCCGTTCGATGCAATCTTCGCCGCGAGCGATCTCATCGCGATCGGTGCCCTGCGCACGCTCACCCGCCACGGCATCGCCGTGCCGCAGGAGGTGGCGGTGGTCGGCTTCGACGACATCCCTGCCGCATCGCTGACGACCCCTCCGCTCACCACCATCATGCAGGACGTCAAGGGTGCGGGCGAAGCCTTGGTCGAGGCGCTGCTTGCGCGGATCGAGGGCGGCGAACCGCCCCGCCGGCGGCTGCCCGGCAGGCTGGTGGTGCGGGGCAGCACGGTCATCGCGGGCGGCTGACGTATTCGTATGCGCTCTGGTTTCGCCGGTGCATCCATGCAAGCCGATCACATCCGTCCGGACGCAAAAGATCCGGTGCAAAGACATCATAACGAGGATGGCGTGACATGGCGCAGCAGCTGGCCCCCGATCTCGCCCCTCACACGGCGCCCCTGACGCGCCGGCCACGGCAATCCGCTGCCGGGCTGTGGAATATCAGCTTCGGGTTTTTCGGCATCCAGATCGGCTTCGTGCTGCAAAACTCGAACATGAGCCGGATTTTCCAGACCGTCGGCGCGTCGCTCGACGATTTGCCCGCCTTGTGGGTGGCAGCGCCGCTGACCGGGCTGATCGTGCAGCCAATCGTCGGCCACTTGTCGGACCGGACCTGGAACCGGCTGGGCCGCCGGCGCCCCTATTTCCTGACCGGCGCGCTGCTGGCCGCGATTTCGCTCATCCTCATGCCGCTCGCCCCGGTATTTGCTGCGCCGCTGGTTTTCGCCGCAGCGCTCCTGTGGCTGCTCGATGCCAGCCTCAATATCTCGATGGAGCCGTTCCGCGCCTTGGTCGGCGATATGCTCGACACGTCTCAGCACGCGACCGGTTATGCCGTGCAGACCGCCTTCATCAGCGCAGGCGCAGTGGTCGCGGCGATCTTTCCCTGGCTGCTGGAGCAGGCCGGGGTCAGCAATGTCGCCCCGCCCGGCGAAATCCCCGATACCGTGCGATGGAGCTTCTGGGCCGGTGCCGCGGCGCTGTTCGGTGCCATTGGCTGGACCGTTGCGACGACCCGCGAATTCAGCCCCGAGGAAATGGCACGCTTCGCCGACAGCCGGGCGCAGGAAGAGGGGGCGAGCGTTCGGGCGCTTTCCACCAAGAGCTATGCTGCGCCCCTGGTGTGGATCGGCCTTGGCCTCGCGATCATCCTGGCGGTCGATCCGTTGGGGCTGGAAAAGGAGATCCTGCTGCTCGGCGGTCTGCTCGCCGCCTACGGGGTGCTCAGCGCGGTGGCGATCGCCATGGCCAAATCCGGCCGGGCGGCGAACATGCTGTCGAGCATCGTCGGCGATTTTTCCGGCATGCCCGATACGATGAAGAGGCTCGCCCTCGTCCAGTTCTTCAGCTGGTCGGCGCTGTTCATCATGTGGATTTATTCCGGGCCGATCGTCTCGCAATATTTTTACGGCAGCGCTGATCCGGCGACCCCGGCCTACAACGAGGGCGCGAACTGGTGGAACCTTATTTACACGGTGCAGAACGCGGTGGCCGCGGTGGCCGCGCTGGTGCTGCTGCCGTGGCTTTCGCGGCGCTTCGGGAAAGCGCGTACGCACACCATCTGCCTGATGCTGGGCGCTCTCGGCTTTCTCGGCTATTTCGTGCTGCGTGATCCGGAACTGCTGATCGTGTGCGAGGTGCTCAAGGGCATCGCCTGGGCCTCGATCCTCGCCATGCCCTATGCCATCCTCGCGAGCTCTTTGCCGCAGGCGAAGCTCGGCATCTATATGGGACTGTTCAACATCTTCATCGTGGTGCCGCAGCTGCTGGTGGCGACCGTGATGGGCAGCGTCATGAAGGCCTTTTTCCCTGCCGACCCCATATGGACGATGCTGTTCGCCGCCGCGAGCTGGGCCCTGGCGGCTTTCGCGATGCTGCGGGTGACGGTACCTGGAGAAGCTGACCATGCGTAAGCCGATGATCGCCGCCGCCGCCGCACTTGCGCTGAGCGGCTGTGCAACCGTATCGCCGGCGCCGCAAACCGCCGCCGCCTCGCCGTGGACACCGCAAAGCAAGGTGACGATCCGTCACCCAGAGTGGTCGCGCAAGGCGGTGATCTATCAGATCAACACGCGGCAGTTCACTCCGGCGGGCACCTTTCGCGCGGCACAAGCCCAATTGCCGCGGTTGAAGGCGCTCGGCGTCGACATCCTGTGGCTGATGCCGATCCACCCCATCGGCAAAGAAAACCGCAAGGGCACGCTCGGCAGCCCCTATTCGGTGCAGGACTATTACGCGGTCAATCCTGAGTTCGGGACCGAGGCGGATTTCCGCGCCTTCGTCGATGCCGCACATGCGCAAGGCTTCAAGGTCATCCTAGATCTGGTGGCCAATCACACCGCCTGGGACAACGACCTCGCGAAGCAGCACCCAGACTGGTACGAGAAGACTTGGGACGGCCGCTTCCGCCCGACCCCGTGGTGGGACTGGTCCGACATCATCGACCTCGACTGGTCGGAGCCCGGCGTGCGCGAGCATGTCGGCAAGGCGATGGAATACTGGGTGCGCGAATTTCGCGTCGACGGTTACCGCGCCGATGTCGCCGGGTATGTGCCGCTCGATTTCTGGGAGACGATGCGCGGCCGGCTGGAAGCGATCCGGCCGGTGTTCATGCTGGGTGAGGTGCAGCAGTCCGCATGGGCGTTCGCCGCCTTCGATGCAACCTATGCCTGGGACTGGCACAACACTTCGAAGAACGTCGCGCAAGGCAAGGGCAACGCCACCAGCTTCTATGGCTATTATGCCGAGAACGAAAGCCTGTGGCCGCATGACACCATGCGCATGACCTATATCGAGAATCACGACAGCAATGCCTGGGAAGGCACGCTGAAGGAGAATTACGGCCCCGCGCTCGAAGTGATGACGGCGCTCAGCTTCACGGGGCAGGGCATCCCGCTGGTCCATAACGGAATGGAGGCATGCAACGCCAAGCGGCTGGAGTTCTTCGAGCGCGATCCGATCGACTGGCGCCAGGCGCAGGGCTGCACCTATGGCGACCTCATTGCGCGGTTGATTGCCTTTCGCAAGGCCAACCGGGCGCTCGACAACGGCGGATGGGGCGCGGTGATGCACAAGGTGGAAAGCGACCGCCCGGAACAGCTGCTGGCGTGGGTGCGCGAACGGGACGGGAACAAAGTGCTCGGCCTTTTCAACATGAGCGCTCGCCCGGTTACAGCCACCCTTGCCGATGGTTTGCCGGCGGGGCGTTATACCGAGATGCGCGGCGGCGAAGCGGTGTTCGACAAGGGTTCGACGGTCGATCTGCCGGCCTGGGGCTTTGCTCTCTACTCGCGCCAGACGCCCCAGACCTGATTGTATGTTTAGTCGCCCAAGGTGCCCCGGAACGGGACGGGGAGATTGTGCGCGTTCAAGATCGCGCCTAAGATGGAACAAGGGACGGCAGCCGGGGTTCGCGGGTCGTAGCTTGATGCCATAGCCCCGTTTGCGATGTCCTTCCCGTGGCCGACCGTACCCTAGTCCAGAGATAATCCCGACATGACCCTTACCCATTTGCAGCGGCTCGAGGCCGAAAGCATTCATATCATGCGCGAGGTCGTCTCCGAGGCGGACAAGCCGGTGATGCTGTATTCGATCGGCAAGGACAGCGCGGTAATGCTGCATCTGGCCAAGAAGGCGTTCTATCCATCGCCGCCGCCGTTTCCGCTGCTCCATGTCGATACCACGTGGAAGTTCAAGGACATGTACGCCCTGCGTGAAAAGAGCGCGGCGGACGCGGGGATGGAGTTGCTGGTCCATCAGAACCCCGAAGCGCACGAGCTTGGCATCAACCCGTTCGACCATGGCCCGCTCCACACCGATATGTGGAAGACACAAGGGTTGAAGCAGGCGCTCGACAAGTTCGGTTTCGATGCGGCCTTCGGGGGCGCCCGGCGTGACGAGGAAAAAAGCCGCGCGAAGGAGCGGATCTTCTCGTTCCGTACCGCGAGCCACGGGTGGGATCCGAAGAACCAGCGTCCGGAGCTGTGGAATCTCTACAATGCCCGCAAGAAGAAGGGCGAAAGCATTCGCGTGTTCCCTCTGTCGAACTGGACCGAGCTCGACATCTGGCAGTACATTCACCTGGAAGACATTGACATCGTCCCGCTGTACTTTTCGGCTGTCCGGCCGACGTTCGAATATGAAGGCGGGCTGTTCATGGCCGACGATATCGAACGGCTGGAACGGGTCATGGGCAAGCGCCCGGAGCTTACCGACCGCTCGATCCGCTTCCGCACGCTAGGCTGCTTCCCGCTGACCGGCGCCGTCGAAAGCACGGCGGCAACGCTGCCCGAGATCATTCAGGAAATGCTGCTCACCACGACCTCCGAACGCCAGGGGAGGGTGATCGACAAGGATGCGGGCGACACGTCGATGGAGAAGAAGAAGCAGGAGGGATATTTCTGATGACCGAGCATCCCGCCTACCAGACCGACGCCCTGATCGCCGAGGACATCGACGGCTATCTCGAGAAGCACCAGCACAAGACCATGCTGCGCTTCATCACCTGCGGCAGCGTGGACGATGGCAAATCCACCCTCATCGGGCGGCTGCTGTACGATTCCAAGATGATCTTCGAGGATCAGCTGGCTGCGCTCGAAAGCGACAGCAAGCGGGTCGGAACGCAGGGGCAGGAGATCGACTTTGCCCTTCTGGTCGATGGCCTCGCTGCGGAACGCGAGCAGGGCATCACCATCGACGTCGCCTACCGCTTCTTCAGCACCGAGAACCGCAAGTTCATCGTCGCCGATTGCCCGGGGCACGAACAGTACACCCGCAACATGGTGACGGGCGCGTCGACCGCCGACTTGGCGGTAATCCTGATCGATGCGCGCAAGGGCGTGCTGGTCCAGACCCGGCGGCACAGCTTCCTCTGCCACCAGCTCGGCATCCGCAACCTGGTGCTGGCGGTCAACAAGATGGACCTCATCGGCTACGACGAAGCACAGTATCAGGCGATTCTCGCCGACTATGCCGAGTTCGCGCAGAGCATCGGGATCGAGGCGTTCACCGCCATCCCGATCTCGGGCCTCGCCGGCGACAACATCACCACCCAGTCCGACAACACGCCGTGGTATGGCGGGCCGACGCTGATGGAGCATCTCGAAGCAGTCGAGGTCGGAAGCGACGCCAATCTCGACCGGCCGTTCACGATGCCGGTGCAATGGGTCAATCGGCCCAATCTCGATTTTCGCGGTTTCGCAGGGCTTGTCGCCACCGGCACGATCAGGCCGGGGGATGCGGTGCGCTCTCTGCCTTCGGGCAAGACCAGCACGGTCGCTTCGATCTCAACGATGGACGGCGATCTTGCAAGCGCAGAGGCCGGCCAGTCGGTTACCGTCACCCTGGCGGACGAGATCGACTGTTCGCGCGGCGATGTCCTTGCCGCGGCCGACAGCCCGCCCGAAGTTGCCGACCAGTTCGAAGCGACGATCGTGTGGATGGACGAAGATCCCCTGGTGGTGGGCCGGGCCTACTGGCTCAAGCTCGGCACCCAGACGGTTTCGGTCACCGTTGCCGAGCCGAAATACGAGATCAACGTCAATACGATGGAGCATCTGGCGGCCAAGACGCTCGATCTCAATGCGATCGGCGTGGCCGAAATCACCACCGACAAGCGGATCGTATTCGCTCCCTATGCCGAGAACCGGGCGCTGGGGGGCTTCATCCTGATCGACAAGATCACCAACCACACGGTCGGCGCGGGCATGCTGCATTTCAGCCTGCGACGGGCGCAGAACGTGCATTGGCAGGCGGTCGACATCACTCGTGACGATCATGCGGCGATGAAGAACCAGAAACCGCGCGTCCTGTGGTTCACCGGGCTTTCTGGATCGGGCAAGTCGACGATTGCCAACGAGGTCGAGAAGAAGCTCGCGATCATGAACCGTCACACGTTCCTGCTTGACGGGGACAATGTGCGCCACGGCCTCAACAAGGACCTGGGCTTCACCGAAAGCGACCGGATCGAGAACATCCGCCGGATCGGCGAGGTCGCCAAGCTGATGACCGATGCGGGCCTGATCGTGCTGACCGCCTTCATCAGCCCGTTCCGGGCCGACCGGCGGCTGGTGCGCGAGATGATGGGCGAGGGCGAATTCATCGAGATTTTCGTCGACACACCCCTCGAGGTGGCGGAGCAGCGCGACGTGAAGGGTCTCTACAAGAAGGCCCGGGCCGGCGAACTGAAGAACTTCACCGGGATCGACAGTCCCTACGAGGAGCCCGAGGCGCCGGAAATCCGCGTCAACACCGTGGCAATGAGCCCGCAGGAAGCGGCCGACTACATCATCGGGCAGATCCTGCCGCTCAAATAGGGCTGGCGGATTGGAGGGGACAGGTGGGGCGCGCGCCGCGGCGGCCCCCGCCCCCGCGCTCAGTCGACGAAATCGTCGACCCGCTCGATGATGATGGCCGGGGCCATCCCTCCGGCAGCGCACATCGTCACCAGGCCATAGCGCTTGTCCTGCCGCTCGAGCTCGTCGAGCACCGTACCGATCAGGATCGAACCGGTCGCGCCGATCGGATGGCCAAGTGCAATCGATCCGCCATTGACGTTGACCTTGTCCCAGTCGAGGTCGAGGTCGCGCACGAACTTTGCCGCGACCACCGCGAAGGCTTCGTTGATCTCGTAGAGATCGATGTCGTCCTTGGTCAGCCCGGCCTTTTCCAGCACTTTCTTCGCCGCCGGCACCGGGGCGTTGAGCATCAGTGTGGGATCATCGCCCATATTGGCGGTCGCGACAATCCGCGCGCGCGGCTTCAGGCCGTGCTGCTCGGCATAGGCACGGCTGGTGATGAGAACCGCCGCCGCCCCGTCCACCACGCCCGAGCTGTTGCCGGCATGGTGGAAATGCTCGATCTCGACATCGGGGTACTTCTTGTTGACCAGCCCGGAGAAGGTGGTGCCGTCCTTGTCGAGCGGGGTCGTCGCAATGCGGGAGAAAGCCGGTTCGAGCTGGCTCAGCCCCTCGCGGGTCGTCTGCGGCCGTGGAAACTCTTCCTTGTCGAGCACGACATTGCCGGCATCGTCGAGCACCGGGATGATCGAGCGATCGAACCGCCCCTCCTCGATCGCCTGCGCGGCGCGCTGCTGGCTGCGATAGCCGACCTCGTCCAGCTCCTCGCGGGTAAAGCCTTCCATCGTGGCGATCGCATCGCCGCAGACGCCCTGATGGCTTTGCGGATGACTTGCCTGGAGCCGCTCGTTGTAGCTGCCCATCATCGGCGGGCGGAGGCCGGCGTCCATCTTTTCCTTCGTCATCTGTGCGGTCAGGCTCATCATCTCGGTCCCGCCGGCGACGACGCAATCCTCCATCCCGCTCATCACCTGCGCCGCGGCGAGAGCGACCGAGGTGATGCCGCCGCCGCAGAACCGGTCGAGCGTGGTCCCACTCGAGCGCACGTCATAGCCGGCATCGAGCGCAGCCATCCGGCCAAGGTCGCCGCCCTGCATCCCGTCCTGCGTGCTGACCGACCAGATCACATCGTCCACCGTCGCGGTGTCGAGATCGTTGCGTTCCTTGATCGCCTTCAGAACGGTTGCGGCAAGATGTTGCGGGTGCATCGCGGCAAGAGCGCCCTTGCCCTGCTTGCCGATCCCGCGGGGGGTGCGGACGGCATCGATGATATAGGCTTCGGCCATGGCGAGCTCTCCTGTCGGTTCGGCTATTCGCGGTTGACGTTTGCGTAAACCTCACGCAGCAAGGGCGCAAGACAAGTTTCAGATTGCAATTGGGAGAGTGCCGCGATGAGCGAGGAACTGCTGACCGAGGTCGAAGACGGCGTATTGATCGTCACCATCAACCGGCCCGAGGCGAAGAATGCCATGAACCGGGCGGCAGCGATGGGCATAGCCGAAGCGATGGACCGGCTGGATTCCGATGACAGCTTGCGGGTCGGCATTCTGGCCGGGGCCGGCGGATCGTTCTGTTCGGGCATGGATCTCAAGGGGTTTCTGCGCGGCGAATCGCCAACGGTCGAGGGCCGCGGTTTCGGGGGTGTCGTGCAGAAGCCGCCGGCAAAGCCGCTGATCGCCGCGGTCGAAGGCTATGCGCTGGCGGGCGGGCTCGAACTGATGATTGCGTGCGACCTCGTCGTCGCGAACTCCGGCGCGAAGTTCGGTATTCCCGAGGTCAAGCGCGGGCTTGTGGCCGGGGCGGGCGGGGTGATGATGCTGCCCGACCAGATCCCCGAACGGATCGCCATGGAACTGGCGCTGACCGGCGATTTCATCTCCGCCCAGCGGGCCTACGAGCTTGGCCTCATCAACCGCGTGACCGATGGCAGCGCGCTGGACGGCGCAAAGGAACTGGCGGCCACGATCGCGGCCAACGGTCCGCTGGCGGTGCGGGTATCGAAGCAGGTCCTGCGGGAATCGCGCGCCTGGCCGATGAACGAGCGCTACGAGCGACAGGGACAACTGATCGGTCCGGTGTTCGTCTCGGAAGATGCGCGCGAAGGCGCCGCTGCCTTTGCCGAAAAGCGGGCGCCCAACTGGAAGGGAAAGTAAGATGCCGGTGATCGATGTCCCCCAGCCCGCTTTCATGGACGACGAGGAGATTGCAATCTTCTCGGATGCGGTTGGCAAGTTCTATGAAAAGCATGCCCCGGAAAAGCGGGTGCTGAAATGGCGCGAGGACGGTCAGGTCGAACGCGAGTTCTGGCGCGAAGCTGGCGCGGCGGGGCTGCTCGGCAGTTCAGTGCCCGAGGAATACGGCGGGCATGGCGGCGACTTCCGGCACGAGATGGTCGTCGTCGATCAGCAGGGCAAGCACGGTGTCGAGGGCTTCTCTGCGAGCCTCCACAACACGGTCATCCTGCCCTACCTCGTGCGCCACGGTACCGAGGAGCAGAAGAAGAAGTACCTGCCGCGCCTCGTGACCGGCGATCTGGTCAGCGCCATCGCGATGACCGAGCCCGGCGTCGGCAGCGACCTTCAGTCGATCACCACCACAGCCCTCAAGGATGGCAACGGTTACCGTATCAACGGTGCCAAGACCTATATCTCCAACGGCCAGATCGCCGATTTCGTCATCGTCGTCGCCAAGACCGATCCGCAGGAACGGGCCAAGGGCATTTCGCTGATGCTGCTCGAAACCGATGGAGCCGAAGGGTTCCAGCGGGGCAAGAAGCTCGACAAGATCGGGCTCGATGCGCAGGACACGTCCGAACTGTTCTTCGACGATGTGTTCGTGCCGGCGGAGAACGTCCTCGGCGGGGTCGAGGGGCAGGGCTTCTATCAGCTGATGGGCGAGTTGCCGCAGGAGCGGCTGATCATCGCCATGGGCGCGATGACCGTGATCGAGCGCGCGCTTGAGGAAACCGTCGCCTACGTCAAGGATCGCAAGGCGTTCGGGAAGACAATCTGGGATTTCCAGAACACCCAGTTCACCTTGGCGGACCTGAAGGCCCGGGGCACGGCTGCGCGCATCTTCGTGAACGACTGCATCGCCAAGCACCTTGAAGGCAAGCTCGACGTGCCGACCGCGTGCATGGCGAAATACTGGGTCACCGAGCTGCAAGGAGAAGTCGTCGACAAGTGCCTGCAGCTGCATGGCGGGGCGGGCTACATCAACGATTATCCCATCGCCCGGATGTATCGCGACAGCCGCATCACCCGGATCTTCGGCGGTTCGAACGAGATCATGAAAATGGTGATCGCCCGCACGATCTGATTTGTGTTCGCCTGCGCCCGCGGCCATATCCTCGCCGGGTCGGACAGGGGGGCGGGGCTGCGCGCGACAGTTGACAGGGTAACCCGCCGGGGCGCAATCGCCTGCACCTACGTGGCGCTGGCGATGGTCCTGGGCGGCGGCGGCACGCCCGCCCCGAAGGCGGAGATCGCGGTGCAAATGGCGTTCGCCCTGGCCGCGTTCGCCTGGTTCTGGGCCGGGCCGCCGCGAACGCACCAGCATGGCAACGAGCCGGTTCCGCGATCGCTGGTCATACTCGGCGCGGCGGTCCTCGCCCTTCCGCTGGTCCAGGTCGTCCCGCTCCCGCCGTTCGTGTGGCAGGCACTGCCCGGACGCGAGATCCAGCTGAGGGCGCTGGCGCTGGTGAACGAAGAACACAGCTGGCGCCCGCTCAGCATTGCGCCGACAACAACGCTGGCCTCCTTTCTGGCGATTGTTCCCGCGGTTGGGGCGATGTGGGCAACAGCGTCCTTAACCATGCAGGACAGGCGTGCGGTCCTGCTGATCATAGGAAGTGTTACCTTGATAGGGGCCATGCTCGGGGCGGTGCAGGTTACCGTCGGGCCCGAGGCTTTTCGCCTTTACGAAAAGGTCCATTCGGGGTGGTTGACCGGGTTCTTCGCCAACCGCAACGCGGCGGCAGACGGGATGCTCGTGGGGGCATTGGCTATCGCGGCGTGGACGGCTTCCGGTCAGCAAAGGGCACGCAGCAGAAGCTGGTTCGCCGCCGGGGGGCTGGCGTTTCTGGCGCTGGCAACCTTGCTGACCGGTTCGCGCGCCGGCCTTGCGCTGATGCTACCGGTTGGTCTGGCCTGTTGCTGGCTGCTGTATTCCTCCTTCGAGAGAGCAAGGTCGCGGCGATCGGCCATCATCGGCCTTGGTGTTGCGGTAGTGACGGCGGGATTTGCGTTCCATCCCCGCATCGCCGGAGTAGTCGACCGGTTCGACGGGGTCGCCGATCCGCGCCTCGCCCTGTGGCAGGATACGCTGATCGCCTTGCAAGCATGGTTTCCGGCCGGAGCGGGGGTCGGGACGTTTGTCGAGGCGTTCCTGCCATTCGAGGATGCCTCCCGGCTCGACGCCTTGTTCCCGAACCGCGCGCATAACGACTATCTCGAATTTGCGATCGAGGCGGGCGCGGCAGCTCCTGTCCTTCTCATCAGCGGCGCTGTCATTCTGGGGATGCTGGCTTTCGGAAGTTGGCAGCGTGCCGGACGCCGGGGGCGGGCGCACCTCGTTTTCGCCCTCGGAACGCTGCTGGTGATGATGCTGCATTCGGCGATTGATTATCCGCTGCGGAACATGGCACTAGCCTGCCTTGCAGGGGTTGCGGCGGGCATGCTGCATCAGCCGCCAGGGGATCGGGCGGCACAGGACGGACGGACAGAATGGGCGGCTTGATCAAGTCGGCAGGTACACTGGCGGGGGCGGGGGCGGCGGTGCTGCTGGCGGCATGTCAGCCCGCGCTCGATCCCGTCATGCCGGCCGGTTCTGCCGGCTACGCAGCGCTTGCCGCGTCCGCCGGGCCGGGGGCGGAACAAGCGGCAGGGCCCTATCGATTGGGCGCAGGCGATACGATCGCAGTCAGGGTCTATGAGGAACCCGAGCTGACGGTGGAGGAAATCGCCCTCGACAATGGCGGTGTCGTCAGCCTGCCCTTGATCGGAGACGTCGCCGCGGCCGGGCTTACCGCAACCCAGCTCGCCCGGACGATCGAGGATGCCTACCGCGCCAACTATCTGCGCGACCCCAGGGTCAGCGTCATCATTCGTGAAGGAAGCGAGCGGACCATTGCCGTCGAAGGCGAGGTGGAACAGCCCGGGGTGTTTCCCTTTGTCGAAGGCCAGACGCTGCTGTCGGCTCTCGCGCTGGCCCGTAGCCCGACCGAAACTGCCAAGCTCGACGAGGTGATGGTCTTCCGCACCATCGGTGCGAACCGGCAAGCCGCCCGCTTCGATGTGCAGGCCATCCGCGGCGGGCGGGCACCCGATCTTGCCTTGCAGCCGGGTGATCTCGTCGTGGTGGGTTATTCGAGCCTGCGCGGAGCCTATCAGGATTTCGTGCGGGCGATCCCCGTACTCGGCATCTTCCGGCCCTATTGATGACCGAACTGAGCGCACCCCCCGTGCCCACGGCAACCGGCATCGCAGACCGCTACGCTGCCTATTCCGGTGCGGCGGAAAGCACGGTCGGGCGGAACGTCCGCGCTGTCCTGGCGGCGTTGCGGAGGTATTGGGCAATGGCGCTCGGCATCATTGCGGCGGCGGTGTTGCTGGCGCTGGTCGCCACCCTGCTCGATACCCCGCGTTACACCGCCGTATCCAGCGTGCAGATCAACGATCAAAGCGACGAGGTGCTGGGCAGCCGGTTCGAAGGCAATGTCGCGCCCCCTTCGGATTGGGACACCGAACGCTTCCTCAATACCCAGCTCGATGTGCTGCGCAGTCGGGCGCTGGCCGAACGGGTCGTTGCCGCACTAGATCTCGCCAAGAGCCAGGCCTTCTTCGATGCGATGGGCGCCCCGGCGGCGACGATGAACGAGCCCGAACCGGCCCGCCGATCGCTGGCGGTGGCCCTGGTGCAATCGGCGACTTCGGTCGAATTGCGTCGTTCGACCCGGATCGCAGCGATTGGCTTTACCAGCACCGATGCCGGGATGTCGGCGCGCGTTGCCAATACGCTGGCCGAGGAATTCATCCAGCAGAACCTCCAGCGCCGGTTCGACAGTTCCGCCTATGCCCGCAAGTTTGTCTCCGGTCAGCTCGACGAGGCGCGGGCGATGCTCGAAAACAGCGAAGCGGCGCTCAACGATTATGCCCGCGGGGTGAGCCTCATCCGCACCCGCGATGCCTTCGCCCCCAGTTCGCGGGATGCCGAGGCGGGGACCGTCACCTCGTCCAGCCTGCTGCAATACAACGAGGCGGCAATCCGCGCGCGCGAAGCCCGCATCGCCGCACAGGCGCAGTGGGAAGCGGTGCAGGGAACGGCGCCGCTCGCCTCGCGGCCCGTGCTGGCCAATCCGACCGTGCAATCGCTGATGACGCGGCGGGCCGAGCTCGACAGCGAACTGCAGGCCGCCCGCGAACGCTATCTGCCGGGCCATCCGGCGATTGCGCGGATCGAGGCCGATCTTGCCGGGGTGACTGCTCAGCTTCAGCGGACGGCGAACGAGGTCCGTCAGTCGATCGAGGCCGATTATCGCGCCGCCGCGGCTGCCGAAGGGCGATTGCAGGGGCAGGTAGAGCAGGCCCGCGGGGCAACCTTGCAGGAGCAGCAGCAATCGGTCCGTTACAATGTGCTCGCGCGCGAAGCGGATACGGCGCGGACCATCTACGACGGTCTCTTGCAGAGGTATCGCGAACTCAACGCATCGGCCGGCATCGCATCGAGCAATGTGACCATCATCGACCGCGCGCAGGTGCCGGAGCAACCATCCTCGCCCAATGTACCGCGCAATCTGGCGCTGGGCCTGTTGCTGGGGCTGGGGCTGGCAGGCCTGGCGGTATTCCTGCGCGACCAGCTCGATGACGTGATCCACACGCCTGAGGATGTCGAGGGCAAGCTCGACCTCTCCCTTCTCGGCGTCGTGCCGCGAAGCGAGGAGCGCAGCCCGCTGGAAGCGCTGCGCGATCCGGGCTCGCCGGTATCCGAAGCCTATAATTCCTTGCGCGGGGCGTTGCTGTACTCGACCTCGCGCGGGCTACCGAAGATCATTGTCGTCACCAGTGCGCAGGCCGGCGAGGGCAAGAGCACGACCAGTCTCGCTCTTGCGCAGGGCCTTGCGCGGATCGGGCAGCGCACACTGCTGATCGATGCCGACATGCGCCGCCCCGCGCTGCATCATCTTGCCGGCACCGAAAATACCCGCGGTCTGACCGATCTTCTCGTCTCCCAGCAGCCGCTCGCCAGTGCGGTGAAGACCATCGAATCGACAGAGGGCGCATTCGACCTGGTGCCTGCCGGGCCGCTTCCACCCAGCCCGTCTGAACTGCTCTCGTCGCCGCGGATGGCGCAATTGCTGGAACTTGCCGCGGCCGACTATGCCGCGATCATTCTCGACAGCCCGCCGGTTCTCGGACTTGCCGACGCGCCCATGCTCGCCGCGATCGCCGATGGCACGGTGTTCGTGGTCGAGGCGGAGCGCGGACGCAGCGGGTCGCTCAAGGCGGCGTTGCGGCGGTTGCGGGCGATGGACCCAGTCATCCTCGGTGCGGTGCTGGTGAAGTTCGATCCGGCCCGGCTCGGGAACCGCTACTCCGCCTATTATGGCTACGACTACTACGCCTACGCCGGCGACGGCAGCCGCGCCCGCGCGTGAGGCGGGGGCTGGCGAGCCTGGCGATCGCAGCATTCGCCATGCTCGTTGTCCTGAGCGGCCTCGATCGTCTTGCCGGCCAGCGGCAGGGCGCGGGGCAGGCACTGCACATGCCGCTGCGTAGCGAGGCGTGGGTTGCAGAGGCGGCGCAGATGCTGGGTGCGGGGCGGTTCGCCGAGGCCGAGGCGGCGGCGATGCGCGCCATCGCAAGCGACCCGCTTGATCGGCGCGGGGCGGCGTTTCTGGGGGCTGCCCGCACCATGCAGGGCGACACCGCCGGCGCGCAGGCTGCCTTCGTCGTGGCCGATCGGTTGAGCCGGCGCGAGCCGCTGACCCAAGCCTATTTCTTCGGCGTCGCACTGGAAGCGGGAGACTACGCTGCGGCAGCGGGGCGGATCGAGACTCTCCTGCGCACGCATCCGCAGTTCGCGCCGGTGCAGACCTATCTCGCGCAGCTCGGAAGGACCGCAGGCGGCCGCGCCGTCCTGTTGCAGCGCGTGGCAAGCGATCCCCGCTGGGCTAGCGCCTATCTCGATGGCTATGCTGTCGACGAGGCCACCTTGCGGGAACGGGCGCGCACTCTGGCGGGGGGCGGCATTCCCTGCCCCGCGCTCGCCCCGTTCCTTCGCAACCTCGAGGAGCGCGGGCTGGCCGAGGACGCCGCTGCGCTTCGGGCGAAGGATTGCTCACGGCAGGACGGATAGACCCCGGGGCACCGGCATCACGCCAGCACCTCGCGGTAAATCGCTTCCCAACGCCGGGCGATCCGCTCCCCGCCGAAGGTTCCGTCTGCTAGCGACCGGGCGGCAGCCGACATCGCGCGCCACTGCTGCGGCGGCAGACCGAGCCCGGCGATCAGGGCCGCTGCGATGCTGGGGGGATCGGTGCCGCATTCGAGCGCGGCCCCTTGCGCGAAACCTTCGGGAAGGTGGCAGGCGCTGGTCATGATCGACGGCACGCCGGCGGCCCATCCTTCGAGGACGACCATCGGCAATCCTTCGCTGAGCGAGGGCAACACCACGAACCGGGCGGCGGCGAGGAGGGCGGCCTTCTGCGATCCGAAGGCGGTGCCGACGAAGCGGACGCCGTCGTCTGCCGACCCGACCCAACCTTCCAGCGCCGCGATGCCATCATCATCCCCCCAGCCGGCGATAACCAGTCGCGCATCGTCGCCGAGACGGGGGCGGGCGAGGCGCCATCCCTCGATCAGCGCGGCAAGGTTCTTCTTGGCATGGATCCGCCCCAGATAGAGGACGGCCGGCGGCGGCAGCCGTTCGCCCGCGCCATGCGAGAGCGGCGGGGCGGGGTTGGGAACGACAGCGATCCGCACGCCCGGCACCTCGCGCGCGATATCCGCACCCTCGTCCGAGGTGAGGGCATGGAACAGCGTCGCCCGGTTCCAGCTTCGCCGTTCCCAGGCCGCCCGTGCGAGCGCCTTCTTCCAGCGGTTGCGGCGGGTGACCCAAGGGTCGAGCATGCCGTGCGGGCTGACGATCAGCGGGCGCCCCCGGGTTCGCGCCCAGCGCCCGGCAGCGGCGACATGATGTTGCCAGATGCCATGGCAATGCAGCGCGTCGAGCCGCGCTTCGATCAGCAGCGGCACGAGGGTCGGGGCATAGCCGATCGCAGGTGGCCCCACGACAGGGGCCAGATACACTTCGGCGTCTCCCAGCCGGTATCGGTCTTCGTCCGCGAACCCGTCCCGCAGGCCGAAAATCACCGGCTGCGCCCCAAGCTCCCGCAGGATGTCCGCCTGCCGCACCACGGCTTCGAACACCCCGCCATTGCGGCGCGAGACCCAGGACGAAAGCAGCCCGATCCGCTTGCCGGACAAGGGCTGCGACGCGGACGAGGTCAGGCGGCGACCACCTTCTGCTCGATCGCGCCGAAGATCGAATGCCCGGCCTTGTCTTTCATTTCCACCCGCACGGTGTCCCCGGGCTGCATGAAGCGCGTTGTCGCCTCGCCGCCGGCGATCGTCTCGATCATGCGGATTTCCGCGATGCAGCTGTAGCCGAGGCCGCCTTCGCTGACCGGCTTGCCCGGATCGCCGTTGGGCCCCTGGTTGGAGACCGTGCCCGAGCCGATGATCGTGCCCGCGCCAAGGTTGCGGGTCTTCGCCGCATGGGCGACGAGATCGGCCAGGCTGAAGGTCGCATCCTTGCCGGCGTCGGCGCGGCCGAAGGGCTGGCCGTTATAGTCGACCATCAGCGGCAGATGGATGACATTGCCCTGCCAGGCCTCGCCCAGTTCATCAGGTGTGACGGCGACCGGCGAGAACGCGCTCGCCGGCTTGGACTGGAAGAACCCGAATCCCTTGGCAAGCTCGCCCGGAATGAGACCGCGCAGCGAGACGTCGTTGACCAGCATGAGCAGCTTGATGTGGCCCGCCGCCTCCTCGCCCGAAACGCCCATCGGCACGTCGTCGGTGATGACCGCGATCTCGCCTTCCATGTCACAGCCCCAGGCCACGTCCTTGAGCGGAATGTCCTCGCGCGGGGCGAGGAAGCTGTCGCTGCCGCCCTGATACATCAACGGATCGTGGTAGAAGCTCTCCGGCACCTCGGCATTACGCGCCTTGCGCACCAGTTCGACGTGATTGATGTAGGCGCTGCCATCGGCCCACTGATAGGCGCGCGGCAGGGGCGAATGGGCCTCGCGCTCGTGGAACCGCTGGCACGGCACGGCCTCGTGCTGCACATCGGTGTAGAGCGCTTCGAGCTTGGGCGCGATCTGTTCCCAGTTGTCGAGCGCGTATTGCAGCGTCGGCGCGATGTTGTCCGCCGCGCAATAGCGGGTGAGGTCCTTCGAGACCACAATTAGCTTGCCGTCACGGGTTCCGTCCTTGAGGGTGGCGAGTTTCATGGGCGGGTGCTCTCTTTCTGATTTGCGGGATTGTCGGGCTGCGCGTCGGGGTGGGCGCGTTGAAACTCGGGCAGGGCGAGGCAGGCGGCCTCGATCCGCTCGATCTGCGGCATCGCCCCGAAATCGAAGGCGAAGCGGCGCGCATTGTAGACCTGCGGCAGCAGGACGACCTCGAACAGGCCGGGGCGATCGAACAGGAAGTGCCCGCTGCCGACCTCGGCCAGACGCTGTTCCACCGGGGCAAGGGTGCGCTTGAGCCAGTGCCGATACCATCTGTCGATCTCGTCCTGCGAATGACCGAGCGGATCCTTCAGGTACTTGAGCACCGGCAGGTTGAGCGGCGCGTGCAGCTCGGTCGCGATGGCATAGGCCAGTTCGCGGGCGAGGTAGCGGTCCTCGATCCCGGCAGGGAGCAGCGGGCGTTCGGGATAGGCCTCGTCGAGCCATTCGAGCAGCGCCATCGATTGCACCCGGTCGCGCCCCCCGGCCTCCAGCATCGGCACACTGCCGAAGGGGTTTCGGCTGGCGAACGCCTCGCCCTTCTGTTCGCCTTCGAGCAGGTTCACCCCGATATAGTCGTATTCCAGCCCCTTCAGCTCGAGCGCGATGCGCAGGCGATAGCTGGTCGAGCTGCGGTAATAGCCGTGCAGTTTCATGGCCCGATCCCCCCGCCTGTCACACTTGTCACACAGTCCTGGGCGGAAAGAAACCGCCGTCCCGCAAACATGGCAGGCATCGGGGGCAAGGGCGTGCGGGCGGGGCGGTCAATCATCCGGCGTCGCTGGCACAGGGGCGCGGTGTAGGACAGGCCGCCTTTGCGCGCCGCAGCGCCGACGTGCCGCCTATCCACCTCAGAACGCCGGAATGCCGGTGATCGCGCGGCCGAGGATCAGCGCGTGGACATCATGCGTGCCTTCGTAGGTGTTGACCGTCTCGAGGTTCACCATGTGGCGGATGACGTGATACTCTTCCGAAATGCCGTTGCCGCCATGCATGTCGCGCCCGTGGCGGGCGATCTCGAGTGCCTTGCCGACATTGTTGCGCTTGACGATGGAGATCATTTCGGGTGCGAAGCGCCCTTCGTCCATCAGCCGGCCGACCCGCAGTGATGCCTGGAGGCCCAGCGCGATGTCGGTCAGCATGTTGGCAAGCTTGAGCTGATAGAGCTGCTTGCTCGCCAGCGGCACGCCGAACTGCTTGCGATCCAGCCCGTACTGCCGGGCGGCGTCCATGCAGAACTCGGCTGCGCCCATGGCGCCCCAGCTGATGCCGTAACGCGCACGGTTGAGGCAGCCGAACGGGCCTTTCAGCCCTTCGACCTCGGGCAGCAAGGCATCGGGTCCCACCTTGACCTCGTCCATCACGATCATGCCGGTGGTCGAGGCCCGCAGGCTCAGCTTGCCTTCGATGCGGGGGGCGGAAAGGCCCGCCATGCCCTTGTCGAGCACGAAGCCGCGGATCGCCCCGCCATGCGCCTCGCTCTTGGCCCAGACGACGAAGACATCGGCGAAGGGCGAATTCGAAATCCAGGTCTTGGACCCGCTGATCGAATAGCCGTCACCGTTCTTTTTGGCGAAGGTGGTCATCCCGCCGGGATCGGAACCCGCATCGGGCTCGGTCAGGCCGAAGCAGCCGATCAACTTGCCGCTCGCCAGCCCCGGAAGATATTTGCGCTTCTGCTCTTCCGAGCCATAGGCATGGATCGGATACATGACGAGACTGGACTGCACGCTCGCCATCGAGCGGTAACCCGAATCGACCCGCTCGATCTCGCGCGCGATCAGGCCGTAAGCGACATAGCTTGCGCCAGCGCCGCCATATTCCTCGGGAATGGTGGCGCCCAGCAGACCGGCTTCGCCCATCAGCGGGAACAGTTCCGGCGCATCGAGTTCGCCTGCGAAGGCTTTCTGGACCCGGGGCTGCAATTCGCCTTGCGCGAAGCCGTGCGCGGCATCGCGGATCATGCGTTCGTCCTCGGTCAGCTGATCTTCGAGGTTGAACGGATCGTCCCAGGCAAAAGCGGCCATGCGCGCCATATCAGCTCCTTTACTGCGCCGGTGGCGATGCCAGCCTTGCCGGGGGTTCGCAAGGGGGCGCGGGCGCTGTCGAGGCGGCAAGGGCGAACGGCACGAACAGGCCGTCATCGCTTTCACCGGTGACCCACAGCCCGCCGGCGATCGTCCAGGCATGGAACCGCGGCGCTCCCGCCTCGTCCCGGCAGGCCCCGACATGCAGGGCGTACGCAACACCGCGGCGGTGCAGCAGGTGGCGTGCGGCAAGCGCCTGAGGCAGGCAATTGGGCGCAAACGGCAGATTACGTAGCGCCCGCCCGAGCGCCCGTCGCACGCGGAATGGCTCGTCACCCCGGGCCGGGCGCGCTGGCGCGATGCGGGGCGTCCGGTGGCGCCAATGTCGCGGGGGGAACAGCCGGATGAGGGTGGCATATCCGATCAGCAAAAGGGCTGCCTGACCGGTCAGCGCAAGGTCGGTCGCGGGAAGGGAGAGGGCGGTACGAAGCTTGCGCATCGCCCGCTTCCTAGCACGGGGCCGGCCCGCCCGTCACTTCACCATGGGCAGAGCCTTGCGGCAATCCTCGGCGCATTCGCGGCACATGACGGCGCATAGCCGGCAGTGTTCGTGATCGTGGCGTTCGCATTCGGCGGCGCAGGTCTCGCACGCCTTGATGCACAGTTCGAGCTGCGCGCGCAGCAGGTCGACATTCTGCCCGGTGCGGCGCGTCGCCAGACGGGCGGTCGCGGCGCAGATATCGGCGCAGTCGAGGCAGGTGCGGATGCACTGCTGCATGTCCATGTCCTCGGCCGCGCAGGCATCGGCGCAGGACGTGCAGAACAGCGAGCACAGCATCGCGTGGCGGGCGGCGAGGGCGAGCGCCTCGGTCGGTTGGTCGACCTGCGGATGCGTGGCGATCATCTTTTCGAGCGACATCGGGGTGTCCTTCCGTATGGGCGGTTATCCTACGATACGAACGGGCCGGGCGCGGCGCCGTTCCCTTGCGGGGGGCATCCGCGATCGGCAGGGCGGCGACGGTCAGTCCGACAGCATCGCCTGCATCGTCTGGATCACCTCGGCCGGGGGGCACGGCTTGGACAGCGCCCGCGCATCGGGAAAGCGCCGCATCAATTCCTCGGGGGTGGAGCGACCGGAATGGAAGATCACCGGCACGTCCTCCGCCATCATCTGTTCGGCCAGCGGATAGACGATCCCGTCGCCCAGCTGGATGTCGAGAATGGCGAGATCGGGCTTGTTCTTCTGGAACGACAGCGCGGCGGCTGTGATCCGGTCGAACGGCCCCTCGACGATATAGCCGGCTTCCTGCACGGTATCGCACAGGTCGTGGCCGATAATGAATTCATCCTCCGCGACAAGGACGCGCATGGGGGTGTTCATCAGCGAATCTCCAACCAGATTCCCCGACCCGGACACCGAAGCTTAGAGAGAATTGACGGTTCGTCAATCGAGCCTTCCGAAGCGTTGCTCGTACCCGCCGGTGTCTCCGCCGCCCAGCAGACGCGCCTGTTCGACCCAGGCGTCGCGCCGGATCCGGCCCTGGAAGCGGCCGAGCTGCGCATCGATGCGATCGATGTCGGCCTCGTCCCATGCCGCGATATCGGCGATGCGGGCAACGCCGAGTTCGCGCAGCCGCGCGGCAAGCTTGGGGCCGACGCCTTTCAGCCGGGTCAGCTCGTCTTGGCCGGTGCTATCCGTCGGCGGGGGCACAGGTTCGGCAGGTGCGGCAGCTGTCGCAGTCGGGACGGCGGGCACGGAGGGATCGCGCGCGGCAGCAGGATCGCTATCGATGAGCGCGCGGTTGCGCTCGGCCCGGTCGGCCCCATCGTCGAGCACGTCGCGGCTGGTCCCCGTGACCGACGTGCGGCGGCTGGCGTGGAAGACATAGAATGCGATCAGCAACCCGATGACCAGCGCGGCGACGAGCCAGATCCAGTATTCGGCGACCAGGGTATTCATCGTTCGTCCTCTTGCGATTGCGCGTCGGCGGGGGCCCGCCCGCAGATCGACCACCCGATAAGGAAGCCGGCGCCATAGGCGGCGAGCATCATTGCGACCAGTTCGAACCAGATCGGCATGTCAGCGCGGACCGGGGGTATCGACGGGATGGGGAACCACCGGCTGGCGGCGGATGACCGAGAACTCGATCCGCCGGTTGGCAGGATCGGACGGAGTCAGTCCGTCGACCGGTTCCTGCGACCCCACGCCGCGGGCGCGCAGCCCGCTGCGCGGAATGCCGCGCCGCACCAGTTCCTCGCGTACCGCGCGGGCGCGGTCCTCGCTGAGGGCGAGGTTGCCCGGCTCGAGACCCGAATCGTCGGTGTGGCCGGTAATCGCGATCAAGGCGCCGACGCACGGGCGCAGCGCCTCGGCCACCTCGTCGAGCAGGACGCGGCTCGCTGGGACGAGCGCGCTGCTCGCCTCCTCGAAGCGGATGGAACGGGTGCGCAGCAAGCCGTCGACATCGTCCTGGCAATGTTCCGGTTCATAGGCCGGGCCGGCCGCCTGCGCCCGGATCGCCCCGTCGGCCCAGCTGACCACAT
>NZ_JBHWMI010000093.1:0-15156 GCF_043423005.1 Qipengyuania sp. | reverse complement strand
GCGTCCGCCGAAGCCATGCTGGGCGCTGCCAGCCGCCGCCCCGCCGAGCATGTTGCCCTGCGCCGCACGATCCAGTTCGGCATCGCTGAGCAGCGGACGCTTGCGCGGCTTGGTCGCGAGCGGGCTGTCGTCGTAGGCGTGTCCGGGGGTCAGTCGCAGTTCGCCATCGTCCCCATCCTCGTCGTCTCCGAGCGGTTCCGACAAGTCGAGCGGGGGTCGACCGGCGCTGTCATCCTCGTCGACCCAGCCATCGCTGTCATCGGCACCGCCGAACGAGGCGGTGCTGGTGGGCGACGGCAAGGCGGTGTCTTCATCCTCGTCATGATCGAAATCGTCGAACCGTTCGGTCTGGTCGTTGCGCAGGCCGGCCAGCGGATCGACGATATCGTCGACATCGTCCTCGCCTTCGTCATATTCCTCGTCGCCGAAGCCGGGCTGGCGCGCGGACAGCACATCCTCGCGCGCGGGCGAACGTTCGGGCACCTCGGGCGCGGCGAAGGACGCAGCCGCCGGGTTCGTCGGCGCCGGTTCCGCCTCCGGCTCTGCCGCCATGCCCTGATCGAGCTCGAACGGCTCCTGTGCGGGGGGGCTGCTGCGCGGCATTTCGAACGCCGGACGCTGCGGCGCCCGGGTTTCGCCCATCGCAAAATTGCGCTGCGGCGAGGACGCTGCGGCGCGGGCGCTTTCGTCGATTCCGGTGGCGACCACCGAAACGCGGATCTTGCCGTCGAGATCGGGATTGAAGGCGCTGCCCCAGATGATGTTGGCATCTTCGTCGACCAGCTCGCGGATATGGTTCGCAGCTTCGTCGACCTCGAGCAGCTTCATGTCCTCGCCGCCGATGATCGAGATGATCACCCCCTTGGCGCCGGCCATGCTGACGCCGTCGAGCAGCGGGTTGGCAATGGCGCGTTCGGCCGCTTCGAGCGCGCGATTGTCGCCTTCGCCCTCACCCGTGCCCATCATCGCCTTGCCCATTTCGCTCATCACCGAACGCACGTCGGCGAAGTCGAGGTTGATGAGGCCGGGCATGACCATCAGGTCGGTGATCGAGCGGACGCCCTGCTGCAGCACCTCGTCCGCCAGCATGAACGCCTCCTTGAAGGTCGTTTCCGCCTTGGCGACCAGAAACAGGTTCTGGTTGGGAATGACGATCAGCGTGTCGACATGCTTCTGCAGCTCGTCGATCCCGGCCTCGGCAGCGCGCATCCGGCGGGTGCCTTCGAACAGGAACGGCTTCGTCACCACGCCGACGGTCAGCACGCCTTTCTTGCGCGCGGCTTCGGCGATCACCGGGGCCGCCCCGGTGCCGGTGCCCCCGCCCATGCCGGCGGCGATGAAGCACATGTTGCAGCCTTCGAGCGCGTCCTCGATATCCTCGACTGTCTCTTCCGCGGCAGCCTTGCCCACTTCGGGCCGTGCGCCCGCCCCCAGCCCGCCGGTGATGTCTGGCCCGAGCTGGATGCGCCGTTCCGAAGGCGAACTCGACAAGGCCTGCGCGTCGGTGTTGGCAACGATGAAGTCGACGCCTTCGATCTGCGCCTCCATCATGTTGGCGATTGCATTGCCGCCGGCACCGCCGACGCCGATGACCATGATCTTGGGACGAAGTTCGTCGCTGGAAGCCGGACCGATATTGATGCTCATTGAGCTTTCCCCGAAACTGAAGCTGTCGCCTGGCAGCCTATGGCATACAACAGGCTGAATGCGAATTGTCGCGCGCCTAGGTTAATTCCTTATCCACAAGGGCTAATGCGCGGTTTGCCCCGGTCATCAACCCTAAAAATAATCCTTCACCGCTTGCATGACACGGTTCACGAGCCCGAGGCCCGAATAGCGCCGGGTCGGCTGATAGCGCGCGCCGATGCTGCGGATGTCCACCGGATCGTCCGCGGCATAGAGACACAGCCCCGCCAGGGTCGAAAAACCGGGCGTGGCGTGGGCCTCGGGCATGCCTTGAAGGGCAGAAACCTTGCCGATCCGCACCGGCAAGCCGAGCGCCCCTTGCATGAATTCGACGATGCCGTGAAGTTCGGCCCCGCCACCGGTGATGACCACCTGGCCGCTGGCCGCACCCGAGAAGCCCAGCCCCTTGAGCGCCTTGGCGATTTCGCCTGTCATGATGCCGAGCTGTTCGGTGACGATGCCGACCAGTTCCGCGCGCGGAATGCGGTTCTGTTCGTCCGCACCGCGCGCCAGCCGTCCGTCCTCCGGCTCTCCAGGGCCGTTGACGGGGATCAGCTCGCGGTGATCGGTGGGTGATGCCAGCGCCGAGCCCGAGACGCATTTCAGCCGTTCGGCCTGGCTGCGACGGATACCCAGAGACGAGGCGACCGCATCGGTGATGTCGTTCGATCCGACCGGCACCGAGCGCAGACCGAGCAGCATACCGCCCGCATGGACCGAAACATTGGTGATCTGCGCGCCGATCTCGATCAGCGCAACGCCCAGTTCACGCTCCTCGGCGGTCAGGCAGGCGTAGGCAGTCGCCAGCGGGCTGGCCACCACGCCCTCGACCTCGAGATGCGCATTCTGCACCGCCTCGATGAGGTTGCGGACCGGCGCCCCTTCGGCCAGCGTCACGTGGATATCGACGCCGAGAGTCTCGGCATGGAGCCCGGTCGGGTCGGCCACCCCGTGGGCACCGTCGAGCGTGTAGTGCGCCGGCTGGGCGTGGAGGATCATTCGGCCGTCGGGCTGGATGTGATCGCGCGCGGCGTAAAGCAGGTGCTCGATGTCGTCTTCGTCGATACGCCGCCCGCCGATCGCAATCTCGACGCTGGAGATCTTGCTCGTCAGCCCTGCGCCCGCGCAGGCAATCCACACCCCCGATACCGAGGAATTGGCATCCGCCTCGGCCTTTTCGACCGCGGTACGGATGGCATGGGTCGCCGCCGCCATGTCGGTTACATAGCCGCGCTTGATGCCCTCGCTCTTGCGGTGGCTGGAGGCGAGCACGATCATGCGCCCATCCTCGGTCTGGCCCATGACCATGGCCGAGATCCGGAACGACCCGATGTTCACCGCACCGAAAACGCGCTGGATCCGCGGGATTTGCGTCGCCATCCGCCCGTTACTCCGCTTCTATCCGGGACGCGAGCGAATGGGGACACGGGCCATCCTTGCAACGCAGGTACGCCCGGTCGGGGACGCGCATGTCGATCGCAATGGCCTGACCGCCGATCAGCCGGTTGCGGCCGTCCATTTCGGCGAAGCGCACGAGGGCGGCCGCACCGTCCTCGCCCTCGGGAAGCGCCAGCATCTGGCCGGTCCGGAACGTCAGGTTCCAGCGCCGGTTGCCGACCCACTCCGCCGCCGCGATTTGCGGGCGCAGGGCGGGCGCGTTATCCAGCAGGCGCGCAAGTTCGCTTACCTGACGCTGCGCGCCAGGGCCGGAAATGATCAGCATTTTCGCCGCTTTCCCGGACGAGACCGGTTCCAGTTCGTTGCCCTGGGCATCCACCAGCACCAGACGGTCGGGCTTCTGGAGCGCGGCATGCGGCTCGCGCTCGACGATATCCACCCGCAGCATGTCGGGCAGCTGGCGCGAGACACGCGCATCGGCCACCCAGGGCATGTCCAGCAAGCCCTGGCGAATCTCCTGCACATCGACCAGCGGCATCGGCCGGTCGAGATCGTCGCGCAGCCGTTCGTAGACACTTTGCTCGCTCATCCGTTCGACGCCGGTGACGCGCAGGGTGCGGACCTCATAACCGGCACGCGAGGCCGACCGGGCCAGCTGGTCGCGCAGCAGATCGGGCACGCCGGCAAGGCTCGCCACCGTCCACGCAAGTGCCAGCCCCGCCGCGATGATCAGCGCGAGGAAGAACTTGTGCCACTGTTCCTCGGTAAACGGCAGCGCGGCCATCATCCGGTCGAGCGCGGAAGCGGTATGCCGACGCGCGTTGCGGGCCTTCTGATTGCGACTGCGCGCCGCAGCCGAGCGCCGCACGCCGGTCGGCTTGCGGGTGACCTTAGCCATCGCCGCCCTTCCGGCCCCGCGACAGCGCCTCGGCAATGATCGTTTCGCACAGGGCGGCGTAATCGATCCCGGAATGGCGCGCCTGTTCGGGGACTAGGCTCAGCGGGGTCATGCCCGGCTGGGTATTGGTTTCGAGGACGAACAGCCCGTCCTCGCCCTGCTCCTCGTCCCAGCGAAAGTCCGTCCGGCTGGTACCGCGGCAGCCAAGCACCCGATGCGCCCTCAGCGCCATATCGAGGCACAGGTCGCGGATATGCTCGGGAATGTCGGCCGGGCAGACATGCTCGGTCAGCCCGTCGGTGTATTTGGCATCGAAGTCGTAGAATCCGCTTTGCGGCTTCAGTTCGGTGACCGCCAGGGCGCGCGAACCTTCGGGGAAATCGACGACGGCGCAGGTCATCTCGCGGCCGCGGATATAGGGTTCGGCGAGCAGCTCGGCGAATTCCTGCCACGGCCCTTTCGACTGGCGCGCAATGGGATTGCCGTAATTGCCCTCGTCTGTCACGATCGCGACCCCGACCGAACTGCCTTCGTTGACGGGTTTGAGGACATAGGGCCGGGGCAGCGGATCGCGTTCGAACAGCTCGTCGCGGTTGACGATGCGCCCGCCGGGCATGGGAATGCCATGCGGCACCAGTGCCTGCTTGGTCAGCTGCTTGTCGATCGCGATGACCGAGGTGGCAAGGCCCGAATGGGTATAAGGGATGCCCATCAGGTCGAGCATTCCCTGCACCGTCCCGTCTTCGCCGGGCACGCCGTGAAGCGCATTGAAGACCACGTCGGGCGCAGCCTCGGCGATGCGGGCGGCAACGTCACGGTCCATGTCGATCCGCGTCACGCGATGACCCCGCCCTTCGAGTGCCGCGGCGACCCCTTCGCCGCTCATCAGGCTGACCGGCCGTTCCTTGGCCCAGCCGCCCATAAGGACAGCGACGTGAAGCTTGGGCAATCCGGTCATGCAGTCATCCGTCCATATCGTGTCATTGCGGTCACGGGCGGCCCACCCGCTGAATTTCCCATTCGAGGTTCACGCCCGATTGCTCGTACACCCGGCGCCGGACTTCCTCGCCCAGTTCCTCGATATCGGCGCCGGTCGCAGCGCCGGTGTTGAGAAGGAAATTCGCGTGCTTCTCGCTGACCTGCGCCCCGCCCAGCATCAGGCCCCGGCAACCCGCCGCATCGACCAGTTCCCACGCCTTGCGCCCGGGCGGGTTCTTGAACGTCGAGCCGCCGGTCCGTGTGCGCAGCGGCTGCGAGCGTTCGCGCTGTTCGGCGATGCGGTCCATCTCGCGGGTTATCGCGGCAATGTCGCCGGTGCGACCCTGGAACCGCGCGGCGATCACGGTCGCGCCTTCGGGCAGTTCGGAATGGCGATAGGTGTACCCGAGGTCTGCCACGGGCAGGCGCACGCATTCCCCGGTCGGCAGGACGATATCGCAATCGATCAGGACGTCGCTCACCTCGCGGCCGTAGGCGCCGCCGTTCATTCGCACGAAACCGCCCACGGTGCCGGGAATGCCCCGCATGAATTCCAGCCCCGCGATCCCCGCATCGCGGGCGACCGAGGCCACCAGGATGCCATGCGCCGCGCCGCCGCATGCAACCACCTGGTCCTCGATCACCTCGACCCTGGCGAAGGGCTTGCCAAGTTTCACGACGACCCCCGGAATTCCGCCATCACGGACGATCAGGTTGGAGCCGAGCCCCAGCGCCATCACCGGCATCGACCCGTCGAGGCGTTCCAGAAACAGCCTGAGGTCGTCGATGTCGGCGGGTTCGAACAGCCAATCCGCCCGGCCCCCGGTCTTGAACCAGACCAGTTTCGCCAATGGCGCGTCGCAGGTCAGACGGCCGCGCAGCCCGTCCATCTCGACCGGCTCTTCGGCGCATGGACCGATATCGCAATCGGGCGCGCAGCCCATGTTCCAATCCGGTGTTTCGTCGGCCTGCACGCTCATGCCCGGCGGTCCCGTTCGCGGGCGATCGCGGCAGGCAGTTCGGCAGCCCAGCGGGTGATGTCGCCCGCCCCGAGACAGACGATCAGATCCCCTTCGGCGATCTCCCCGGCCAGCGCCTTTGCCAGCTCGCCGGCATCGGTAACCTCATGGACCGAGCGGTGCCCGCGCGCCTTCAGTCCTTCCACCAGCGCCGCCGCATCGACGCCTGCAATGGGATCCTCACCGGCAGCATAGACCGGGGCGATATAGACCTGATCGGCTTCGTTGAGACAGGTCTGGAACTCTTCCATCAGATCGCGCAGCCGGGTGTAGCGATGCGGCTGGACCACGGCGATCACGCGGTTGCCCGTGGCCTCGCGCGCGGCGCCCAGCACAGCCTTGATCTCGACCGGATGGTGACCGTAATCATCGATCACCGTCGCGCCGGCTACCGTGCCGACCCGGGTGAAACGGCGGCGCACCCCGCCGAAGCCGGAGAACCCGCTGCGGATCACCTCGTCCGGACAGCCCATCTCGACCGCGACCGCGATGGCGGCAAGAGCGTTCTGGACGTTGTGGCGTCCGGGCATGGGCAGTTCGACCCGCTCGATCCGGCGGTCGTCCTCGCCCCGCTGGCGCACGATCACATCGAAGCGATTGCCGCCTTCGTACGGTTCGACGTCGACGCCGCAGATATCCGCCTGAAGGTTGAACCCATAAGTCAGCACGCGGCGATCGCGCAGCTTGCCGATGACCGACTGGACTTCGGGGTGATCGATGCACAGCACCGCCGCGCCGTAGAACGGCACGTTGTGGATGAACTCCACGAAAGCGTTCTTCACCCCTTCGAAGTCACCGTAATGGTCGAGATGCTCGGGATCGATATTGGTGACCACCGCGATCGTCCCGTCGAGCCGCAGGAAGCTGCCGTCGCTTTCGTCGGCCTCGACGACCATCCATTCACTGTCGCCGAGCCGGGCGTTCGATCCATATTGCTCGATGATCCCGCCATTGATCACTGTGGGATCGATGCCGCCCGCATCCAGCAGCGCGGCGATCATGCTGGTGGTGGTGGTCTTGCCATGGGTGCCGGCCACCGCGACGGTGGATTTCAGGCGCATCAGCTCGGCCAGCATTTCCGCGCGCCGCACCACCGGGATGCGGTTTTCGAGCGCGTAGGCGACTTCGGGGTTGGTCCGCTTCACCGCGGTCGACGTGACGACCACCGCCGCGCCTTCGACATTGCTGCTGTCGTGCCCGATGTGGACGGTGATGCCGCTGCGCCGCAGCCGCTCGATCACCGGGCTTTCGTTGAGGTCGCTGCCCTGAACGGTGTAGCCCAGATTGTTCATCACCTCGGCGATGCCGGACATGCCGATCCCGCCGATGCCGACGAAATGGATGATCCCGATGTCAGTGGAGACGCCCTTCACGGCCGCGTATCCTGCGCCTGCCGCAGCGCGCCCTGCCCTGCCGGCACACCTTGGCTCGCACCGCGGGCGTTGTTGGGGCCGACGCGAATGACATCCATCATGTCGGCTCCGCCGAAGCTTTCGACAAGATCGGCAAGATCTTCGACTGCTTGCGGACGGCCACAGTTCCACGCGGCATGGGCGGCGTTGGCGAGGCCTTCAGGGTTTTCAGCAAGGGCAAGGATCTGCTTGCTGAGTTCCTTGGCCTGAAATCGCTCCTGCCGGATCATCCGCGCGCCGCCGACCTTCACCATCTCGCGCGTGTTGGCGGCCTGATGATCGTCGGTCGCGATGGGAAGCGGGATGAGAATGGCGGGGCGGCCGACCGCAGTCAGCTCGGCGATGGTCGAGGCGCCGGCGCGGCCGATGAACAGATGGGAATCCGCAAGGCGCGCCGCCATGTCCTCGAAATAGGTCGCGAGTTCGGCGGGGATTTCATGCGTGCGATAGCGTTCGCGCACCGCGTCGAGATCCTCGGCCCGGCATTGCTGGGTCACCTGCAACCGCTGACGCAGGGCCGGGGGCAGCATGGCCAGCCCATCGGGGACCACCTCGGACAGCACGCGGGCGCCCTGGCTGCCGCCCGTCACCAGCACGCGCAAAAGCCCGTCCTGACCGAACGCCGGGAAGGGTTCGTCGCGCAAGGCGAGAACTTCGGCCCGTACCGGATTGCCGACCAGATGGACCTTGCCCCGGTGGGCGGGCTTCAGCCGTTCGACTTCTTCATAGGCGGTCGCGATCGCCTGAACCCGGCCTGCCAAAAGGCGGTTCACCCGCCCCAGCGCCGCATTCTGTTCATGCACGATGGTGGGGATGCGGGCCGCGGTCGATGCGAGGATCGCCGGCAGTGACGGATAGCCACCGAAGCCGACGACGGCGCTGGGCTCGAAACTGGCGAACAGCTGCCGCGCCATCCGCCGCCCGGCAAGAACGGCGCGAATGCCGCGCGGCCAATTGAGCGGATTGCCCCCGAACCGTCCGGCCGGCAGGACATGGGCCGGCAGGTAATCGGGCTTTCCCGGGATTTCCGCGCCGCGCTCGTCCGTGATCAGCGCCGCGTGATGCCCACGCCGATGCAGTTCCGCCGCCAGAGCGAAGGCCGGCAGCAGGTGCCCGCCCGTACCCCCGGCGGCAAGGACGTAATGCCGACTCGACCCGGTCATGCGGACATCTCGCGTTTGGGGGAGCAGGGACGGTCGGTCATCGGCTGCGCCTGCCCGAAAGCCAGATACTCGCCAAGCCCCTTGGACCGGCTTTTCAGGAACGGATTACGCCGGGTGATCGCGATGAGCAGCCCCATGGTGAGGCAGACCGCGATGGTCGACGATCCGCCGTAGCTGACCAGCGGCAAGGTCATGCCTTTCGAGGGAAACAGTTGCAGGTTGACCAGGATATTGATCACCGCCTGCCCGCCGAACAGCGTGACGAGACCGGTTCCGGCAAGCAGGGCGAATAGGTCTTCCTCGTCCAGCAGGCGGATCAGCACCCGCACCACGATGGCCAGGTAGATCAGCACGATCACGGCGCAGGCGATAAGCCCGAACTCTTCGCCGATGACCGAAAAGATATAGTCGGTATGCGCTTCCGGCAGGCTCATCTTGCGGATGCCGAGACCATAGCCTGCCCCGGTCCACCCACCGGCCAGCAACGTCCGGCTGGCGAGGTCGACCTGATCATAGGCCGTGCCGCCGCCGAAGAACGCATCGATCCGGTGGCGGGCATTGTCATAGAGGAAATAGGTTGCGGTGATCGCCAGCAGCGCGCCCCCGATGACCATGCCGAAACGCTGGACCGGAAAGCCTGCGAGTAGGATCATCACCAGCCAGATCCCGCCGAACAGGATCGCCTCGCCGAAATTGGGCTGCATCATCAAGAGGACGAAGACGAGCCCTGTCAGCGCACTGCAGATCGCCAGCACCGGCAGGTTGGGATCGCGCATCCGCCACGAGACGATCCACGCCAGGCCGACCGCGAAGGCAGGCTTGAGAAACTCGGAGGGCTGGAACTGCATCCCCAGATTGATCCAGCGGCGCGCTCCGTTGATCTCGATCCCGAAGACCGGGACGATGAACAGCAGGGCCAGCATCGCGGCGGCCAGCAGCACGCCAAGGCGTCGCGCATTTGCGCGGCTGAGCATCGAGACGCCGAACATCACCATCAGCGCCACGGCCTGCCAGCCGAGGTGGCGGTAGAAGAAATACAGCGGTTCGAGCGTGGTCGCGCTGGTCGAGAGGCGCCCGGCGCTGGCCGGGCTGGCCGCGGCGACCGCGATGGTGCCGAGCGTCATCAGCAGCAGCAAGAGGCCGAGCAGGACGCGGTCGATCTCGCGCCACCAGATTTTCATCATCGACCAGCGCGGCAATTGATGCGCCGGCGAGCGCGGCGGACGGCGTCTCGCGCCGGGGACGAAGGGCTGCGTCGGCGTCATTGCAGCGACCCCACAAGTTCGCGAAAATGATCGCCGCGCGCCTCGAAATCGCGGTACTGGTCGAAGCTGGCGGAGGCGGGAGAAAGGAGGACGGTATCACCGCTCGTCGCCCTGGCGGAGGCGGAGGCGACGGCCCGGTCGAGCGTTTCACAATCCTCCACTGGCACACGCCCTTCGAGCAGCGCGGCGAAGTCCGGCCCGGCCTTGCCGATGGTGTAGGCAGCCTTCACATGGCCCAGCACGGCCTCGCACTCGCCCAGCCCCGGCTCCTTGGCAAGCCCGCCAAGGATCCAGTGGATGCTGTCGAACGCGGCAAGTGCGGGCGCAGAAGCGGCGGTGTTCGTGCCTTTGCTGTCGTTGACGTAGGCGACGCCAGCGATCTCAGCGACCCGCTCCATGCGGTGCGGAAGGCCGGGGTAGGTCGCCACACCTTTATCAATTTCGTGCGGCACCAGATCAAGTTCAGCACAAACAAGGCGCGCAGCCATCGTGTTCTGCGCGTTGTGCGGCCCGGCCAGCACTGGATTCTTCCGGGTGATCCCATCTTCGATTTCAGCGACGTTGGTCGAGTGGCCCTCTGCCACAAGTTCGCGATGAAGCGCACTGTCACCGACGAAGTTCACATGCTCGCCCGATTGCAACTCGAACAACCGAAGCTTTGAAGCTCGATAGGCGTTGAAGCCATCATACCGATCGAGATGATCCGGTGTGATATTCAGCAGCACCGCCACATCGCAGTCGAGCGAATAGGTCAGGTCGATCTGGTAGCTCGACAGCTCCAGTACATAGACACCGCCTTCCGGCAACGGCTCCTGCTCCAGGATCGGCAGGCCGATATTGCCGCCCATCGTGGTCGGCACGCCCGCTGTCTTGAGGATATGGTGGACGAGCGCCGTGGTGGTGGACTTGCCGTTGGTGCCGGTGATGCCGACGACCTTGTGCGGCGGCAGGTCAGCGCGAGCCTGCGCGAACAGTTCGATGTCGCCGATCACCGGCACCCCGAAGCGGTCCGCGTGCGGCTTGATCGGATGGCTGTTGAGCGGCACGCCGGGGCTCACCACCACGCCTGCGTAGCCGGTAAGGTCCGCCGCCAGCGGGTCGGCCACCACGCAGCGACCGACATAGGGCTGGCGCGCTTCCGGCCGGTCGTCCCACACCAGCACCTCGGCGCCTGCCGCCAGCAGCGCCTCGACGCTCGCCCGGCCCGAGCGCGCGAGGCCGAGCACCGCGTATCGCTTGTCCTTCCAGGCGGGCGAGGTGATCACCGCAGCTTGAGCGTCGCCAGCCCCAGCAGCGCCAGAACAATGGCGATAATCCAGAACCGGATGACGACCTTGCTTTCCGACCAGCCAAGCTGCTCGAAGTGGTGGTGGATCGGCGCCATGCGGAAGACGCGCTTGCCGGTCCGCTTGTACCAGAGAACCTGGATGATGACGCTCAGCGCCTCGAACACGAACAGCCCGCCGACAATGGCAAGCACGACCTCGTGATGAGTGGCGACCGCGATCGCTCCCAGCGCTCCGCCGAGCGCCAGCGAACCCGTATCGCCCATGAACACCGCCGCCGGCGGGGCGTTGAACCACAGGAAGGCAAGCCCCGCCCCCATTATCGCGGCGCAGAAGATCGCCAGCTCGCCTGCGCCGGGCACGTGCGGGATGCCGAGATAGGCCGAATAATCGACCCGTCCGACGAGATAGGCGATGATCGCGAACGTGCCCGCCGCGATGATCACCGGCATGGTCGCCAGCCCGTCAAGCCCGTCGGTGAGGTTGACGGCGTTGCCCGCGCCAACGATTACGATCGCGGCAAAAAGATAGTAGAACGGGCCCAGTTCGACCCCCAGGTTGTTGAAGAACGGCACGTAGACGAAGGTGTTGATCTGGCTGACCACGATGTAGCTGGCGATGCCCGCGACGATGAACTCCAGCAGCAGCCGCACCTTGCCTGATACCCCGGCGTGGCTCGCCTTCCTCACCTTGTCGAAATCGTCGAGGAAACCGATGATCCCGAACCCCGCGGTGACGGCCAGGCAGGCCCAGACGAACGGATTGGTCAGGTCCATCCATAGCAGCAACGCGATGAACAGGCTGACGAGGATCATCAGCCCGCCCATGGTCGGCGTGCCGCGTTTGGCCAGGTGGGTCTGCGGACCGTCCTCGCGGATCGGTTGCCCCTTGCCCTGCCGCACGCGCAGCATATCGATGAACCGCGGCCCGATGATCAGGCCAATCAGCAGCGCGGTGAGCAGCGTCGCTCCTGCCCGCGCGGTCTGATAGCGCACGAGGTTGAGCAATCCCTCGAACTGCAGGTAATCGGCGAGGAGATAGAGCATCGGCCTCGTCGGCTCCTAGTCTTGACGGGTGAAGTGATCCACAAGCCGGCCGAGCCCGACCGAATTGGATCCCTTCACGAGAACTGCATCGCCCGCCACGATGCCGAAATCCTCGAGCAATCCGATCGCCTCGTCGGCGGTGCGGCAATGCTCCCACTCGAACGGCTTGCCAAGCACGGCGGCGCGGTGTTTCCCCAGCTCGCGCGCCAGGCTGTGCATTTCCTCGCCCACCAGCAGCGCATAGTCCACATCCGCCGCCAGCAGGGGTTCGGCCAGCGAAGCGTGAAAGCCCTCGGCAAAGTCGCCCAGTTCCTTCATCGCGCCAAGGACGGCGATGCGCCGGTGCGAGGGTGTCTGGCCCAGCTGGGCAAGGGTCGCACGCATGCTGGCAGGATTGGCATTATAGCTTTCGTCGATCAGCATGGCCTTGCCGCCCGGCACGTCGATGCCGTGACGGGCGCCGCGTCCCTTGAGGCCGCCCATCTCGGCCAGCGCCAGACCGGCGGCGGCAAGGTCGCCACCTGCCGCTCTCACCGCCGCCATCACCGCGAGCGAGTTCATAACCCAGTGCTCACCTGGCTCGGCGACGGTGTAGCACAGCCGCCCATCGGCAAATTCGCAGGTGACCAGACTGCCGCCATTGACACTGGGAATGGCATCGAGCAGCCGCATGTCGGCATGAGGCGCTTTGCCGAAGCTGGCAATGGTGGCCCCCGCCGCCCGCGCGGCTGCGGCGAGGCGCTCGAAATGCGGACTGTCGGCAGGGATAACCGCGCAGCCGCCCGGCTCCAGCCCGGCGAAAATTTCCGCCTTTGCATCGGCGATCGACGCTTCGCTGCCGAGGTTCTCGATATGTGCGGGCGCGATGGTGGTGACCACTGCGACATGAGGGCGGACCTGACGGGTTAGGTCCGCAATCTCGCCGGCATGGTTCATGCCCATCTCGAAGATCGCAAAGCGGCTGCGGGCCGGCATTCGCGCAAGGCTCAGCGGCACGCCGACATGATTGTTGTAGCTGCGGGTCGAACCGTGCGCGGCTCCCCGGCTCGCCCGCTCGAGACTGGCGAAGATCGCTTCCTTGACGCCCGTCTTGCCGACCGAGCCTGTCACCCCGATGATCCGCGCCTCCGTGCGCCCGCGGGCCGCCGCGGCGAGCGCCTGCAAGGCCCGGGCCGTATCCTCGACCAGAACATGAGGACGGTCGATCGGCCGGTCGACCAGCGCCGCGGTTGCACCGTTCGCAAAGGCCTGATCGAGGAAACGATGACCGTCCATCGCCTCGCCGCGCAGGGCGACGAACAGATCGCCGTTGACCACGTCGCGGCTGTCGATCTCGATCCCGGCGACCTGGAACTCGCCGCTCGCCGTGCCGCCGACTGCTGCGGCGATTGCTGCGGCATCCCACAAGGTGAGGGGCAAGCGGTCCCGCGGATCTGCGGGCCATTCGCGTAAGGCGGGATGACGAAGAATGGCCGCGCTCATGGCTGTGCTCCTCCAAGGGCGGCGGCACATTCGCGCGCCACCTGTACGTCGTCGAACGGAAGGACGCGCATGGCATCGCCCCGCCCGATAATCTGCCCGGTCTCGTGGCCCTTACCCGCAACCAGTACGATGTCGCCCTCGCCCGCCTGTCCGAGCGCGGCGCAGATCGCTTCGCGCCGGTCACCGATCTCGCGCGCGTCCGGCGCACCGTCCAGGACCGAGCGGCGGATCGCGGCGGGATCTTCCCCGCGGGGATTGTCGTCGGTGACGATCACCAGATCGCTGCCCTTAGCAGCGGCTTCCCCCATTGCGCGGCGCTTGCCGAGGTCACGGTCCCCGCCTGCCCCGAAGACGGTAATCAGGCGCCCGCCGACATGGGGGCGCAGGGCGGTAATGGCTGCGGCCAGCGCGTCGGCGGTATGTGCGTAATCGACATAGACCGGCGCACCGTTGGGCGCGATGACGGCCCGTTCGAGCCGGCCGCGTACCGGCTGCAGGCGCGCGGCGGCATCCCACACGGCCGCGGGATCGGTGCCGCTCGCCAGCGCCAGCCCTGCTGCGACCAGCGCGTTCGCAACCTGATACGCTCCGATCAGGGGCAGCGCGATCGTCCGTTCGCGCCCTGCGTGCTCCACCGTCAGCGTCTGGCCCAGCGAGGTCGCCGCGCGGTGACGCAACACGATGTCCGCCCCTTGCGGCCCCACCGTCAGAACTTTCAGCCCGCGCGCTTCCGCCGCTTCGGCGACCCGCCTGTTCCAGTCGCTCCCGTCAAGCCAGACCACCGCGCTGCCGCCTTCGCGCACCACTTCGGTAAAGAGGCGCAGCTTGGCAGCGAAATAGCTTTCCATGCTGTCATGATAATCGAGATGATCGCGGCTGAAATTGGTGAACGCGGCCGCTTCGACCGAAACCCCTTCGTTGCGGTACTGGGACAGCCCGTGGCTCGACGCCTCATAGGCAAGATGGGTCACGCCCTCGCGCGCCAGCCCGCTGAGGTTGGCAAGGAAGGTCGCGATGTCGGGCGTGGTGAGGCCGGTCGAAATGCTTTCGTCCGGCGTGATGACGCCGAGCGTGCCGATGCTCGCCGCCCGTTCGCCCGCCATGCGCCAGATCTGCCGCGTCATTTCCACAGTCGAGGTCTTGCCGTTGGTGCCGGTGACCGCGACGATATGTTCGGGCACGGGGGCAAAATACTGCGCCGCCAGCCGGGCGAAAGCCTGGCGCGGCTCGGCCGCCGCCACATGGATGGCCCCCTCGACCCTCGCCTGCGGGCGGGCAATCACGGCCACGGCACCCGCCGCGATCGCCGCCGGGATGAAGTCTTCGCCGTTGACTTGCGTACCCGCAAAGGCACCGAATACGGTGCCAGGCGCGACCTTGCGGTGATCGATCGCAAAGCCGCTTACGCTGACCGATCCGGCATCGCCGGCGGGGCACGCGATGCCGGCGCCATCGCACAATCTGGCGAGCTTCACCTACTCGGTCCCCTTGCGCGCTTCGGGGATGAGCGGGGTGATAGAGGA
>NZ_JBHWMI010000090.1:0-23871 GCF_043423005.1 Qipengyuania sp. | reverse complement strand
CTTCTTCATGCTCTCGCACCCGGCGCACCTGATTGCTCTGGGCTTCGGCTCTGGCCTGCCGCGCCGCGCGCCCGGCACGCTGCGCGCTGGCCGCCTGGCTGGAGCGTGCCGTGACCAGATGGGTCGTCCCCGCACGGCGATCGAACACCGCCCGGCGTGACAGCCCGCTGTCGACCACCACCGTCACCCCGTCCAGCGTCAGCGAGGTCTCGGCGATTGCAGTCGCGAGCACGATCCGCCGGCGGCCATCGGGATCGCGGCGGATAGCCGCGCGCTGTTCTTGCGGTTGCACCTGTCCATGCAGCGGCAGGATCAGCGCTTCTGCGAGGCGCTCTGACAGACGTTCGTGAACCCGGGCGATCTCTTTCACGCCGGGAAGAAATGCGAGGATGTCCCCCTCCTCTGCCCGCCAGGCTTCGACGATTGCGGATGTCATCGCATCCTCCAGCCGATCCTGCGGCCGCGATCCGAGCCATTCGATCCGCAAGGGATAAGCCTGCCCGCGGCTTTCCACGACCGGCGCGCCATCGCCCAGCAGCCGGGCATAACGCGCACCGTCGAGTGTCGCCGACATGACCACGATACGCAGATCTTCGCGAAGGATCGCCTGCGTTTCCAACGCCAGCGCCAGTCCGAGGTCGGCGTCGAGATGACGTTCGTGCGCCTCGTCGAGCAAAACGGCCGAAACCCCCGCCAGTTCGGGGTCTTCCAGGATCATGGTCACGAAGATCGCCTCGGTCACGACCAGCACCCTTGTCGCCGCGCTGCGCCTGCTGTCGAGGCGGGTGAGATAGCCGATCGTCTGCCCTGCCTCCTCGCCCAGCAATTGCGCCATCCGTTCGGCGGCGGCACGGGCGGCGACCCGACGCGGCGATGTGAGGACGACCGTTCCGCCGCACCAGTCCTCGCCCAGCAGGGCCGGCGCGACCGCGGTGGTCTTGCCCGCACCCGGCGGCGCGATCAGCACCGCGCCCGTCTGCCGTTGCAGGGCATCGAGCAGACCTGGCAGAGCCTCGTGGATCGGCAGCGGATCGTTCACCGGGACAACCTTTCGCGCCGGATGACGGGCGCCGGTCAATACCCCCGCAAAACCGCGAACAGGGCCGCCTGCTCCATTGCCTCTCGCGCGCGGTTATGCGGGAAGATCGACAGTGCATCGATCGCGCGCTGGGCGAAATGCCGTGCCCGGGCGCGGGTATCGGCAACCGCGTTGCGCCGGTCGATCAAGGCGATCGCATGGTCGAGATCGGCATCGCTGACGCGATGTCCACCGATCGCCGCCTGCCAGAACGACCGCTCCTCGGCATCGCCGCGGGCATAGGCGAGGATGACGGGCAGCGTCATCTTGCCCTCGCGGAAATCGTCGCCGCGGTCCTTCCCCATGGTCGAGGCTTCGGCGTCGTAATCGAGCGCATCGTCGACCAGCTGGAATGCAACGCCCAGGTTGCGCCCGTATTCGTCGAGCGCGCGTTCCCGTTCATCGTCGCATTCGGCGACCACGGCAGCGATCCGGCTTGCGGCAGCGAACAACGCTGCGGTCTTGGCGCGGATGATGTGAAGATAGCGTTCCTCGGAGGTGTCGATCCGGCGCTGCGCGGTCAATTGATCGACCTCGCCCTCGGCGATGATGGCGCTAGCGCCGGACAGGATCTTGAGCACCTTGAGGCTGCCATCCTCGACCATCAGTTCAAAGGAACGGCTGAAGAGGAAGTCGCCCACCAGCACGGTCGCGGGATTGCCGAAGATGATGTTGGCCGCCGCCTTGCCGCGCCTCAGGTCGCTGCCGTCGACGACATCGTCGTGCAGCAGGGTGGCGGTGTGGATGAATTCCACCGCCGCGGCGAGCCGATGCTGGCGCGTTCCCTGGTAGCCGACGAGGTCCGCCCCGGCGAGGGTGAGCATCGGGCGCAGCCGCTTGCCTCCGCCCGAGATGAGATGGCCGGCCAGCGCCGGGATCAGCGGAACCTCGCTCTGCATCCGGTCGAGAATAACCTGATTGACATGGTTCATGCCGGACGCGGTCAGCGCAAGCATCGGTTCGAGGGAAGGCTCGGGCGTCTTGCGCGAGAGTGAGACGACGTCGGCTGTCATGCCCGCGGGACATGGGCGGGAGGAGCATTCTTGGCAAGGAAGGATTTGCCGGTATTCTGGCAAGCATGGCCGCCACCCGCCCCTTTCCCGAAAAGTCGGACCCGGTCCTGGCATCCTATCGCAAGAGCATCGACAACATCGATGCCGCGCTGGTGCATATTCTGGCCGAGCGCTTCCGGATCACCCAGGCGGTCGGCCAATACAAGGCATCGGCTCAGCTGCCCCCGGCCGATCCCGCGCGCGAGGCGGAGCAGATCGCGCGCCTGCGGGCTCTGGCAGAGGACAGCGCGCTCGACCCCGAATTCAGCGAGAAGTTTCTGCGCTTCATCATCGATGAAGTGATCCGCCATCACGAAACCGCCCGTGGTGAAGGGGTTACCCCGCCCGCGGCAGACTGAGGCGAACGAGCAGGCCGCCCAGATCCTCGCTTTCTTCGAGCGCAACGTCGCCGCCGTAGATTTCCGCCACGTCGCGCACGATGGCAAGGCCAAGGCCGGTTCCGGGCTTGCCGGTATCGAGCCGCGCGCCGCGATCGAAGATACGCTGCCGCTCGCCTTCGGGAATGCCGGCGCCGTCGTCCTCTACCCAGATAACGCATTGCGCATCTTCGGGCTCGACATCGACCGTAACGAAGACGCTGCCACCGCCGTACTTGGCCGCGTTCTCGATCAGATTGCCGAGTATTTCGTCGAGATCCTGCCGTTCGATCGCGACCAGCGCCGACCTGTTGCCGGCAATGTCGAAGCGCGTCCCGGGATACAGCCGCTCGACCGCGCGGCGGACCGCCTCCGCGCTTTCGCAGACCGGGGTTCGGGCATGGCCGATGGCGCGCCGGCCCACCGCCCGGGCACGGGCCAGATGATGCTCGACATGCCGCTGCATCGTGCGGGTCTCGCGCATTACGGCGGTGTGGAGATCGGGCGCGCGGGCGGTGGCGGCATTGGTCAGCACGGTCAGCGGGGTCTTCAGCGCATGGGCGAGGTTGCCGGCATGGGTTCGCGCTTCTTCGGCCTGCCGTTCGCTGTGCGCGAGAAGCGCGTTGATCTCCTCGACCAACGGCTCGACCTCCAGCGGCAGCGGTTCGGTGATGCGGTTGGTCCCTGCCGAACGCATCGACTGGATTGCCGCACGCACCCGGCGCAGCGGCGAAAGGCCGTACCAGCTTTGCAGCACCGCCAGCACCAGCAGGCCCAATCCCAGCACCGCGAAGCTCCAGATGAGGATCGAACGGATGCGGAGGATCTGCGCGTCCAGCTCCTCGCGCCGGGACGCAACGGTAAAGGTCCAGCGGGCGTCGCTGTCGGGCAGGATCACGGTCCGCTCGACGATCCGCAACGGCTCTTCGGGCAATTGGTCGCTATCGTAGAAATGCGGCTCGTTATCGAGATGGTTGCGCTGCTTGAGGGTCGTGTCCCACAGCGAGCGCGAAGGCGTGACGGCCAGCGAATAGGACGGGAAATCCTCCCGCCCCTCGGCACTGATCTGATAGTACAGCCCGCTGTTGGGTTCGAGAAAGCGCGGCTCGCCCAGTGGGCGATTGAAGTAGACCTGGCCGTCTGAATCGATCTCGGCCACCACGATCATCGAGTTCAGCAGATATTCCAGCTGATCGTCGAAATTGCCGCGGACGAGATTGGTCAGCGTCCGGTCGAGTGCGAAGCCCCCGCCAAGCAACAGCACCAGAACCCAGCCCGCCGCGATCAGCATCATGCGGCGCGCAAGGCTGCTGCGCTGGCTGATAGCGCGGCCCAGCGTCACGGGCGGCGCATCGGTGGCGGGGGACGGCTGTGCGCCAGCAGTCATGCCGTCAGCCCTCCCGCGGCCCGATCAGGCGCGCGGCTGTTCGGCCGGATCGTCGAGACTGTAGCCGAGTCCGCGGATCGTGGTGATGACATCGGCACCCAGCTTTTTGCGGATGCGGGTGATGAAGACTTCGATGGTGTTCGAATCCCGGTCGAAATCCTGATCGTAGATATGCTCGATCAGTTCAGTCCGGCTGACCACCTTGCCCTTGTGATGCATGAGATAGCTCAGGAGCTTGTATTCCTGCGCCGTCATCTTGACCGGCTCGCCGCCCAGCGTCACCCGGCCCGAACGCGTGTCCAGCCGGACGTCCCCGGCGATGAGTTCGGCGGAGGTATTGCCCGATGCACGGCGGATCAGGGCCCGCAGGCGGGCGATAAGCTCCTCGGTCTGGAAGGGTTTGGCCAGGTAATCGTCGGCCCCGGCATCGAGCCCGGCCACTTTGTCCGACCAGCTGTCACGCGCGGTGAGGACCAGGACGGGAAACTTGCGTCCTTCCTTGCGCCACATCTGCAGCACGGTAAGCCCGTCGATTTCCGGCAGGCCGAGATCGAGCACGACGGCATCGTACTGTTCGGTGCTGCCAAGGAAATGCCCGTCCTCGCCATCCGTCGAAAGGTCGATGGCATAGCCATTCTGTTCGAGGGTCGTCTTGAGTTGCTGTCCGAGCGTGGGCTCGTCCTCGACGATAAGAATGCGCATGAAACTGTTCCGCCCCTGTTGTCTTATTGGCCTGTCGTGAACGCTGAACGCTCCAGACTTGGCGGAGTTTCGCCCCCGCCCGTCAGATCACCGGCTACGGCCCAAAATGCGCCCGGTCCGCGCGTCGACATCGACGTAGAGAACCCGGCCATCGCGAATGAACTTCAGGCGATAGGCCATGGCGGCGGAATCATAGGCCGGGCCGATATACTCCGCCCCGCCCATCATCGGCAGGATCCGTGCCTCGATCGTGCGCAGCGGGATCACCCGCCCGGCGTTCATCTCCTTGCGCGCCTCGCTCTGATCCGATCGGCGATCCTGCGCAGAAGCAGGACTGACGGCCAGCAAGGCAGCGGCAAAGCCAAGGGCGAGCGACGAGGAAAGCGGCTTCTTCATGATGGCGTATCCCTATCGCCCGCCCATTGAACGGGCAGTGAATGTTGCGTGGCCGCGGTCTAGCGGGTCAACTCGTACTTGACGGTGATGCTGACCCCGGTCGAAACCTGACCCGGCTGAACCGGCGCATCCGCGCTTTGCGCCGTGACCGCGATGGCCCGCGCGGTTTCACGGTACATCGGCATCGGCACGTTACCCTGAATGACTTCGCTGATCTCGAGCAGGCGCAAATCCGAATATCCCGCCATCCGGGCATATTCGAGGGCCTGCGCGCGGGCCCGCTTGACCGCGCTCGCCCGGGCCGCAGCCTTCGCCGCCTCATCGTCCTCGAGACTGAACGTCGGACCGCCGATATCATTGGCACCCGCCGCGACCAGCGCATCGAGCACCTGCCCGGTGCGTTCGACATTGCGGAGCTTCACGCTCACCCGATTGCCGGCGACATAGCCGCGAAAGACCTGCTGCCTGATGCGATCGTCATAGTCGTACCGCGCATTCACGCTGATGCCCGTGGTCTGGATATCTCGTTCGGCGATGCCCAGCGACTTGATCCGATCGATGACCTTGCGCATTTCGGCCGAATTCAGGCGCAGGGCCTCGACCGCGGTCTGCGCCTCGGTGGTCACGCCGGCTGAAATCAGGACCAGATCGGGTGCGGCATCGGTCTGCTCCATCACCGTCAACTCGACCACCGGGCCGGTGGCGGCGATCTGGACTTCGGCGGCAGCGACCTGGCCGGCGGCCATCGTGGCGGCAGCACAGGCGATCGCGGCAGTCGCGGTAGCAATAGATTTCAGCATATGACGATATCCCTCATTGCGATTGGCCGCACGATAGGCGCGGCTGCGCTTTCACCAAACTGAATGTCGGCACTCGGTTCCCTTGCGCCTTGCGGTGGGCGCGTGCCCCGCCTACCTCGCGCCCGCAATGGCACAACCTCCGATCCTCTCCTGGGAAGGCCTGGGGCTGCAACAGGGCGGGCGCTGGCTGCTCGGCGGGCCTGCCCGGAGCGAACTCAACCTTCACATCGGCGCACGCGACCGGATCGCGCTGATCGGCCGCAACGGGGCCGGCAAGACCACGCTGTTCAAGCTGATCGACGATCGGATCGAGGCCGATCGCGGCCTGCGCAAGGTCAAGCCGGGCACGCGCATCGTCCTTCTCGAACAGGACCCCGATCTTGCTGGTCACGCGACGCTGATGGACTGGGCCCTGGACGGCGAGCATCCGCCGGCGGCGCACGAGGTCGAGGCGATTGCCGGGCAGCTGGGCATCGACATGAGCCGCCGGACCGACGGGGCCAGCGGGGGCGAAAAACGCCGCGCGGCCATCGCCCGGGCGCTGGCTCAGGATCCCGACCTGTTGCTGATGGACGAGCCAACCAACCATCTCGATCTCGCCGCGATTGAATGGCTCGAAAGCTGGCTTGACCGCTATCGCGGTGCCTTCGTGGTCATCAGCCACGACCGGACCTTCCTGAAGCGCCTGACCACCACGACGCTGTGGCTCGATCGCGGCGACCTGCGGCGCAAGGACGTCGGCTTCGGCGGATACGAGGCGTGGGAAGAGCAGGTCTATGCCGAAGAAGCCCGCGCGGCCGAACGGCTCGACGCGCGGCTCAAGATCGAGGCGCACTGGCTCGAACGCGGCGTGACCGCACGGCGCAAGCGCAATCAGGGACGGCTGGAAAAGCTGTGGCAGATGCGCGCCCAGCGGGCCTCGATGATCAGCGGCGCCGGCACCGCCAAACTAGGCCTGGCAACCGAAGAGGAGTTCAAGTCGAAGTCGGTCATCGTCGCTGACAATATCGCCAAAAGCTATGGCGAACGGGTGATCATCCGCCCGTTCTCGCTCCGCATCCAGCGCGGGGACCGCATCGGCATCGTCGGCGCGAACGGTGCGGGCAAGACGACGCTCCTGCGGATGCTGACCGGCGATCTTGCACCCGACAGCGGGACGGTCGACATCGCCAGGACCCTGACCGGGGTGATGATCGATCAGCAACGCCGTCTGCTCGCGCCTGACAAGACCGTCCGCGACGTTCTTGCCGAAGGGGGTGACTGGATCGACGTTCGCGGCGCGCGCAAGCACGTGCAGGGCTATCTCAAGGAATTCCTGTTCGATCCGGGCATTGTCGATACCAAGGTCGGCATCCTCTCCGGGGGCGAGCGTTCGCGCCTGCTGCTCGCCCGCGAGTTTGCCAAGGCCTCGAACCTGCTGGTGCTGGACGAGCCGACCAACGATCTCGACCTTGAAACGCTCGATCTGCTGCAGGAAGTCATCGCCGATTATGAAGGCACGGTCATCATCGTCAGCCACGATCGCGACTTCCTCGACCGGACCGTTACGCTCACCTTGGGGCTCGATGGATCGGGCCGGGTCGATGTGGTGGCAGGGGGCTATGCCGACTGGGAACGCAAGCGAACCGAACGCAGCGCGCCGGCGGCTGCCCGCAATGCGGATCGGGGGACTGCGGCTCCGACGGTAGCCGCCACGCCCGCTGCCCGCCCCGGCAAGCTGTCCTACAAGGATCAGCGCGATTACGAACTGCTGCCGTCGCGGATCGCCGAACTGGATGCCGCCATCGCGCGCGGGGAGGAACTGCTGTCCGATCCCGCGCTGTATGCCGCCGATCGGCAGCGGTTTGCGACCCTTACCAAGGGGCTCGAAAACGCACGCGCGCAGAAGGATGCCGCCGAGGAACGCTGGCTCGAGCTTGCCGAGCGGGTCGAGGGGTGAGCGCCGCGGCGCTTGCCGACCGGATCCGCCAGTGCCGGTTGTGTGCCGGCCACCTGCCGCTCGGTCCCCGGCCGGTCGTCCAGTTTTCAGAAACCAGCCGCGTGGTCATAGTCGGACAGGCACCCGGCACCGTCACCCACGAAAGCGGCCACGCCTTCGACGACAGATCGGGCGTGCGCCTCGGTGAATGGCTGGGTGTCGATTTTGCGACGATGCACGATCCGGAACGCTTTGCGATCGTCTCCATGGGCCTGTGCTATCCCGGAAAGGCGGCCGGAGGCGACAAGCCGCCGCGGCCCGAGTGCGCGCCGACATGGCATTCGAAGGTCTGGGCCCACCTTCCGCACGACAGGTTGACCCTGCTCGTGGGGACTTACGCCCAGCGGGCCTATCTTCCGGAAACGAAAAGCTGGCCGATGGTTCGCCGGGTCAAGGAATTCCGCAAGTTTCTGCCCCAGTTCTTCCCCCTTCCCCACCCGTCCTGGCGCAGCAGCATCTTCATGCGCGACAATCCGTGGTTTACGGCGGAGGTCCTGCCGGCGCTGCGGGAGATCGTCGCTCAGCGAATCCGGTAGAACGCCGCCACCCGATCCAACGCCAACCGCAACACAAGCTTGCCGCTCCGGGTCGGCCAGCCGAGCGCCTTTTCGGTTTCCGCCAGCGCCGCGCCGCCGCACACGGTGCGCCACAGGACTTCGTCGAGGCCGCCGCCGGCAGCCGCCATCGCCCCGTCGAACCGCGATTTGGCGGCGACCTGTCTTTCGCCGGGGGTCAGGCCGGAGCCCGGCCCGCCGCCGCCGCAGTCGACCCGGACCGGATCCCAGCGCATGGTCACGCTTGGCGAAAGCTGGGCGCGCTCGTAATCGCTGCGCAGCCGCTCGCCCGCATCGAACTGCCGGTCGTCGAGGTGGCCGCGAGAATGAAGCCAGCTTAATGGCGATTCCGCCAGATTGACGGTGACGCTCCGCCGCCGCGGTGCAATGCCGCCACGCCGCCGCGGCCCTTCGGAGGTAAGTTCGCGTTCGACCAGTGTGCGCTTCATGCGACGATCCTTTCGTTCCCGTGTTGGCAGCGCTTGCCAAATCCGCACGTCTGTAGGAAAGCCAAGAACCGCATGGGTTACAGGAACCTACAATGATCAACCGCATACGTGATGTGAGGAAGGCCAAGGGGATGACCCTTGCCGATGTTGCCGCTGCCTGCGATCCGCCGACGACCGCGCAGACGATCGGGCGACTGGAAACAGGAATGCGCACCCTGTCATTGGGGTGGATGCGACGCATTGCCGCGGCACTGGATGTAGCGCCGGGCATGCTGGTCAGAGGCGAGGACAGCCAGCCACCGCAGGTGGTCGCGACACTCTCGGCCGAGGGGCCGGAGGCCTTGCGCAGCCCGCGCGACGCGATCGTGGCGATGGATGCCGGCGGAACCGCTCCCCTGATCGTGATGCTGGTTGAATACCCACATGGCGAATACCGTCCGGGCGACCAGCTATGGCTGCGTCAGCACGATCCTGCCGCCGCCGGACGGGCCATAAATCGCGATGTCCTCATCCCGCGCAGTGCGGGACGGTTCGCCTTTGGCCGGTTGGTCGATCGCAATGGTTCCCGCCTGGCCGTGCTTCCCCCCGGGCATGGGGAGAAGCAGATCATCGTCGACAAACCGGCCTGGATCGGCGTCGCGGAAACCCTGGTCCGCCAGCTCTGATCCGGGGGCGGGTACCTAGAGTTCGCCCCGGGCCAGCCGTTCCTGCCGGTCGGTCACCGTTTCTCGCGGCACGAAACTGCTCGAGTTGACGCCCATCCACACCAGCATCGGTGCGGCCATATAAACCGACGAATAGGTGCCCACGAACAGGCCGAGCGTGATCGCCGCGGTAAGGCCGAACAGGCTCGCCGGGCCGAACAGCAGCAAGGGGACTAGTGCGATGAACAGGGTGAGCGAAGTCATCACCGTTCGCGACAGCGTCTCGTTGATCGAAAGGTTGAGCAGTTCGGGCAGCGGCATCTTGCGGTACTTCTTCAGGTTCTCGCGGATGCGATCGTAGATCACGATGGTATCGTTCAGCGAATAGCCGATGATGGCCAAGATCGCGGCGATGATCTGCAGGCTGAATTCCATCTGGAACAAGGCGAACATGCCCAGCGTCAGCGATACGTCGTGAAACAGCGCGAACAGACCGCCCACGCCAAACTGCCATTCGAACCGCACCCAGATGTACAGCGCGACCGCCAGCATCGCCGCGAGCAGGGCGTAGAACGCATCCTCGCGGAACTCGCCCGATACCTTGCCCGAGACATTGTCGTTCCCGTCGAGGCGGAAGCCGGGATATTTCAACGACAGTTCCGATACGATCGTGTTGGCGGCCTGTTGTGCGGCGTCCTTGTCGTTCGCCACTTCGTCGGGCAGCCGCACCCGGATCGAAACCTGGTTATCCTCGCCGAACCGCTGCACCACCGGTTCGCCATAGCCGAGCTGCTCGACATCGTTGCGCAGGGCCGGGATCGGTGCTTCCTCGCTCTGCGTGAAGGTCGCTCGGATTTCCAGCCCCCCGGCAAAGTCGACGCCGTAATTCAGGCCCTTGGTCAGCACCAGCGCCCAGCTTGCCGCGATCAGCAGGATGCTGACGACGAAGAACGGGATCCGCCATTTGAGGAAATCGATGTTGGTATCATCGGGGACGAGCTTGAGCAGTTTCATCGTCCGGTCCTTACAGATTGAGGTCGCTCGGGCGGTTCTTGCGCAGCCAGCCGGCGACCCACATGCGGGTCAGCGGCAGCGCAGTGAAAACGCTGGTGAACAGACCGATGACGAGCACCACGGCGAAGCCCTTGATCGGGCCCGACCCGAACATGAACAACAGCACCCCGGCGATGAAGTTGGTGATGTTCGCATCGTAGATGGCGCGGCTGGCTTCCTTGTAGCCGGCTTCCACCGCCGCCACCACGCGCCGCCCGCGTTTGCGTTCCTCGCGAATGCGTTCGTTGACCAGCACGTTGGCATCGACCGCCGCGCCGATCGTCAGCACGAAACCGGCGATACCCGGCAGGGTCAGCGTCGTATTCATCACCGCCATGATGCCCAGCAGCATGAGCACGTTGATGACGAGCGCGACCGTCGCGAAGACGCCGAACCTGCCATACGTCACGATCATCAGCACGATCACCAGCAAGGTGCCGATCGCCATGGCGGTAAGCCCCTGACGAATCGAATCGGCGCCAAGATCGGGCCCGACGGTGCGCTCTTCGACGACTGCGAGATCGACCGGCAACGCGCCCGAGCGCAGGGAGATCGCCAGCTGGTTGGCCGCGTCGACCGTAAAGCCACCCGAAATCTGCGCGGTCCCTCCACGGATCGGTTCGTTGATGTTGGGTGCCGACAACACTTCTCCATCAAGGATGATGGCGAAGGGCTTGTTGACGTTCTCGCTGGTCAGCTGGGCAAAGCGGCGGCCGCCCTCGGTGTTGAACTGGATCGTTACGACCGGTTCGTTGCTCTGCGGATCGAAGCTTTGCTGCGCGCCAGTCAGATTGTCGCCGCGAATACCGCCCAGACGGCGCACCGCGATAGCCTGTCCCGGCGCGTCGGAGCCTGCCGCATAGGGGACGATCTCGCTTCCGGGAGGGGCGATGCCCTGCTGGATGTCTGCGGGCAGCGCGGTGAGATCGACCAGCTTGAACTCGAGCTTGGCGGTCCTGCCGACCAGTTCCTTGACCTGTTCGGGGTTCTGCAAACCGGGAACCTGGACGACGATGCGATTTTCGCCCTGCCGGATGATGGTCGGCTCGCGCGTGCCGAGAGCATCGATGCGGCGGCTGATGACTTCCTTGGCGCTGTCCATCGCCTGATCGGTCGCCTCGGCAAGGCCCTGGCTGGTCGGCGTGAGCACGAACCTCTGCCCGTCGACGACCTGCAGATCCCATTCCCGCACAGTCCCCGTGCCGTTGATCAGCGGCAGGATCAGTTCGCGCGCCCGATCGACCTCGGCGGCATCGTCGATCAGGAAGCTGAGCCGCCCGTCGCGGGTGGAGACGTCACCGATGCGCACCCGCGGGCTGGCATCGCGCATCGCGCCGCGAACGTTTTCCTCCAGATTCTCGAGCCGCTGCGCGGCGACCTGCCGGGGATCGGCCTCGAGCAGGATGTGGCTCCCGCCGGCAAGATCCAGGCCCAGGTTGACCATCGGGTTGGGCAGGCTGGCGGGCCACCGGCCACCGGCCAGCGAAACGACGGACGGCACGGCCGCAGCGATCGCGGCAGCCGCGATCAGCCAAAGCATGACCCTTTTCCAAAGGGGAAAGTCGAGCATGTGAAAGTCGCCCCGCGTCAGTCGTTGGCCGGCGCGGCGCTGCCGGGCTGGAGCACTTCGCCGATCGTGCTGCGCACCGCGCGCACACGGACGCCCTTGGCGATCTCGAGTTCGACAAACCGTTCGTCGACCTTGACAATCTTGCCCACCAGACCGCCGGCGGTGACCACCTCGTCACCCCGCTTGAGCCCGGCGACACGTTCTGCGTGCGCCTTTTGCTGGCGCATCTGCGGGCGGATGATGAGGAAGAAGAAGATCAGCAACATGCCGACCGGGAGCACCCACGCCGTCCATCCCGGCGGCTGCGAAGCGGCGGAGCCGGCGGCAAGTATCTCGATCATCAAAAAACCCGTCCTGCGAATGGTGCAATGGCACGTCGGCGTGCAGGTTTCGCGCCCGCCCGTACCTCGTGGCGCCGCCGGTTAGCAGCATTGCCAGGCCAGAGCAACGCGCCTTGCGTTGCCCGAACAAGCTGCTTATAGGGCGCGGCTCCACTGGTATCGGGACGTGGCGCAGTCTGGTAGCGCACTATACTGGGGGTGTAGGGGTCGCTGGTTCGAATCCAGTCGTCCCGACCAGTGGTCTTTCCCTGCCAAATCGCAATAGCCGAACGGGTTCACCCCGGGCTCTTGGCGTTCGCCCCGCTACTGGCGAGGAGGACACCGGCACCAAGCGCCGTCAGCGCCGTACCCACCGCCACCCGGTCAGCCGGGATGCCGGCCACCGGGGCGCATGCCGCCTGGCTCCGCCATGCCAGCCAGTCGTCCCAGCGATACAGCGAACCCGTTGCGGCATCGCGATAGGTCTTGCCGACATAGCGATATTCCTGCGCGCCCTGCCCATCTGCCAGCCAGGCGCGATATTCGGGTTCGATGATGGTGCAATCCCATCGTCCGGGCGGCGGGAGAGCGGCAGGGTCGTCCGACTCGATGATCTGGCCAGCATCGCCGGGCTGCGCGAACAATGCTCCGCCGCAGCCTGCGCCCACCAGCAGCGCACCGATTCCAAAAAGCTTTGCCCTGCGCCTATGTCCCATGACGGGGGTCATATCACGAAATCGCTAACCAACAATTCCCGCCGGCAACGATTTCCTACACGAACCTATCTGGTTAGGCATCGTCCCGAATCAACGGGAGCATAGACATGGCCGTCATCGAAGCGCTTATCGGGCCGCTGGCATCGATCATCGACAAGATCATTCCGGACAAGGATGCCCGCAACCGGGCGAAACTCGAACTCCTGCAAATGCAGAGTACGCAGGAACTGAAGGAGATCGAGGCGCGCCTGTCGGCAATCGTTGCCGAAGCGCGCTCGGACGATCCGTGGACCAGTCGTGCGCGTCCAAGTTTCCTTTACGTCATGTACGTCATCCTGTTGTTCGGGTTGCCGATGGGCATCCTGTCGGCCTTCTCTCCGCATGCCGCGAACGAGATCGGCCAGGGCATCACGTCCTACCTGCGCGGCCTTCCGGATGAACTCTATGCTCTCTTCGGTACCGGCTATCTCGGCTATACCGCGGCGCGGCAGTGGGGAAAGATCAAGGGCGTCGACAGCTGAGGCTTTCGCCGTCAAGACCGGCACGATGATGCGGACGATCCACATACTGAACGGCCCCAACCTCAACCGGCTGGGCACCAGGGAGCCCGAAATCTACGGCACGACCACGCTCGCCGAAATCGAAGCGGGATGCCACGCGAAGGCCAGCGAACTCGGGTTTTCGATCTTCTTCTGCCAGACCAACCACGAGGGGCAGCTGGTGGATTGGCTGCACCGGGCGGACGATGAGGGGGCGGCTGCGGTACTGCTCAACGCCGCCGCCTATACCCATACCTCGATCGCGCTGCTGGATGCGATCAGGGCCATCAGTGTTCCGGTGATCGAGGTTCACCTGTCGGACCCGTCGCAGCGCGAGCCGTTCCGCCATCGCTCCTATGTCGGCATGGGCGCGGTCCACTGCATAAGCGGGCTGGGGCCGGCCAGTTACCTTGCCGCGCTGGAACAGGCAGCGCAGCTCTAGGCCGGCGGCCCGGTGCCCCCTTCCCCTTGCCTTGCCTGCCGGTGCGGAGCATAGGCGCTGCGAAACAAAGGCAAGGGGTCAAATGGCCGATACATCTGGCAAGGCCGGCGCTGCGTCCGGCATGAAGGTCGACACCGCGATCGTTCGCGAACTCGCCGAGTTGCTGAGCGAAACCGGGCTGACCGAGATCGAGGTAGAGGACGGGGATCGCAAGATCCGCGTCGCGCGCGGGGCGGTGGCGATGGCTGCGGCGCCCCTCGCCCCGCAGGCGCATTTCTTGCCGGCAGGCCCGGCTGAGGCAGCCGGCGCCCCCGGAGGTGCAGAAGCGGGCACGTCGGACGCCCAGCCCAGCGGCCACGCGGTCAAGTCGCCGATGGTCGGCACCGCCTATCTTGCGGCCGAGCCCGGCGCGGCCAATTTCGTCAAGATCGGCGACCGGGTGACGCAGGGTCAGACCCTGCTGATCGTCGAAGCGATGAAGGTGATGAACCCTATCGCAGCCGATCGCGACGGCACGGTCGAGGCGATCCTGGTCGAAAACGCGCAGCCGGTCGAATACGATCAGCCGCTGATCGTCATCGGATAAGAAGGCCGATCCTTGAGCATCACCCGTATCCTGATCGCCAATCGCGGCGAGATCGCGCTTCGCATTCACCGTGCCGCCCACGAAATGGGCATCGAGACCGTGGCCGTGCATTCCACCGCCGATGCCGACGCGATGCACGTGCGGCTTGCCGATCACGCGATCTGCATCGGCCCGCCGCCGGCGGGCGACAGCTATCTCAACGTCGCGAACATCATCTCGGCAGCCGAACTGTCGCACGCGGATGCGATCCATCCCGGCTATGGCTTCCTTTCCGAAAATGCCAAGTTCGCCGAGATTGTCGAGGCGCATGGTCTCAAGTGGATCGGACCCAAGCCCGAGCATATCCGCACCATGGGCGACAAGGTAGCGGCCAAGAAATCGGCCGGGATGCTGGGCCTGCCGCTGGTCCCCGGATCTGACGGTGCGGTCGAAAGTGTCGAGCAGGCGGCACAGGTGGCGCAAGAGATCGGCTACCCTGTGCTGGTCAAGGCGGCGAGTGGCGGCGGCGGCCGGGGGATGAAGGTCGTCCCCGCCCCCGATCAGCTCGAAAGCCTGATGGGCCAGGCCAAGAGCGAGGCCAAGGCAGCCTTCGGGGATGACACAGTCTACATCGAGAAATATCTCGGCAATCCGCGCCATATCGAGTTCCAGATCTTCGGCGACGGCAGGGGCAGTGCCATTCACCTGGGCGAGCGGGACTGTTCGCTCCAGCGCCGGCACCAGAAGGTTCTGGAAGAGGCACCGTCACCCGTGCTGTCTGAAGCCGAGCGGATGCGGATGGGCGGCATCTGTGCCGATGCGATGGCCAGGATGGGCTACCGCGGCGCCGGCACGATCGAGTTCCTGTGGGAGAACGGCGAGTTCTACTTCATCGAGATGAACACCCGCCTTCAGGTGGAGCATCCGGTGACCGAGGCGATCACCGGGATCGACCTGGTGCGCGAGCAGATTCGCATCGCCGATGGCAAGGATCTGTCCTGCCAACAGGACGACATCACCTTCCACGGCCATGCGATCGAGTGCCGCATCAATGCGGAAGACCCGTTCACTTTCGCCCCCAGCCCCGGCAAGGTGGTGCATTATCACGCCGCCGGCGGGATGCACGTGCGGGTCGATAGCGGGCTCTACGCGGGCTATTCGGTGCCCCCCTATTACGACAGCATGATCGCCAAGCTGATCGTCTATGGGCGCACCCGCGAACGCTGCATCATGCGTCTGCGACGGGCGCTGGAAGAAATGGTCATCCAGGGCGTCAAGACCAACATCCCGCTTCATCAGGAACTGCTGAAGCAGGACGATATCCTTGCCGGTGATTACTCGATCAAATGGCTGGAGGAGTGGCTGGCGGAGCGGGGCGGGTAAGACAGGCGACGTCCAAGCCAAACCTCCAAGCGCGACTAGCGGGTGGGAGATTGAAGACGTGACCCCGCTGGACTTGAGCGCTATTGCCAAGGCTCAGACCGACCCAGACTTCTCACCGGGCGGCTGGCTGACATTTTACCTTTTCGGCGAGCCTGTGCGACATCACGCGATAAGGGCACGGTTATCGTCGCTCGGCGCGCAAAATCTCGGCGGCGCCGAAGGCGGCTTCGTGTACGCGAAGGTTCCGGTTAGGATCGACCGAGCGTCGATCGGAAAGACGATCGATAAGGTCCAAGCACTCGCCCTTGAGGTTGGCTTGGAACTTCATCTTATCGACCTGGATTCGTCGAACGAAGTCGGTCGCTCCAAAATTTACACCCTTTGTCGCGCGGAGTGACCTGAGCGCTTCCATCGACGTCTCACCCTTACCCCAGCGGGACGCCCGGCTGGCTCTTGCTGGTCCGGATCGTCAACGAGGTCTTCACGCTGGCGACGTTGGGCGCAGGCGTGAGTTTGCTGGTCAGGAATTCCTGAAACGCTTGCAGATCGCGCGCCACGATCTTGAGAATGAAATCGATCTCGCCGTTGAGCATGTGCACTTCGCGCACTTCGGGCAGATCGCGCATGGCCTCTTCGAATTCACGCAGCGCGCTTTCGGCCTGGCTCTTCAGGCTCACCATCGCGAAGACGGTTATCGAATAGCCGAGTTTGCCCGGATCGAGATCGGCGTGATAGCCGCGGATCACGCCGTCTTCTTCAAGTGCGCGGACGCGGCGCAGGCACGGCGGCGCCGTCAGCCCTACGCGGTGGGCGAGTTCCACATTGGTGATGCGGCCCTCATCCTGCAGTTCGGACAGCAGACGCCGGTCGATCTCGTCCATGCTGGGCATTGCGCGCTTTTCCCCGTTGCTCCCCCTTGAGATACCGTGCGTGACATTATGCAAGCCTGCAGCCGGCACGGCACCTAAGAAAATTACATCTGCCAGCAACGCCCGAAATTTGCAACGCGCCGCGCGCCATTGCGTCGGCAGCGATCTTCACGACTTGTAAACTCTATTTGGTAATAAGGCGGCGGCTGCATACGGGCAGCACTGCGGAGACCGAATGCATTTCGACGATCGCCTTGCCACGGTGCTGCGCAACCGCGCAACGGGCGATCGCTCGGCCCGGACCCAGTTCCGGCAGCTGATCGATCTTCTGGGGGAACGCCAGCAAGGCGGCGACAAGGCGCTGCGTACCGCGGCCTACCTGCGGCTGATCGCGCTCGGCGAACTGATCCCGGTGCGCGAACGCACGAGCATCGTGGGCGAAGCCGGCTGGCGGTTTCGCACTCCCGATCTCGTTCGTTGGTTCGGGGACGCGCACCCCCATATCGCCGCCGCCGCCCTGGCCCGGGCGGACCTGACCGGCGAGGAATGGCAAGAGATCATTCCCGCCTTTCCGATTCACGCTCGCGGTTTTCTGCGTAACCGCAAGGACCTGCCCCGGCAGGCGGTCGAAGTGCTTGACCGCCTCGGCGTTGCCGACATGGCACTTCCCCGCCCCGAGCCCCTCGAACTGACCGAGTTTCTCGACCCGGCCTTCGCCGACCTTCCGCCCGCGCCCGCTCCATTGCGCCTTAGCCCCTTGCCCGGCCACGATGCTGCCGCCGGCAAGCCTGGGCAGACTGCCGACAGCGCCGAAGACCACTACGCGGCGTTCCGCCAGACCGGCGATGGCATTCGCGCACTCGTCGACCGGATCGAGGCGTTCAAGCGGGCACGCGAAAGCCGGGACGAATCCGGTGTCGCAGAGCGCCAGCCTGCGCGCCCTTCGGAAGACCGCAAGCCTCCCGCCGTGATCGACTTTCGCGCCGACATCCATGGGCGGATCGACTGGGCCGGCGGGGGCCTGGCGCCCATGCTGGTCGGACTGGATCTTACCATGGCCACGGATATCGCCAGTGGCTTTGCGGCGCGACACCCGGTGCGCGGACTGGCAGTAAGCCTGCGCGGCGCCGGGGCGATAACAGGCGACTGGATCGTCGACGCGGTGCCCCGCTTTTCCTCGCAGGAGGGACGCTTCGGCGGCTATGTCGGCCGGCTGCGGCGGGCGGCACCGCCCCGCGCCAGCGCGCGCCAGAAAGAAGCCGACAAGCTGCGGCAGCTGCTGCACGAACTGCGCACCCCGGTGAATGCCATGCAAGGCTATGCCGAAATCATCCAGCAACAGATGGTCGGCCCGGTTCCGCATGAATATCGCGCCATCGCCGCTGCCATCACCGGGGATGCGGCGCGCATTCTGGCCGGCTTCGACGAACTCGATCGGCTTGCCCGGCTTGAAACGGGCGCGGCCGAACTTGACCGCGGCACCGCCGACCTTGCCGCGATCGTGCGCGGCCACGTCACGCAATTGCAGAAAGTCCTGTCCCCCCGGGTAGCCCGGCTCGACGCCGAATTCACCATCGAGCATGCCTTGACGGACATTGCCGATCAGGAGGCGGAGCGGCTTTCATGGCGGCTTCTGGCAACACTGGCCGGGGCGACCGCCGCCGGTGAACGGATCGCACTGAGCGTAAGTGACGAGGGCGGCAGCTTCTGCGTGTCTGCAGCCCTCCCCACCGCGCTCCGCACGCTTGAGGATCCCTTTGCTGCCGAATTGCGTGCCAGCGCCGGTCCCTTGAGTTCGGGCATCTTCGGCGCCGGCTTCTCGCTCCGCCTCGCAAGGGCCGAAGCCCGTGCGGCGGGCGGGGAACTGTCCTGCACGGGGGGCCGGATGACACTGCTGCTCCCGCTCGCAGACGCACAGCCTGCCCGGTCCGAAACGCCGGCGCGCGCTGACGGCGCCCGGCCTTGACCCCCACGCGAAGCCGCTTGCCCTTGCACCACACGGGCGCTAGGCGCTCGCCTTGCCGATACGGCGACGTGGGCCTGTAGCTCAGTTGGTTAGAGCTGGCCGCTCATAACGGCTAGGTCGCGGGTTCGAGTCCTGCCGGGCCCACCACCGTCACCGGCATCGCCGACCGGCGAAGGGTCCGTCCGCGGATCGGGTCGGGGAGTAGCGCAGCCCGGTAGCGCGCCTGCTTTGGGAGCAGGATGTCGCAGGTTCGAATCCTGTCTCCCCGACCAACCGCGGCCCATCCTCGACTTAACGGTTGCCCGGTTCGGCTTCGCTCGTGCGCCGGATCGGTTCGGCGCGATTGGCCAGCACGTTGACGACTGCCGCCCAGACCGCGACGTTCTGCCGCAATTGCGCCGGGTCGATCTTGTCGAGCGTATCGTCAGGCGTGTGGTGGAGATCGAAATAGCGGGTGCCATCCTGCTGCAGGTCGATCAGCGCCCCGTTCTGATCGCGCACCACATTGAGATCGGCGCCGCCGGTGGCGACTTCGCGGCTGGGGGCGACGCCGAAGGGGGCAACCGCAGCGGCCAGCTCGCGATAGAGCGCCGGGTCGCTGGCGGTGAAATTGGTGTCGAGGCGCCAGATGCGATCGGCGCCGAAATCGCTTTCGATACCGACGTAGAAAGGCTCGGCAAGATGGGCGGCGGAATAGGCGCGGCTGCCCCACAGCCCGGTTTCCTCGGCGCCGGCGAACAGGACGCGAATGGTGCGCAGCGGGCGGCCCATCGCCTGCACCCGCTTCGCTGCCGCGGCGATGATACCGCAGCCCGCACCGTCGTCGATCGCCCCGGTCCCGAGATCCCAGCTATCGATGTGGCAAGCGAGCAGCACCGGCGGGAGCGAACGATTCCGGCCGACGATCTCGCCCACGACATTGCCGCTCTTGGTGGTGCCGAGCCAGCGCGGCGTGAGAACCAGCCGCATCGTGATCGGGCGCTGGCCTGCGCGGGCGAACATCCGCTCCAGATTGTCGGCATCCGGGTTCGACAGCGCGCCCGCCGGGGTCGGCGTGACGCCTTCGGGAAACGTGGTGGTGCCGGTGTGGGGGGTGCGGTGGTTCTCCGTTCCGATCGAGCGGATGACGGTAGCGATCGCGCCCTTGCTCGCGGCAAGGCCCGGCCCGGTCCAGCGTGCCGGCCCGGCAAAGCCATAGCCCGAACCGTCCTGAGTGGGACGCATGTCGTGGCTGATGAAGGCGATCTTTCCGGCAAGACTGCCGGGCGCGGCCGCTTCTAGGGCAGCATAGCTGGGGAAATGGACGACTTCGGCAGTGATGCCCGCCGGCCCGGTCGATGCCGTGTTGCCGAGCGCGGTTATCGCCAGCGGCTGGGCGAACGGGGCGATGGTTTCAGCCGTTTCGTCTCCGCGCACCCACGTCGGCATATCGAAAGGCTCTTGGGCAACATTGGCGAAGCGGTGAGCTTCGAGCCAGCGGATTGCCCAGGCGCGCGCCCTTGCCTCGGCCTCGGTCCCGGGCTGCCGCGGGCCGATCTCGGTGGTGATGCCATCGACGAAATCCCAGGCCAGGGTATCGTTCTTCGCCGCATCCGCAGCATGTTCGGCCGGCGTGCGCGGGGCGGCCTCGCGTGTGCCGGACGACTGGGCGGCGGCAGGAAAGGCGAACGACAGCGCGGCAAGCGCGAGGAGCGAGGATTTCATGCGCCTCGTGCTAGCAGCCCTTACTCTTGTGCCAAGCCCCCTTGTGGCAAGCACGCTCGGGGTCATTCCCCTTCGGCTGCGGCCCAGAAGGCGGCAAGGCGCCGGTCGGCCTCGCGGCTCGGAAACATGAGCGCCTCGACGGCATCGGCAAAGCGGTCCGTATCGCCCAGGGGTGCGCGGGTAAGACAGGCGTCGCTGTGCCGCCGCCACTCGGCTTCGTCACCGGCCAGCGCGAGCATGGCCCGCGCGATCCCTTCGGCAGAGCGCGGTTCGACGACGAACCCGGCAACCCCGCTGCGGACCAGGAGGTCGCGCGCGCCGACCGGGGTCGAGACGATCGCCGGCACGCCAAGGGCTGCCGCCTCGTTGACCACCAGTCCCCACTGCTCGATCAGGCTGACAAGGCAAAGAGCCAGCGCGTTTCCCGTGCGGCGGGCGACATCCTCGGCACGCAGGAAGCCGGTAAAGACCACTCCTTCGCCCGCCTGCGCCTTGAGCGTTTCGGCAAGTTCGCCATCGCCTGCCAGCACCAGCCGACGGGGCGGCGCCGCCGACAACTGGCGATAGCGCGCGTAGGCGGCGAGCAGCGTTGGCAGGTTCTTCTTGTCGACGAAGCGTCCAACGAACAGGAAATCTCGCGCCTCCCAGGGCCGGCTGGGGATACCCGCCTGCTGGCGGATGCGGACATTGCCGATGGTGTCGTAGCCGGGCAGGATGGGTCTGCTGCCGAAACCCAGGAAACGCAGGTATTCGCGCTGTCGCGGTCCGCCGACGATCGCTGCGCGGTAAGGGCGCAGCAGGTTCGCCTTGCCCCGTTCACGCCATAGCAGGCGCGGCGCGTCGTCGAACTTGCTTTCGCTCATCAGTACCGGCCGCCGGCCTGTGGCGGCGAGCCGCCAGCTCAGCGCCAGGATATCGGGTTCGGAACAGGGCACTCCGATGTAAACCATGTGCGCCCCGGCCACGGCGGTGCTTGCGGCCGCGAACCGCTGGCGCCAGCCGATGTCCTCGTATGTCTCGCCGGGGAACAGTGTCACGTGGCGGGCGGCGTCGATGCCGCGAGCCGGTTCCCAGGCGTAGGTGCGGCTGGTGGTCGCCATTTCCACCCCCAGCACTTGCGCGCGGCCTGCCAGCCGCCGGGCGACAGCCTCGATCCGGTCGACATGGTAGGCTGCGAACTGGCTGAACAGGATCGCCACCTGCGGCAGCTTGCCCGATGCTTCCTGCGCCCGTCTCATGGCCGCGGCGCTAGGCGATGCCCGGGAAAAAGGCCACAGGCTTGCCCCCCGCCCTGCTCCCCATTATCTGCACGCCGACACCCGCGGGCCCGCCCCGCCCATTTTCCAGATCGAAGTACGAAGGACCAGCCGATGGCCGCGCAATACGCCTTTGTCATGAAGGACATGACCAAGACCTTCCCCGGTGCCTCGAAGCCGGTTCTGAGCAACATCAACCTGCAATTCTATCAGGGGGCGAAAATCGGCATCGTCGGGCCCAACGGCGCCGGCAAGTCGACCCTCATCAAGATCATGGCCGGGATCGACAAGGATTATACCGGCGAGGCGTGGCCGGGCGAGAACATTACGGTGGGCTATCTGGAGCAGGAGCCCGAACTCGACCCCACCAAGACCGTGCTGGAAAACGTTCGCGAAGGCGCGAAAGAAACTGCCGAGATGGTCGAGCGCTTCAATGCCATCGGCATGGAGATGGCCGAGGACGGGGCCGATTTCGACGCGCTGGGCGCCGAGATGAGCGAGTTGCAGGACAAGATCGACGCCGTCGACGGGTGGAGCCTCGACAACCAGCTCGAGGTTGCGATGGAGGCCTTGCGCTGCCCGCCTGGCGACTGGCCCGTCACCGATCTTTCGGGTGGTGAAAAGCGCCGCGTTGCGCTTACCCGGCTGCTGATCCAGAAGCCCGGCATCCTGCTGCTCGACGAACCGACCAACCACCTTGATGCCGAAAGCGTGCAGTGGCTGGAGAACCACCTCAAGGACTATGCCGGCGCGGTGCTGATGATCACCCACGACCGCTACTTCCTCGACAATGTGGTGGACTGGATACTCGAGCTCGATCGCGGCACGTATTACCCCTACGAAGGCAATTATTCGACGTATCTCGAGAAGAAAGCCAAGCGGCTGGAGCAGGAAAGCCGCGAGGAAAGCGGCAAGTCCAAGGCGCTCAAGCGCGAGCTTGAATGGATCAGGCAGACGCCTGCTGCGCGGCAGACCAAGAGCAAGGCGCGTATCCGCAAGTTCGAAGAGCTGCAGAACAGCCAGGATCAGCGCGCGGTCGGCAAGGCCCAGATCGTCATCCAGGTGCCCGAGCGGCTGGGCGGCAAGGTGATCGAGGCCAAGGGCATCAGCAAGGCCTATGGCGACAAGCTGCTGTTCGAGAATCTGAATTTCACCCTGCCCCCGGGCGGTATCGTCGGCGTGATCGGCCCCAATGGTGCGGGCAAGTCCACCTTGTTCAAGATCCTGACCGGCAAGGAAACGCCGGACAGCGGAGAAGTCGACATCGGCTCGACCGTGCGATTGGGCTTCGTCGACCAGAGCCGTGACCATCTCGACCCCAAGAAGAATGTCTGGGAGGAAATCTCCGACGGGCTCGACTACATGAAGGTGAACAACCAGGACATGAGCACGCGCGCCTATGTGGGTGCGTTCAACTTCAAGGGGCCTGACCAGCAGAAGAACGTCGGCAAGCTATCGGGCGGCGAACGGAACCGCGTCCACATGGCCAAGATGCTGAAGGAGGGTGGCAACGTCCTCCTGCTCGACGAGCCGACCAACGATCTCGATGTCGAAACCTTGGGTGCGCTCGAGGAAGCGATCGAGAATTTCGCCGGCTGCGCCGTGGTCATCAGCCACGACCGCTTCTTCCTCGACCGGCTGGCTACCCATATCCTCGCCTTCGAGGGGGATAGCCATGTCGAATGGTTCGAAGGCAATTTCGAAGCCTACGAAGAAGACAAGCGCCGCCGCCTGGGCGATGCGGCCGACCGGCCTACGCGATTAGCGTACAAGAAGCTGACGCGGTAAAACCCCCGGAGTAAGTCCGTTCATGTCTTGCGGGGCGAACCTGAACAATCGCCCCATCAACCGGTTCAGTCACAAGTCAGCACGACTCGGTAAAACAGGTCCATCGCACAAGCCGCAGGTGGTGGTCGGCTAGGTTGCTGTGTGAGGTGGTCCCGCCTTGTTGGACAGGTTGGCGGCGAAGTTAAGCTAATCCCGGATGTGATTATGCCGCCATTTTGGTCATCAGATCGTGGGGGGCATGCCCCCCATGATCTGGTTCGCTGATCCGCCCGTAGGCCTCTGC
>NZ_JBHWMI010000010.1:0-68308 GCF_043423005.1 Qipengyuania sp. | reverse complement strand
GCGGCCGGCCGCCATTGCCAGCGGTCGGGTCGCGGAGGGCCAAACGCGTTCTCGGCCAGCGGCCGTGCGCGATCGACGCGGAAGCCCGCGCTGCCGAGCAGGCGGATCGCATTGCTCTCTTCCAGTCCGATCGAGATCGGCAGCGCCAGGTCGAGCGTGAAGTGGCGCTGGGCCGGTTGCCGCGCCCGGGCCTCGTGCGCGGCGCGCAGGATCTTTTCCGCCAGATCGACCCGGATCGCCTGCGTGCCGGCCGCACGGTATCCGCTCGGCAAGGACGAAGTCGCGGCGATGACCGGCAACATCGCTTCCTGTAGCGGCCGCCGGTCCACTCCCAATTCGTGCAGCAGGCGGCGGGCGGCGGGTTTGAGCAGCGGCGCCGAATAGATGTCGAGCGCGCCGAAAGTCACGCCAATCTTGCGCAGGAACGGCCGCATCTCCTTGGGCAGATGCTCGATGCCGGCCTGCTCGCGCGTTACATAGCCATGCCCGTGCACCAGATTGAGTAGCAGCGCGCGGGCTTGCGATCCGGCATCGGGGTTGCGGGCGACCAGCTGCATCCGCCGCAAGGGTTCCAGCGGTTCGAGCGCGCTGTCGAGCCACCGCGTAAGGCTGGCCAAAAGTGTCTCGCGCGACTTTTCGGGCAGGGCGGCAAGTTCGGGGGTGGGTTCGATCCGGTGCCGGAACTCGCCCGGCGCAACCTGGACCCGCGCCAGCGGCCGGCCGTCCAGCATGATCGCGCCGTTCGCCAGCGTCACCTGGCCAAGGTCGCCCGTCGCCAGCGCCTCGGCCCGCTCGCCAAGGATGCGCGGCAGCGCCTTTTCCGCCGCCGCCAGCATCATCTTGCGATCGGCATGGTTGGCTGCCTGATCGACGACGAAGCGGAACCCCTCGACATGGCCCAGCCGTTCGCCCTCGACCGTGACGACATTGTTCTCGTCGATTTCGATCGGCAAGATGCCGGCGTCCTGGCCCAGCGATTTCATCAGGATTGACGTCCTCCGGTTGACGAAGCGTTCAGTAAGGCGCGCGTGCAAGGCATCCGAAAGCTTCGCCTCGACTGCGCGGGCCCGCGCAGCCATTTCGTCACGCGCCAGCACCCAGTCAGGCCGCTGGCAGATATAGGCCCAGCTGCGAATCGCCGCGATCCGCCCCTGCAGGGTATCGATGTCGCCGCTCATGTTGTCGAGTTCCGAGATGCGCGCGGCGACGAAATCGGCCCCCAGATAGCCAGCACGCAGATCTTCCCACAGCCGGGCGACGAAGCGGGCGTGAACATCCGGCCCTCGCTGGCGGAAATCCGGGAGCGAGCAGGCTTCCCAGAAACGGCGCACCTGCCCCGGTCCGCGGACGCCTTCGGCCACAGGTTCTTCCGCAAGGCGCTTGAGAGTGGCGAGGTCGATCGCTTCGGGGGCGGAGCGCAGGCCATCGCGCAGCGGTGCCTGCTCGAGGTCGGCAATCAGCCGGGCGATGCTGTCGAAGCGCGGCTCCGCCTCGCGCCAGTAAAGGTGCGTCAGCGGAGCGAAGCGGTGTTCCTCGATGGCATAGACTTCCTCGTCGGTGAATTCCGGCACCTCGCCGGCATCCCCGCCCTTGCCGATCCCGGCAAGAGTGCCGAAGGTGCCGTCGCGCTGGTGGCGCCCGGCCCGCCCGGCGATCTGCGCCATCTCCGCCGGGATCAGGCGCCGGGTGCGCACCCCGTCGAACTTGGTAAGCCCCGCGAAGGCGACATGATTGACGTCGAGGTTGAGGCCCATGCCGATCGCATCGGTGGCGACGATGTAATCGACCTCGCCAGACTGAAACAGCGCGACCTGGCGGTTGCGGGTTTCGGGAGACAAGGCGCCCATGACCACCGCCGCCCCGCCATGGAAGCGGCGCAGCATTTCGGCGACGGCATAGACCGCCTCGGCGCTGAAGGCGACGATCGCGCTGCGTGGGGGCAGGCGCGAAAGCTTGCGCGGGCCGATGTGGGTCAGGGTGGAGAAGCGCGGCCGCTGCGAAATTTCGGCTTCCGGAACGAGACTGCGCACCAGTGGCTCGAGCGTCGCGGCGCCCAGCAGCATCGTCTCCTCGCGCCCGCGGGCATGGAGCAGCCGGTCGGTAAAGACATGGCCGCGTTCGCGATCGGCAGCGAGCTGCGCCTCGTCGAGGGCGACGAAGGCCCGCCCGCCGCCATTGCGCGGCATCGCCTCCACCGTACAGCACAGATAGCGGGCCTGCGGCGGCTCGATCCGCTCTTCGCCGGTTATCAAGGCAACCGCATCGTCGCCCTTGATCGCCCGCACCCGGTCGTAAACCTCGCGCGCGAGCAGGCGTAGCGGAAACCCCATCGCCCCGCTCGAATGGGCGCACATCCGCTCGATCGCGAGGTGGGTCTTGCCGGTATTGGTCGGCCCGAGAATAGCCTTGATCGTGCAGTCAGTCACGCCGACCAAGGTGGCAGCACGTGCCCCGCGCTGCAACTGTCGGCGCACGGCGGAAGGCGGCGGGGACCGATTTAACCGCAAGTTTACCTCGATCGACGAGGATGCCGGAGCTTTCCGCCCACCGGCGGCAATCGCCAGGGCTTCTTGCGGGAGGGAAAAGAACGTGTTTCGCGCAGCCGCAGAGGGGTGCTTGCCCGGGACTCCCGCGCCCGGCGCTGCTGCCGCGCCGTTCGGTCGCAACAGGCGGGCTCTTCCCGTCGCCGGCGCGATGCCGTCACCCCCCTGTGCCGCTGAACCCGCCAAGAGAGGCATGCACGGGCCCAGCCGATTCGGATTGAGCCAGCTGACGCACGATCTCGGCAGCGACATCGGCAGTCGCCGCTGGTTCCGGGGCTTGGCCACGTTTTTCGGCATGACGGCCGGTGCGCTAGCCTTCTGGCCCGGCTTCGCTCCGCTTGAAGCTGCGCCGCTGATGCCGAGCGATGCCGATGTGCGAGGGGAATACCGCCGCCAGGCCATCGCTCCGCTCGCCTTGGGCGCGGACACCGGGCGGCGGATAGGGCCCGGCACGCTGGTGCGCCCCCTCGCCTCGGCACCCGAACGTCCGCGGCTGGAAATGGTGGCCACACTAGGCCGGGGTGACGGCTTCGAGACGATGCTGCGCAGGGCCGGCATGGACCCGGCCGATGCGCGCCAGGTCACGGCGCTTGTCGGCGGCACTGTTGCGGTGGGCGAGATCGAGCCGGGCACGCGGGTCGACCTGGTGCTTGGCCGGCGCCCTGCCGTCAGCGCGCCGCGTCCGCTCGATACGCTCAGCTTGCGCGCGCGGTTCGATCTCGAACTGGCGGTGACGCGGGCAACCCCGGGCGGGCCGCTGGTGCTGGAGCGCAAGCCGATCCGGGTCGACGACACCCCCTTGCGCGTGCGCGGGATCGTTGGCGAAAGCCTCTATCGTTCCGCACGGGCTGCCGGCGCACCGGCGAGTGCGGTGCAGGCCTATCTCAAGGCCCTGACGGATCAGATCGATCTCGAGCGGGAACTGCGCCCCGGCGATACCTTCGACATCATCCTGTCCCACCGCCGGGCCGCGACCGGCGAACGGCTTCCCGGCCAGCTGCTCTACGCCGGGGTCGAGCGCGACGGGCAGCGCAAGGTCCAGCTCATGCGCTGGGGCCGCGAGGGCCGGTTCTTCGAGGCGTCGGGGATCGGCGAGCAGAAGGATGGTCTGATCGCGCCGGTCGCCGGGCCGGTCGGGTCGCGTTTCGGCATGCGGCGGCATCCGATCCTTGGCTATCGGCGGATGCATGCCGGGCTCGATTACCGTGCGCGTCACGGAACGCCGATCGTCGCGGTGACGGACGGTCAGGTTACGGGCGCCGGACGCATGGGCGGTTGCGGCTATGCCGTGCGGCTGCGTCATGGCGGCGCCCTCGACACGCGCTATTGCCACATGAGCCGCATCGCAGTGGATGCCGGACAAAACGTGCGGCGTGGACAGGTGATCGGCTACGTCGGTTCCACCGGCCTGTCGACCGGGCCGCATCTCCATTACGAGATGTATCGCGGCGGCCGTGCGGTCGATCCCGCATCGGTACGCTACGTCACGCGGGCCATGCTGAGCGGCGAGCAACTGGCGCGCTTCCGCGCGACTCTCGCCCGCATCCGCGAAGTCGAGGCCGGTGCCGCTTTCGGCAGCTTGCCCAAGCCCGCCGCCGCGCCGTCAGGACCCCGGCGCGAGATCGACAGGCTCGACTGACGGCGCTTCCATTGCACGAACGGGGCGCAGAGGCGTTGCACGTCCCGCCGCGCTCGGGCATCTGCGGCGCGATGATCCAGGCCAGCTATCCCGCCACCCGCCTCCGCCGGACCCGCAATGCCGGATGGAGCCGCCGTCTCCACCGCGAGACGGTGATGACCTCCGCCGACCTTATCTGGCCGCTGTTCGTGACTTCCGGCACCGGTATCGAGGATCCCGTCGCCAGCCTGCCGGGCGTGTCGCGCTGGTCGGTCGACCGTCTCGCCGATCGGGCCCGCGAGGCGGTGGCGCTGGGCATTCCCTGCGTGGCGCTGTTTCCCAATACGCCGGGCGACCTGCGTAGCGAAGATGGCGCCGAAGCCCTCAACCCCGACAATCTGATGTGCCGCGCCATCAGGGCGATCCGCGATGCCTGCGGCGAGGATATCGGCATCCTCACCGACGTAGCGCTCGATCCTTATACCAGTCACGGGCAGGACGGGCTGGTTGATGCGCACGGCTATGTCGTCAACGACGATACCGTGGCGGTACTGGTCGACCAGGCGATCAACCAGGCGAATGCCGGGGCCGACATCATCGCCCCGTCCGACATGATGGACGGGCGAGTCCGGGCGATCCGCATGGCTCTGGAAATGAACGGGCATCCCAACGTCCAGATCATGAGCTACGCGGCCAAATACGCCTCGGCCTTCTACGGCCCGTTCCGCGATGCGGTGGGTTCGGGCGGCCTGCTGAAAGGCGACAAGAAGTGCTATCAGATGGACCCGGCCAACGCCGATGAGGCCTTGCGCGAGATCGCTCTCGATATTGCGGAAGGGGCCGACAGCGTGATGGTCAAGCCGGGGCTTGCCTATCTCGACATCATCTGGCGTGCGAAACAGGCCTTCGGCATACCGGTTTTCGCCTATCAGGTCAGCGGCGAATACGCTTTGATCGAGGCCGGTGCTGCAGCCGGAGTGGGGGACCGCGAGGCGTTGCTGATGGAAAAGCTCGTCGCCCTCAAGCGGGCCGGGTGCAGCGGTATCGTCACCTACCATGCACCGCTTGCCGCGCGGCTGCTTAATGGCTGAATTTCGCTTCGAGACCGATCGGCTGATCCTGCGCGACTGGCGCGAGGAGGATTGGGCGGAGTTTTTCCGGGTAACGAACACGCCTGCCGTGATGCGGTGGCTCGGCGGGGTGCTGGACGACGAGGGCATGGCGAAACAGCGCGCCCGGGTGGAAGCATGCCGCGCCGCCAATGGCTTTTGCTTCTGGGCGACCGAGCGCAAGGTGGATCGCGCCATTCTCGGCTTCTGCGGCCTGAAACGCGCCGATGCCCCCGGCTCCTCGGTTACCGGCGAGATTGAATTCGGCTGGCGCCTGCGCGAGGATGCCTGGGGCCAGGGCTACGCCAGAGAAGCCGCGACGGCTGCGCTCGGCCTTGCCTTTGCCCGGTTCGGCGCGCGGGAAGTGGTCGCCATCACGGTCGCCGGCAATGCGCCAAGCTGGGGGTTGATGAAGCGGCTGGGCATGCGCCGGCGCGAAGACCTGGATTATGTTGATGCGCGCTACGATCCCCCCTGGCGCGACGGGATCGTCTATTCGATTACCCGCGATGAATGGGAGAGTGCGAGATGAGCGACAGTCGCTCCGGTGTCAGCATCGTGCCGATCAACGGACACGCGCCGTCCATTCATCCCAGCGCCTTCATCGCGCCGGGATGCCGCATCATCGGTAACGTCACCATCGGGGCGGACAGTTCGGTGTGGTACAATTGCGTGCTGCGTGCCGACGTCAGCCACATCGTCATCGGCGAGCGAACCAATATCCAGGACGGGAGCGTCCTTCATTGCGATGGCCCGAGCCCGCAATTTCCCGAAGGTTGCCCGCTTCTCATCGGCGACGACGTGCTCGTCGGGCATATGGCGATGCTGCATGGCTGTACCATCGAGGACCGCGGGTTCGTCGGATTGGGCGCAATCGCGATGAACCGCGCGGTTATCGCGGCCGAGGCGATGCTGGCGGCCGGGGCCATGCTGACCGAACGCAAGGTCATGGGTCCGCGCGAATTGTGGGGTGGCCGCCCGGCCCGCCCGATGCGCCAGCTCGACGATGCGGCCGTCGCAGGCATGCGGCTCGGGGCGGCGCATTATGTCGAAAATGCGAGACGTCATGCCGCGGCGATGGGCGAACCGGGCGCCTCAAGCGGGCCTGCTACACCGGTTCAGTCCTGAATGAGGGAGCGCAGAGCCTCGATGCGATCGGCCTCATGCGGTGGCTTGTCCCAGCGGATGCGGTTGATCCGCGGAAAGCGCATCGCGATTCCCGACTTGTGCCGTTTCGATTCGTGGACGCTGTCGAAGGCCACTTCGAACACGAGGCTGCGATCGGTTTCGCGGACCGGGCCGAACCGGTTGACCGTGCTGCGCCGCACATGCCGGTCGAGCTTTTTCAACTCCTCGTCGGTAAATCCCGAATAGGCCTTGCCGACGGGCAGGAGTTCGGCGCCCGCGTCGGGGTCGCCGTCCCAGCAGCCGAAGGTGTAGTCCGAATAGAAGCTGGAGCGCTTGCCGCTGCCGCGCTGGGCATACATCAGGACGCAATCCACCAGCAGCGGATCGCGCTTCCACTTGTACCAGTAACCCACCCGGCGCCCGGCGATATAGGGGCTGTCGCGCCGTTTGAGCATCAGGCCCTCGATCGCCTCGTCGCGGCTGCCCCCGCGGATTTCGGCAAGATGATCGAAATCCTGCGCGTCGACGATCCGGCTGAGATCGAAATGGGTCGCCGGGAGGCGGGCCATGAGCAGTTCGAGCCGCTCGCGCCGCCCGGTCCAGGGTAGCGCGCGCAGGTCCTCGCCTTCTAGCAGCAGGACGTCATAGAGCCGCACGAAAGCCGGGAATTCGGCCAGCATCTTCTTCGACACGGTCTTGCGCCCAAGCCGCTGTTGCAGCGCATTGAAACTGGCCGCGCCGCCATCCTCCCCGCCCTGATGGGTGCCGCGTACCAGCAGCTCGCCATCGAGCACCGCGTCCATCGGCAGCACCCCCAGGAGTTCGGGGAAGGTTGCCGAAATATCGTCGCCCGAGCGCGAATAGAGCCGGCTATCCCCGCCCGCCCGGACCAGTTGCACGCGGATGCCGTCCCATTTCCACTCGGCAGCATAGTCCGCAAGGTCGACTACCGTTTCCTCCAGCGGATGCGCGAGCATGAAGGGGCGGAACGTGGGCAGGTTGCGGGTGTCCGGCGGCGGCTCTCCCCCCGCCGCCCATGCGAACAGCGGTTCGTACGGCGGGGCAAGGCCGTGCCAGTATTCCTCGACATCATCGACCGCGACGTCGAAGGCTTGCGCAAAAGCGGTCTTGGCGAGGCGGCTGGAGACGCCGATCCGCATCGCCCCGGTCGCCAGCTTGAGCAGGGCGTAGCGGCCGGAGGGATCGAGCCTGTCGAGCAGGCGGGGCAGGTCGGCAACCACGCTCTTGCGGGTCATCGCCGACAGGAGCTCGACCGTTTCGCTGACGCTCGGGGGCGAGGGCGGATGCGGCGGGGCGGGCCACAGCAAGCTGGCCGTTTCCGCGGTATCGCCGACGAAATCGCGGCTCAGGGTCCACAGAACCGGATCTATCCGGTCCTGCATGAGGTTGCGGATGGTGGAACTCTTGACCGCGGGAAAATCGAGACCGTCGCTGAGAGCTGCCAGCGCCCAGCCCCGATCGGGATCGCCGGTCGCGCGCAGGTAGTCCGCGATCAGCCGCAGCTTTTCGTTGCGACTGCGCGTATAGACCAGCGCATCGAGAAGGGCGGCGAACTTCTCCACCTTTAGGTCTTGCCGATGATCACTTCGACCCGGCGGTTCCGGGCCATGCCGGCAGCGTTCTCCTGCCCCTCGGGTGTCATGTTCTGCGCCACCGGACGCGCTTCGCCGACGCCCGTCACGCTCATCCTGTCGCCCGGTATCTGGCGCACGTCCTTGAGATAGTCGCGTACCGCCTGCGCGCGCCGTGCGGAAAGGCGCAGATTGTAGGCATCGTCGCCCTTGCTGTCGCTATGCCCTTCGATGGTGATCCGCGCCCCTGCATCGGCAGTGATCAGCTGGGCCAGCTTGTCGAGCGTAGGGCGCGCCTTGGCGGTTATCTCGGCCTTGTCGAACTCGAACAGGACGTCGCCCGGCAGTGCGATCAGCGTTCCGCGCGCGGTTTCGGTTGCGCCGAGTTCGGACTTGATCGTCTCGATCGCGGTCACGCTGCTGGTCGACACTTGCGAGCCGGCCGACCCGCTGACCCCTCCTGCGGCCGGCGCAGGACCTATCTTCGATTGCGGGATATCGCCCAGCAGCCGCAGATTACTCAGTTTTTTTTTGAGCCGTCGTCCGAAAAGGCCAGGTCGGTAATCGGCAGCGGGATGCGAAATCCGGGACTGGTGGTGTATTCGCTATCAGAGGCGCTGCCCTCGTTGATGAAGAGGGTGGCATTGCCGCCTTGCGGAAGGCGACCGAGGAACACGAGTTCAGCCTGCATTCGCTGCCCGGCAGGAACCAGCAGCCGCGGATTGCTGGTCGGCGGCGATAGATAGAGTTTCGAGCCGTCCCCGGTGACGATGTAGGTGTTCTTGTTGTTCACCCGGTTGAGCGACTGCTCCTGATCATCGCCGTTGATGATCGTGGCGACCACGATCGTTTCGGTCGGCTTTGCCTGAAGCGACGTGAGTTGCAGGACGACGCCGTTGGGATGCGGCTGCTGAATATCCAGCGGCTGCGGTTCGCCGCCGCCGAACAGATTGCCGATCAGGGACGGCCCCTCGGGCGTCAAATCCTGCGCTGCGTCGGGGTCGTTCTCCGCGGCGGAGTCCTCCTCGCGCACGGTACAGGCCGACGCCAAGAGTGCGGGGACAAGAACACCAAGCATCGCAGACTTCATAATCTTTCACCTATTCCGCGATCTGACCGTTTCGACCGACGATGGGGCGGCGTGCCCGCCGGGTCAATCGTCCTCGTCCTCGTAACCGACCAGGGCCAGGGCGCGGGCACGGCGCTGATGCAGCTGGCACCAGCGCAGAAGCGCATCCTCCCGGCCGTGGGTGATCCAGGTTTCCGCCGGATTGACCTCGTCGATCGTCCGCGTGAGTTCGCCCCAGTCGGCGTGGTCCGAGATGATCAGCGGCAGCTCGACGTTGCGCTGCCGGGCGCGCTGGCGCACGCGCATCCAGCCGCTGGCCATGGCGGTGATGGGATCGGGCAGGCGCCGACTCCAGCGATCGTTGAGCGCGCTCGGCGGGCAGATCACGACTGCGCCGCGCATGTCCTCACGGCGATGATCCGCCACCAGCCGCAAGTCGCCAAGATCGATGCCGTGTTCCTCGTAGAGACGGCACATCCGCTCCATCGCACCGTGGAGATAGATCGGTGCGTGGTGCCCGGCCCGGCGCAGTTCGGCGATCACCCGCTGCGCCTTGCCCAGCGCATAGGCACCCACCAGCACGCAGCGATCGGGATGGGCGGCGAGGCGATCGAGCAGTTTAGCCATCTCATCCTCGATCGGCGGATGCACGAAGAGCGGAAGGCCGAAGGTCGCCTCGGTGATGAAGATATCGCACGCCATCGCCTCGAACGGCGGGCAAGTGGGATCGGGGCGGCGCTTGTAATCCCCGGTCACGACGACCCGCTCGCCGGCATGCTCGAACAGGATCTGCGCGCTGCCCAGCACGTGGCCAGCGGGAATATAGGTCGCATCCACCCCGCCCGGCAAGCGAATCGTTTCGCCATAGGCGACCGGGACGGCGCCGTCAGAAGTCGCGTAGCGCAACTTCATGATCGCCAGCGTTTCGGGCGTGGCGACGGTCTGGCCGTGGCCGCCCCGCGCATGGTCGGCATGGCCATGCGTGACGAGCGCCGAGGCCACCGGCTTCGACGGATCGACCCAGCAATCGGCCGGCACGATATGGATGCCGTGCGGTTCCGGCCGGATCCAGGAAAACGGTGCTGCCATCTGTGGATTCAAGTGCGACGGCGCGCGAACCGTTCCCGGCCCCGCGCCGCCCGTGACCCGGTCAGCCTTCGTTTTCGCCGCGTTCTCCGGCCGCGTCCGTTTCGGCGTCTCCCTCGCCCGGCGCGGCGTCCGCGCCCTTGCGGCGCGCAGCAGCCGTGCCCTTGGCCTTGGGCGGGGCAGGCGTCACCTCGAAGGAAGGCTTGCCATCCTTGACCGTCACCTGAACCTCACCCCCGTCGGTCAGCTTGCCGAACAGCAATTCCTCGGCAAGCGGCTGCTTGATCTTCTCCTGGATCAGGCGCGCCATCGGCCGCGCACCGTAGAGCCGGTCATAGCCCTTGTCACCGAGCCAGGCGCGGCTTTCCTTGTCGAACTGGATGTCGACGTTCTGCTCGGAAAGCTGCAACTCGAGCTGAAGGATGAACTTGTCGACCACCCGCCCGACCGTCTCCTTGCCGAGATAGGCGAAGGGCACGATCGCATCGAGCCGGTTGCGGAATTCCGGCGTGAACATCCGCTTGACCGCCTCCTCGCTCGCATCTTCCTTGCTGACGTCGCCGAAGCCGATGCCCTGCCGGGCCATGTCGGCAGCGCCGGCATTGGTCGTCATGATGAGAACGACGTTGCGGAAGTCGACCGTCTTGCCGTGATGATCGGTCAGCCGGCCGTTATCCATCACCTGCAACAGGATGTTGAAGAGGTCGGGATGCGCCTTCTCGATCTCGTCGAGCAGCAGGACGCAGTGCGGGTTCTGGTCGATCGCATCGGTCAGGAGCCCGCCCTGGTCGTAGCCGACATAGCCCGGAGGCGCGCCGATCAGCCGGCTGACCGAGTGCCGCTCCATGTATTCCGACATGTCGAAGCGCTTGAGTTCGATCCCCATGATGCTGGCGAGCTGACGCGCGACCTCGGTCTTGCCGACGCCGGTGGGTCCGGAGAACAGGAAACTGCCGATCGGCTTGTCGGGATCGCGCAGGCCCGCCCGGCTGAGCTTCATCGCGGTTGAAAGGACCTCGATCGCCTTGTCCTGCCCGAAGACGACATGCTTGAGGTCGCGCTCGAGATTTTCCAGCGCCTTCTTGTCATCGCTGCTGACGGATTTGGGCGGGATGCGCGCCATCGTCGCGATGACCGCCTCGATCTCGCGGCTGGTGATCTTCTTCTTGCGCTTGGACGGCGGCACCAGCATCTGCATCGCGCCGACCTCGTCGATCACGTCGATCGCCTTGTCGGGCAGCTTGCGGTCGTTGATGTAGCGGGCCGACAGTTCCACCGCGGTGCGGATCGCCTCGGGCGTGTACTTGACCTTGTGATGGTCTTCGAAGGCGCTGCGCAGCCCCTGAAGGATCTTCACCGTATCCTCGACCGTGGGTTCATTGACGTCGATCTTCTGGAACCGGCGCAGCAGCGCTCGGTCCTTCTCGAAGTGGTTGCGGAACTCCTTGTAGGTGGTCGAGCCGATGCAGCGGATCGCCCCGCTCGAAAGCGCCGGCTTCAGGAGGTTCGAAGCGTCCATCGCCCCGCCGCTGGTCGCGCCGGCGCCGATCACGGTATGGATCTCGTCGATGAAGAGCACCGCATCGGGCATTCCCTCGAGCTCGTTCACGACCTGCTTCAAGCGCTCCTCGAAATCGCCGCGATAGCGGGTACCGGCGAGCAGTGCGCCCATGTCGAGCGAGTAGATCACCGCATCCTTGAGCACCTCGGGCACGTCGCCCTCGACGATCTTGCGCGCCAGACCCTCGGCGATGGCCGTCTTGCCGACGCCCGGATCGCCCACATAGAGCGGATTGTTCTTCGACCTGCGGCAGAGAATCTGCACCGTACGGTCGACTTCGGGGCCGCGCCCGATCAGCGGATCGACCTTGCCGTCCTCGGCCTTCTGGTTGAGGTTGACGGTGAACTGGTCGAGCGCGGTTTCCTTCTTCTCGCCCGCCTTGGCCTGCTCGCCTTCCGTCTGGCGCTGCTCGGTACCCGGCGCCGCCTTGCCCTCGATCTGCCGGCCGCCCTTGCCGATGCCGTGGCTGATGAAACTCACCGCATCGAGCCGGCTCATGTCCTGCTGCTGGAGAAAATAGACGGCATAGCTGTCCCGCTCGGAGAACAGCGCGACGAGGACGTTCGCCCCGGTCACCGTATCCTTGCCCGACGACTGAACGTGGAGGATCGCGCGCTGGATCACCCGCTGGAAACCGGCGGTCGGCTGGGGCTCGGATCCGTCGGGCGAGCGGATCGACTGGTATTCCTGCTCGAGATATTGCCGGACAACGGCGCCCAGCTCGTCGAGATCGACCCCGCACGCACCCATCACCTGTGCCGCATCCTCGTCATCGATCAGCGCCAGCAGAAGGTGTTCGAGCGTCGCATATTCATGATGACGCGCGCCGGCGTCGATCAACGCGGCGTGGAGGGTCTTTTCAAGATTGGCTGCGAAACTGGGCATCGATGGTCATCTTTCGTGAGGAACTGGCAGAAGGTCGCAAAGCGCCGAACCAAGGTCTGTCGGACGGGGGCGGGGGCCAGCCGGGCGATCCCGTCCGTTTCCAGGGAATATAGGAAGCGCCGTCGCCGATACATCCCCCGGCCGGGCCCGGCTCATGGCTTGCGACCGAACAGGGCGTCGGCGGCATCGCGGTGCGCCGCGGCCAGCAGGCGATGCTTCTCGACCCGGGCGATCTCCGCCTCGAGCAGGGCGATCCGCGCGCCCAGCTCGTCCTGCGAGTAGGGGGCAAGGTCTTCGGCCGCCAGCAGGCTCGCCGCATCGCCCCGGGGGCGGGGTGGATCGCTCTCGTCCATTACGTGGTCAATGTCTGCCTTGCCCCGGTTGCTGTCAACCGGCCTGCGATGTAATGCGGGCGCGACATGCGGCTGCCCCGGGCGGCGCGAGAGGGGGCTGCACGAATTGGCCGATTTGCCTGACACTATGCGCGCCATGGGTTTCGACCAGCCGGGTCCGCCCGGGGTGCTGCGCGAGGAACGCCATCCAATGCCGGTGCCGGCCGCCGGGCAGGTGCTGATCCGGGTCGCCTATGCCGGGGTCAACCGCCCCGACGTGATCCAGCGGCAGGGATTTTACCCCGCACCTCCCGGCGCATCGCCGATCCCCGGGCTGGAGATTGCCGGAACGATCGTCGGCATCGGGGGAGAGGTCGAGCCTGAGCTGCTCAACCGCCGGGTCTGTGCCCTGGTGGCGGGCGGCGGCTACGCCGAATATTGCCTTGCCGAGGCTGGGCAGTGCCTTGCCGTCCCCGACACCATGCCGCTCAGGGATGCCGCCGCGATCCCCGAAACCCTGTTCACGGTCTGGCACAACGTCTTCGAGCGGGGCCTCGCCCGCGAGGGCGAAACGCTGCTGGTTCATGGCGGGACCAGCGGGATCGGAACCATGGCGATCATGCTGGGCAAGCAATTCGGTCTTCAGGTCATCGCCACCGCGGGCAGCGCAGCCAAGTGCGCCGCGGCGCGAAAGCTTGGCGCGGATCTCGTCGTGAACTACCGCGAGGCCGATTTCGTCGCCGAGGTGGCGCGTCACACCGAGGGCCGCGGAGCGGATGTCGTGCTCGACATGGTTTCGGGCAGCTATGTCGCCCGCAACCTCGAATGCCTGGCCGAGGACGGGCGGCACGTGACCATCGCCGTGCTGGGCGGGGTCAAGGCGGAACTCAACATGGCAACCATCATGCGCAAGCGGCTGACGCTGACCGGTTCGACCCTGCGACCGCGATCGAACGGCTTCAAGGCGCTGTTGGCGGACGAGATTCGCCGCAATGCCTGGCCGCTGTTCGCGGACGGCACGATCGCGCCGGTCATGGATCGCACCTATCCGCTGGCCGAGGCGGGCGCGGCCCATACAAGGATGGAAGAGGGCGAGCACATCGGCAAGATCGTGCTCGAGGTTGCCGGCGCGGGCTAGGCCGTCTGCACAGGCTTGCCCAAACCAGTGCCTTGGCCTACAGGATCGAGGCTGACGGCCGCTCCGCAAGGGGCGGCCCTTTCATTTTAAGCTTGCCGAGAAAGAGCCCTCCTATGGCCGATCAACCCACCCCGCTGATGCCCCATGCGACCGCCACCTGGCTGATCGACAATACCGGCCTTTCGTTCGAACAGATCGCCGAGTTCTGCGGACTCCACATTCTCGAAGTGCAGGCGATGGCCGATGATCTGGCCGGCAGCAAGTATACCGGTCGCGACCCCCTGCACGCGGGCGAGCTGACCCAGGACGAGATCGCGCGGGGCGAGGAGAACCCGGAATACCGGCTCAGGATCCAGCGCGCTCCGATCGCGGTCAGCCGGACCAAGGGTCCGCGCTACACGCCGGTATCGAGGCGGCAGGACAAGCCTGACGGCATTGCCTGGCTGATCCGCAACCACCCGGAAATGTCGGATGCGCAGATTTCGAAGCTGATCGGCACCACGCGCAACACCATCGGCGCGATTCGCGATCGCAGTCACTGGAACATCCAGAACATCACGCCCAAGGATCCGGTGACGCTGGGCCTGTGTTCGCAGCGCGAACTCGATGCGATGGTCGCCAAGACCGTGAAGAAGACCGCCGGCGACGAGGGCGAAGGCGATGGCGCGGGAGTGGCGGCTTCCGATAACCGGGGCGACGATCGCGCGCGCCTGATCGAGGAACTGCGCGCCGAACGCGATGCCAGCGAGCGCGCCGCCGCCGAAGCGGCACAGGAGGCCGAGGCGCAGGAATGGATTCGCGCAAAATATGCACCCGAGGACCACGGCGGCTCCTGATTTTCCGAGCAGGGAGCGGTCGCCCCTGACCGGGTGCCGGCTTGGGGCTTGTCACGCGGCGTCCGAGCAGCCATGCAACTGACATGTCTGTCAATAAGCGCTTCCCGGTCGCCACCGCCACCTATGTCCACCCCGTGCCGTGGGATGCTCCGATCGACCCCGAGCCCCTGCCGCTGACCTTTGCGCGGCAGGCGCAGCAGCAGGGTGCGGCCCCGCTGACCGACTTTCTCGGGCGCAGCTTCAGTTACGCCGAACTGTACGAGGTGGCACGCGGTTTCGCGGCGGCTCTCCGCGAAAAGGGCGTCGGCAAGGGCGACCGGGTCGGCCTCTTCCTGCCCAATGTCCCAACCTATATCGCGGCCTATTACGGGGCGATGATGGCGGGGGCGGTCGTGGTCAATTTCTCGCCGCTCTATTCGGCCGAAGAGCTCGCGCAGCAGGTGGAGGATTCGGGCACCCTGCTTCTGGTCACGCTCGATTCGCCGCTCCTTCTTCCGACGGCGGTCCAAGTGCTCGACGGGTCGAGCCTCGTCGCCCTGATCGTGGCGCGGCTGGCCGACATGCTGCCTGCCGCCAAGAGCGTGGCGTTAAGGACGCTCGGCCGCCGCCGTATCGCCGCCCTCCCTCCTCGCGGCGATGTCACCCTGTGGGCGGATTGGCAGGGCGACACGGCGAACCTGCCGGCACTCAGCCCGGCGCCGGATGATCTCGCCCTGCTGCAATATACCGGGGGGACGACGGGCACGCCCAAGGGCGCGATGCTCAGCCACGGGAACCTTGCCAGCAACGCCCGCCAGGTCGATGCGATCGATCCCTTCGGCCGCGACGAGCCCGACAGCGTGCTGGGCGCGCTGCCCCTGTTCCATGTCTTTGCCAACACCTGCGTCCTCAACCGCACCATCGTGCGCGGCGGGCGGATCGCCATGGTCCCGCGCTTCGATCCCGGCGAGGTTCTGAAGACGATCACCCGCACCCGTCCGCGCGCCTTTCCCGGCGTGCCGACGATGTTCCAGGCTTTGCTCGACCACAAGGATTGCGACCGCACCGACTGGTCCTCGCTGCGCATCTGCATTTCGGGCGGCGCACCGATGCCCGCGCCGCTGCGCGAGAAGTTCGCCGCGCGGACCGGGGTTCGCCTGGTCGAGGGCTATGGCCTTACCGAAAGCTCGGGCGTGGTCTCGACCAACCCCTATCTCGCCGAGGCCAAGCCGGGGACGATCGGCCAAGTCCTGCCGCAGACCCGCGTGCTGCTGCTGGATAAGGAAGACCCGACCCGCCTCGCGCCCGATGGCGAACCGGGGGAACTGGCGATTGCCGGCCCGCAGGTCATGCAGGGCTACTGGAACCGCCCGGCCAGTGGCCGCAGCGATTTTGCCGGGATGGACGGCGCCACGTGGCTGCGCACGGGCGATGTCGCCACGATCGACGAGGACGGCTATCTCGCCATCGTCGATCGTATCAAGGACATGATCGCGGTCGGCGGCTTCAAGGTCTTCCCGAGCCAGGTCGAGGCGGTGCTGGTGCAGCACCCTGCCGTCAAGGAAGCGCTGGTGATCGGCCGGCCCGATGCCTATTCGGGTGAAAAGCCGGCCGCCTACGTCACGCTGACGGAAGATTACGAGGCCGACGGCGCGGCGCTGGCAGAGTGGCTCAACGCCCGGATCGGCAAGCACGAGCGGGTGAGCGAGGTCGTCGTGCGGGGCGAACTGCCCAAGACGATGATCGGCAAGCTCGACCGCAAGGCCTTGCGTCAGGAAGTCCTCGCCTGACCGGGCCGTCAGCTCGCGACGCTGAGTTCCGGAGTGGCGTGCGCGGCTAGCGGAGAGACGTCGGCCGGTCCTTCGCGGTGCGAAAAGCGGCCCTCGACCTGTGCGCCCTGTTCGATTGTCAGCGCGTCGTACTGCACGTCGCCGAGGATCCGCGCGGTCTTGAGGATGACCAGTTCACGCGCGGTGATCGACCCGCGGACCGTACCGGCAAGTCGGGCGTGATCCGCCGTGACGTTGCCGGCAATCCGGCTCGTTTCTCCCTGCACCAGCTGGGCGCAGGCGATGTCCCCTTCAACCGTGCCGTCGACATGAAGATCGGCCGATGCCCGGATATCGCCGGTGATCGACAGATCCTCGCCCAGCACGGAAAACGTCGTCCCGCCGCGGCCCCCCGTCGCGCGCACCGGACTAGCGGGTGAGGGCGAGCCGGGGAGCTCGGCGGATTTCTTCGAGAACATTCGGCGCGGTCTCCAGAAACTTGCGCGGGTTCACCGCGACATCGTGCAGTCGGACTTCGAAATGCAGATGCGGCCCGGTCGACCGGCCGGTGCTGCCGATGGCGCCGATGACGTCGCCGGCTGAAACCTGCTCGCCGGCCCGCGCCGCAAAGCGTGACATGTGCGCATAGCGGGTCATCAAGCCATTGCCATGGGTGATTTCGACCGTCAGCCCATAGCCCGACTTCTGGCCGACGAAGCTGATCCGTCCCGCCGCCGCGGCGTAGATGGGCGCCCCGGTCGGGCCGCGGAAGTCCAGCCCCTTGTGCATTGCCGCCGCCCCGGTGAAGGGGTCGCGCCGATAGCCGAAGCCGGACGAGATGTATTCGAGGCTAGCCGGCTCGAGATGCGGAACCTGTGTCAATCCGTCCTCGAGCGCGGCCATACGTGCGATCGAAAGCTCCAGACGCTCGAACCGCGGATCGACCGAACCGTCCGCCGCGGTCGCCAGCCGTTCGAGGGGGCCACCCATGGCCGAACGATCGGCCCGGCGCACCATCGCATCGGGATCGAGGCCGAGCGTGCGAAGCGCGGCCGCCGCGGTCTGCGATCGGCTGTCGGCATAGCGGGTAAGGCGGGCGACCACGGCGAGCTGGCGTGCCTCGATCCGAAGCAGCGGGGCGGCGGCGGGGAATGCCGCACCAAGCTTGTCGATGGCCTTTTCGCCGGCGTCGCCCTCGCCTGCCGCAGGCGCGCCGCTCTCGGCATCGGCCTCGGCCGGCAATGCGGCGATCATCGCCTCGATGAACTCCTGCCGGTGCTGGAGATCAGACGTCACGGCCTCCAGATCGTCGCCGAAGCTCGACAGCCGCTGTTCGGACGAGGCGACCCTGGCCTCGCGCGCCTCGAGCGCGGCGAACTCGCTGCTCGCGCGGTAATGCGTCAGGCCCGCCATGACGGTCAGGGCCGCCCAGGCGACGACCAGCATCGCGATCAGGGCGGCGGCTGCCATCTGGACCCGCGAACTCAGGGTGATGAAACGCACCTGGCCCTGCGAGCGAACGAAGAACTCGCGGTCCGGAAACCACGAGCGAACGAGGGCGCGAAGGCCGCGCCCGGCTTTGTAATCAGTCAAACGACCCGTCCCTTGGTCATTGATGTCCCGGGCGGGGCCCATATCGATATGCATAGCGGAGTCGATGCGACAGCGCGCCTGACGCCGTGAACGGAGCCCGAGTTGCGTTAAAATGAACCACGAGCCGTAGGCGTGGGACCGTTTGTCGGTGCGCCGTGGCCCGGGATGCGGGCTCTCGACCGCGATTCGCATTGGCCCTAAGACCCGCGGCACGATGATCGCGAACAGCAAACCGGGCGCGGGGCGGCGCGATTGAACGGCCGCAAGCGAATCGGCCTGCTCGGCGGCAGCTTCAATCCTGCGCACGGCGGGCATCGGCGGATCTCGCTGTTTGCGAGGCAGGCGCTCGGGCTGAGCGAGGTGTGGTGGCTGGTATCCCCCGGCAATCCGCTCAAGCCCAAGGCCGGGATGGCGCCGCTGGCGGCACGTTTCGCCTCGGCCGCGGCGATGGCCCGGCGCGCCCCGATCAAGGTCAGCGCGATCGAGCGAGAACTGGGCACGCGCTACACCGCCGATACGCTGAAGGGCATCCGCAAGCGGTTTGCCGGGAACGAGTTCGTGTGGCTGATGGGGGCCGACAATCTGGCCGAGTTCCATCGCTGGAAGGACTGGCGCGGCATCGCGCGAACCATGCCGATTGCAGTGATCGCCCGGCCGGGCTATGATGCCGCTGCTATCGCCAGCCCCGCGATGGCCTGGCTGCGGCGCTATCGAATGTCTGCCGCCGCCTTCAGGACCAGGGGCAGATGGAGTGCGCCGGCACTGGTGACCTTGCGTTTCGATCCTGATCCCCGTTCGGCTACGGACATGCGCCGTACCGATCCCGAATGGGCGGCACGTCTCCGCCATACCGGGCTGCGCGATCAGGTGACCTTCACGGCTCTTCCCTCCATCCCCATATCGGCAGAGACGGCGCAGGCTTCCTGATGAGGATTGCGGCCGCAACGCTTGCCCCCAGCCAGCCCCCCGGGGCCTTTTCAAGCAGGAGTGTACCGCCCGCCCATGACCCAGGCGAATATCCCGCCGGCATCGTCCGGCCTGTTTCCGAACCCGGCGGCCACCCTGGCTGACGGCGGCGATCCGCTGCTCGCGCTGGTTCTCGGCCAGCTGGACGACGATCAGGCGGAGGAGATCGTGACCATAGATCTGGCCGGCAAGACCTCGATCGCGGACTACATGGTGATCGCTTCGGGCCGTTCGACCCGCCAGGTTGCCGCGATGGCGCAGAAACTGGCCGAGCGGATCAAGCAATCCGGCTTCGGCCCGGTCAAGCTCGAAGGCTTGCCCGCAGCCGACTGGGTGCTGATCGACGCCGGCGACGTCGTGGTGCATCTGTTCCGGCCCGAGGTGCGCAGCTTCTACAATCTGGAACGGATGTGGGCCTTCGCCGATACACCGGCCGCCGCCGGCACGGCCTGACGCACCTCTTGCGCGCGATCCGGCGATGGAACTGCACGTGATCGCGCGGGGCAAGATTGCCCGCACCCCCGAAGAGGCGCTGGTGGCCCGCTACGCCAAGCGCATTGCCTGGCCGCTGCGGCTGACCGAATTGCCCGATACCGGCGGCCGGGTCCCGCCCCCGCAAACCCCCACGCGCACCGTCCTGCTCGACGAGCGGGGCCGCGATCTCGGTTCGGCGGCGCTGGCGCAGACACTCGGCCGCTGGCGTGACGACGGTGTGCGCGAATGCCGTTTCCTTATCGGTGCGGCCGACGGGCACGAGCCGGAGCAGCGCGAGCAGGCCGATCTCCTGATTGCGTTCGGCAAGGCGACCTGGCCGCATCTGATGGTGCGGGCGATGCTCGCCGAACAGCTCTACCGCGCGACGACGATCCTCGCCGGCCATCCCTACCACCGCGCTGGTTGAGCTCATGCTGCGACCATCCTTCCTGACATTCGGCGTGGGCTTGGCTGGGGGGATTCTCGCGCTCGCCGCGGTTCAGGCAGCCCCGACGAACTCGTCTGGCATAACCGAGCGGACCACGCTGACGGGGGCAATCCGCAATGCCCGCGCGCAGCAACTGGCGGCGCAGGCGCGGGCCGAACGTCTCGAATCGCAGGCGCAAGGCCGCACGCAGGCGGCTGACCGGGCCACCGACGAGGCTGCTGCTCTCGCCGCCCGGGTGCAGCAGGCCGAAGCCGCAATACTGGCGGGCGAGGCGGAACTGGCGCTGGTCGCCCGCCAGCGCGCGGCACTCGGCCGGCAACTGGAGGCGCGGCAAGAGCCGCTGCTCCGGCTTGCCGGTGCGCTGCAGAGCATGGCGAGCCGGCCAGTTACCCTCTCGCTGCTGCAACCCGGCAGCCTGCGCGATCTGGTGCACACCCGCGCGGTGCTGGCGAGCGCGGCGCCGGAGATCCGTGCGCGCACCGCAGCTCTCAGAAGCGATATGTCGCGGATGGCGGCGCTGGAGAATCGGCGGGCAGGGGTCCTTTCGGGTCTGCGCCGCGCGGAAAGCGAGCTTGAGACCCGCCGCACCGCGCTGATCGCGATGGCCGAGCGGGAGCGGATCGCCGCCTCGCGCACTCGCGGCACGGCGGCCCGGGAACGGAACCGGGCGCTGGCGCTGGCCGAGGAGGCGCGCAGTATCGACGATCTGGTCAGCACCTTCGACGCGGCTTCCGCCTTGCGCGACCGGCTCGCGGCGCTGCCCGGCCCATTGCCGCGCCCGGCCGATCCGGCGCGAGTGCGGTATCGCTCGGCAGTAGCCCGCCCCGCTGCACGCCAGGCAACAGTCACCCCGCGATTTCAGTTACCCGTGACGGGGCGAATCGTCACCGGGTTCAACGAGCCTACCCGGGGGGATGCGCGGAGTGCCGGCCTCGAAATTTCACCCCCGGCGGATGCCCTCGTGGTAGCCCCCGGGTCGGCCAAGGTGGCATTTGCCGGTCCTTACCAGGGTTATGGCCGAATCGTCATTCTCGAGCATCCGGGGGGGTTCAGCAGCCTCCTCACCGGGCTTTCCTCGATCAGCGTGGCGATCGGGCAGGATGTCGGTGCCGGCTTTCCACTCGGCCGTGCCGGCGGGCAGGGAGCCGTGCTTGGCTTCGAGATGCGGCGCGCGGGCACTCCGGTCAATCCGCTCGACTATCTGCGCCCTTGATCGAAGGACGGCAGCACTCATCTTTCATTCACGGCCTGCGCGCGATAAACCGGGCGGCCAACGAAGGACGTTTCAATGAACATCGCCGCTCTTGCCCGGTCGGCAGCGCTGGTCACAGCCGCTGCCCTGATCCCTGCCACCACTGCGGGGATGGCACAGGTCGAGGCGCGGGCCGGGCCGCAGTTCGGCGAGCTGTTCGCGGTGTATCAGCGGATCAAGGCAAGCTACGTCGAGCCCGTCGAGGACGACGTGCTGATCAAGGGCGCGATCGGCGGGATGCTCGCCGCGCTCGACCCGCATTCCGCCTATCTCGACGGCAACGACCTTCAGCGTCTCGAGACGATGATCGATGGCAATTACAGCGGGCTCGGCCTGTCGGTGGTGGAAGAGGACGGGGCGGTAAAGGTCGTCGCGCCATTCCGCGGCAGCCCTGCCGACAGGGTCGGGATCAAGGCGGGTGACTACATCACCCACCTCGACGGCCAGTTGATCTATGGCCTCGCCCTTGACGAGGCCGTGCAGCGGATGCGCGGGCAATCCGGCACCAGCATCAGGCTGACCGTCTTCCGCCCCGGGCGCGACGAGCCGCTGGAACTCGACGTCGTGCGCGGGGTCATCGAACTCGAACCGGTCACGTGGAAGCTCGAGCCGGGCAATATCGGCCACATCTCGATCAACGAGTTTTCACGCGATGTCGGCGCAGACGTCTTTGCCGCCTGGCGCGATCTGTTGAAGCAGACCAGCGGCGGCGAGCTGGCAGGGCTGGTGCTCGACATGCGGTCCAACCCCGGCGGCAGCCTCGACGAGGCGGTAGCGCTGTCCGACCTGTTCCTGAAGAAGGGCCAGATCGTGAGCCAGCGCGGCCGCACCAGGAGCGAAAACATCTCCTACGATGCGGAGACCATGTTCCGGGGCGACATCGCCGACGGGGTGCCGATCATCGTCCTCATCGACGCCGGCTCCGCCTCGGCGAGCGAGATCGTGGCGGGCGCGCTGCAGGATCACCGCCGGGCAGTCGTCATGGGCGAGCGCAGCTTCGGGAAAGGGAGCGTCCAGTCGCTCCTGCCATTGGGCCGAACCGCGGCGCTCAAGCTGACGACCGCGCGCTATTACACGCCGTCGGGCCATTCGGTGCAGGAAGGCGGGATCAAGCCCGATATCCGCGTGCCGCAATTGTCCGACCCCGATCTGGCGAAGCGGGCCCGGTTCCAGATGCGCGAAAGCGATCTGCGCGGCCATCTGGTCAACGAACTGGGTCTCGACGATGACAAGATGGAAGCCGATCTCAAGGACGATCCGCGCTTCCAGTTCACTGCCGAGGAACTGAAGGCCAAGGGCGTCGAGGATTTCCAGCTCGATTATGCATTGAAGACCTTGCGCCGCGCGGCGCCGACCGCGATCGCGGCCCGCCCGAGCGCGCGTTGAGGCGAGGAGTACCCACCCCCGGCCCGGCTGTGCGACAAGCGCGCGCGCTGGCCCTGCTGGCGCCGGCACTGCTGCTCGCAGGCGCCTATATCTCGCAATACGTCTTCGGGCTGTACCCGTGCGAGATTTGCCTGTGGCAGCGCTGGCCGCACTGGGCGGCACTGGCGCTTGCCGTTCTGGCCTTCGTGCCGCGCCTGCCGGTGCGCCTGCTGACGGCGCTGGCTGCCGGGGGCATCCTCGTCTCGGGTATGATCGGCGGGTTTCACGCCGGCGTCGAATATGGCTGGTGGGAAGGCATCACGTCCTGCGCCGCCACGGCCGGGCCCGCCGCGCCGGGGCAGAGCGCGCTCGATGCGATCATGGACGCGCCCGTTGTGCGCTGCGACGAACCGCCGTTCACCCTTGCCGGCATCAGTCTGGCCGGCTTTAACTTCCTTTTCTCGGTAATCGCCGGCTTGGCGATCTTCCGGCTGTTGATGGAGCGCAGGCGATGACAGGGACCAGCGACACGGTCGCACGGATGATCAGGGTCGATCAGGCGGGCGAATTCGGGGCGACCCGCATCTACGCCGGCCAGCTTGCCGTCATGGGCGACCGGGCGGTCCATTCGGCCGAGATTTCGGGCATGGCCGAGGAAGAGGCCCGGCACCTCGAAAAGTTCAACGCTCTGATGGCACGGCGCGGGGTGCGTCCCACGCTGCTGCAACCCCTGTGGGACCGGGCAAGCTTCGCCCTGGGCGCGGTGACCGCATTGATGGGCCCCGAGGCCGCGATGGCATGCACCGCCGCCGTCGAAACCGAGATCGATGATCACTATTCGAAGCAGCTCGATGCGCTGCTCGAAAGCGGCGAGGACGATGAACTGGCGCAGATGATCGAGGAGTTCCGCGAGGACGAGCGCGAACATCGCGATGCCGCACTGGCGGCAGGCGCCGAACGCGCGCCGGCCTATCCGCTACTCTCCGGCGTTATCCGGCTCGGTTGCCGGGCAGCAATCCGCATTTCAGAGAGGATATGACGGGAACCGGGACGGGTGTCGGGCCGCTTCACCGATGGTTCACGGCGGGGCCGGTCAAATGATCGCTGCCGCAATGCTTACGAGGGTCTGATGTCGAACTACGCACTTCCCGCCGCCGCTGCCGCCTTCTTAACCGCCACTCTTGGCGTGCCGGCCGTTGCCCAGGACGGGGCTGCGCCGGCCATCGACGACAGCTACAATATGGTTATCGTCTATGGAGACGATGCCTGCCCGCAGAGCACCGATGAGCAGATCGTCGTCTGCGCGCGCAAATCGGAAGGGGAGCGGTATCGCATCCCAGAGGATCTGCGCTACTCGACCGATCCCGCCAACCGCAGCTGGGCCGCGCGGGTCGAGACTTTCGAGATGGTCGGGGCGTTCGGCACGATGTCGTGTTCGCCTGTGGGGGCAGGCGGCTATACCGGCTGCACCCAGGAAATGATCCGTAACGCCTATGCCGACAAGGATGCCGCGGCCACGGTCCGTTTCTCGCAGATCATCGAACGACTGCGGCAGGAACGGCTCGGGACGATCGATGCCGAGGCGGAACAGACCCAGCGCGATGTCGAGATGATCGAGCGCGAATACATGCAGAGGCTGGAGCGCGAGCGGGCGGCGGAGCTGCCCGATGAGCAGGCCCCGCCGCCGGTCACACCGTCGGCTGAAGGCGACGACTAGGCGCACGACGCCGGGGGCATGGCGCACAAGGTTCTGACGGTATTCGGGACGCGGCCCGAGGCTATCAAGCTGTTCCCGCTGCTCCACGCGCTGGCCGGAGATGCGCGCTTCGTCAGCCGGACCTGCGTCACCGCGCAGCACCGCGAGATGCTGGATCAGGTGCTGAATTTCGCCGGTATCGTGCCTGACCACGACTTGTCTCTCATGGAGGCGGGGCAGTCGCTCGACCGGCTTACCGCCCGGGCGATCGAGGCTGTCGGCGCCGTGCTCGATGTCGAGACGCCAGACTGGTTGGTGGTACAGGGCGACACGACGAGTGCCTTTGCCGCGGCCCTCGCCGCGCACTACCGCCGCATCCCCGTATGCCATGTCGAGGCCGGCCTTCGCAGCGGCAATCTCGATCATCCCTGGCCCGAGGAAATGAATCGAAGGGCGATCTCGACCTTCGCTGCCCTCCATTGCGCGCCGACCGACTGGGCAGCGCAGAACCTGCTTGGCGAAAGCATCGATCCTGCGATCATCCATGTAACCGGCAATACCGTGATCGACGCCCTGCGATGGACGGCGGATCAGGCGCGGCGCGGGCGGGCGTCCTCGGCCGCGCTGGATGACGCGCTGACGCGGTTTGCCGGCCAGAGGATTGTCGGCGTCACCGTGCACCGGCGCGAGAACTGGTCGGAGCTTGGCGATATTGCGCGGGCCGTCGAGGCGCTGGCGGGCCGCGGCGATGTCGGGATCGTCTTCCCGCTCCATCGCAATCCGGCGGTTCGAGGCGCCATGCAACGGCTGGAGCGGCACCCGAAAATCGCGCTGCTTGACCCGCTCGATTACCCCGATTTCGTCCACCTGCTCGGCCGGGCGTGGTTCATGCTGACCGATAGTGGCGGCGTTCAGGAGGAAGCGCCGTCCTGCGGAACTCCGGTGCTGGTCATGCGCGAGACAACCGAACGGCCCGAGGCCATCACCGCGGGCACCGCAAGGCTGGTGGGTACCTCACCGCATGGAATCGTGCGCGCAGCCGAGCACTTGCTGGACGATGCCGTAGTCCACGCCGCGATGGCGCAGGCCCACAACCCTTACGGTGACGGCAAGGCGGCGGCGCGGATCTGCAACCTCCTCGCCGCGGCCGGTCAGTCCCCGCGGTAACTGCGGAACCAGTCGACGAAGCGCGGGATCCCCTCGTCGATCGTGACTTGGGGGCGATAGCCGAGGTCGGCGGTAATGGCGTCGATATCGGCATAGGTGCGGGGAACATCGCCGGGCTGCATCGGATGCATCTCGATCTGCGCCTTGCGGCCGCAGGCTTCCTCGATGAGGGCTATCACCCGGGTCAGCTTTTCACTTCGGTGATTGCCGATGTTGTAGAGCGCATGGGGCTTGACGCTTCCCCCCGCCTTGATTGCGCCGTCATCGACCGGCGGGTGGTCGAGGCAGGCGATCACGCCGCTGACGATATCGTCGATGAAGGTGAAATCGCGCCACATCTCGCCATGGTTGAACACCTTGATCGGGCGACCTTCGAGAACGGCATCGGTGAACAACCACATGGCCATGTCGGGCCGGCCCCACGGCCCGTAGACCGTGAAGAAGCGCAGGCCAGTCAACGGAACGCGGTATAGGTGGGCGTAGGTTTCGCTGATCAGTTCGTCGGCCCGCTTGGTCGCGGCATAAAGCGATACCGGGTGATCGGTCCGATCGGCGACCGAGAACGGCAGGGTTTCGTTCCCGCCATAGACCGACGAGGAACTGGCATAGACCATCGGCACGGCGCCGCGATGCCGGGCGATCTCGAGCATGTTGACATGGCCAAGCAGGTTCGAGGCGACATATGCGCGGGGGTTTTCGAGGCTGTAGCGCACCCCGGCCTGGGCGCCGAGATGGATGATGGAATCAAACGCCTCGTCTGCCAGCATCCGGTCCAGCGCCTCGGCATCGGCAAAATCGACCTCGGCGAAGCGGAAGGCGCCGCTGCTTGCCTGTTCGACATGGCGCAGGCGATCCCGTTTCAGCGACACCGCATAGTAATCGTTGAGATTGTCGATCCCCAGCACCTCGTCGCCGCGCGCGCAAAGCCGCGCGGAGACCGCGGCGCCGATGAAGCCTGCCGCCCCCGTGACCAGTACCCGCACGGGGATCAGCTCTTGTCGAGCGCGATGTCGGGGGCGTCTTCCTGCTTCATGCCGACCACATGATAACCGGCATCCACATGCATCACCTCGCCGGTAACGCCCGAGGCGAGGTCCGACAGCAGGAACAGCGCCGCCCCGCCGACTTCCTTGATGGTGACGTTCCGGCGGAGCGGCGAGTTGAGCTCGTTCCAGCGCAGGATATAGCGAAAGTCGCCGATGCCGCTGGCCGCGAGCGTCTTGATCGGACCGGCGCTGATCGCGTTGACGCGGATGTTTTGCGGCCCGAGGTCGTTGGCCAGATATTGGACGCTTGTCTCGAGCGCGGCCTTGGCGACGCCCATGACGTTGTAATGCGGGATGACCTTTTCCGCGCCGTAATAGGTCAGCGTCAGCACACTGCCCCCACCGCGGCCATCTTCGCCCACCGGCGGCATCATCGCGGCGGCCCTTTGGGTCACCGCGACGAGGCTATAGGCCGAGATGTTCATGGTCATCAGGAAGTTGTCGAGGCTGGTGTCGACATACTTGCCGCGCAGTTCGGCCTTGTCGGAAAAGCCGATTGCATGGACCACGAAATCGAGCGTGTTCCAGCGCTGTTTCAGCGTATCGAACGCCTGGTCGAGGGCGGCCATGTCGGACACGTCGCATTCCAGCAGAAATTCGCTGCCCAGTTGCCGGGCCAGCGGCTCGACACGCTTTTTCAGCGCCTCGCCCTGATAGGAGAAGGCAAGCTCGGCCCCTTCGGCCGCCAGTTTCTGCGCGATCCCCCAAGCCAGCGACTTGTCGTTGGCGAGGCCCATGATGAGCCCCCGCTTGCCCGCCATCAGATCGCTCATGCCTGTTCCTTCTCGTCCCTGATTTCCTGTTCGAGCGCCGCCCGCCGCCGGTCGTCCGTCTGGCCGATCGCGTTGATCTCCTCCTCCGGCGTTTCGGCAAGGGCGGCGTTGAGTTCCGCGCCGATAACCAGCCCGAGGCCGACAAGCCAGAAAAAGAACAGCGCCACCATGATCCCGGCCAGACTGCCATAGGTAAGATCATAGGCGAAAAAGCTGCGCAGCACCGCCGGCAGCAGAGTGGTGACGGCAATCCACCATAGCGTGGTCAAGAGGACGCCCGGCCATTTGGGATAGCGCCGCCGCCGGTACTTCGACGGCGTCAGCGTATAGAAAATGAGGTAGAGCGAGCCGAACAGGCCCAGTGCCGGCACCAGCCGGGCGAGCCGCAGTTCGCTGACCACGTCGAGCAATTGCGGGATATAGGCGTCGATCACCTCCTGCGCGGCGCCGATGACCACCTGCGCCATCAGCGACAGCAGCAGCAGCAGCACCGCACCGATAATGACCCCGCTCGACAGCAGGCGATATTTCCAGAACGCGTGGGTCATCGTGGTGCCGTAGGCACGGCGCAGGATATCCCGGATCGATTCGACCAGGCTGCCGACGGTCCACAGCGCCACCGCGCCGCCGATCCACAGGAACCAGCCGCTGCGCGCCTCGATCACCCCGCGCGCCACCGGCTCGATGACTTCGGCGACGACCGGCGGCAAGGCCATCAGCACCGCATTGATCGAGGCGGCCCGCTCGCTCTCCTCGCCCAGCAGGGAAAAGAGCGCGGCGCCAAGGATGAAGAACGGAAAGATCGAAAACAGCGCCAGATAGGCGAGGTTGCCAGCGTGTATGAACCCGTCGTTGAACGTTCCGACGGCGACCCGCTTGGCGATCTCCCACGCCCGCGTGCCCGGGCCGACATGCTCCGCCATGCGTCCGCGCAAGGTCGAGGCGGCCTTGCGGCGGGCCTCGGGCGAAAGCGACTGGATGGCCCGCCGATCGGCCGGGGGGAGCTGGGCCGCAGGCACGGTCAGACGGCCAGCTTGCTGCGGGGGTCGCTGTCGTCCTTCCATCCTTCCAGGCGCCGCGAGAGGTCGGCCAGGTCGGCCGGCAGCTGGATGGCGAGTGTCACCCGCTGGTCGCCGCGGGTGCCGTCCTTGCGACTGAAGCCCTTGCCCTTGAGACGCAGGACGCTGCCTCCGCCGGTGCCGGGCTTGATCGTCATCATGACCGGCCCGTCGACCGTGGGCACGCGAATCCTGCCCCCGTTGACCGCCTCGTCGAGCGTTACGGGCAGGTCCAGAAGCACGTCGTTGCCCTCGCGCCGGAATACGGGATGCGGGTCGATCGTGATCGTGACCAGGCCATCGCCGGCGCCGTTCGGCCCCTGCTCGCCCTTGCCCTTGAGCCGCATCTGGGTGCCGTCCTCGAGCCCGGGCGGCAGCTTGAGGTCGATGGTCTTGCCGTCGGCGAGGGTAATGCGCTGCGGAGCCATCGTCGCCGCATCGGCGAACGGCACCCGCAGCCGGTAGGTGATATCGGCCCCGCGGCGCGGCGGGGCGGCGCGCTGACCGGCTCCGTTGCCGAACGGGCTGCCTCCACGGCCTCCGCCGGCCCGCCCGCCGAACAGGCCTTCGAAGATATCGCCGAGATCGACCTCCTCGCCCCCGCCGAAGCCCTTGAAATCCTCGGCCCGGAAGCCGCGCTGGCCGCCCCCGGCAAAGCCGCCGCCGTAATTGCCGCGCCCGCCGCCCATTCCGGCGAAGGGGTTCGCCGGGTTGCCATCGGCGTCGATCTCGCCGCGATCGTAGCGGGCGCGCTTGTCCTTGTCGGACAGGAGATCATAGGCGCCGGTCACCTGGCTGAACCGTTCCGCCGCCTTGGGGTTGTCCTGATTGCGGTCGGGATGCAGTTCCTTGGCGAGCTTGCGATAGGCGCTCTTGATGTCTTTTTCGCTTGCCGTGCGGGGAACGCCAAGGGTGGTATAGGGATCGGCCATGGCGGATTAGCTAGGTCGAACGCTTGAGCCGCGCAAGCTTGCCGCTTTCGCATTGCGGGGCGGCGCGGTAAGGGCGCGAGGATGGACGATCAGAGCGCGATCCCGCATGGCGACCCCTTCCTGCTGTTCGAGGTATGGTTCGGCGAGGCCAAGGCGAGCGAGCCGAACGATCCCAATGCCATGGCCCTTGCGACCGCGACGCCCGAAGGCCGCCCCTCGGTGCGGATGGTGCTGCTGAAGGAGCATGGCCGCGAGATCGGCGAGCATGGGGGCTTCATCTTCTATACCAATGGCGAGAGCCGCAAGGGCTCGGAAATCCACGCCAACATGCACGCCGCCTTGCTGTTCCACTGGAAGAGCCTGCGCCGCCAGGTCCGCATCGAAGGTCCGCTGCGCGAGGTGAGCGAGGCGCGTGCCGACGCCTATTTCCATTCGCGCCCGCTGGTCAGCCAGATCGGATCGGCGGCATCCGACCAGTCCCGCCCGTTGCCCGACCGGCGGATCTATCTCGACCGGGTGGCGGCGCTCGAAGCGCGTTACGAAGGCAAGGACACCATCCCCCGCCCGCCCCACTGGACCGGGTTCATGCTCGAACCCCGGCGGATCGAGTTCTGGCTCGACCGGCCCAATCGCCTGCACGACCGGCGCGAATTCGTGCGCACCGAAGACGGCGGCTGGGACAACGTGCTGCTCTATCCATGACCCGGCAGCGTGCAGCCCTGGCCCGTTCGGCGGCGATCGCCTCGATGGCGGTGGCGATCGTGCTGGTCGCGCTCAAGAGCTGGGCTTCGTGGCGGACCGGGTCCACCGCCATGCTCGGCAGCCTCGCCGATTCCGCGCTTGATCTGGTGGCCAGCCTGGTGACCCTGTTCGGCGTGTGGTTCGCGTCGCGCCCGGCGGACCGGGAACATCGCTTCGGACATGGCAAGGCCGAGGCGCTGGCGGCCATCGTCCAGGTCATGCTGATCGCGGTCTCTGCATTCGGCATTGCCGCGCGGGCGATAGCGCAGATGCTGGGCCAGCAGACGACCCAGGCGGCCGAGGAGGGCATCGCCGTCTCGCTGATCGCCATCGCTGCAACCTTCGCGCTGCTGATGTGGCAGCGCCACGTTATCCGGCAGACCGGATCGGTGGCGATCAAGACCGATCACATGCACTACCATTCGGACCTGCAGCTCAATCTCGCCGTCATCGCCGCGCTGGCACTCGACCAGTATGCCGGGTGGGGGTGGGCCGATCCGCTGTTCGGGCTGGCAATCGCGGGCTGGCTGGCGTTCGGCGCCTGGTCCGCGGCGGGGGAGGCGGTCGACCAGCTGCTCGACCGCGAGTGGCCCGCCGACAAGCGTCAGGCCTTCGTCGCGGCGGCGGCGCGCCATCCCGAACTGTCCAATCTCCACGATCTCAGGACCCGCACCAGCGGCACCCATGATTTCGTCCAGTTCCACGTCGACCTTCCGCGTGGGATGACCGTGGGGGCGGCACACGACATCATCGAGCGGGTGGAGAACGACCTCATGTGTCAATTCCCCGACATGGAATTGCTGATCCACATCGACCCCGAAGGCCATGTCGACGAGCCGGACAACCCCCTGGTCGAGGAAAACGAGTTTTCGCGAATGGAGCGCGGGCAATGAGATGGCTCGATTACTGGCACGTCGATGCTTTCGCGAATCGACCCTTTACCGGCAATCAGGCGGCGGTCATCCCGCTCGATGCCTGGCTGGGCGATGACGTCCTGCAGGCGATCGGCGAGGAAAACAATTTCGCCGAAACCGCCTTCGTGGTCCCGGACACCAGCGGGGCGGCGGATTATGAACTGCGCTGGTTCACGCCCACCAGCGAAGTGAGGCTGTGCGGCCACGCGACCCTGGCGAGCGGCCATGTGCTGCTGGTTGACAGCCCCAGCGAGCGGGTGACATTCCGGACCCGCCATGCCGGCGTGCTCGAAGTGCGCAGGGCAGGGGCGGGTTACGAGCTGGCGCTTCCCGTCGGCCACGTCGAGGCGCGTGCGATGCCGGAACTGCTGGCCGCGCTGGGAAATGACGGCAGGACGTTCGACAGTGTAGCCGGGGCCGAGGACACCACCATCGTTCTTTTCGAGGACGAGGCCGCGGTCCGGGCGCTTGCCCCGGATATGCGCGCACTGGAGCGGATCGATCGCATGGCGATCTGCACCGCCCCAGGAACCGCGACCGACGTCGTCAGCCGGGTCTTCGTGCCCGCCTGGGGCGTCCCCGAAGACAGCGTCACCGGCTCGGCCCATGCTGTTTTGGCGCCGTTCTGGGCCGCCCGTCTGGGGCGCAATGCCTTCACCGCTCATCAGGCCAGTCGCCGTGGCGGAAGGCTTACGGTGCGGCTGGACGGCGAGCGCGCCTGGCTCGGCGGAACCTGCGTGACCGTCGTCGAAGGCCGGTTTCGCCTGCCTTAGCGGACCGGATACAGCTCGACGATATCGGCCAGCTCGTCCAGCATCGCCTTGCGCTGGGCGGCATCGGAATGGCCCAGCCGGACGATCGTCAGCCCCTGCTCGGGCGAGACGATCACGTACTGGCCCATGTGTCCGATCATCGCATAGAGGCTGGGCGGGGCGCGCTGGGGGAACAGCGGATGCTCCTCCCCCGTCTCGGTCAGCGGACGGTTGAGCCAGGTCTGCAATCCGTAATGCGGGCTGACCGGGCTGGGCGTGGTCATTTCCGCGACCCAGCTGCGCGGGACCAGCTGTTCGCCCCGGTGGCTGCCCTTGCGGCGCAGCAACTCGCCCAGCTTGCCCCAGTCACGCGCGCTCGCATGAACGAAACTCGATCCGATGAACGTGCCGGCGACATCGAATTCGGCGACGGCGGTGCGCATGTCCAGCGGATCGAACATGCGCGCCTGGAGGTAGTCCGCCACGGCCTTGCGCCGCGCCGCGGCCGATGAATTGCGGGTCAGGGTGCGGGCGGCGATATCGGCCAGGATGACCGTGGTCGCGGAGGAATATTCGAATTGCTTGCCAGGCTCCGCCTCGAGCGGCTGGGCGGTGGCGTAATCGGCCATGTCGTCGCGCCCGTCGAGAAACAGCATCCGCACTTCGCCGCTTTCGTAGGGGGGATCGCCGGCCTCGGTATGCTCCAGCCCGCTGCGCATCTGGAGCAGATGGCGAAGGGTGATGTCGGCGCGCGGATCTCCGCTCCGTTGCCAGCGGGGTTCGGGCGCCGGCATGTCCAGCCGCAGCAGCCCGTCGCCGACCAGCATGCCGATCATCACCGCCGAAAGCGTCTTCGACATCGACCAGCCGACGAAGCGGGTGTCGGGGCCGTAGCCCTCGCCATACCGCTCGGCCGCGATCTCGCCATCGTGGAGGACGAGGAGCGCGCGGGTATCCCCAAGTGCCGGGTCATCGAACAGTTCGTCGACTTCGCGGGCAAGCTGTTCGCGCGGGGCGCCGGCCTTGTCGGTGACGGCCGCCAGAGCCTCCTCGCTCAGCGGAGCAGGCGCATCCGGGCCGGGCGAACCGCAGGCCGACAGGCCGAGGCAAACAAGGCTTGTGAGGCCGAGCAGGGTGGCGATATGGGGTGCGGGCCGCGGCGTCATGCGGCCCACTCGCACAAGGAAATCCCGCTTGGCAATGGCCAACTCCCCCGCCCGCCCGGCGTCCCGGGCATCATCTGGAAGGTCGCGCATGTGGCTGGTGCTTGCCATGCTCGCGGGGCTGGGCGCGATGGCTGGCTGGATGCGCTGGGGCGATGAGTTGAGCCGGACCGCCGCGGCTGGCACTGCCTATGGCGCGCGGGTCGCCTGTTCGTGCCGGTTCGTCGCCGGACGCAGCCTTGAAGATTGCGCGCGCGACAAGGTTGCCGGGATGGGATTGGTGCGCCTCAGCGAAGATCCAGAGGCGAAGAGCGTGACTGCCACGGTGCCGCTGCTCGGTTCGGATACCGCGCGATACCGCGAAGGCTATGGCTGCGTGCTGCCGCCCCAAACCGACTGATTGGCCGGTTCCGTCCGTTCCGCCAGAAAGGCGGCGTAGGCGCCGCGCAACCCGTCGTCGAAAGCGATTTGCGGACGCCAGCCCAGCGCCGTCAGCTTGCGGCTGTCCAGCAGCTTGCGCGGGGTGCCGTCGGGCTTGGAGGTATCGAAGACCAGCCGGCCTTCGTAGCCGATCACCGCGGCGATCCGGAGGCGCGATAGAACCCTAGCACCAAACTGATCGTCAATCGCGGAACGCAACTTCTTTTTTACAAAAAGGCATTGCGAGAGTATACTTCGGTTAACTTCGGAATAGCGTTGTGCGATGCCCAGGCCTCTCGATCTCGATTTGCCATCGCTGTCTAATTTTGGTGCATTGAGATTGAAACACGAATTGATCTCAAAAATGTGCGCTACAAGAGATTATGTATGGAGTTAGGATGGCTAGTTGAGGAAGGCACTAATGCCAAGTTAATGTAATTACTTGTCTTTCCTCATACCTAACAAGCACCTCTATTGGAGCGGTGCTACTTTGTCGGCTCCTCTAGTCTGCTCATATAGAGAAATATGCGAGAGATGAATCGCCAACAGGACATTGACCACGATGACGCAACGAGCGCGATCGACGCAATCGCTGCCTTGGTTCGCCAAGCCCGCGACCTATGCGACCGCCATCGCTTGATCGCAATTGCGATCGATTTGTCGCTCGCATTAGACAAGTTGGAATCAGAAAAAAATTAACGCTATTCGTTTAGTGTTCTTGTGACTCTCAAACATATCACCGGCTTAGTCTCTAGGTAGCTATGGCGAGTCAAAGCGGTGTTACCAAGAAAGGGAATTCCTACACTGGAGTGAAGAAATGGGTTTGGTCGCGCATTTTAATAATCATAAGTCCCAATCAGACGGATGGAGCGTTAATAAAACAGATTTTCTGAACGACTATCAGCTGCGTTTCCACGCAGAGCAGATTCTAGTGATGCGAACCCTTCGAGCGCGTCACCTTTCTGCCGTTCTTTTTGGGGAGGGGGGGTGGAACATTCTTCTTGACCTGTTCATACAGGAAATCGCGGGAAAAGATGTTTCCATTACTTCAGCTTGCATCGCCTCTTTAGCGCCACCGACTACCGGGCTTCGATATGTAGAACTACTCATCGGGCTTGGGCTGATTGCTAGAATAGCGCATCCTAACGACCGTCGTTCAAGTCATCTTACATTAACTTATACGGGCCGCGAGGCCATGCGCTCTTTGCTTAATGAGATGGCGATTGTGCAGTCGACAATTCCCACAAGCGGAAGCTTTTCTGCGCAAAAGGCAATTAACGCGGCGTAAGACGTAAATCGACACTTTCGCGGGATAGAACGGGGTGGTCTCGCGCTGCGGGGTTTCCTGTACCTTGCCGAACATCTCGCTGGTCGAGGCCTGGAACAGGCGTGTGCGCTGGGTGAGCCCGGCAATCCGCACGGCTTCCAGCAATCTCAGCGTGCCGACACCATCGGCATTGGCGGTATATTCGGGCGATTCGAAGCTGACCTGGACGTGACTTTGCGCGCCGAGGTTATAGATCTCGTCCGGCTGCACCTCCTGCACCAGCCGGCTGATGTTGCTGCCGTCGGTCAGGTCGCCGAAATGCAGGTACATGGCCTGGTGGTCGACATGGGGGTCCTGATAGAAATCCTCGATCCGGCCGGTGTTGAACGAGGAGGAGCGCCGCTTCATCCAGTGAACCTCGTAGCCCTTGGCCAGCAGGAGCCGCGCCAGATACGAACCGTCCTGGCCGGTGACGCCGGTGATGAGCGCGCGCTTGGTCACGTCGGGAAGGGTCCTTGTCGAGAGGGGGGCAGACGGATGGTGAGCCTAAATCAGGCGGCGGGCTCGGTTTCCTCGATCCAGCCGCCTCCGATGACCCGCTCGCCAGCGTAAATCACGGCCGCCTGCCCGGGGGCGACGCCGTATTCGGGCGTCTCGAAAGACAGCTCGGCCGCCGCCCCTCCACCCAAGGTGCCAACGATGCCGACCGGAACAGGGCGGGCAAGGCTGCGAACCTTTGCGGTTAATGGCACGTCGGGAATGGGGCCAATACGGTTGGTCGCGGAGAGGCGCGCGCGGCCGACGGCCAGCATCCGCCGCGGTCCGACCATCACCCGTGCTTCGGCGGCATCGATACCGACGACAAAGAGCGGTTCCGGCTGGCCGCCGATCTCCAGCCCGCGGCGCTGGCCGACGGTGTAATGGATCACCCCGCGGTGGCGGCCGAGAACCGCCCCGGACCGCGTGTCGACGATGTCGCCCGCCCGCCCGCCTTCGGGACGCATCCGTTCGACGATCCGGGCGTAGTCGCCATCGGGAACGAAGCAGATGTCCTGGCTGTCGGGCTTGGCGGCATTGCGCAGGCCGGCCTCCTCCGCCAGGTCGCGAACTATGCGCTTGTCCATTCCGCCGAGCGGGAAGCGCAGGAATTCGAGCTGCTCTTCGGTGGTGCCGAAAAGAAAATAAGACTGGTCGCGCGCCGGATCGCAGGCGCGGTGCAATTCGGGTCCGGCCGGCCCTGGCACGCGCCGGACATAGTGCCCCGTGGCGAGGCAATCGGCACCAAGATCCCGCGCCATGGAGAGAAGGTCGACGAATTTCGGGCCCATGTTGCAGCGAATGCAGGGCACCGGCGTCCGCCCGGCGAGATAATCGTCGGCAAACTGCTCGACCACGTCCTCGCGGAACGCGGTTTCGTGATCGTGCACATAATGGGCGATGCCCAGCCGATCGGCGACCAGGCGGGCATCACGGATATCGTCGCCGGCACAGCAGGCGCCCTTGCGCCCGGTCGCCGCGCCATAGTCATAAAGCTGGAGCGTGATACCGATGACCTCGGCGCCCGTGCGGGCGGCAAGCGCCGCGACCACCGAACTGTCGACCCCGCCCGACATCGCGACCACGATCCGGCATTCTTTCGCCGCGCGTGGCAGGTCGAACAGCGCGGCGGCATCGGCAGGCGCAAGGGACAGCGAGGACAGCACGGCGGGCCCATACACGCCTCCCCGGATCAGTGCCAGTGGTACCGCTCTGACCGCGCCCCCGCAACCCTGCGTGGCCCGATCTTCACGATCTCTTTACCACACCTCGCTATCCCCTCATCCCATGTTCGAGGGGAATCTGAAGAAGCAGCTTGGGGCGGGGACGCGGGGCCAGGGGTCGCTCCACTCGTTTCGCTGGACCGATCTTGTCGCGCGGCTTTCGGCCGAACGGGACTTTCGCAACGAATGCGCCAGGCAGGAGGGCGTCGGAGGGTTTGACGGTTTCGCCCGGACGAGGCGCGAAGGGCAGGATCAGGATAAAGCCCGTCTTTACCACGCCGGTTCAACCGATGGCAAAGGTCCGGACGTACATGCCGGTGGCGCTGCGGAAGAACAGACGGTCAAGGCGATCAGGACAGGCGATGATTGAACATCAGGAAATGCGGCCCGCGCAGGTCATCGGCCCACTCGGAGAGCCGCTGACGCTTGCCGATCTGCCGGCCCCCTCGACCAAGCGCTGGGTCGTGCGGCGCAAGGCCGAGGTCGTGGCAGCAGTGAACGGCGGCCTGCTGACGATCGACGAAGTGCTCGAACGCTACAGCCTCACGCTGGAGGAGTTCGCCTCGTGGCAGCGCGCTGTCGACCGGTCGGGGATGCAGGGCCTGCGGGTCACCCGCATCCAGCACTATCGCGACCTTTACGAACGGCAATTCAAGTACTGACCGCAAGTGCCCGCCCTGCGGGCCCGGGAACAATCCCTGCGCTTAATCGCTCCGTCCCCTGTCCGGCACACGCGCCGGGGAACCGTCAGGCCTGTCTGCCCGTTTATTGGCGGCAAGGTGAACGGGAGAAACAGGAGGAACCGTAATGGGTTGGATTATCGCAATTATCGTCGGCGGTGTGGCCGGCTGGCTCGCTAGCCTAGTCATGAATCGCGATGCCTCGATGGGCATCGTCATGAACATCATCGTCGGTATCGTCGGTGCGCTGCTCGGAAACTTCCTCGCCAACCTGCTGTTCGGTGTTCAGGGCAGCATTCAGGAATTCGACCTGACGGGTTTCATCATCGCCGTGATCGGTGCGATCGTGCTGCTTGCGATCGTCAATCTGGTCCAGCGTGGCCGCGTCAGGTAAGACCTTTTACCAAGACGAATAGATCTCGGCGGCGCGGAGCAATCCGCGCCGCTTTTGCTTGGGCGTTGTCGTCGTTCAGCAACGCTCGTCATGTCACGCATCGTCCTCGTCGAAACATGATTGGCCTTGATGCCGGCCCCCACTATAGGCGGGCTTCATACGCCCTTGCATCCGGTGCTATAGCGCCGTAATACACCTGTGTGGGCGGAACAACGGGCAAGACGCGATGATGTACGAAACCGGGATTGATACGCACGGGGGCAAGCCGCTCGACGTGCCGCTGGACGACATCGACAGCGCGGCCCCTGCGGACTCGCCGGCGTCGCGGCGTAAATGGGTAATCGCGGGCATCTCCATCGCCGCGCTGTTCCTGGCCCTTGCGGCCTATTATCTCACCCGGCCCGATGCCGCCCCCGCCGACGATGCGGCGGGCGATCAGGTGCCGATCGTTTCCGTCATCGCCCCGGGCCGGACCACAGTTGCCGGCGAGATCAACGCCACCGGCACCATCGCTGCCCGCCGCGAACTTCCCGTCGGTGTCGTCGGTGAAGGGGGCCGGGTGGTTTCGGTTCCCGTCGACGAGGGCGACTGGGTGCGTCAGGGGCAGGTGCTCGCCGTGATCGACCGCTCGGTCCAGAACCAGCAGAGCCAGGCCGCCGTCGCGCAGATCCGGGTCGCCCAGGCCGATGCCGACCTTGCACAGGCCAATCTCGACCGGGCGCTGAAGCTGGTCGACCGTGGTTTCATCTCGGCCGCCGACGTCGATCGGCTGACGGCGACGCGCGATGCTGCCACCGCCCGCGTCCGCGTCGCGCAGGCGCAGTCGCGGGAACTGGCTGCACGCAACGCCCGCCTGAATATCGTCGCGCCCGCCGCGGGTCTCGTCCTTTCGCGCGACGTCGAACCCGGTCAGACGGTCAGCGGCGGTTCGCCGGCCCTGTTCACCATCGCCCAGGGCGGTGAAATGGAGCTGCTGGCCCGGCTCGGCGAGAGCGAGCTCGCCCGCGTCTCCGTCGGCGAAAGCGCCACCGTTCGCCCGGTTGGCAGCGACGAGGTGTTCACCGGACAGATCTGGCAGATTGCCCCCACCATCGATGCGACCGACCGGCAGGGTACCGCCCGGGTCGCGCTCTCCTATGCCCCCTCGCTGCGCCCCGGCGGCTTCGCCAACGCGACGATCAGCAGCGGCACCGTGGTCGCCCCGATCCTGCCGGAAAGCGCCATTCAGTCCGATAGCGAGGGCAGCTTCGTCTATCTCGTCGGTACGGACAACAAGGTCGCCAAGCGCCGCGTCACCCTCGGCAACGTCACACCTGGCGGGATCGTTATCGCCGCTGGTCTCACCGGGCAGGAGCGCGTGGTGCTGCGGGCTGGCGGGTTCCTGAACGAGGGCGACGCGGTCAAGCCCGCGCTCGAGCGGGCCACCCGGAGCGCGTCCGCCCGATGAATTTCCGCAACATCTCCGCGTGGTCGATCCGCAACCCGATCATCCCGATCATCCTGTTCATCGCCCTGGTGATCGGCGGGCTGCTCAGCTTCTCGCGCATGGAGATCCAGAACCAGCCGGATATCGAGTTTCCCGCGGTCCTCGTCCAGATTTCGCAACCCGGGGCGGCGCCGACCGAAATCGAGAACCAGATCACCCAGCAGGTCGAATCCGCGGTTCGTTCGGTGCAGGGCGTCAAGAACCTCAATTCCACCGCGAACGAGGGGTCGACCACCACCTTCGTCGAGTTCGAGATCGGCACCGACATCGGCCAGGCGGTCAACGAGGTCGAGACGGCCATCGCGCAAATCCGCGGGGAACTGCCCGACGGCATCCTCGAGCCCCGGGTAGAGCGCCAGCAGACCTCGTCCGAGCCGATCGGTTATTTCGCCGTCGCTGCCCCGGACATGACGCTCGAGCAGCTCAGCTGGTTCATCGACGATACCGTGGTCAAGCGCCTGCTGGCGATCGAGGGGATGGCCGAGGTCGGCCGAGGGGGCGGGGTGGATCGCGAAATCCTCGTCATTCTCGATCCGGCCCGGATGCAGTCGCTCGGGGTTACCGCCAGTCAGGTCAATGCCGCGCTGCGGCAAAGCAATGTCGATGCGGCCGGCGGACAGGCCGAAATCGCCGGATCGCGCCAGTCGGTCCGCGTACTAGGCAATGCCGATACCGCTTTCGACCTGTCGCAGACGCAGGTGTCGCTGGGCGGCGGGCGGACGGTCAAGCTGGCCGATATCGCCGACGTCCGCGACAGTTTCGGCGAGGTTCGCTCGCTCGGCAAGATCGACGGGCACCAGGTCGTGACCTTTGCCATCACCCGTTCGCGCGGGGCCTCGGACGTCAGCGTCTATGACGCCGCGACGGCGGAGATGGAGAAGATCGCCGAAGAGAACCCAGGCGTCACCTTCACCCGCCTGTTCACCTCGGTCGATTACACCAAGGCCCAGTACGAAAGTTCGATGGCGGCGATGATCGAGGGTGCGATCCTGGCCGTGATCGTGGTCTTCTTCTTCCTGCGCGACTGGCGAGCGACCCTCATTTCCGCCCTTGCCATCCCCCTGTCGGCCATTCCGACATTCTGGGTCATGGACCTTCTCGGCTTCACGCTGAACCAGCTGTCGTTGCTGGCGCTGGGTCTCGTCGCAGGCGTGCTGGTCGACGATGCGATCGTCGAGATCGAAAACATCGTGCGTCACATGCGCATGGGCAAAAGCGCCTATCAGGCGTCTATCGATGCAGCCGATGAAATCGGGCTGCCGGTGGTCGCGACGACCTTCTCGATCGTTGCGGTGTTCTTTCCGGTCGCCCTGATGCCGGGCGTTTCGGGCCAGTTCTTCAAGAATTTCGGCCTGACCGTGGTGGCCTCGGTGCTGATGTCGCTGCTGGTGGCGCGCATGATCACGCCGATGGTCGCGGCCTACTTCCTCAAGGCCAAGGGCCACGCGGCCCATGGCGAGGGTCCGCTGATGGACCGCTACGAGCGTCTGCTGCGCTGGACCCTGGACCGGACCGGGGCCGACGCGATGCGCAGCCGCCTCGTTCGGCCCGGCTACCACTGGTATTACGGCATCGTCGGGATCGTCCTGTTCACCCTGGTGGCGATCGCGTGGGTGGGCGGCGTCGGCGCGACAATCTGGGCATTCAACAAGTTTCTGGGAGGGATGATCGATATCCGCTTCTGGAAGGATCAGCTGGCCTTTCTGCCCGATCTGGCCGCCCAACTGATCGGTTTCGTCCTCGCGCTGTCGATGATGCTCGTGCTTCTGGCCGTCGCTTTCGTTGCCGGGTTTCTTGCGGCCCGCCTGGCGTCGACCGGACTGCGTCTGGCCAGTCACGCCGGCGGGAGCGGATTTTCGTCCTGGTTCGCCTATCGCCTTGACCGGTTCCGGGCGCGCATGCGCGATCACCGGGTGTGGATGCTGGGAACGGGCATCGCCGCCCTCATCCTGACCGGGATGATCGGCACCGCCTTGCCGGGCCAGTTCTTCCCCGATGTCGACGGGGATTTCAGCCGGGTCAGGATCGAGATGGTCCCCGGCACGACGCTCGAACAGACCGAAGCCGTGTCCGACCGGGTGGCTGCGATCATCAATGCCGATCCCGATGTCGAGGCGGCGCTGCAACGCGTCAACGAAGGCGATGCGCGCTTGTTCGTGACCCTGAAGAAGGAGCGCGAGAAGACTCAGCAGGAGTTCGAGCGCGCTCTCACCCCGGCGTTGCAGAACATTCCCGACGCCCGGGTCAGCTTCCAGTCGCAGCAGGGCGGCGGCGGCACCGGCCGGCCGGTATCGGTGATGCTGTCGGGCAGCGATACCGCATTGCTCAACGATACGGCCGCAACACTGGTCGAACAGATGCGCAGCATTCCGGGTATCGTCGCCCCGCGGATCGAGGCGGACCTCCAGCGGCCCGAGATCATCATCACCCCGCGGCTCGATCTGGCCGCCCAGCTCGGCGTGACGACCGCAGCACTCAGCCAGACCATCCGCATCGCCACGCTTGGCGATATCGATCAGAATGCTGCCAAGTTCTCGCTGTCCGACCGGCAGATTCCGATCCGCGTTCGCCTGCCGGAAGAATCGCGCTCGGATATCGCCACGATCGAGAACCTGCCCGTCCCGTCAACGACCGGCGGATCGGTGCCCCTCTCGCGCGTCGCCGAGATCAGCTTCGGCTCGGGCCCGACCACGATCCAGCGCTACAACCAGAACCGCCGGATCTTCGTCGGCGCCGATCTTGCGCCCGATGTCGCCAAGGGTGACGTCACGACGCTGGTCAACGAATTGCCGATCATGAAGGATCTGCCGGCCGGCGTCTCCAACGCGCCCTTCGGCGAAGAGGAATGGCAGCAGGAGATGCAGGCCAATTTCCAGACCGCGCTCATCGCCGGCATGCTGCTGGTGTTCGCGGTGCTGGTGCTGCTCTACCACCGCTTCGTTTCTCCGCTGGTCAACATGACGTCGCTGCTGCTGGCGCCGCTGGGCGGGTTGATCGCGATCTGGGCCATCGGTCAGCCGCTGTCGATGCCGGTTTTCATTGGCATGCTGATGCTGTTCGGGATCGTCGCCAAGAACTCCATCCTGCTGATCGATTTCGCCGTCGAGGAAATGGCCGCCGGCGTTCCCAAGGCCGAGGCGATCGTCGATGCCGGACGCAAGCGTGCGCAGCCGATCGTGATGACCACTGTCGCAATGACCGCGGGGATGGTCCCCACCGCCCTCAGCCTGGCGGGTGACGGGGCATGGCGCGCGCCGATGGGCACTGTGGTGATCGGGGGGCTGACGCTGTCCACGCTGCTGACCCTTCTTATCGTGCCGGCGGGCTTCAGCCTCGCCGACGGACTGGAAAAGCGCTTCGGCCCATGGTTGCGGACCCGGTTCCTGACCTATACTCCCGGAGACGAGAATGCCGCACCTGCCGGGGGGCCGCGTCCCGCAGGATACGAACCGGCCGAGTGAGGCAGCGCGCAGCATGATCGGCCCGCTTTCCGGGCGCACCCCGACGAAGGGCCTGACGCCGCCGCCGGATCGCGCCCGAACCATGCGCCGCGCGGCCACGGCGATGATCGTCATGATGGCGGCCGTGTTCCTCGTTTCTGGTCGCTATCTCGAGGTTCACCCCGCCTGGGGCTATGTCCACGCCTTCGCCGAGGCGGCGATGGTGGGGGGCCTGGCCGACTGGTTTGCGGTGACCGCCCTGTTCCGGCGCCCGCTGGGCCTGCCGATCCCCCACACGGCGATCATCCCGGAAAACAAGGACCGTATCGCCGATACCATGGCGCAGTTCCTGCGGGAGAACTTCCTGACCCCCGCGGTGGTCGGGCGGCGCATGGCGGGAATGAACCTTGCCGCGGCGGCCGGCCGATACCTTGCCGAGCCCCGCGTCGCGCAGGGCAGCCGCATCCGTTCGGGCGCTGCTGAACTTGCCATCGAGGTGTTGCAATCACTCGATCCGCAGCGCCTCGGCACCCAGGTTCGTGCCGGGCTGGCCGGTCAGCTCGAACGGTTCGAGATATCGCCCCTGCTCGGCTCGATGCTCGACGCGATGATCGCCGACGGCCGCCATCGCGGGATTATCGACAGCACGATTCGCTGGGCCGGGCTGGTGCTGGAGGACAACGAGGCGCTGGTGCGCACGATGGTCCAGAACCGTGCCAATGCGCTGTTGCGGCTCACCGGGCTCGACGAGAAGCTGGCCAATTCGGTGATCGACGGTCTGTACCGAATGCTGGCCGAAGTGCTGGTTGATCCCGAACACCCCTTGCGCGCAAAGATCGAGGAAGGGCTGGCGCGGCTCGCCGTGAACCTGCGCGAAGACCCTGCGACCCGTGCCAAGGTCGAAGGCATGAAGGCGAACCTGATCGCCAACCCGGCGGTCGCTGATTGGTGGCAGGGCGTATGGGAGCGGCTCCGCTCGAACCTCATCGTGAGCCTGCGGACGCCGGCAGCGGCAGGCGGCGGGGCCGGCTATCTGGCGGATACCATCCGCGAACTGGGCCAGGCGCTGAGCGACGATGCAAAGTTGCAGCTTCAGGTGAACCGCTTCGCCCGCCGCACCGCCGTCGGCATCGCTTCGCGCTTCGGGGACAATATCGTGCAACTCGTATCGGAAACCGTCCGCCGCTGGGATGCGCGCACCATCACCGACCGGGTCGAGGGCGCCGTGGGCCGTGACCTGCAGTTCATCCGGATCAACGGCACCCTGGTCGGGGGGCTGGTGGGAGTGATTCTCCACGCAATCGCGCAGATGGTCTAGGAGCGCTGCCCGTTTTCGATCCGGCGTGATTGCAACTCGCCGCTGGCCTTTGCCTGACGTCGCCCGGCCGATCTTCGTCGCTTACATCCAGTAGGAGACCGTGGTTTGGTAAAAGCCTCGCACGGGTTTGCCGGTAGCATCGCGGGCAGGTTCAAAGCGGGCGTGCTTCACCATGATCTCGCACGGTTCGTTGCCGAAATTTTTCGCCTTGGTCACTTCGAAGCGGATGCACCGCTGGACGGTTCCGTCGGCTGCGATGAGAAGCTTGAGGCCGACTGTTGCCTGTTCGCCGCGCCGGAACGCCTTGGCCGGATATGTCTGCCGGATCCGCTTGGCGACATCCGCCATGTTCAGGGGCTTGGCCCCTGTCGCTGCGAGGGCGATTTCCTCGAAAGTCACCCCCCAACTGGCGTAGAGATTGCGCGTACACTCGTTCATCGCCTCGAACGCTTCGCCCAGCGGACCGGTGGCGAGCCGCACGCGGCGATCATCCCGGACGAACTCTACGTGATCGATCAGCGCGCCATCCTTTGGATCCAGCCCGGTCACGGATTCCCCGATGGGCGGCGAACCTTCCGGGGGAGGAACCGCCTGGCGGTACCCGAACCCCATGATCGCTTTGCCAAAGCCATCAAGGGTGAGCTTCGTGCGGTCTCCGTCTCGCCGTTCCCCGGGCCTTTCGGGCAGATTGACCTCAATGGGATCGAAGTTCGTCCCGAAACGGACTTCGATGCCCCGATTCGGCCCGAGTTTCTCGACCGCCCCGCCGGCCAGTACCCACGAAAAACCGGACGATGGGCCGGTTTGTTCGATCCAGAAGGCCGTCGCATGCTCCCCCTCCCCGAAGGCGCCGGCGAGGCGGCATCGGGTGTCGCCGTAATCGAGGTTCCACGGGCCCGAAGGTTGCAGGACAAGCGTGTTCGTCTCTTGCGCCTGTACCGGAAGCCCGGTCGATGCGAATGCAAGGGCCGCAGCCAGCAGAAATGAACGCAAAAAAGCCTCCCGAGAAGTGTGCCCGGGAGGCTAGCATAATGTTTCGCAACTCAAAATCAGAGCTTCTGCGTCAATTCCGGCAAGATGGTGAACAGGTCGCCCACCAGGCCGACGTCCGCCACCTGGAAGATCGGTGCGTCCTCGTCCTTGTTGATGGCGATGATGACCTTGGAATCCTTCATGCCGGCAAGGTGCTGGATCGCGCCCGAAATGCCGATGGCGAAATAGACCTCGGGGGCGACGATCTTGCCCGTCTGGCCGACCTGATAGTCGTTGGGGACGAAGCCCGCATCGACCGCCGCACGGCTCGCGCCGACGCCGGCGCCGAGCTTGTCGGCGAGCGGCATGATCAGTTCCTTGAAGGTGTCGGCATCCTTGAGCGCCCGACCGCCAGAGACGATGACCCGCGCGCTGGTAAGCTCGGGCCGATCGCCCCCTTGCGCGATTTCCTGGCTGACGAAGGTCGACAGGCCGGTATCGCCGGGGCCGCTGACATCCTCGATGCTGGCCGAACCGCCTTCTGGTGCAGCCTTGTCGAACGCGGTGCCGCGAACGGTCAGGACCAGCTTGGGATCGCTGCTCTTCACCGTGGCGATGGCGTTGCCGGCATAGATCGGGCGGGTGAAGGTGTTGTCACCCTCGACCGAAAGGATTTCCGAGATCTGCGCCACGTCCAGCAGCGCCGCGACCCGCGGGGCCAGGTTCTTGCCAGTGGTGGTGGCCGAGGCGACGAACGCATCGTAGCCCTGCATCAATTGCGCAACCAGCGGGGCGACATTCTCGGCCAGCTGGTTGGCATAGGCCGGATCGTCGGCCTTGAGCACTTTGGCGACGCCGGCGATCTTTGCCGCCGCCTCGGCCGCGGCAGAGCAGTTCGAGCCCGCGACCAGCGCCGTGACCTCGCCCAGCTTGGCTGCAGCGGTGACCGCGTTCAGCGTGGCATCGGCGACCGCCGTGTTATCGTGTTCGACCAGAAGAAGGGTATTCATGTCGCGATATCCTTTCGGCTGCCTCAGGCGAGGCCCAGCGCCTTGATCTTTTCGACCAGCGCATCGACGCTATCGACCTTGACGCCCGCCTGGCGCACCGAAGGTTCGGTGACCTTCACGGTGGTGAGACGGGGCGCGGTGTCGACGCCGTAGTCGGCCGGGCTCTTCACATCGAGCGGCTTCTTCTTGGCCTTCATGATGTTGGGCAGCGAGGCATAGCGCGGCTCGTTCAGGCGCAGATCGGTGGTGACGATCGCGGGCAGCGAGAGCTTGACCGTTTCGAGCCCGCCGTCGACTTCGCGCTGCACGGTCACGCTGTCGCCCTCGACCTCGACCTTGAAGGCGAAGGTGCCCTGCGGCCGGTTCATCAGCGCCGCCAGCATCTGCCCGGTCTGGTTCGAATCGTCGTCGATCGCCTGCTTGCCGAGCATCACGATGCCCGGCTGTTCCTCTTGCGCGACCGCCGCGAGGATCTTGGCTACCGCGAGGGGTTCGACCTCGTCATCGGTTTCGACGAGGATCGCCCGGTCGGCACCCATGGCAAGCGCGGTGCGCAGCGTTTCCTGCGCCTTGGCCGGACCGATGCTGACGACGATGATCTCCTCCGCCTTGCCGGCTTCCTTGATGCGGATCGCCTCTTCGACGGCGATCTCGTCGAACGGGTTCATGCTCATCTTCACGTTGGCAAGATCGACCCCACTGCCGTCGGCCTTCACCCGCGGCTTCACGTTGTAGTCGATCACCCGCTTGACGGGGACGAGGATCTTCATGCGCTCACGCTCCTTCGTGTGTGTCGGGGGTCTAGCTCACCTTTACGTAAGCGTCAACCGTCACGCGGCCTTCTTCACCTCGGCGACGATCTTGCGAGCTGCATCGCCCAGATCGTTGGCGCTGACGATCGGCAGGCCGGAGTTCTCGAGGATATCCTTGCCCTGCTGGACGTTGGTGCCTTCGAGCCGCACGACCAGCGGGACCGACAGGTTCACGTCCTTCGCCGCCGCCACGATCCCGTCGGCGATGACGTCGCACTTCATGATGCCGCCGAAGATGTTGACGAGGATGCCCTCGACCGCCGGATCCTTCAGGATGATCTTGAACGCGGCGGTCACCTTCTCGCGGCTGGCGCCGCCGCCGACGTCGAGGAAGTTCGCCGGGAAGGCGCCATTGAGCTTGATGATGTCCATCGTCGCCATGGCGAGGCCGGCGCCGTTGACCATGCAGCCGATGTTCCCGTCGAGCTTGATGTAGGCAAGGTCGTACTCGCTTGCCTCGACCTCGGCCGGGTCCTCCTCGGTCGTGTCGCGCAGGGCCTCGATGTCCTTGTGCCGGAACAGCGCGTTGCCATCGAAGCTCATCTTGGTGTCGAGCACCATCAGCTTGCCGTCCGATTCGGCCAGCGGGTTGATCTCGATCATCTCGCAGTCAAGCGCGAGGAACGCGTCGTACAGCTGCTTGCCCAGCTTCTGCGCCTGCTTGGCAAGGTCACCCTCCAGCTTCAGGCCGAAGGCGAGCGCGCGGCCGTGGTGCGGCATGTAGCCTTGCGCCGGATCGATGGTGATGGTGACGATCTTCTCAGGGGTGTCGTGGGCGACGTCCTCGATGCTCATCCCGCCCTCGGTCGACGCGATCATGGCGATCCGTCCGGTCGCGCGGTCGACCAGCATCGAAAGGTAGTATTCCTTGCCGATGTCCACCCCGTCGGTGACATACAGGCGGTTGACCTCCTTGCCCTCGTCGCCGGTCTGGATCGTGACGAGGGTGTTGCCCAGCATGTCCCTCGCCGCGGCCTCGACCTCTTCGATCGACTTGGCGAGCCGGACACCGCCCTTCGCATCGGGACCGAGTTCCTTGAACTTGCCCTTGCCGCGTCCGCCGGCATGGATTTGCGCCTTCACCACATATAGCGGCCCAGGAAGCTGCCGGGCGGCCTCGACCGCTTCCTCGACGGTCAGCGCGGCAATGCCCTTGGGCACCGGAATGCCGTGCTTTGCGAGCAGTTCCTTGGCCTGATATTCGTGAATGTTCATCTGCGCTGTTCCTTCGGGTGGTCCGCGGCCGGTATGAAAAAGGGGAATGCGTGTCGCCTAAGCATAGCCGGGCGCGCTTGAAAAGTGCGTCATTCGCGTGCAACCGCGCGGCCTTCGATGATCGATGAACGCCGCCTCGAACAGATCGTCTCCGAAGCGGGACGGATCGCCCATGGCCTGTGGCCGGGGGCGGGGCATGCGCTGCGCAGCTGGGACAAGAGCCCGGGCAACCCGGTGTGCGATGCCGACTTGGCCGTCGATGCCTTCCTCAAGCGCGAGCTTGGCGCGCTCCTTCCGGCGGCGGCGTGGCTGTCGGAAGAGACAATCGACGATCCGGCCCGGATCGCCCGCGACCTCGTGTGGGTGGTCGATCCGATCGACGGCACCCGCGATTTCATCCGCGGTCGGGCCGGTTGGGCGGTATCGGTTGCGCTGGTCTCGAACGGGCGGCCGCTGGTCGCCATGCTGTGCGCGCCGGCACGAGGCGAGGTCTGGCAGGCCAAGGCCGCTGCCGGGGCGTTTCGCAACGGCCAGCGGCTCGCCGCCTCGAGCCGCGAGCTGCTCGCGCAGGCGCGGGTCCCCGCCGATTCGCTGCCGCGGGTCGACCGCGATCTCGTCGCAGTGAGCAAACCCAACTCGATCGCGCTGCGCGTCGCCATGGTGGCGGCGGACGAGGCCGATCTGGTCGCCACCATGCGCTGGGGCTTCGAATGGGACATCGCCGCCGCCGCTCTTATCGCGCGCGAGGCGGGGGCAATGGTGACCGATGCGCTGGGGGCCAAGCTCGACTTCAACAAGCGCGATCCGCGCGCCTTCGGCCTGATCGCCGCGGCTCCACGAATTCACGACCAGGCCGTGGCACGGTTGGCGGACCGCGCCGCACAGGTCGCGATCGGGGCCAGCTGACACGAAAAAGGGGGCCTCCTGGTGGAAGGCCCCCGATCACGAAATGTGCAAGGATCAGTTCTGATCGCGCCGGGCGGCGTCGACATCGCTCTGGTCGAACGGCAGGATCTTGATCTCGACCCGGCGGTTGAGGGCACGCCCCTCGGCGGTGTTGTTGTCACCCACGGCATAACGCGTGTCCTCACCGAAACCCTGCCAGCGAATACGCGAGGATGCGACGCCGCGGCTGATGAGGTAATCGCTCACGGCCTGGGCGCGCTGCTCCGAAAGCCGCTGGTTGAACGATTCCGAACCCGTGGTGTCGGTATAGCCGTACACGTCGATGACGCTGTTGGGGTACCGAACGAGGTTTTCGGCCACGCGGTCGAGCGTGTTGCGGAAGGTCTGATTGATCGTGTAGCTGCCAGTGGCGAAGGTCACGCCGTCCGGCAGGTTGACGAGGATCGCCTCGCCCCCGTCGACTTCGGTAACGTCGACGCCCGATCCGGCGGTCTGTTCGCGCAATTCCTTGATCTGCTGGTCCATGCGGTAGCCGACATAGCCGCCAGCTGCGCCGCCGGCTGCCGCACCGATGATGCGCCCCGTCTTGCCGCCGATCACACCGCCCAGCAGACCGCCGGCGATCGCCCCGCCAGCGCCGCCAAGGACGGTCCGCGAAACCTTGCGCTCGCCGGTGTTGGGATCGGTGACGCAGGCCGAGGTGCCGAGCAGCGCGACCGCCGAAATGCCGGCAAGAAACATGCGTGAAGTCTTCATGGGATAATCCTCCGATTAACCGGACTTGCGCCCCGCAAGAGGCGGGGTGCTCCGGCGCGTGTTATGGCGCCCACCTCGCGCCTCCGCCCCTCAAACTGGCGAGCGGCCAGCCTGTTCCTGTCGAAACTGCCCCAGAGCCGGGTGAATAATCCTGATGTGGCACAGTGCCCTTTCTGTGCTAGCGACCGCCGTGTGACCCCCTTCCCCTGGACCGACCTCCTCGTCATCGCCGGACTGATCGTGCTCAACGGCGTCTTCGCCATGAGCGAGCTGGCGATCGTATCAGCCCGCACCGCGCGCCTGAAGGCCGCGGCTCAGAAGGGCAGTGCCGGCGCCGAAACCGCACTGTCCCTGGCTGCGAACCCGGGCAAGTTCCTGTCGACCGTGCAGATCGGCATCACCCTCGTCGGCATCGTCGCCGGTGCCTATTCGGGAGCCAGCCTCGGCGGCCCCGTGGGCGAGCGGCTGGCCGCGCTGGGGGTGCCGGGTGAGTGGTCGCAGCAGGCCGGGTTTGCGCTGGTCATCGCGCTGACGACCTATTTCAGCCTGGTCGTCGGAGAGCTGGTGCCCAAGCAGGTCGCCCTTCAGCTGGCGGTGCCGATCGCGGTCGTGATGTCGCGTCCGATGGCGCTTATCGCCCGCTTGGCCGCGCCGCTGGTGTGGCTGCTCAACGCCTCGTCCAACCTCTTGATGCGGCTGCTCGGCGTTCGCCCCAGCGGGGACGGCGGGGTCAGCGCCGAGGAACTGCAGATGCTGTTTGCCGAAGCGACCCGTCATGGCGTGATCGAGCACGAACAGCATCAGATGCTCGCGGGCGTGGTCCGGCTGGCCCAGCGTCCGGTTCGAGAACTGATGACGCCGCGGACCGAAATCGACTGGCTCGATCTCAATGCCGACGAGGAGACCATCCGTACCGCGATCGAATCCTCGCCCCATTCGCTGCTGCCCGTGGCGGAAGGTTCGCCGGACAAGGTGCTCGGCATCGTCAAGGTGCGCGACATCCTGGCCGCACAGGTGATGGGCGAGCCGGTGCAGCTCACCCACATGATGAAGCGGGCCGAGGTGGTGCCCGATCAGCTCGACGCCGTCGATGCTCTGCGGGTGTTGCAACAGGCCGAAATCGCGATGGCGATGGTCCATGACGAATACGGTCATCTCGACGGGATCGTCACCCCGGTCGATCTGCTGACGGCGCTGGTCGGCGACTTTGCCAGCGATCAGGACCCCGACGATGCGCCCGGCATCGTCGAGCGCGAGGATGGCTCGCTGCTTATTTCGGGTTCGCTATCGGCCGATACGCTCGCCGACAGGCTGGGGCTCGACTATGGCGAAGAACGCGAATTCGCGACTGCCGCCGGCTACGCGCTGGCGGTGCTGAAGAAGCTGCCCCAGGAAGGCGAGCATTTCGAGGATCAGGGCTGGCGTTTCGAAGTCGTCGACCTCGATGGCCGGCGGATCGACAAGCTGCTGATCCAGGCACTGGAGCCCCCCGCGGGGGCAGAAAGCGATGACGGCTGAGGCAGGCCCGCTTGCCGGCTGGCTCTCAGCGCTGGTCGGGAATGGTCGCCTGCGCGCTTTGCCCGTCGCCTTGCGGGGCGGCGACGATATCCTGCGTGACCCGGCCCTTGGCGACGGTGTTGGTTTCGGCGTCGCCCACCGCGCTGCGTATCCCGGGATCGGCGGTGCCGGCCCGGCTGATCACGCCGCCCTCGACTGCACTGCGCGGGGCCGGCCCGCCGAACAGGGCGTCGAGCGCCTGCTGTGCGGCAGTGCCCTCCACCGGGCGCGGGGCCCCGGGCGCCGGGGGGACGAGGTTGAAGTCCGGCGGCACCACCAGCGGCGCCTGGCGCTGCACGGCGAACTCGTCGGGACGCTCGCGGTTGAGAAAACCGCCGCTGCCGCACCCGGCCAGGAGGACGGATGCCGCAGCCGCAAGGGCGAGACGGGGGATGGTAGTCATGATGTGCTCTCCGCGGCGTCTGCCGATGTGCCGTCTGCCGCCTCGTCATCGGTATCGCGCAGGAAGAACGCCCGCACAAGGATGATGACGACACCGATCGTGATCGCAGCATCGGCTATGTTGAAGATCAGGAAGGGCCGGAACTCGCCGAAGTGGAGGTCGGCATAGTCGATGACATAGCCCAGCTCGTACCGGTCCTTGATGTTGCCCAGCGCCCCGCCAAGGATCAGCGACAGGCCGAGAATATCGCCAAGCTTGCGCTCGCGCAGCAGCCAGATGGTCACCATCACCGCGATCAGCGCGGTAACGCCAACGAGGATCCAGCGCGCCTCGACGCTGGTCGCCTCGAACATGCCCATCGAGACGCCGAAATTCTGCGTCCAGCGCAGGTCGAAGAAGGGCAGCAGGTCGACCACGCCGCGCTCGCGCAGCTTGAACGTCCACAGGATATGCCACTTGACCCACTGGTCGACCGCGAAAATCGCCAGCGCCAGAGCGAGCCCGATCAGGCGGTTCCGTACGACGGGGGTCATGCTGCAGCATCCATGTCACCGACCACGTCAGCGCAGCGATCGCACAGGCCGCCATCCTCCGCCACCGAGGGGAGCAGGCGCCAGCAGCGCCCGCATTTGTTGTCGCTGGTGCGCTGCACGATCACGCCGGCGCTATCGCCGCGCGTCACTGTCGCACTGATGAACAATTCGGCAAGATCCTCGTCGCTGACTCCGGTGGGGACGGCATCGGCCGGCACCGTGACCTCGGCCTCGAGGCTGGAGCGGATGGTCTTGTCGCGGCGCAGCGGCTCGATCGCTTCGGTCACCTGTTCGCGCAAGGCCCGCAACGCCTGCCACCGCTCCGCGTCGGCGGTGACCCTGGGCACCTGCGGCCATTCGAGCAGATGGACGCTGCCGCCCTCGGGGTAACGGGTCGTCCAGGTTTCTTCCGCGGTGAACACCAGCACCGGCGCGGCGTAACGTACGAGCGCATGGAACAGGATGTCGAGCACGGTGCGATAGGCATTGCGCCGGTCGCTTTCCGGCCCGTCGCAATAGAGGCTGTCCTTGCGGATATCGAAGTAGAACGCCGAGAGATCGTCGTTACAGAAATCGATCAGCAGGCGGGTATAGGTGTTGAAGTCATAGGCTTCGAGCGCGGCGCGCAGTTTGCCGTCGAGCTCGGCGAGAAGGGCGAGGACATAGCGTTCCAGTTCGGGCACCACCCCCATGTCGCCCATGTCACCGACGAACCCGTCGAGCGCACCGAGGAGATAGCGGAAGGTGTTGCGCAGGCGGCGGTACTGATCGCCCACACCCTTGAGGATCTCGTCCCCGATGCGGTGGTCTTCGGTAAAGTCGACCGAAAGCGCCCACAGGCGGATGATGTCGGCGCCGTACTGTTCCATGACCTTGCGCGGGTCGATGGTGTTGCCGAGGCTCTTCGACATCTTCTTGCCGTCGCTCGCCATGGTGAAGCCGTGGGTCAGGACGGCGTCATATGGCGCGCGGCCCCGCGTGGCGCAGCTTTCGAGCAGCGAGGACTGGAACCAGCCGCGATGCTGGTCGCTGCCTTCAAGGTAAAGATCGGCGGGCCAGCGCTGTTCGGGCCAGCGCCCGCTTTCGAGAGTGAAGGCGTGGGTGCAGCCAGAATCGAACCACACGTCGAGAATGTCGGTGACCATCTCGAACCCGGCTGGGTCGTGGTCGGGGCCGAGGAACTCCGCCTTGCGGCTTTCGTCCCAGGCATCGACCCCGTGCTGGCGGATGGCGTCGACCACGCGGGCATTGACCGCGGGGTCTTGCAGATAGGTGCCGTCCGGCCGCACGAACAGGGTGATCGGCACGCCCCAGGCGCGCTGGCGGCTGAGAACCCAGTCAGGCCGGCCTTCGACCATCGAGCCGATGCGCCGGCGGCCCTTTTCGGGGTAGAAGCGGACGCGGTCGATCTCGGCGAGGGCGGTTTCACGCAGCGTCATCCCAGCGGAAGCTGGGATCGTTTCCGGATCAGCGCCTTCGCCGCCAGCGACCCCAGCTTCCGCTGGGGTGACGGGCAAGGGCTTGTCCATCGGCACGAACCACTGCGGCGTGCAGCGATAGATCACCTTGGCTTTCGAGCGCCACGAATGGGGGTAGGAATGCTGGTAATCCTCGCTCGCGGCCAGCAGCGCGCCGGCTTCGCGCAAATCCGAACAGATCGGTCCATCAGGCGCGTTGAAAGCCTTGTTGATCACCGCGCGGCGGCGCTCGTCGTTGCCGCCGAGCCATGCCCAGTCGTCGCGATAGCGCCCGTCGCCCATGACCGCGAAGACCGGCTCGATGCCGTGGGTGCGGCACAGCAGGAAGTCGTCTTCACCGTGGTCGGGCGCCATATGGACGAGGCCGGTGCCGCTATCGGTGGTGACGAAATCGCCCGCGAGCAGCGGGCGCGGCTTGGCGTAGAACCCGCCGAGATGGTGCATCGGGTGACGCACGACCGTTCCGGCGAGGTCGGAGCCTTTGAAACTTGGGTAGGAACCAACTGCTCCGATTTGGGCGACAGGAACTTCGTCCAGTATGATCGTATCGACCTGGATCCCTTCGAAACCGGGCACCGAGATATTTTGGAACGCCTTCAGAAGCCGATTTAGAAAATCACCCTCTCTGTCCATCGCAATCAAAACTTGCGAAAAGCTGAGTGGGAAGATTGCTTTAAGAGCCTTTTCATAAGGCTCCCGATCTTCTTCGGCACAATCGAAAATTGGAATAATTTCGTAGAGCGTGTAGTCAATCTCCGGCCCATAGGCCAAAGCCTGGTTCACCGGGATCGTCCACGGCGTCGTCGTCCAGATAACTGCGTGCGCGCCGACCAGTTCGGGGATCGGCGACTCCACGATCTCGAACGCCACGTCGATCTGGGTCGAGGTGATGTCCTCGTATTCGACCTCGGCTTCGGCCAGCGCGGTTTCCTCCACCGGCGACCACATCACCGGCTTCGATCCGCGATAGAGATTGCCGGCTTCCGCGAACTTCATCAGCTCGGCGACGATGGTCGCCTCGCTCTCGAACTGCATGGTGAGGTAGGGATTGTCGAAATCCGCCATCAGGCCGAGGCGTTTCAGCTGCTCGCGCTGCACGTTCACCCAGTGGGCGGCGTAGTCGCGGCACTCGGCCCGGAACTCGGCCGGGGGCACGTCCTTCTTGTCGCGCTTCTGCTTGCGGTATTGTTCCTCGACCTTCCATTCGATCGGCAGGCCGTGGCAGTCCCAGCCGGGCACGAAGGGCGCGTCCTTGCCCAGGAGGCTCTGGCTGCGCACCACCATGTCCTTGAGGATGCGGTTGAGCGCATGGCCGATATGCATGTCGCCATTGGCATAGGGCGGGCCATCGTGAAGGATGAACTTCTCGCGCCCCTCGCGCGCCTCGCGCAGCTGGCGGTAGAGCCCCTGCTCCTCCCAGCGGGCGAGGATCTGCGGCTCCTTCTGCGGCAGGCCGGCCTTCATCGGGAAGTCGGTCTTCGGCAGAAAGACCGTGTCGCGATAGTCGCGGGCGGGCGGCGGAGCATCAGTCATGGCCGCGGGCGCTTAGAAGATGGCGGGCAGCCTCGCAATCCTTGTCCATCTGCGCGATCAGCGCCTCGAGGCTGTCGAACTTCGCTTCTCCGCGCAGGAAATGGTGGAAGGCGACTTCGATTTCCTGCCCGTAAAGGTCGCCCGAAAAGTCGAAGAAATGCGGCTCGAGCAGCTCCTTGGGGGGATCGAACTGGGGGCGCACCCCGATGTTGGCCGCGCCCTGCAGGATCTCGCCGGTCGCCAGCACCCGTCCGGTCACTGCATAGATGCCGTATCGGGGCCGCAGATAGTGCTCGAGCGAAAGGTTGGCGGTGGGATAGCCGATGGTCCGCCCGCGCTTGTCGCCATGCTGGACCACGCCGCGGATGGCGAAGGGGCGGGTGAGCAGGCGCGCTGCCTCCTGCGGGTCACCCGAACGCAGTGCCTCGCGCACCCGGCTGGATGAGACGGGCCTGCCGCCGTCCATCACCGCAGGCACCGCGCGCGATGCGATGCCGACCTCGCGGCCCAGCGCGTCGAGCGCAGCGCGATTGCCTGTGCGGCCCTTGCCGAAAGTGAAATCCTCTCCCGTCACCACCCCCGCAGCGCCGAGACGCTCTGCCAGCAGCACACGGACGAAATCCTCGGCCGAGGTGTTGGCAAGCTCGGCCCCGAAATGGAACACCAGCATCGCGGTCGCCCCGGCGGCGAGGTAGAGCTCCTGCCGCTGCTCCAGCGTGGTCAGCCGGAACGGCTCGGCATCGGGGCGGAACCAGCGCACCGGGTGGGGATCGAAGGTGGCGATGATCGCCGGGCGACCCTCGGCCCGGGCCCACCGGGTCGCCTCGTCCGCGACCGCCTGATGGCCAAGATGGAAGCCGTCGAAATTGCCGAGCGCGATGATCGCGCCGCGCAAGCTCGGCGGCAACGGCTCGCGGTGATCGAGGAAGCGCATCAGGCGTCCCGCCCGGCTCGGATGTAGCTCAGGAAGGCATAGGCCGGCTGCCCGCCCCGGGCGGAGTGGTCCTCCTGCCCTGCCAGATGCCACTCGGGGCCGAGCGGGGGCATGAAGACATCGCCTTCGTAGGCACGATCGATCTGGGTCAGTTCGACCCGGTCGGCCAGAGGCAGGAACAGCGCGAACACGGCCGCCCCGCCGATGACCCAGGCATCCTCGTCGCCGACCTCGCTCAGCGCCTCGCCCGGCGAACGAACCGTGGCGGCGCCCGGCGCCTCCCACCCTGCTCGCGTGGTGAGGACGATATGCCGCCGCCCGGGGAGCAGGCCAGGCAGGCTTTCGAAGGTCTTGCGGCCCATGATCATCGGCTTGCCCATGGTCATGTCCTTGAAATGCTTCAGATCCCCCGGCAGGTGCCAGGGCAGGCCGCCATCCTTTCCGATCGCGCCGTTCGCCGCCCGCGCATAGATGCAGCCGAGACTCATCCGCGGACGAGCCGGGTGACGTGGCCCATCTTGCGCCCTTCGCGGACCTCGCGCTTGCCGTAATCGTGCAAATGGGTGTCCGCCTGCTCGAGCAGGTCCTGCGCCCGTTCGATCTCCCGGCCGAGAAGATTGCGCATCTCGATCCGTTCCGCCGCGACCGCGCGCGTCTCGCCGAGCGGCAGGCCGGCAACCGCGCGGATATGGTTCTCGAACTGGCTGGTGACCGCGCCTTCGATCGTCCAGTGGCCCGAATTATGAACCCGCGGAGCCATCTCGTTGAACACCGGGCCATCCGCCGTCGCAAAGAACTCTAGCGTGAGGACGCCGACGTAATCGAGTGCCTCGGCAACCTTGCGGGCAAGCGCCTCGGCTTCTGCCACCTGATCTTCGACCAGCGCACCGGCGGGGTAATGGGTCGCCGCGAGGATGCCGTCCTCGTGGACATTGCGGGTGGAGGACCAGCTGCGCATCTCGCCATCTTGCCCGCGCACGAGGATGACGGAAAATTCCGCCTCGAAGCGGATGAAGCCTTCGAGGATCAGCCCGCCATCGCCGATGTCGATCGCGCCCGCATCGGCAGGCGATTGCAGGCGCCACTGGCCCTTGCCGTCATACCCTTCGCGCCGGGTCTTGAGGATCGCGGGCATGCCGATTCGCGCCAGCGCCGCCTCCAGGTCGGCGGGGGTGTCGACCGGGGCGAAGGGCGCCGGCCGCCCGCCGAGGCTTTCGACGAAGCGCTTTTCGATCAACCGGTCCTGCGCCGTCTCCAATGCGGCGGGGGGCGGATAGAGCTTGCCCTCGCCGATCGCCTGCGCGGCCTCGACCGGGACATTCTCGAATTCGAGCGTCACGACATCGCAGGCCGCGGCAAGGAGGGCGAGCGCTTCGGCATCGTTCCATTCGGCGGTGACGAACTCGTCGCACAGGGCGGCGGCGACATTGTCGCCCTCGGGCGCGAAGCCGATGCAGCGATACCCTAGGCGCGCGGCGGCGGCGGCCATCATCCGGCCAAGCTGTCCGCCGCCGAGGATGCCGATGGTCGAGCCGCGCGGAAGGCTGGCGGTCATGGCCGGTCGGGCCGTTCGGCGACGGCGTCGGTTCGCGCCTTGCGCCACGCCTTCAACCGCCCGGCCAGTGCCGGATCGCCAATCGCCAGGATCGCTGCGGCGAGGAGTCCCGCATTGGTCGCCCCCGCCTCGCCGATGGCGAGCGTGCCGACCGGCACCCCGGCGGGCATCTGCACGATCGATAGCAGGCTGTCCTCGCCCGATAGCGCCTTCGACTGCACGGGCACGCCCAGCACCGGAACATGGGTCAGCGCGGCGATCATGCCGGGCAGGTGCGCCGCGCCGCCCGCGCCGGCGATGATTACTGCCAGACCCGCAGCGTCCGCCCCGCGCGCAAAGTCGAACATGCGTTCCGGCGTACGATGGGCCGAGACGATGCGGACGTCGCTGTCGACCCCGAGTTCGTCGAGCACGTCGACCGCGCATTTCATGGTTGGCCAGTCGGACTGGCTGCCCATCACCACTGCGACCCTAGCCGGCATGATCAGCGGTCCTTCAGGTAATAGCGTTCACCAGCAACCGATCCGCCGTCAAAGTCGTAGACGATCGGCTGGCCGGTCGGGATCTCGAGTTCGGTAATCGCCTCGTCGGAGATGCCGGAGAGGTGCTTGACCAGTGCCCGCAGGCTGTTGCCATGGGCCGAGATGATGACGTTTTCCCCGCGTATCAGTTCGGGCAGGATTGCCGCTTCCCAATAAGGCAGCACCCGCTCGATGGTAAGCTTGAGGCTTTCGGTCTGCGGAATGGCGATACCGGCATAGCGGGGATCGGCGGAAAGATCGAACTCGCCCCCGGGCGCGAGATCGGGCGGCGGCACGTCGAAGCTGCGGCGCCACACATGCACCTGTTCCTCGCCATGCAGGTCGCGCGTCTGCTGCTTGTCGAGCCCGGTGAGGCCGCCGTAATGCCGCTCGTTCAGGCGCCAGTCGCGCTTGACCGGAATCCACAGCCGGTCGCATTCCTCAAGCGCCAGGTTGAGCGTCTTGATCGCGCGCTTTTGCAGGCTGGTGAACGAGGTCGTCGGCAATACGCCCTTGTCCTTCATCAGCCGCCCGGCGGCGCGCGCCTCGTCCACGCCCTGCGGGGTGAGGTCGACATCCCACCAGCCGGTGAAGCGGTTGGCGAGGTTCCATTCGCTCTGGCCATGACGAAGAAGGACGAGTTTGGACATTGACGCTCCGTATGACGGGTGGACGGGCAGGCGTTAGCCGTCCGCGTCGCCGTTTGGAAGCGGGCGATCCGAATCGGATGAAGGCGCTTCGCCCAGTGCCCGCCCCTGCGCCTTGCGGCGGCGCAGGTTCTCGCGCAGCTTGGCGGCGAGACGGTCTTCGCGGCTGGTCCTGAGGGTTCCGGTCATGGGCATGGCCTTTGCCAAAAACGTCGCCTCGTTCAAGCGGAGGTTGACTTTGCGCAGGCAGGCGACAATAGCGCGCGCCTCTGGCCATGGGCGGCGTCGCCCGCGGCCCGTTGCTGCTGTAGCTCAGTGGTAGAGCGCACCCTTGGTAAGGGTGAGGCCGGGAGTTCAATCCTCCCCAGCAGCACCATTCTTCTTCTCCCTGCCCTTTCGCCTTGCACCCGCCGGCCCCGCGCGGCACCTGTTGGCCGAGGGAGAACGAGATGGATTTCCGCCTTACCGACGAACAGCGAGAGCTTCAGCAGGCCGCGCGCAGTTTTGCCCGCAAGGAATTGCCGGACTTGGCGCGCGAGATGGAGGACAAGGATTTCCCCGTCCCGGCCGAAATGGTCCGCCGCTATGGCGAAATGGGCTTCCTTGGCGTCAATCTTCCGCAAGATTACGGCGGCTTGGGGCTAGGCCACTTCGAGGCGCTGCTGGTGCTCGAACAGTTTGCGATGGTGTCCAACGCGGTAGCCTTCCCGGTCTTCGAGGCGCTGGTCGGCCCGGTCCGCACCATCGAGCGCTTCGGCAGCGATGCGCTGAAAGAGGCAATCATTCCCAAGGTCGTCGCAGGCGAGGCGACGGTAGCGGTGTCGATGTCGGAGCCCGATGCCGGCACCGCGCTGACCGACCTTTCCACCCGCGCCCGGCTGGACGGGTCGGACTATGTCCTCGACGGCACCAAACGCTGGACCAGCGGGGCGGGGCACGCCCGCTACTACGTGGTCTATACCCGTCTTGCGGATGCCCCGGGGGCGAAGGGCATCGGTGCGCTGCTGGTCGACCGCGAGATGCCCGGCGTCAGCTTCGGCCAGCGCGAGGAACTGATGGGCTTCCGCGGGATCGAAACGCGCGACATCGTCTTCGACGAGGTTCGCGTGCCGCAGAGCAATCTGATCATCGAGGCTGGTGGGTTCGGCCGGCTGATGAGTGCGTTCGGGCTCGAACGATGCGGCAATGCGACACAATCGCTCGGGCTTGCTGCGGGCGCGCTCGAACAGGCATGTGCCTATGTCGAGGAACGCAAGGCGTTCGGCAAGCCGATCGCGGATTTCCAGGCGGTGCAATTGCGGCTGGCCGAAATGGCGATGCAGGTCGATGCCGCGCGCCTTCTCATCTACCGCGCTGCCGCCAATGCCGCGCACAGCGCAGACGGGTTGCCCAGCGCCTATGAAAGCAGCCTGGCCAAATGCTTTGCCAATGAAATGGTCCGCAGCGTGACCGCCAACGGTCTGCAACTGATGGGCGGCTATGGCTATCACAAGGACTACGGCATGGAGCAGCGGGTGCGCGATTCGTTCGCCTGGGGGATCGCCGGCGGCACGACCGACGTGCAGCGCACCAATATCGCGGCAGCCCTGCTCGGCCGGCGCTTCGATCAGCGCCGATGACGGCGGATACGCTGCCCGGCGAAGAGGACGGCGTTGACAGGGGGATCCTGCCGCAAGGCTTCACCCCGCTCGACCCGCGGTTTCGCCGCCTGCTCCGCATCCGCGCCGCAATCCGCAGCCTGGTGCTGCTGCTCGCTGCGGGCACCGCGGAAAACCTCGCCGATCTTGCCGGATTCGTCCTTGTCGGGCCGGCGCTGGTCCTGGCTTTTGTCATGGTGATGCTCCTCCCCGGCCGGCAATACGCCTCGCGCGGGTACCGCCTCGAGCAGGACGGATTGCGAACCGTCAGGGGGGTATGGCGGCATTCCGACATCACCGTTCCGCTTGGCCGGGTGCAGCATATCGACGTGACGCAGAAGCCGCTCGAACGGGCGAACGATCTTGCCACCCTGGTTCTGCATACCGCGGGGACCGACAATGCCTCGGTCGTGCTCGAGGGGTTGTCGCATGACGATGCCATCGTGCTGCGGGACGAGGTGCGCGCGGGCATGCGCGAGATCATGCGGTGAACCCGCCGGCCCCGCGGGTGACCGAACCGCGGCGGACCGATCCGCGCAGCTTCGTCGTGCAGGCGATCGCCGCGCTGCGCCTGGGTCTGGTCCCCGCCGTGGCCCTGATCGTTTCGCGGTCCGGGGACGATGAATTCGTCGCCATCGCGTCAGCCATGGCGATCGCGGGGATCGCGATCTCTGCCGTCTTCTCCTTCATCGCCTGGTGGCAGACCACCTATGTGGTCGCGGACGGTGAAATCCGGGTGACGAGAAACCTCCTTTCGCGTCACGTGCGCAGCGTTCCCTACGACAGGATCCAGGACGTCGCGCTGACCCAAACCGCCTTGCCGCGCCTGTTCGGCCTGGTCGCGCTGACGTTCGAGACCGGCGCCGGAGAAGGTGACGACCTGACGCTGTCCTACCTTTCGCTGGCCGAGGGCGAGCGGCTGCGCGCCGGCGTGCGCGACCGGTCGGGGCATGTCTCCAGCGGTCAGGCGGCCGAAAGCGAAGAGGACCATCCGCCGCTCTATGCGATGTCGCCGAGGCGGGTGCTGCTTCTTGGCCTGTTCAACTTCTCGCTGGTGATCTTCGGCGCGGCGGCGGCCTTCATTGCCCAGTATGACGAGTTCCTGCCGTTCGATCCGTGGGATGTGGAGGACTGGGAGCGCCGGCTTGCCGGACCCGGTGCCTGGCTGGCCCAGCTCGGTTTGCTGGCGCAGGTCATCGGATTGGCCGGATTGCTGGTCATCCTCGCACTGCTCGGCGTTGCCACCGGGATCGTGCGCACGGCCTTGCGCGAATGGGGTTTCCGGCTCGACCGGACGCCGCGCGGTCTGCGCCGGCGCCGGGGGCTCGTCAGCCGTACCGACGTCACGGTGCCGGTTCGCCGGGTACAGGCCGTAGTCCGCGGAACCGGGGCGGTGCGAAGGCGCTGGGGGTGGTACGACCTGTCGCTCGTCAGCCTGGCGGGCGATGCGGGCGCCGCCCATCACCAGATCGCCCCGCTGGCGACGCGGGGGGAGGTCTTGGCTCTGGGGCAGGAGGTCGGGGTCGACACCGCGGGCGACGGGGGCGGCTGGCACCGCCTGTCGCCGGCCGCCGCCTATGCCGCTGGCGCGGGACGCATCGCCGTGTGGCTGTTCTTCGCCCTCGTCGCCATCGCCTCTCAGCGATTGTCCGCAGCCGGCGGGTTCCTCGGTGGCCCGCTACCGGTCGTGCTTCTGGTGGCGATCGGTCTGTGGCGTTCGCTCCGCCTGACCGCCTCGATGCTCCTGACGCGCTATCGGATCGATCGCGAATTCTATCACGTGCGCACCGGCTGGCTTGCGCCGCTGCTCATCATCGGCTGGCGCGAGAAGCTGCAAACCGTCGAGGTGTCGCGCAGCCCGCTTGCCCGGCGGCTGGGCTATGCCGATCTGACCGTCGGCATTGCGGGCATGCCGCTTACCCTGCGCGGGATCGAGCACACGGCGGCCCAGCGCCTGCGCCGCGATTTGCTCGAGGCGATGGGCCGGCGGGATTTTTCCGCGGTCAACTAGGCCCGCAATTCCGCCAGTTCGGGATGCCGGCGGAAATAGGTGGCGACGTAGGAGCAATCGGGGGCGATACGGAAACCGCCGTCCCGGGCATCGGCGAGCATGGCCTTGACGAGCTGTTCGGCAAGCCCCTGGCCCCGTGCCTCGTCGGGGACATAGGTGTGGGTTGCATGGCGCACGTCGCCGCGCTCCACCCAGGTCAGTTCCGCCTCGCGCGGGGCGCCGTCGACCTTTGCGTAATAGCGGCCCCTGCCGGCGCCTTCCTCGTGCTGGATTTCGATTTGCTGCATTGCCGGATATCCTTTCTGTGCAAGCAACGCGGGCCTCGCTAGGGGCGTTCCGATGCAATTCCTGTCCGACAATTCCGCCCCCGTGCATCCTGCCGTGTGGGACGCGATGCATGCCGCCGATGCCAGCGACACGCCCTATGACGGCGACGCGCTGAGCGCCGATCTCGATGCGCGCTTCGGCGACGTATTCGGGCGCGAGTGCGCAGTCCTGTGGGTCGCCACCGGAACCGCTGCCAATTGCCTGGCGCTGGCGGCGATGGTCCCGCCGCATGGCGCCGTGGTCTGTCACAAGGAAGCGCATATCGAGATGGACGAAGGCGGTGCGCCGGGCTTCTACCTTCATGGTGCCAAGTTGCTTTTGGCGCAGGGCGAGGGCGCTAAACTGACGCCCGAGACCATTGCGGCGGTGATCGACCCGATCCGCGACGACGTGCATCAGGTCCAGCCGCACGCGATCTCCATCACCCAGGCGACTGAATACGGCCGGGTCTATACCCCGGCCGAGATCGGCGAGATCGCTGCCCTGGCGAAGGCGCGGGGCCTCAGGCTCCACATGGACGGCGCACGCTTTGCCAATGCGATGGTGCATCTCGGCGTCGCCCCCGGCGAGGTGGTGAATGGCGTCGACGCGCTGAGTTTCGGCTGCGTCAAGAACGGTGCGATGAGCGCCGAGGCGATCGTCTTTTTCGATCCGTCTCTTGCCGACGTCGCGCGCTATCGCCGCAAGGGTGCCGGGCATTTGCAGAGCAAGGGGCGCTTCCTCGCCGCGCAGCTTAAGGCGATGCTGGCCGACAATCTGTGGCTGACCAGCGCGCGGGCCGCCAATGCCGCGGCGACCGAGATCGCGCAAAGTTGCGCCGGCCGCCTGCTTCACCCGGTCGAGGCGAACGAATTGTTCGTGCGCTGCACTGCGGCCGAGCGCGAGACCCTGCGAGCGCAGGGCTTCGGTTTCTACGACTGGGGGGCGGAGGCGGCGCGCTTCGTCACCGCCTGGAACACCCGGAGCGAGGATGCCGGGGCGCTGGCGAAGGCGATCGCCAGCCTGTGAGCGGCTTGCGCGGCGAAGACAGCCTGCTGAACCCGCGCAATCTGGCGGCGTTCGTGCTTGTCAGCCTGATCTGGGGCGGCACCTGGCTGGTCATACGGGACCAGATCTCGACCGTGCCCGCCCAATGGTCGATCGCCTATCGCTTCATCGTGGCGGCGGTGGGGATGTTCGCGCTGGCCGCGATCCGCCGCGAACCCCTGCGCCTTCATCCGGGGGGACAGATGTGGGCCTTCGTGCTCGGCCTGATGCAGTTCACCCTCAACTTCACCTTCGTCTACAATGCCGAGCGGTTCGTGACGTCCGGCCTCGTGGCGGTGATGTTCGCCTTGCTGGTGGTACCCAACGCGATTCTCGGCCGGCTGTTTCTCAAGCAGCCGATAACCCGGCGTTTCGTGGCCGGTTCGGCGATCGCAGCCATCGGCGTGGCCCTGTTGTTCGCCCAGGAATACCGCGTTTCGCCCGCGGGCCTTTCGGAGGTGCTGCTGGGGGCGGGGCTGACCCTTGCCGGCATTCTTTCCGCCAGCTGTGCCAATATCGCCCAGGCCATGGACGGGGCACGGCGGCAACCCTTCATCGCCCTGCTCGCCTGGGGAATGGCGTGGAGCGTTGCGATCAATTCTGCGGCCGCGCTGGCAACGGCAGGATTGCCGGTGGTCGACCTGCGGCCAAGCTATGCGCTGGGCACGATCTACCTCGGCCTGCTCGGCTCGGTAGTGACGTTCCCCCTCTATTACGGGCTGGTGCGCAAGGTCGGTGCTGGGCAGGCCGCCTATTCGAGCGTGGTGGTCCCGGTCATCGCGATGATCCTGTCGACCATCTTCGAAGGCTTTGCCTGGGGCCTGCTCCCGGCCGCCGGCGCCGTGCTGGTGCTGGGGGGCATGGTCGTCGCCCTCAAGGGACGCTCGGCGCCTCCGCCCCGGCGGGCCGTGCCCGAGCCATGATCGCGGCCAAGCCGTCGCGATAGGTCGGATAGCGCAGCCTCCAGCCGAGCATCCGCTTCGCCCGGCCATTGGCGACCCGGCGGTTGTCGGCATAAAAGCTGCGCGCCATCGGCCCGAGCCCGGCCTCGTCCATCGACTGGAGCGGCGGCGGCACCGTGCCCAGGAGGCGACACGCTTCCTCGATGACGGCATTCTGGCTCGAGGGCAGATCGTCGGCAAGATTGTAGGCCCCGGGCGGCGCGCCGGTCGCCAGCGAGCCGACGATCCCGCCGACGATATCCTCGACATGGATGCGGCTGAAGACCTGATCCTCGATCGCGATGCGGTGAGCGGTGCCGCCGCGCACCCGGTCGATGGCGCTGCGACCGGGGCCGTAGATGCCGGGCAAACGAAACACTCGCGCCCCCAGCGCCAGCCAGGCCGCATCGGCCTCGGCGCGCGCCGGCCGGGCGGTGGGACGGACAGGGCTGGCCTCGTCCACCCATGCGCCGCCGGCATCGCCATAGACCCCGGTCGAGGACAAATAGCCAAGCCAGCGACCTGCAAGCGCGTTCCCATACAGGTCGAGGACCGGATCGCCGCCCGCTGCCGGAGGGACCGAACTCAGCACATGGGTGCTGGCGCGAAGCGCGTGACGGACCGCGTCTGTATCGTCGAAGGCGACCGTGCCGGCAGAGCCGGTGGCGGCGATGGTCCATCCCTCCGCCGCCAGCGCGGACGCCAGAAACCGGGCGGAATAGCCGAGACCGAATATGAACATTTGGGGCATCGATGCGTAATAGACTCTGACGCCTCTCAGCACAGGATTTTTGATGGACATTGCCCGTACCCCCGCCGCGCCCGACGGCAACCCGTATCTCGCCGATGCCGCGCCCCAGCCGCAGCAACCGGCCGAGATCCGGCGAGCGGACTATCGGCCGTTCCCATGGCTCGTCCCGGCCACCCGGCTGGAGTTCGCGCTCGGGATCGAGACGACGCGGGTGATCGCCACGCTGGAAGTCGAACCCAATCCATCGGCCGATCCTGCGCGCTCCATCCGTCTCAACGGCGATGGGTTGACGCTGGTCGATCTTGCGGTCGACGGGCAGCAGCGGACCGATGATACGATCGAGGGCAACGACCTCGTGATCGCGCTTTCGCCGGGGCGGCACGAAATCCGCATCGTGACCGATATCATGCCGGCGCGAAACTCGCAGCTGATGGGCCTCTACGCCTCGAACGGGATGCTGTGCACCCAGTGCGAGGCCGAGGGCTTTCGCCGGATCACCTTCTTTCCCGACCGGCCGGATGTGCTCAGCACCTATACCGTGGTGATGCGTGGGCCGCGGGGCCAATTCCCCATCCTGCTCAGCAATGGCAACGAGATCGCGACCGGCGAGGACGGCGATAATCACTGGGCCGAATGGCACGACCCTTGGCCCAAACCGTCCTATCTGTTCGCGCTGGTCGCCGGTAACCTTGTCGCCCGGACCGACCGCTTCACGACGATGAGCGGGCGCGAGGTCACGCTGAACGTCTGGGTTCGCGAAGGCGATCTGGCGCGCACCGAACACGCCATGGAGAGCCTCAAGCGCTCGATGAAATGGGACGAGGAGGCGTTTGGCCGCGAATACGATCTCGATCTATTCAACATCGTCGCGGTCAGCGATTTCAACATGGGCGCGATGGAGAACAAGGGACTGAATGTCTTCAACACCAAGTACGTCCTCGCCGATGTCGAGACGGCAACCGACGGGGATTTCGACGCGGTCGAAGGGGTGATCGCCCACGAATACTTCCACAACTGGTCGGGCAACCGCATCACCTGCCGCGACTGGTTCCAGCTCAGCCTCAAGGAAGGCTTTACGGTCCTTCGCGATCAGCTGTTCAGCCAGGACATGGGCAGCGCCCCGGTCAAGCGGATCGAGGATGTGCGCATCCTTCGCGGGGTGCAGTTTCCCGAGGATTCGGGTCCGCTCGCGCATTCCATCCGCCCCGACAGCTACCGAGAAATCAGCAACTTCTATACCTCGACGATCTACAACAAGGGCGCCGAGGTCATCCGCATGATGCGCACGATGGCGGGCGAAGAGCGGTTCAGGCGCGGAACCGATACCTATTTCACTCGCCATGACGGCGAAGCGGCAACCTGCGAGGAATTCGTCGCCGCGATCGAGGATGGCGCCGACCTCGACCTGCGACAGTTCCGGCTATGGTATTCGCAGGCGGGGACGCCGCGGGTCACCGTCACCCAGTCGCACGAGGGGACTGCGGCGTGCCTGACCCTGCGGCAATCGGTCCCGGCGACGCCCGGCCAGCCCGACAAGCAGCCTATGCCCATCCCGCTGCGCCTTGCCCTGTTCGATCGCGACACCGGCGCCCATGCGGGCGAGCAGCTGGTAGTGCTCGACCGCGCCGAGCAGGACTTTCGTTTCGAGGGAGTTGAGAAGCCCCCGGTGCTGTCCATCAATCGCGGGTTTTCCGCCCCGGTGACGATCCAGCGCACGATCCCGCGCGAGGATCTCGTGTTTCTTGCGGCCACGGACGATGATCCGTTCGCCCGCTTCGAGGCGATGCAGGAACTCGTTACCGGCTATCTCGTGACGGAAATCACCGGGAATGCCGGTGATGACGAGCGTGAAGGGGCCCTTGCCGATATTGCGGGCGCCGTGGACAAGGTTCTTGCCGATCCCGCGCTCGACGACCTGATGCGCGGGGAGTTGATGATGCTGCCGAGCCAGTCCTATCTGGCCGAGCAGATGGAGGTAGCCGATCCGGGCCGCATCCATGCCGCGCGCGAGTTGCTCAAGGCCGATTTGGGCGGTCTGCTGGCATCGCAGCTGCGCAATGCCTACGACCGGGTTGCCGGCGTGCCTTTCTCGCTCGACAGTGCGGCAAAGGGTGCGCGCAAGGTCAAGACACTGGTGCTGACCTATCTTGCCGCCAGCGACGCCGAACTCGCCGCAGAGCTTGCCGCCCGCCAATATCACGGCGCCGACAACATGACCGACCGGCAGGGCGCACTGATGGTGCTGACCGGGCTCGACACGGCGGAGCGCACGGCGGCGTTGATCGACTTCTACAATCGCTATCGCGGCAATGCGCTGGTGATCGACAAGTGGTTCGCGCTGCAGGCGGGATCGCTCCATCCGCAAGCGATCGAGCATGTCAAGGCGCTGGCCGAACATTCCGACTTCACGCTCGACAATCCCAACCGGGTGCGGGCGCTGTACATGGCATTCGCCGGCAACCCGCAGGCGTTCCATGCGGCGAGCGGCGAGGGGTATCGGATGATTGCCGACCTCATTCTCGCCCTCGATCCCCGCAACGCGCAGACCGCGGCGCGCTTCGTGCCGCCGCTCGGGCGTTGGCGCCGGATCGAACCGGGTCGCGCCGGCCTTATGCGGGGCGAACTCGAACGGCTTGCCGCCAGCCCGGTGCTGTCGCGGGATACGGCCGAACAGGTCATGCGTTCGCTTGGCTGACCGGCCATGAGCCCGCCGATCCGATCTGCGCTGCTGGACACGGTCCCGCATGGCTTTTCGCTCAAAGATGGCCTTGCCCCCGGCATGCTTGTCGCCGGCGGGCGGGACGTCACGCTGAGGCAGGTACATTCGGCACGGGTGATCACCGCCGAAGAGGCGCCGGACCAGCCGGTCGAGGCGGACGGGCTGGTAACCGGGCGGGCCGGGCTGGTGCTGCACATCGTCACCGCCGATTGCGCGCCGATCCTCCTTGCCGACATCCGCGCCGGCATCATCGGCGCAGTCCACGCCGGCTGGCGCGGAGCGCAGGGCGGCATCATCGGCAACGCGGTCGCCGC